>NZ_JAFWOM010000060.1 GCF_017545445.1 Fibrobacter sp.
ATGTGAAGTTATTGTGTGAGACACTTCATATCGAAATTCCAAATGAGTATAGATAACTGCAAATAACAGTTTGTAGGGGAGTTCTGATACTCCCCTATAAAAATGGCTATTTATCAACTGTTTGTTGTGACATAGCCAAAAAAATTTTGAACTGCGTGCAATTATACCTGGAAAATTTGACATTTCGAGCATGTTTTTTTAGATTTCATTTAAATCTTATAAACCAAGAGGAATGGCAAGAAAAAAAAGAACTTTTATTCTCTAACATCGAAAAAAAAGAATCAAAAATTTCTCTGCCATACCTATATTTTCCAAATTCCCAAACAATAAAAAAAATAATAAAAAGCATAAAAAGTATAAAAAATTTTCTCCGTCATTTTATGTCATTTAGTTTGTTCTGAAAATATAGAACAAGCTAATAATTTTTAGAAAAACGGTTTGACACCCCATCTTGACTCGCGACAAAAAAAATCGTAAATTTGCTTTCGTGGCCGGACGAACCATTCAAATCGAATAGCGAATCTGTACAAGTTCACAGTTCATCGTTACCACCGCGATGAACAGCAGCAATAGGGGTAAATCCAATGTCAGGATTCCTTTCAAGCTTGGTCAAGGTAGTCGTAGTGGCTGTCGTAACCGAGGTCGCGAAAGAAGTTGTGAAGCAAGTAAACGAAAACTAGCTTGCACTTCGAACAAAGCCGAGAATCCAATTCACCGTCATTCGTAAGTCCTTCGGCAAGGATGAGAACGACACAACAAAAGGTTCTGATGAAGAGCGACCTTTACAAGGAGGCTACTATGAAATAGTACGAGCTGCAGCAAATAAAAAAAACAATCGCCCACATGGAAGTGGGAAAGGAATAAAAAATGAGTATTTTCAATTGCATTGAAAAAATTCTTCCTCCCTTTATTACGGACCCGGACCCTAAGGATATTATTCGCAGGCTTCTCCGTCCATTGGATTGGCTCGATGAACGCTAACCATCATCCCGCCAGCACCAAATACATTATTGAATTTGATATTAGACCGATAGTCGTATCAGTGCGCAAGATAACTGTCGGCATGATTGATTTGGTTCCCTCCAAGGGAACAAATATAGATAAGAAGTCCGAAAGGGCTGCACAAGATGATAAGGCGGAGCCTTCAACGGCGATGCAAAAACACAGATTAGTACCCCATATCGGGGTCATACAATTAAAGAAATAGATTGAATTGTCCCACCTAATTTCCCCCTACAAGGCAAGCGCTCACCTTGTAGGGGCTTTTCTTTTGGTGTCTTTTGCGATAATTAGGCGTTCCAAGCGAGAGCGCCTTTTTCTTTCATTCTCAAATTTCAGCTAAACGAAGCCTTCCGTTTCGGCAATCTTTGCAATATGAAGCAGCAGTTCGCGCATCGTCGTGAACTTGGCTATTGTTTCCGCTTCATCGACTAGGTGCTTGTCAAACACGGCGCGAGGCACACCGTCAGAATAGCTTTCGATGGCATCATCCAAAAGGCCGACCTTACTCCTATGCCATGCGGAGAAATAATCCTTTGCCCAGCTGTACGTTCCTTTTTCCAGCTTGAGCTTCTTGGTGATATTCTCGTAAAGCGTAGTCGTCATTTGTTCAGAACCTTTATTTCTTTCCTTCAAAATATACTCAATTCGCACAGGTTCGCAAGGCGTAAATAAGAATTATTCATCCCTTCTTTTGGTGTCTTTTGGGTTGATTTGGCATAATTCACGCCTTACACCAAAGCGTATCTAGTTTACGGGCTGATGAATGAAATGGCCCTTGACAATTCCCACGACATTTTCCTTGATGGCGACCATATCTGCCGTATCGGCAACATCGCCAAGAAGGTTCGACAGGCTGTTCTCTGCCTGTTAAAGACGGAAGAAGGGGAAGCGTTCACCAACATCGAACACGGCGTTCCCTGGCTTGAAAAGATAGCCGGTTTACCCGTTTCACACCTCGACGTAGCCCAGCGCATCATTCGCGAAAAAATCGAGGCGGTCAAGGGCGTAAAATCCGTAATCGCGATAGACCTCGCAACAGACGGAAGAAACCTTACTGGAAAATTTAGCGTCCAGAGCATCGACGGCAGAACCATCAACGGGGATTTCTAGCGATGGCGATAAACGCAGTCATTGTGGACTCTATATCGGGAATCTCCATCAAGAGCTACCGCGAAATCCGTCAAGCCATCGCCACCAGCTTTACGGAGGTGTTTGGCGCCTCCATCAACCTGGAGCCGTCCTCTCCCGACGGCATGTTCGTTGACCTGCTTGCATACATGTACACGGAGCTTGCACAGGTGATACAGACCGTCGGCGCGAACATCGACGTTTCGACAGCGACGGGAACATTCCTGGATATGCTCGCATCTATCGCGGGACTTGCACGAAACGAGGGCGAAACGGACGAATCCCTAAGACAGCGCATAGAGACTGCGACTTTCGACGGCTTGGCGACTCCCGACGGAATGACGACCTACCTGAAAGAGAACATCACGGACGGCATCACCTTCAAGGAAAACACGAAGAACGAGACCGTCGGCGGAATCCCCGCCCATTCTTTCGTGGTATTCGTCCCAGTCACTTTCAGCACCGAGGATATTGACCCGTCCGATAAGGACTGGCAAGCCATTCTCGACGACAGCACACGCGCCCACACCGTCCAGAATTTCATCGCACAAAAGATTTGGAACTGCAAGCCCGCAGGCATTCAGAGCTACGGAAACAACAGCGGCGAGGCTCGCGACGTAAGCGGCTTCCTGCAACAGGTCCAGTTCAGCTTTATCCAGGGCGTTTCCTACCTCGTTCGCATCGACTTTACTGTCTATGACGAAGAAACCTTGCCATCGGACTATGAACAGGTCATAAAGAATGTCGTCTGCGAATGGGCCAAGAAGGAATACACTTCGGGAAAGGACTTGATACCGCAAAGAATCAGCGCCCCCATCTACAGCAATGTTCCGGGCATCGAGTCCATCACGGTCACGGTCGCAAACGTGGACAATCCACGCCACTGGACAGACGAGCGCGTCCCCATAGACGAAGACAAGATTGTTTCCATCACGGCAGAAAACATCACGGTCACGCTCGTAAGCTAGGAAATCGCCATGCAGCACATCACGGACTTATGGCAGCATATCCAGCACCTTGTAATCACGCAGTACAGGGACTCCACAAACCTTCTCTCGCTCTTGAGGAAAGTCTTTTCCAGTTTTCAGGATTTGGAAGATAGTGCGTTCAGGCTTTCCAACTTCGCGAACATCGACGAGGCGGAAGGTGAATGGCTAGACCTTATCGGAAAGTTCCGCAACATTCCGCGACAACCCGGCGAGACGGATGAAATGTATAAGGCGCGTCTCAAAATTTCCTTCAAGAAAAACTCCGCAGGAACGCCGAACAATATCATTGAAAACGCCCGTGACCTTTCGGGCGACCCGAACCCGCATTTCCTTGACGAATGTCCCGCCATCTTTTTCGTCTATACGCCGCGAGGCAGGCAGCTTCGACGCCGCGTACTTCAAATGCTGGCGCCTGCTGGCGTTCTCGCGCTCCCCGCTGCGGGATTGAAGCTGGCTGGTTCAAATAGGTTCCTCGCGACGGTGCAGCATCCGCAAAAGAAGATTGTGACCGTCGCGCTTGAGGAAAGCGTAATCGAGAACAACTATCTCACGACAGAAACTGGGCAACGGATAATGACCGAAGACGGCAAGTACATCGTCTTATAGGAGAATCCATGGCAGAAGAAAATACCACCATCCTAGAGCTGGACACAAGCACGTTCGAAGCCCTCAAACAGGGCGGGTACTTTGCCGTAAGCATCCTTGGCCATACCTACAAGGTTGCCTTGAGTGAACTGGAAGGAGTCGGAGCAAGCGACCACAAGGTCTGCGTCCAGCAGGGCGACGAAGCGGGATTTCTCGCCAATGTTCTCGTTCCCGACGGGGACGCCATCACTCTCACGCCCCTAAACGGCACTTTGCGAATAGGCGTGAACTTGACGGGAGAAAGCGACCCAAAACTCGCAACGCTGCCGGAATCGGATATAGACAGCGAAACGAGCAACTATGGTTCATACCAGCTCAAGCAGGGCGCGGAAGAACTTGTCTGGGGCGACGTTGAAGGCGAAACATTCGACTACTGCAACGCCAAAATTTACCAGAGCATGAGAATATCGGACGCCCAGGGTTCCATTACAAAATGCACCATCGCGCTTGCAGGAACGCTTGCATCGAACAACGCATGCCTCTGCATCGGAGTTTTCGACACGGAAGGAAACCTGCTCGGACACACGGGGCTGCGTCACTACGGCGTCGATTTCGACAGCTCGACGGAACTCTGCACTTTCGACATGACTGAAATGAGGCAGGGCGCCTTGACGATAAAGCGGAATACGCGATATATCGTTCAAGTTTGGTCTGTAGGAGTCCAGCTCGCCGCCAAGGACAGAACCAATTACAACTACCAGTATGACTACACGCTGCGTCAGAACCTGGAAACGACAGTCGGCAACAAGATTTATTTCGTTGACCCGCTGAACGGCATTTTCAATACGGCGAGCAAGATTCCTTTCGTCTCGTTCGGCGCAAGCACAGTCTAATTCAAGGAGCGTTTCATGGAACTGGAAGAAAACATTACCACGGTGCCGCTGCTTGAAGAAGCGGACAATCTTACCCTCAACGACCTTCTCTACATCGTGCAGGGCCTGAACTCCGACAGGGACAGGAAACTATCGCTTGAAAAATTGCGCGACTTTCTGCAAAGCGTTTTCAAGAACATCACCGTCGTCGGCATAGGAAACCATCCCGACACTACAACCATTACTCCCTCCGGCGTGACTGTTTCCGGCATGGGTGGCACTACAGAAATAGGGAAACAGGCGGTGACAACGACCTTTCTTTCCGCCTATTCGCTCACGCTTAGGAACTCCAATCATACAGTCACACTTTCCGTCAATGCTTCCACGAACGAGCTTGTGATAGACCATTCCATCAATCTCGATGGAGATATTACCTCTAGCGGAAAATTTATCGCCAAAAGTGGAAGCACTGCAACGCACAATCTCTATACATCAGAGCTTGGGCCAAGCGGCCTCGAAATCAAAGGACCGGGCGGAACGACGAAGATTACGATGATAGCGCTCACGACGCAGTATATCTCCGCCCAGGTCTTGTCCATAAGTGGACAGGCAACTATAAAGAAGCTCTCCACAGACCAGCTTATTCTCAACTTCACGCCGCTGGAACAGTCCGACGGAGACGCGAGCCAGGGACAGTATCGTTCCATGACAAACTGCGAAAGCCACTGCACATCCGGCATACCGTCTGAATACTACACAGCCGTTTGTCC
>NZ_JAFWOM010000061.1 GCF_017545445.1 Fibrobacter sp.
CACGATGATTGGCGCTATCCTCGCCGGTCACGAAGTGATTAAGGAAATGTGCAAGGCCCAGCAGCAGCTCGTTGAACGCTGCTCCAAGCCGAAGATGGAACTCAAGCCGAAGTTTGTTGGTGAAGAACACGACAAGCTCGTTGCTACGGTCAAGGAAGTTGTCTGGGACGAACTGAACAAGGACGTCCACTCCAACATGGTGAAGACGGACTTCTATCCGGCTATGGCAGACCTCTGCGCTCGTATGCTCGAAGATCCGCGTATCCTTGCTATCATCGGTGAAGGCGAAGCACAGAATGCTCAGCTCGCTGCAGATGCAAAGGGCATCTTCAGTGACCTCGAACGCACGGCTATGCGCGAAATGATTTTGAACGAAGGCGTTCGTCTTGACGGCCGTACCACGACCGAAGTCCGCCCGATCGAAATCGAAATGGGCGTGCTCCCGCGTGCTCACGGTTCTGCAATCTTCCAGCGTGGCGAAACCCAGGGTCTCGTCATTTGTACGCTTGGAACAAAGGCTGACGAACAACGTTTCGAAAGCTTGCAGGGCGAAGGCGCAAAGAGCTACATGCTCCATTACAACTTCCCGCCGTTCTCCGTCGGTGAATGCAAGAAGCTCGGGCTTTCTCGCCGTGAAATTGGTCACGGTCACTTGGCCGAACGCTCCCTCGCCGCAGTTCTTCCGCTCCCGGAAGACTTCCCGTACACGATCCGCGTGGTTTCCGAAATCATGGAATCCAACGGTTCTTCTTCCATGGCCTCTGTTTGCGGTGGCTGCCTCAGCTTGATGGACGCTGGCGTTCCTATCAAGGCTCCGGTTGCAGGTATCGCCATGGGCCTCATCTCCGAAAAGGGCTCCGTCAAGGAAGGCGGCAAGATCAAGATCTTGTCCGACATTACCGGTACGGAAGACCACCTCGGCGATATGGACTTCAAGGTGACGGGTACTGCCGAAGGTATCACGGCTTTCCAGATGGACATCAAGATCCGCGGTATCACCCCGGAACTCATGCGCGAAGCTTTGGAACAGGCTCGTCAGGGCCGTATCCACATCCTCGGCAAGATGGCCGAACTCGGCCTCCCGGCTCCGCGTCCGCACGTTTCTGAAAAGGCTCCGACGATGCTCAAGATGCGCATCCCGACCGCGAAGATCCGTGACGTGATCGGTTCTGGTGGCTCTGTCATCAAGGGCATGCAGGCTCAGACGGGCTGCACCATCAACATTGACGACAACGGCAATATCGACATCGCCGCCCCGACGGGTAAGGCTGGTGAAGTTTGCCGCCGCATGATCGAAGAACTCACTGCAGAACCGGAACCGGGCCGCAAGTACAAGGGCAAGGTCAAGACGATCCAGCCGTTTGGCGCATTCGTCGAAATCCTCCCGGGCCGCGACGGTCTCGTTCACATCTCCGAACTTGCCGACCACCGCGTCGATAAGGTCGAAGACGTTGTTCACGTCGGTGACGAAGTCGAAGTGCTCTGCCTCGGTGTTGACCCGAAGGGCAAGGTGAAGCTCTCTATCAAGGCTTTGCTCCCTCCGAAGGCCGCTCCGGCTCCAGAAGCACCGGCTGCAGCTGCTGAAGCTGCTCCTGAAGCACCCGCTCCAGAAGCTCCGGCTGAAGCTTAATGGCTTAAAAGAGTCTAATTGGACTTTCAAGGAAACGCATGGCAATGCTGTGTGTTTCCTTTTTTTATATTTATGGCTGATTTTTTTTCAAAAGGGACTTTTTTTGGAGGATTTTTTGTTCTTTTTGTAAAAAATAGATTAACTTTATAATTATAATATTCCTGAGCGGATATGGGTTACATCTATTTAACATTGATGTTTGTGTTGTCTGCCGTCAACTTGGCGGTACTTTCGTTGCGTTATCAAAATCAGCGGAACAACTACATTTATTATGTCTTTTACGCTATTCTCGTAACGAATTTTGGGCATTGGTTGCTCGGGTTTTCGGAATCGGTCGAAGGCGCTATCATTGCAAACAAGGTGAACTATCTTGGCGCTTCGTTCTTGCCGATGTTCATGTTCTTTGCCCTTTTGAAAATTTGCAAAATACGCATTTCTTGGTGGCTCTACATAGCCCAGATTATTATCAGTTTTGGCATATGCGCTTTGGCCATGACGGTCGGGTATATTCCTGCGTATTACAAGACGATCGAGTATGTAGTGCAGGCCGGAGTCGGAAACTACGTCGCGACTTATGGCTGGGGGCATACTGTATTTAATGTGTTCCTTGTGACTTATGCTTTGCTGGATATTTGGATTATCATTCGCGCGATGCTGTGCCAGAAGATGGTTTCGCTCAAGAACATTTCGGCGATGATCGCTACCGAAATTTTGACGATAGCTTCGTTCTTCTTCGCTCGTTTTTTAGGAAACGATATGCTGGTCATGCCGTGTGTCTATGTGTGTGACCAAATTATTTTGCTTTACATATGCAACAACGTCAAGTGGTACGATATTACGGCTTGCGTGATTGAATCTATCGAAGCGGAAAGCTTGTGCGCTTTTTTCTCGTTTTCGATGGATGGCGCATATTTGGGGGCGAACAAGATTGCTTTGGAGTTCTTCCCGGAACTGGTGGATATGCGGGTGGATTCCCGCTTGAAAGGCGATACTGAACTTCAAAAGATTTTTTTGGATCGGATCGAAAAATTCAAGGATTCCAATATTTTAACGGATTATAGCCAAAGTACCGAATTCGATTATTCCGGGCATCATTACAAATGCGATGTGAAGGTGTTGAAACAAGTGCACGGAAAGGATGTCTATCTGTTCAGGCTCGAGGACAATACGCAGGAACAGCGCTATATCGATGCTCTCGGGCGTAGCAATACCATCTTGAAGAAGAATATGAAAATGTCCGAAACCGAAATGCTTTCGGTGCAGGAAAAATGGATTGTCGGCATGGCGCAGATGGCTGAAAGCCGTGCGGGGAATATGGACGGTCACATCAAGCGTACTAGCGAAGTCGTAAAGATTTTTGTAACGAGAATGCGCGAGAGAGGTGCCGATAATTTGTCGGATAAGTTCCTCGATGTGCTGATTGCGGCCGCCCCGATGTACGATTTGGGCAAGGTGGCGATTGACGATTCCGTATTGCGCAAGCCGGGTCGTTTTAATGTTGACGACTTTGAATTGATGAAGACCCATGCGGAGAAGGGGGCTAATATCATTGAAAAGCTCCTCTCCGAAGTCAAGGATAATTATTTTGTCAGTGTCGCAAAGAATATGGCTCTATACCATCATGAACGATGGGACGGTACGGGATATCCCGAACAACGTTCTGGCGACCACATCCCGATGGAAGCGCGTATCATGGCTCTTGCCGATGTCTATGACGCTTTGGTGAGCAAGCGCTGTTACAAGGAACGCATGTCGTTCAAGGAAGCGCGTGATGTCATATTGGCTTCGATGGGGAAGCAATTTGACCCGCATTTGAAGGATTGCTTCTTGGATTGCCAAGAGCAACTGATTGATTATTATTGTTCTGTAGATCATTAATTTGTTGAACTTGTCGATGAGAATGGTATGTTTGTTATTTATTATTTGATAGCGATGTGCGTGTTTGCGGGCGTGAATGCCTGCTTGCTTGCGTGTATGTATCGCAGGCCGTTGAATTCCTATTTTACGGCAGTTTTCTTTTCGATTGTTCTTGCGGATTTTGGTCATCTTTTCTTGGCCCTTTCGACCACGATTGAAGGGGCGATTGTTGCGAATAAGGCTTGCTATTTAGGCTCCTGCTTTTTACCGCTTTTGCTGTTCCTCTTGATTTGCCGCCTGTGTTCGTTCAATGTGCCGAGATGGGTGAAACTGTTCTTGTTTGCCTATAGTACGCTTGTGTTCGGGCTTTCGTGTACAGTTGGCTTTAGCGATATCTTTTACGAATCTGTCAGATATGTTGTCTTAAATGGTATCGGGAGTTATATCCCGACTTATGGACCTGCGCATGTTTTGTGGAATATTCTGCTGTATTTTTATGTTATTGCAGATATTGTAGTCATTATTGTAGCTGCCAAAAAGAAACGCAATGTCAGTTACAAAACGATGATTGCTATTGCGACTTTGACGTTTGTTTCCATTGGCTTGTTTATTGTAGCTCGTCAAATGGAAAACGACACGCTCTTGATGCCGCTTGTTTATTTGCTCGATGAACTTGTTTTGCTTTATATTTGTGCTTTGGTGAAGATGCATGATGTGATGAATAGCGTTCTGGAATCTCTTGAAGCTGAAAATACGGCGGCCTATTTGGCGTTTTCTCCGAAAGGGCTTTATTTGGGATGCAACGATATTGCTTCGAAATTTTTCCCGGATTTGCTGGAGTGCCGTGTGGATCACGCCATGCCTAAAAATATTGAAATTTCAAAGACTTTCAAGAAATGCATCAGTCAGCTTCAGGATGCCAAGGGCGGTAAGGTTTATCGTTTTTCGTACAAAGATCGTTTCTACAAGGCTGTTATGAGGAACGTTCTGCAAAACCGTAAATCGCAGATCATTTTGTTCCGTATTGAAGATGAAACGAATATTCAGCGTTATATCGAACGTCTCGATGCGAATAATACCGAACTTGCGGCTCTCATCAAGAACAATAAAGACCAAATTCGCGTTTTCCAGAACCAAATGCTGGTGGGGATGGCCGAAATGGTCAACAACAAGGATGGTTTTACCGGGGCCCACCTCAAGCGTACAAAAGAAGTCGTGAGCATTCTTGTCGCGAAGATGCAAAAAGATCCGAATTTGAGCTATTCAAAAGAGTTTTATGATGATATGATTGCGGCTGCCCCGATGCACGATATAGGAAAAATTGCCATTGATGATAAAGTGCTTTGCAAACCGGGAAAATTTACGGATGAAGAATTTGCCGAAATGAAAACCCATGCTGAAAAGGGCGCTATCATCATCAAGAACCTCCTTTCGAATTTCCAGAGCGAGTTCTTTGTGGAAATTGCAAAGAACATGGCTGGTAGCCACCATGAACGCTGGGATGGCAGTGGATACCCGTATGGCTTGAAAGGCGACAGCATTCCGCTGGAGGCCCGCGTGATGGCGATTGCGGACGTGTATGACGCTTTGGTAAGTAAACGCTGCTACAAGGAACCGTTCTCCTTTGCCGATGCTTATGATATTATCGACAAGTCGATGGGCAAGCACTTTGACCCGAACTTGAAAAAGTATTTTGATCAGAGTCGTGAAGAGCTTGAAGCGTATTACACAAAGGAATGCGAGGCGGAAAAAGCTGAAGGAGCGACTTAGTGCTTAGATGGCGGATCAGGTCCGCCATGACGTCATTCGTCTTCGATGCTTGATTTCTTTGCATGTCATTCCGGCCTTGAGCCGGAATCTGCCAATTCAGTTCTGCCAACTGCGGCAAAGCCGCCAAATTTACTCTAATAACCAATGACTAACCACTCAAAATAATAGATTTTGGGTGTTTGGTTTTTATAATTGCGCTGTAGGCGTTTGAATATAGATGACGTGGCTATCTTATTTTACATTGTCATTGCGAGGAGCGTAGCGACGCGGCAATCTATAATAATTAACGACATCTCCCTCAATAAAGTGCTTTGTATACGGCAAAGCTTCAATGGTTTGACGTAAAAGTTTCTACATTTTAGGCATGCTAGATTTTACTACACTTCCGTATGTTGATGACCGTTTTAAAGCGGTTCGCAGGGAAACTGTTCAAGTTCGCGTAGGCGAAGCAGTGATAGGGGGCAATGCCCCCATTTTAGTTCAATCCATGACGACCACCAAGCCGAAGGATGTCGAAAAGACGGTGGCTGAAACTTTGGCGCTTGCCAAGGTGGGGTGCGGGTTGGTTCGTATTACGGCGCCTACATTTGCTGATGCCGCGGGCCTCGAAGAGGTGATGAAGCGCGTGCGTGCTGCTGGTTGCACGGTGCCGGTGTCCGCAGATATCCACTTCCAACCGAAGGCTGCATTCGAAGCACTCAAGTGGGTGGAGAAAGTTCGCATCAATCCGGGTAACTTTGTCGATACGGGCATTTTGACGCTGGACCAACAGACGGACAAGTCTTTTGATGAAGGCAAGGAAAAAGTGGCCGAAGCCTTTACGCCGTTTGTTCAAGAAGCAAAGCGTTTGGGACGCGCCATCCGCATCGGCGTGAATCACGGCTCGCTTTCGGCCCGTATGATTTACCGCTATGGCGACACCGTGGAAGGCATGGTGGAAAGTGCCATCGAATATTTGGCGGTTTGCGAAGCGGAACATTTTGACCAAGTTGTTTTGAGCCTGAAGTCGAGCAATCCGCGTGTAGCGATTGCCGCTTATCGCATGCTTGCGGCTCGCTTGAAGCAGGAACACTTTAAGCCGTATCCGTTCCATGTGGGCGTGACGGAAGCGGGTGCCGGTGCTGACGGACGTTTGAAGTCTGCGGCGGGCATTGGTGCGCTTTTGCTTGATGGACTTGCCGATACGATTCGCGTTTCGCTTACGGAAGATCCGGTGGCGGAAGTGCCGGTGGCGCAGGAACTCATCAAGGCTTGCGAAATCAAGGCGGATGCGCCTAAGTTTGCTGTGCCGGTTTTGGAAAAGGATCCGTACCATTACGAACGCAGGGAAACACTCCCGGTGACGCTTGCTGGCGTAAAGATTGGCGGTTCTGAACCGGTGCGCGTCGGCATGAAGGCTGATGCGGTTGCTTTGACGGGCGAACGCCGCAATGCGGAATTTGCGTTGGCGGGTTTGGATGCAAAGCCGGTGGTGGAATTCAAGGATGCGATGGATATCGCTGGTTTTGCTGCAAATCCGAGTGCTGTTCCTGAAGGTTCGCTCTTCTGCTATACGGGCCCGGAAATGGTGATGGGCGTGCGTGCATTGGCTTCTGCTTTGTATGTAGCCAATCGCAAGGATCCGATTCTCCTTTATGCAAAGATTACGGATAGCGAAAAGGATATGCTTCGCGTGTCTGCCGATATCGGGAGCCTCGTGACGGATGGCCTTGGCGATGCCGTGGTCATCGAAGGCTACAAGAGTCCGAAGGATTCTGTGATTCTCGCGTTCGATATTTTGCAGGCTGCATACTGCCGCCGCAGCAAGACGAACTTTATCAGCTGCCCAAGCTGTGGACGTACGCTTTACGACATCCAGCAGGTGATGGGCAAAATCAAGGCTCGCTTTGGACACCTCTCGGACATCTCCATTGGCATTATGGGATGTATCGTGAACGGCCCTGGTGAAATGGCGGATGCCGACTTCGGTTACGTCGGTGGAGGCCCCGGCCGCATAACGCTTTTTGAAGGTAAAACCGCGGTGAAGAAAAATATTCCCGAAGAGGACGCGATTGAAGAATTAGTGAACCTCATCAAGGAACGAGGCCGCTGGCAGGAACCTTGATTTAGTAGACGGTAGACAGTAGGAAGTAGACAGAATAAATTTGGCGGCGAAGCCGCGATTATTCAACTTCCTACTTCTAACTTCCTACTTCCAACTAAGTTTTAACTTAAACAAAGGATAATACAATGGCAACTATTAAGACGATGAACAACATTTCCAAGAAGGGCTTGAGCCTGTTTGGCTCGTTCTACCAGGTTTCCGATTCTATCGAAAATCCGGATGCTATCTTGGTGCGTTCTGCTCAGGTCGATACAGACAACTTTGACGGCCTTTTGGCTGTCGCTCGCGCTGGTGCTGGCGTGAACAACATCACGATTGACAAGGCTTCTGCAAAGGGCATTTGCGTGTTCAACACTCCGGGTGCAAACGCAAACGCTGTTGCTGAACTCGTGATGACCGTGCTCGGCATGGCTGTCCGTAATGTCGATAAGGCTGCTAACTGGGTCAAGAACCTTGATGTGAATGATCCGGATCTCGCAAAGACTGTCGAAAGCGGCAAGAAGAAGTTCGCAGGCATGGAACTTGCCGGCAAGACGCTCGGTGTGATTGGCCTTGGCAAGATTGGTGTGCTCGTCGCTAACTACGCTCGTTGGAAGAACATGCGCGTTCTCGCTTATGAACCATATCCGAATGCAAACAACATGCATGAACTTTCGAACAAGGTCGAAACTGCTGACCTCGACACCGTGATTGCAAATTCCGACTTCCTCACGGTTCACGTTCCGTTCATCAAGGGCGTTACCGAAAACCTCCTCAACCGCAAGAACCTCGCTCAGTTCAAGGGTAGCTACATCATGAACTTTGCCCGCGGTGGCATTGTCGAAATGGATCCGGTGAACGAAATGCTCGCTTCCGGTTCCCTCCAGGGCTACCTCTGCGACTTCCCGACCGCAGACCTCATCAAGAACGACAAGGTCACTTGCTTCCCGCACCTCGGCGCTTCTACCGAAGAAGCCGAAGAAAACTGCGCCGTGATGGCTGTCGAAGAATTGAAGGACTACATCGAATTTGGTTGCGTCCGCAATTCCGTGAACTTCCCGGCACTCGTCGATCATCCGCATGCTGGCGTGAAGAGCCGCGTTGTCGTGATCAACCAGGACGTTCCGAACATGATTTCTGAAATCACGAAGGTCTTCGGTGCTGAAGGCGTGAACATTGCCAGCTTCTCTAACAAGAGCAACGGCAAAATTGGCTACAACCTCGTTGACGTTGAAAGCAAGGTCGATGATTCTATCATTGAAAAGCTCGGCAAGCTTGACAAAGTCATCAAGGTCCGCGTGATCCACTTTTAGTAGGAAGTAGGCAGTAGACGGTAGGAAGTTTTGGTTAGGCTGCTTCGCAGCGATTATTCAACTTCCGACTTCCTACTTCTAACTTCCTACTGTTGATACATCTTTTCAATTTCTTCGGCGTATCGTTGTTCTGCAATGGTGCGCCGAATTTTTAATGTGGGGGTTAAAAGCCCGGATTCGATGGTGAGTTCGTCACCGATTAAAATCCATTTGCGAATTTGTTCCCAATGATTCAGCTTTTCGTTGATGTGTTCGATATGGCGGTTGATGGAGGCTTGAACCGTGGGGGATTCCAGTGCGTTTTCGATGGAATAGTCTTCGTTTTGCGGCTTGAGCATGCGACGTGCGCCGACGGGGTTCAGCCAAATGATTGCCGAAACAAACTTATGGTCATTTGCGATGACAAGAGCTTGTTCCACCAGCGGATGGCGTATGATTTCGAGTTCGATGGGGTTTGGACTCACGTATTTTCCGGTACTCGTTTTGAGGAGTTCCTTGATGCGGCCTGTAAAGTAAAGAAATCCCTCTTCGTCGAAATAGCCTTGATCGCCGGAGCGGTAAAATCCGTCATCTGTAAAAACTTGTGCGTTCAAGTCGGGACGGTTGCGGTAGCCTTTAAAGACGCTCTCGCCGCGAATTTGAATTTCGCTGTTTTCGCCGATGCGGACTTCGAGATGGGGGAGCGGTTTGCCGATGGAACCGGGTTTTATAGCTTGTTTGCAATTTGCGGAAACGACTGGCGAACATTCCGTCATGCCGTAGCCTTCGAAAACAGGGAGGCCGATGTTCAAAAGGAATCGCAAAATGGATTTGTTCAAGGCGCTGCTGCCCGAAATAATCATGCGGAAATTGCCACCGACGGCTTCTCGCATTTTTTTATAAACGAATAAATTGAAAATGCGGTGCAGGAAACTTGGACGTTTGTTCGGATCCTTGATTTTGGCGATTTTGATGGCGTGCTTGATGAGAACCCGCTTGAATCCTTTGGCGCGGTCCGATGCTGTCGTCATGCTTTCGTAGAGGCGTTCCAGAATGCGCGGGACTACAATCATGATGGTCGGTCGCACTTCTCGCAATATGTGCGAAAGGTTTTTCGGATTGTCTCCAAAGTAAATCGTAACGCCGCTCATGGTGTAAAAATAGACCGCCATGCGTTCGAGAACGTGCGCGACCGGTAGAATCGTAAGGCAAGAATCCTTTTGCTTGTCGAAACGGAACATCGGAGCTATGTTTTGAATTTGTACTAACATGTTCCTATGTGTGAGTTCAACGCCTTTGGGTCGCCCTGTGGAACCGCTCGTGTAGATGATGCTGAATAAGCTATCTGGGTCGATGGAGTTCATCTGATAGTCTATCCATTTCGCTTGCTCTCGGTCGGCTAAAATCTCGAAACCTTTTGAGAGTAAGTCGTCCCAGTAAATTCCGTTTGCAGGGAGTGCTGAATCCTTGTCGATGCAGACTATGGTCTTGAAAAATGCAAGGTTTTCGTGGAGCGGCGCGTCCAGTTCCTCGATGGAATGGACTATGAGAATTTTAATGTTCGCGTCGTTGCTTTGGTATGAGAAATTTTCGGACGAAATATTCGGGAATAGCGGGACAACGCAGGCGTGGTTCAGCTGGATGGCGATGTCTGCAATCAGCCAGTTTGGTGAACTTGGGGCGATGATGCCAACGCTTTCGTTCTCGTTCAGTCCGAGGGTGTGTAATGCAAGTGCGAGCGCTTGGGTGTTGTTCTTCAGTAATTGTCTGGAATAGTGAATCCACTCGCCGTCTTTACGGTGATACCATCCTTTGAAATCGGATCGGTCGCAGTTCGCGAAGAACATCGACGGCAGAGATGAATATTGAAGTTGCTCCATGGTATTTAAAATAACATTCTATTTCGCAATGGCTCAAATTTTTTTGTTTTTTTTCATGTTCTGTTTTGAAATCGCAATATTTCATTATATTTAGGGTATGCTTAAGAAAATCAGTGATTACGAATTGGAACTTTGGGATATGGTTGACTTAGGGCAGCCTTTGTCGGCGGAACAGTTGTTGTCGGTGCGGACGCGTATCGGCTTTTTTCAGCATGAGCGCTTGGTTCATGAACTGGTGATGATTCTTTTTGCGCTGTTGACGGTGGGCGGGATTTTGTTTTTGATTGTTCAACCCGATATTGCTGTGATTGCGCTCGATGTGCTGTTCTTTGCGCTGCTGGTGCCGTATGTCAAACACTATTATGGGCTTGAAAATGGCGTGCAGCGGCTGTACGACCTTTATGAACGGCTGGAAAAGCTAAAATAAATGTGACAGGATGGGGCCTTGCCCCAATGACGATTCCGACGATGTGGCTGGGGTGACAATAAAAAAGCAAGTCCGCGGAGACTTGCTTTTGAAATTTTCTGGATCCTATCGCCTTTGGCTCCAGGATGACAGAATGTAATTACTTCTTCGGGGTGATGAATTCGAGACCACCCCAATGAGCGGGCAAGGTTTCTTGCGAAACCTCGCACTCGGATTTTTCTTATGAAAAATCCTCACTACATGGTTAGGCTTTCGGCTTGATAAACTCAAGCCCACCCATGTACGGACGAAGCACTTCAGGAATCTTGAGCGAGCCGTCTTTCTGCTGGTAGTTGTCGCAGATACCGACCATCACGCGCGGGGTGGCGAGGCCGGAACCGTTCAGCGTGTGAACGTAAACGTTCTTGCCTCCGATCTTCGTCTTGATGTTGGCGCGGCGGGCCTGGTAGTCTTCGAAGTTCGAGCAGGAGCTGACTTCGAGCCACTTCTTTTCGACCGGAGCATAGACTTCGAGGTCATAGCACTTGGCGGCACCGAAACCGAGGTCGCCCTTGCAGAGTGCGAGGCGGTGGTAGGGGAGGCCGAGCTTTTCGAGGAGCTTTTCGCCGAAGCGGGTGAGTTCTTCGTGATCTTCGTAGCTCTTTTCCGGATGGGCGAAATAGACCATTTCGACCTTGTTGAACTGGTGCAAGCGGAGAAGGCCGCGGGTGTCCTTGCCGTAGCTGCCAGCTTCACGGCGGAA
>NZ_JAFWOM010000062.1 GCF_017545445.1 Fibrobacter sp.
CTACTTCCTACTTCCTACTGCCTACTGCCTACTGCCTACTTCCTACTTCCTACTGCCTACTTCCTACTGCCTACTGCCTACTGCCTACTAACCACTAACCACTAATCACTAATCACTAACCACTAACCACTGCGGCTTCGCCGCTACTTCTTTTCACCGCGGTTCTTGGCGGCGATGTCTTTGTATTTGTTGTGGTCGGCAAGCGTGCTGCTGAAGAAATGCGTGTGCGAGCCGTCATCTTTTGCAACAAAGTAAAGTGCTTCGGTCTTTTCGGGGAAGAGCGTGGCTTCTATGGCCTTGCGTCCCGGATTGGATATCGGTCCTGGCATGAGTCCCGGGAACCTGCGGGTGTTGTATGGGTTTCCGCTGTTCAACTGGCTCTTGTAGATCGGCCCGGTCAAGTTTTTGAAGATGAACCGCACTGTCGGGTCCGCCCCCAGTGGCATGCCGAGACGGAGACGGTTGTGGAACACTCCGGCAATGAGCGGTCGCTCTTCGGGAATGCCTGTTTCTTCTTCGACGACGCTTGCGAGCGTCAACACGCGGTGCCAGTTGCCTAGTTCTTCCCACATGGAGCCTTTGCGGTTTTTCATTTCGTCGCGTACTTTAAAGTTTGCGGCGACCATCTGTCGCAGTATGGACTCTTCGTCGGAGTTGATGGCGAACGGGTACGTGTCCGGCAGCAGGTAGCCTTCGAGCGAATTTCCTTCGATGCCAAGGTTGTGGGCGAACTGCGGGTCTTGGACTAAACTGTTCCAGCGGGCTGTGTCGAGGTTCGGGAAACTTTTCTGGATGTAGGCGGGGATTTCCCAAGAGGCCCGACCTTCGGGGATGGTCACCTTGCGGACGGCGCTCTTACCGCTTTCGAATATGGCGATGATTTTGTCGAGCGTCTGGTGGGCGGGGACTTCGTACCACCCGGCTTTGAGGGCTGGTTTGTGTTTTTTACACCATAAAGTGAACGCAAGTTCGTCCGTCCAGACTCCGTTCTCCTGTAAGATTTGTAAAACTTTTGTAGGAGAACTTCCTTTCGGAATCTCCAAAACTACAGTTTTTTCGTTATGTGAAACTTCGCTCAACCGTTGATTTACGTGGATGTACGCGAAAACGGCGAGTATGACGATAATAATGGCGGTAATTGAAAAAATCTTCTTCATTGCGTAAAAATTTAAAAGAAAATGCAACGGATTGGCAAAATAAAAAGTATATTCGTATAGCATTGTTGAATATTTCCCTTCTTTTGAGGATTCGCTATGAATATGATGAAAAAAGTTATGTTTGTCGCCTTCGCTTTATTGGTTGCTTCTTCCTTTGCCGCCAAGAAGGTCAAATCCAAGCTGGGCGATGTGGAACTCACCAAGGAAAAGGATGGTGGTTCTGTAGTCTGCACGGCTAGCTTTAACGACGAAATGACCGTCTTGAAGGAAGGCGATACCGAAGTTCTCGTGAAGGGCGCTTGCGGTCAGGGCTGGGTTCCGAAGGCTAAGGTCGAATACGTTGCCCAGAAGGCTGGCGACAAGTCGATGAAGTTGGAAGACGTGGACATCGTGGGCTGGCTCGATAACCCGAGTGCCGTGTTCGTGTTGGAAAACGACAACATCGACTTCGAAGGCGTGAACATCGACCGTGACTTCAGAGAATATCTGCAGCACACGATGGACCGTGAAACGATTGAAATGCACAACGGCGAAAACTAGCTGTTGAACATTCATGAATGTTTGACCTGCGGCTTAATGGCCGCGGGTTTTTTGGGTTTTTTGATGCTAGGGCAGAAGCCGCGACGCTCGACCTCCGCCTTTGTATTTCGTGCAATCCCCTCAGCTCGGCTATGCGAAAATAAATTTTCATGCATCACTCGCCTTGCGGGGATTTGTCCTACTGTTTACTAACCACTAACCACCAACCACTAACCACTTCCTACTTCTAACTTCCTACTAATAAATTATGCTCTTTCTTCTTCTTACCATCGGTCCTGCTTTCTTGTTCGCTTGCGGAAACATTTTGGAAAAGTCAGGAGTTTCGACGGTTGGCAAACGTACGGGTGGAACTTCGAGACCTTGGGCGTTTTTCAAGGGCGTTATTACAAACAAATTTTGGTGGATGGGCATTGGCTGCTCTGGGCTTGCGACGCTTGGCTATTACATTGCGATGGCTCAGTACGATTTGAGCCAAGTGCAACCGATGATGGTTTTAAACCCAGTGCTGACGGCGTTGATGGGCTTTTGCATTTTGAAGGAAGTCTTGACGAAACGCATTGTGGTGGCGATTTGCTTTGTGGTGGCGGGGCTTTTGTATTCCGTCGAGAATTTGGGTGAATCGACGGCGATACAGAACATCGGGACGCTTTGGGCGTATGCGGGAATTCTTTGCTTTGCGACGTTGATTGCTCATATTTGGGTAAAGGACCGCGAAATGGTCGATTCGCTGATCATGGGCGTGGGGTTTGGGCTTTCGGCGGCGTTTTACAAGAGCTTGGCGATGGATTTTGATTTGGACCATATCGAAATTTCGTCGGTGGCGAACTTGCTTTTGGATTTAAGGGCGCTCGGTTATATCGTGACGTACGGAATAGCGTTCCTTTATTCGCAAATTTCGTTCTCGCGTGGGCGTGCGCTGTTTATTATTCCTTTCAGTGCGGCTGTAGGAGCCGCTGTGCCGACTTTGGCGGGGGCGCTTGTGTTCTCGGAAGCTTTCCCGATAGGCAAAGTGATTTCTGTTTCACTTGTTCTAATCGGCGCCTGCTTGTTCATTGTCCGCAGGCCGAGAAGGAAAGTTAGTTAATAGTCGTTGGTCATTGGTCAATGGTCATTAGCTTTGGGCTATGGGGTCGCTTCGCTTTGGGCTATAGCTCATACCTGAAAGGTCGCCCTTGGGCGACCGTGTCCATTTCTCTCGTCTCTAGCCTCTAGTTTCTAGCCTCTGGCCTCTACTCTTTCGTCTCTCGTCTTTCGTCTCTCGTCTTTCGTCTAATATCACACTGCTTGTAACTTTTTCGCTTTGTATTTTTCTAATTTTACATATTATGAATTACAATACTAGGATTCTTTGCATTGGCGCGGGTTATGTCGGCGGCCCCACTATGACTGTTATCGCCGACAAGTGCCCTGATGTAAAAGTGACTGTTGTGGATATTAACCAAGCTCGCATTGACGCTTGGAATAGCGACAATCTCCCGATTTTTGAACCTGGCTTGGACGATGTTGTAAAGCGTGCTCGTGGTCGCAACTTGTTCTTCAGTACGGACATTCCGTCTGCGATTAAGGAAGCCGATATTATTTTTGTCTCTGTCAATACTCCGACGAAAACTTTTGGACATGGTGCGGGCAAGGCCTCTGACTTGCAGTATTGGGAAAAGACTGCTCGTAATATTCTGGAAATTGCGGACGAAGGAAAAATCATCGTCGAAAAATCAACGCTCCCGGTGCGCACGGCTGCGGCTATGGAACGTATCTTGAATTCGAACGACAAGGGTTTGCATTTCGAAGTTCTTTCGAACCCTGAGTTTTTGGCGGAAGGTACGGCAATTAACGACTTGTTTGAACCGGACCGCGTTTTGATTGGTAGCCACCAGACGGAATCTGGTCTTGCGGCTTGCCAGAAGCTTGTCGATGTCTATGCGCACTGGGTGCCGCGCGATCGCATCTTGACAACGAACCTTTGGAGTTCCGAATTGACGAAACTCACTGCGAATGCGTTCCTCGCGCAGCGTATTAGTTCCATCAACTCGATCAGTGCTCTTTGCGAACGCACGGGTGCCGATGTCGATGAAGTTGCTTATGTGATGGGCAAGGACAAGCGAATTGGCCCGAAGTTCTTGAAGGCTTCCATCGGTTTCGGCGGCAGTTGCTTCAAGAAAGATATTTTGAATCTTGTTTATTTGTGCGGATACTATGGACTGCCTGAAGTGGCGGCTTACTGGGAAAGTGTCGTGAAGATTAACGAATGGCAGACACACCGCGTTGTCGATCGCATGCTTGAGACGATGTTCAATACGATTGCCGGCAAAAAGATTGCAGTGTTCGGTTTTGCGTTCAAGGCGAATACGGGCGATACCCGCGAAAGTCCTGCGAATTTGGTCGTGCGTGACTTGCTGGCTGAACATGCATTGCCGGTCGTCACGGATCCGAAGGCAATTCCCGATGCCAAGCGCGACTTGAAGGATGTGCTTGAGCAGGTCCAGTTTGAAGAAGACCCGTACAAGGCAGTAGAAGGGGCTCATGCGGTTGTCGTTTGCACGGAATGGAAATGCTTTGCTGAACTCGACTGGAATCGTATTTACGCTTCGATGGTAAAGCCTGCGTTTGTCTTTGACGGGCGCAATATTTTGGATGCAGAGTCACTTCGTAAGATTGGGTTTGAAGTGACTAGTATCGGCAAGGGCAAGGCCGAATAAATTTTTGAAAGAGAGTTGTTATGGCTTCTATTAGCGTTTTTGGGTTGGGATATGTAGGGTGTGTCGGAATTGCATGTCTGGCGAAATTGGGTCATCGCGTTGTCGGATATGATGTTGATATAAATAAGGTAAATCGAATTGCCGCCGGACTCCCGACGATTGTCGAACGTGATGTAGATGAGGTAATGCAAGATGGCTTTAAAGCAGGACTTATAACGGCGACGTCTTCGGCGATGGAGGCTGTTTCCAAGACGGATGTTTCGTTCTTATGTGTCGGCACGCCGAACGCCCCGGATGGACGCTTGGATACAACGTATTTGATGTCTGCAATCAAGTCCATTGGGGAGGCTATCCGCTCCAAATCGACTTTCCATATCGTCGTTATCCGCAGCACGGTTCCGCCGGGAACAAATGCTGCTGCGACGGCATTGATTGAGAAAATTTCGGGCAAGCGTGAAGGTATTAATTTTGCTGTGGCGTCGAATCCTGAATTTCTCCGTGAAGGCATGGCTGTAGCCGATTACCTGAACCCGCCGTTGACCGTGATTGGCTGTGAAAGCAAGCGTGCTCTTGGTAGTCTTAGAAAGATTTATGAACCGCTCGGTAGCGAAGTTGTCGAAGTTGAACCGAAGGTGGCGGAAATCATCAAGTTTGTCAACAATTCGTATCATGCTTTGAAGGTGACGTTCGGGAACGAAATCGGAGCCATTTGCAAAAAACTCGATATCGATAGCCACAGCGTCATGGATTTGTTCTGCAAGGATACTCAACTTAACATTTCCCCGTATTATTTCAAACCGGGATTTGCTTATGGTGGCTCTTGCTTGCCGAAGGATTTGCGAGGACTTAACTTCTTGGCCGAATCGAATCAGGTGGATGTTCCTGTTCTTTCTTCCATTGAATCAAGCAATGACGAGCATATCCAGCGTGTATTGGAACGCGTGCAAGAAATCGGCGTGCGCTCTGTCGGTATTGTCGGTCTTACATTCAAGGCTGGCACAGACGATTTGCGAAACTCGGCTGCAATTCGCTTGGCTGAAGGTGTTTTGGGAAAAGGCTGCTCTCTCAGCATTTATGACCGTTATTTGAATATCGCCCGTGAAAAGGAAACGAATCTCCGCGAACTTAACAAGCGCATCCCGCATTTGCTTCCGCTTCTTGTAAAAGAAGTCGAAGAAGTTGTAGAAAATAATTCGCTTGTCATCATTACTGTCCGAAATCCCGAAATTCCAGAACTTATCCGCAGGTATCCTGAAATTCATTTTTTGGACTTGGTCCGCATGAAGGATACTTCTGTAGAAACTCTCTCGAATTATGAAGGATTTTGTTGGTAATTTTTTATGAGCCAGTCTTTAAAGGAACTTTCAGACAAAAAAGTCTGCATAGTTGTTGAAAATCTTCCGGTACCGTTTGACCGTCGAGTGTGGCAAGAAGCAACCTCGCTTCACGAAGCTGGTGCCGAGGTAACGGTTATTTGTCCTAAAACAAAGAAATATCCTTTGGAATACGAGGAACTGGAAGGTATTCGAATTTATCGTCATCCGTTGCCCGAAGCGAAGGGGACGATTGATTATTTCAAGGAATATTTCTGTGCACTTTTCCACGAATTTCGTTTATTGTTGAAGGTGTTCAGGACGCAGGGCGTGCAGGATGTTATTCACGCTTGCAATCCGCCAGACTTGATTTTTATAGCAGCGTTTGTGTTCTTTACGTTCACACGTTGCAAGTTTCTCTTTGACCATCACGATATCAATCCGGAACTTTGGATTGCAAAATTCGGCAAGAAGGGTCTTGGCTACTGTGCGATGATCTTGGTGGAACGCCTTACGTATTTCTTTGCAAAACATGCGATTGTGACAAACGAATCGTACAAGGAAATTGCGATGCGCCGTGGTCGCAAACGCGAAGAGGATATTACTGTAGTGCGTAGCGGTCCAAATCTTTCGAAATTGAAAGTGGGGCCGGCAAAGCCGGAAGTCAAGAAGGGCTTCAAGTATCTGGTGGGGTACATTGGTGTGATGGGCAAGCAGGAAGGTATCGATCTTTTGCTGAGTTCTGTTGACTATATCGTGAATGAAAAGAAACGCAAGGACATCCGTTTTTGCATTATGGGTGGGGGACCTTCCCTTGACGAACTGCGCGCATTGAATGAAACGATGAACTTGACCGATTTCGTGGAATTTCCCGGTCGCGTGAGTGACGAATTTTTGGCGGACGTATTGAATACTGCCGATGTGTGCGTAAATCCTGATTTGCCTTCGGAAATGAACGACAAATCAACTATGAACAAAATCATGGAATACATGGCGTTCGGAAAGCCCATTGTGCAGTTTACCCTCAAGGAAGGAAAATTCTCAGCGCAGGAAGCGTCGCTCTATGCGACGAATACGGACACGAACGATTTTGCCGATAAGATTTTGTGGTTGCTCGACCATCCAGAAAAGTCCGCTGAAATGGGGGCTTTCGGACGTAAGCGCGTACAGAACGAACTTAGCTGGGATTTCGAAAAGCCGAAACTGATTTGTGCATACAAGAAAATTTTAGGAATGTAATTCCTATTTTGTTTTGTATGTGAAAAAGGGAAGTGCAAATCACTTCTCTTTTTTGTTTTCGAACTTTATATCTAATGTCTTGATAAGAGAATCGAGGCGGTGGGTGAGCTTTTCGGCGCCAGCTTGGGAAAGGTGACTGTAGTCATGGGCCTCTTTATCGGTGTAGTCGTGCTTGCCCATCTTGTTTTCATTCATCAAGATGAAATTCGGGTATTTCTTCGTGATGCTTGACAAATCTTGTAAAACGTCCGGAACTTCGCTGCGGCGCAGTCCGGCATATCCGTAAGCTCCTGTTTCCGCATATTTGGGATTGATTGGTGGAATTACTCCAATTACGGTTATTTTATGGGCGCTGCAAGAGTCCATAAGTTCTGTCAAAAGTTGCAAATTTCGGTTATACCTGTCGGCTTTGTAATCCATCCAGCAGGAATCTTCGGTTATTGTAGGGTCTCCCCAGCCATTAGCAGATGTTATCAGGTGACCACGAGTGGGGCGGTTGTTTTGAGCTTGGGTGGATGTGCCTGGGCTGTCGTATGTCGCTTTGAATAATCCTTTAGGATAACCATCTTTCCAATAATTGTGGTTCATGTCATATACATATCCTGGATAAGATTCGTATGCCTTGTAAAACATGTTGTTTGCGTTTTGCCCAATGTTATACGATCTGTCCAAATCTAAAGACATAATAAGCATTTTTAACTTCTTTAAATGTGGGATGACATAGTTGTAAAAAAGTTCTGTAGTTCCCCAAAGTGATGCTGCTGGAGTTGCCAGGTTTATGGCGAAAATCGAGTTTTTGAATAATGTGGGGTCAATTCCATAATAAGCTCTTGATGCACCCATGATGACAGCATTTGTCGAATCCTTATATTGCCATATAAGTTCCATTTTGTAACGATAAACACTAGCTTGGTTGCATGCTCCCGAATTGTTGTAATACATACCTGTGCTATCCGGGGCGAGCTCGAAGTCTATTCCCGTTTCGTCAGTTTGCGCATTTTTTGTTTTGCGTTCTATCCACAGATTCGGGTGCCAAAGTTCTTCGCTTTCGGCAAGTTCAGTGACGGAACTGTCAGCAGGGCTTACGAGAACGATTTTTGTGTGTGACCCGTTTGCGTTCGTGAGCGTTGCCACAATGTTGGATGTCTTGCCATCGGTTGCCCATTCGGTATGGTCGAACGTGTAGCCTGATGGTGATGAAATACTTTGTATTAACTTCCCGTTGCTGTCGGCGACGAAAATGCGTTCGTGCGTGGCGTACGATTTGCCGACGAATTTCTGGCCTTTTTTGCCGCCGAAGTCGAGGAACAAAGTGCGTTTGCTTTTGTCTTGAGCAAGCGAAACATTGCACGCTTGTTCTTTGTCATACCAAATGGTGTCGCGTGCTTTTTCTGTAATTGTAGAGCCGGATTTTGCAATGCGTGCACGGAGGAGCCTTGCTCCCGAAACGGCCAAAGTGTTGTCTTCGCTGATGCCGCCATGGTAGGCTCCATCGAAGAGTTTTTGCGGAGTTCCGAATTTGCCTTTGGAGAATTTTACCTGCCAGGTGGCGCTCCCCTTGAAAGCGGATTCGTCCTTGTTGTTGCCGGCGTCGGTTACATAGACGATTGCCGTATCGCCATTGTCGAGGACTCTCCAGCGGGGGATGGCGGCACTCTTGACATCCTGTTTTACGCGGTTTGTCCCTTTTGCGTTCAAGTCGCGGACGTAAAGTTTGGATGTGCCGCTGATGCCTTCGGGCTTGGTACAGAATGCAACGCGTTTTCCGTCGGGCGAAATGTCAGGGTGATATACTTCGATGGAATCATGAATCTCTTTTACGGATAAGGTTCCTTCACTGTAGTCGATAAATGCGAGGTTTCCGCTGATGTCGTTGCGGAACGCGAGAATGGCGTTATGGGTGCCGGTCAATTTTTTTATGGAGCTGGCATTGGCAAGGGCTGATACGGCGCTTGTCTGTACTTTTCCGCTGGCGTCTAGCCAAATGGGGTTCGGGATGTTGCCGAATGCAAGTCGAAAACCAATGCGGTCGGCGTGCGTTGAACCCTCTACGGTGTATTCGTCGCCTCGTGCGATGACGTTCATTTCAGATGGCCTGTCAGAGAAGTAGCCCCCTTTTAGAACTCGTTCTCCGAGATCGCCTCCGTCGAGAGAACCTACGTAATTTGTGATGGTCGTGTCGCGGAATTGACCAGCCCAGTCGTTGACCCATTCTTTCACGTTGCCGGCAAGGTCGCAGAAATCTTGTGAATCCTTTCCGGCACTGCAGACAACATGCGTTTTGAAATCGGAGTTGTCGGCATTCCAGCTATTGTTTTTTGGATCCCAGCCTTTGGATGCGGCGAGAACCCATTCGGCTTCTGTGGGGAGTCGGTAGGCGTTTAATTCGGGGTGAAAAACGAGTGCATCCAGGTTTGTACAATGGCCTTCGCTATCGAATGTCGCCTTGGTGTATGTATATGCCGAATCTCGTTTTTCGGATTTGCTTTTGGCATTTGCGATGAGTACAGCGTCGTAGTAGGTGACGTTTGCAAGGGGGAGACTATCTTTTTTGCACTTGCCAAAATCTTTCAGTTTGTATTCCTTGGCAAGGACATTATATTCGCCGCAAGTGAACTCGTGGATGGCCAGATAATAGTCGTAATCGAGCGAAACCTTCATGGCGGGGCGCTCCGAAGGCTTGAATTTGCTGTCTTTTGTCCCGAGTGTCACGGTTCCGCCGCGAACGGCAATCATGCCTTCGATTTCATCCAATGGGGAGTCGTTCGAGGAATCGGACGACATGCTGCATGCATATAACAACAATGCACAAATTGAGATTAATAATCCTTGTTTCATACCGTCCTCTGTTATGGAAAGATAAAATATATTTGATACGTGAAATAATCTTGGTACATTAGACGTTTAAAAACATTCTCTTTTGGAGAATTTAAAAAATTTATTTACTCCTAAATATTGAATCTTGAATGGCAAACGCCCGCTCAAGTGTGATATCAATGTGGTTCAGTTCATCTAGTTTGCGAGAGACTGTTTGCTTCAGGTACTGATTTCTTTCTATAATCCATTCTTTTAGAAAATGAATATTTTCATCGAATGTTGGTAAGGGAACCGGGTTGTAGGGACAGGAAAGTTGCCTTCTTTCTTGGTTGTCGGTTATTTCTAGAGTGTCGCAGTACGCCCATCCCGAATCCGAATAATTGCGGTTGAACGAATCGTGGAAAAAATCTACAATGGAATCGATTTTGTTCTTGCCCAGTTCGTTGTCGTTGGCGAGATTGTCGAA
This sequence comes from Fibrobacter sp., assembly GCF_017545445.1. GTDB lineage: Bacteria > Fibrobacterota > Fibrobacteria > Fibrobacterales > Fibrobacteraceae > Fibrobacter. Next base: position 10,229 of record NZ_JAFWOM010000062.1, read on the forward strand.
ATAGGGCTCGATTTGTAAATAGCGCTCATAGGCAATCTTTTGAAAGACTGAATCTTGGAAAAGTATATTCCACCATGTTCTTTTGGCATTGAAATTGTTTGTAGATGCTTTTGTGGCTGATACTGTGTTTCCGAGGGACAGGTCAAAATCCCATACCGGTCCGCCTCTCAAGATGCCGTCGTGGATTGTAAAGAAAACAGAACCCGTATGTAAATCAGGATTGCTGACAAATTCCTCTATCCAGTAATAGTCAATAATGGTTTTTATGTCAACGAACTTGATGTATTCCGTGATATTTTGGGTTGCAATCGCTTTTTCGATATGTCCCATTTTTTGTATAAAGTCATCCATTTGCTCTGGAGTAGGCTCTTCGGGTTCGCATAATGTTATGCGAATGGAATCGACCGGAGTGTGGAAGTAAACATCGTTTGCTTTATTTCGTTGTTCGCTTTCAACGACTTCAAAAAGAAAGTCTCCGTTCTCAGTGCTGTATGGAATTCTATTTTTTTGGAATTCTATTTTTTCAAAGATTTGGTAATTCCCCATGAAAATATCATTTAACCATACGTCAATAAAATATGATTTGGGTGAAAATGCAAAGGAAAGATTGCTGGCTAAATCGTAAATTAACTTATTCCGAATAAGCGTAGGGTCAAATGGATTGGATAAGAGAACCCATTTTTTTGCTTTGCCCATGCCTAAAAAATCAACCTTTTCATCGAATTTTATATTGTAGGGTCTTTTGGGACTTTGCGCTGTCGAATTTCCTCGTTTTTTGATATAGCCAAAATTTTCAAAGTTTTCGGTAGGAGTGAAATACGTGAAATGTTCGCTTGCGTCAAAAAAGTAGAAATAAGCGTTGCAGTAGTTGCTTGTTATTTTGGAATTTGTGTAAATGAAAAGCTCTGGAATGCGTTTTAGAGCTTGCCTGCTTGGCGTGTGCTCGGGAATGATGGATTTCCCTTGTGAACTTGTGGAATGAATTTCGTCGCATCCATTTGAGAATAGGGCTATAATGATTGTTGTTGCAATCACAAAAAGGGATAGAGGGACATCATGAGATTTCATATTCTTTTCGAATATATATTCTTTTTATGAAAATATATTGAGGTGATTGCTGGGAAAACCCCTTTTTTTTTGTCAGGTGATAATATTTGCTTGTTTATGGGGACCAAAATAGAAACTTAGGCTGAATGGGAATTGACTAAATGTTTTTGTGTGATTATATTTATTATTGCTTTGGTGATTAAAAAATTATAATACAACGTCATGGCGGACCTAATTTGCCATCTAGTTTCACGAAGAACAATGACGTTAAAGAATCTTGTAAAGTTTATAACAGCCGTCTCTATAAGTGGAGGTCCTGCTATTTGATTTTTTTATGATGAATTGGTTTGTCTAGAGGGAACTGGTTCAAAAGGAGAAGATTGATGCTTTTTTTGTCTTTATTCATATTTGCATTTTTTTTGAATGCTTGTAGCGACAGTGTAACTGATGAAAATGAGAACAGTACTGTCGCATCGGATACCGAGAAAATAGAGGGAATGATTCGCATAGAGCCTTCTAAAACGACATTAGGCACGAAAGATAAAAGTTTCAAGGCGAATGAAAAACCCGAGATGAAGGTCGAACTGGATTATGCTTTTTTCTTGGATGTCCATGAAGTCACGTGTGGAGAGTATCGGAAAGTAGCCAAAAAGAGTAAACTCCATACTTGGGATTCCTGCGAAAACGATAGCATTCCGTTATCGGATGTAACTTATTATGACGCCGTTCTCTTTGCCAATGCTAAAAGCAAGATGCAGGGCTATGATACCGTTTATACTTATAAAAAGTTAAGCTATGATTCAGAAAAACATTGTACTGGTTTGGAAGGTTTTTCTTTTCTTGCCGATGTAGATGGGTTTCGGCTTCCTACTGAAGCGGAGTGGGTCTTGGCGGCGAAAAAAAATTGGGACCCCAAAAAAAGTTGGAACAATGGAAACTCAGGTAACAAGGCGCATGTTGTTTGTTCCAAAGGAAAAGATTCGACAGGACTGTGCGATATGGCCGGCAATGTCATGGAGTGGGTGAATGATTGGCTAGGAGTTTTTTACGATACAACAGTGACAAATTATATTGGAGCTTCCGATGGAGGAAAAATGGACGAACGCATTGTTAAAGGCGGAAGTTATACAAATGCGAAGTCCGAAATAAATCCTATAACCAGAGGCGATGTCTATACAGTTACATCTTCTACCCGTTCTGAATATGTCGGCTTTAGATTGGCTTTTGGGAAAATCCCTAATGCAATAAGAATCAATAATCATGGAAAGGTTGCCGCTGGAGTTATTACACCGATTGCCAGTTCGGAAACTTTAAAAAACTATACCAAAACATATAGTGCAAAACTTGCATTTCGAAATGATGTTTCAGGGAATTTGGCCTACATCGATTATAGTGAAATTCCTTTATCCGTACAAGAAATCGAGGATACCATCGAGGTTTACCATCCGGAAATTTCACCGGATGGAGAATATGTCGCCTTTTGTACGAAATATGAAGGCATTGACAAAAAATCAGAGTTGTACGTAAGAAAATTGGATCCAGAAGGATCAAAGCTCGTAAAACTTGATGTCAAGAGTGCTGCAATCCCTCGCTGGCGTGTGACCGAAACAGGAGACACTGCCATTGTCTATGTAACTAGTGCTGCAAACAATAAAGACACTGCTTCGTTCAAGGCTTCCTCAACTTGGCAGGTTTCATTTAGTAAAGAAAAATTTGGTAAACCGAAGAAACTTTTTGATGGGGCGTATCATGGAGGAATAAGTGAAGATAATACCTTGGCGGTTTCGGGGGCGAGGCTTCTCCGTGCTAGAATTGCAAATAAAGGATCGACTATTACTGAGAATGCTCGCGATACGGTATGGTATAATGGGGAGCAGGCGTGCAATGTTTCTCTTTCCATGGATGGTCGTAAACGAGTGTCCTTCTTGGATTTTGCCAGTAAAAGCGGTAAAAAATTTGTCGGTGAAACTTATGTAACGCATGAAAGACTCTTTATTGCCGACAGCAACGGAAAATTGTTGCGGAGCATCAAGGCCCCCTCCAATTACATCTTTGATCACAGCGAATGGGCTACAGATGGAGAGACATCCAATATTGTGGCCTCCTTGGTCAATGCTAATGGGGCGTATAAAAAAATAGTGCTGGTCAGTCCTGAAGATAGCAACGTTACGGAATTGGTTGATGGCGAAGAACTTTGGCATCCGAATTTGTGGGTGAAAAGGTCAAATTCCGATTCGCTGGAAGAAAAAGAACAAAGAAAATTGGATCCTGATAGTGCTGGAATTTATTACAATTCAAGCGGCGCTTCAGAAAAGGCAATATATTTCAGATATAAAATGGAGTTCCTATGGCAATATAGGGATTCTGCGAATACTGTTATTCTTGGCTCGTCGCGCGTTTATCAGGCCGTAAATCCGATTCAGTTCAGTAAGCCGGTCTTTGCCATAAATTTTGCGACTCCTGGGACTGTAATTTACGGAACCACGCTTCTTTTCCAGAATTATATTCTGCCGCACTTGAAGAAGCTGAAGTTGGTCATTACGTCTATAGATCCAGATAGATCCTATGACAATGGTCGCGATTATGATAATATTTTGTTCAAGGCGTATGAGTCATATCCGGGTTATGTTTATGATAAAAATCATAACTATTGGAAAGACGATTATAGTCCAGAATTATTCAAGGCGACGTATGAATCGCCAGGTGTTGCTTCTATGGCGCAAAAGATGCGCCCGACAAGAGGCTTTGTGCCTATGAAATCATACGGATGGGGCGAACCGTCTCTTGCGAAGGATTCAAGTTGGATGGATGATAAGGACTGTGCCTATTCCCATAATAAAAATTTTGACTTGTTCACGCAGTTTTTGAAACTTTGCAAAGAAAACGATATCATCGTCATCGGCGTTATAACACCACAAAATCCCAAATATAAGGAAACTGGGGCTTTTGGTTATCGTGGATTGCGTAGAAGCGAGGCTATTGTCTTTATAGAAAAATTGAAGAAATTGGAAGAGACCTATCCGAATTTTGTTTTATTTGATGAAAATAAAATGGGAGATCATGATTACACGGATGAAATGGCTACGGATCCAGGGCATTTATCCGAGGTCGGTGCCGTCCGTTTGACGGATCGACTTGATTCGCTTATAAAGACACTGAATATTGTTTTTCCCAAATAGCCCTAGAAAAAATACAACTCTTTTTTGCTAGATTTCTACCAAATGCCTTTTTCTTGGTACATTAGACGATTAAAAACTTTTTCTGCCGGTGAGTTTATTTTCCGCATTCGTCAACGGTTGCGTACGCATGTTTTGGATAAACATGTAATGAATACGTGTAAAAAAAAGAATATGTCTGCTTCGGTCAATTTGCCTAGATCTTCGATGATTGATGATGTCTCGGAACATTTGGATTATCCGATTTTTGAGAAGTCCATCGATGTTTTCAAAAAGATTGATTGGCATCTCGATCTATCGACGGGACGAACTTTCCCAAAGTCTTTTGCGCACAAGATTGATATCCGTAGCGATAAGTATGGCAGCGCAAAGCATGTGTGGGAAGTGAACCGTATGCAGTTTATGCTGCATATTGCATGGCATTATAAAAATAGTGGTGATAAAAATTATCTGGATTTGTTCTGCTACCATTTGACAAGTTGGAAAAACGAAAACCCATATATGGTGGGAGTCAACTGGTATAGCAATATCGAAGTGAATTTGCGATTGATTTGCTGGTATTTTTGTTGGCAAGTTTTGGGTGTGGATTCGCTTCGTAAAGTTGATTTTGAATTAGACAAGTTTGTAAGTGATGTTTGGTTGCCTTTGATTTATGAACATGCAGAGTATTCGTATAATCACCCATCGTTGTGTTCTTCGGCAAACAACCATTTGATTTCAGAATATGCGGGCCTTTTTGTTGCTGCGTGCGGTTGGAATATTCCGCATCGTCATGCGCGTTTGAAGTATGCGCGGGCGGGCTTGGAACGTGAAATTCTTTTGCAGAATACCGCAGAAGGCGTGAACCGCGAAGAAGCTGCGGAATACATCCAGTTTATCGATGACTTTTTCTTGATTGCCGCAGTGGTAGGGAAGAACTCGGGTGTTCCATTTTCGGAATCGTATAACGAGCGGCTCCATGCGATGGCGAATTACATGAATGTGATGCTGGACTCTAAATGCAATTATCCGATGTACGGCGATGGCGATGACGGTTTTGTTTTACGCCCGGATGCTGGCGGCCATTTCAATAATTTCAAGTCTTTGTTAGCTTCGTTCGCAGTGTATTTTAACGATGCCTCGCTTAAACGTACGGATGTCCTGTGGGATGAAAAAAATGAATTGCTGTTCGGAGCGATTGGTCGTGAAAAGTTTGTGTCCATGCCGGCGGTTGCTGTTGGATTTTCAATGGATGGAAATAGGTTCTATCCTGAAAGTGGACATTATATTTTTAAACGCGTGAAAGGCGTTGCCGTTTCGGGCTTTCGTGAAACTTATTTGCATTTTGATGCGGCTCCGCTTGGATACTTGAGCATAGCGGCACACGGTCATGCCGATGCGCTTAGCTTTATCTTGCATGTCGATGGATGCCCTATTGTTGTGGATCCGGGAACGTTTACGTATCATACGCACAAAGATTTAAGAAATTATTTTGTGAGTACGCTTGCCCATAATACGGTTTGCGTGAATGGGAAAAATCAGGCAAATCAGGCGGGGCCGACGATGTGGCTTTCGCATTATCATTGCAAGACGCTGAATCAGGGCGAAAATTTTGTTGAAGCGACGCATGACGGATATCGCAAAGAGGGTGTCCAACATGTGCGGAAAATTGAATTTGACCGTGATGTAAATGAATTTATCATTACGGATACTTTGCATTGCAAGGTTCCTGCGTCTGTAGAAATCCCATTCCATTTGCATCCATCGGTAAATGCGAAATTGCAGGGCTCTACAGCGGTTCTCGAATTCGCAGGAAAGGCAAAGGTGCAAATGTCTTTGGATTCAAAATTGCCCTACGAGATTCGTGAGGGATGGTATTCGGAACACTTTGGCGAAAAAGTCCAGACGACATTTTTGTATGCAAAGACGAATTGTAAAGGGGATATGGTATTTGTGACCCGGTTGCAAGTACTTTGATCTTTTTTTCTAGATTTCATGTATGTTTGAAAAGGTCTGTCATATTGGTCCTGCGTTAGATGTACAGGGAGGCATTAGCTCTGTACTTGCCAGCTATAAAAAATTGTTCGAATTGCCGGATGAAAATTTCATGCCGTCTTACAACGGCTCGTTCGTCAGGTCGCTGCCCCTCTTTGTTTGCTTGTGCTTGAAGCTTTTGTTCTGCCCTCCTGATGTTCCATGTTTTCAAATACATACCTCTTTTAACGGAAGTTTTTTCCGCAAGTTCTTGGTAAGCCTTTGTTTGCGGTTACGCCGAAAAAAATACGTAGTCCATGTTCATGGAAGCCGTTTCATAAGAATGTGCGAAACGTCTCCAAAGTTTGTTCAACGCTTTATTCGTTGCTATTTTAGGCATTCCGCAATGGTTGTTTGCATTACTCCGGATATGCAGGAATTTTTAGACGATTTCGTGGGCAAGGGGGTGTGTCGCTATGTCGTTATTCCTAATCCTTGTTCGACAATCGCTGAAGTTCCTGTCGATTTGACTTTGCATGAAAAGCCGGTGAAGATTGTTTTTTCGGGAAGGTACGGACAAAGAAAAGGCGTGTATGACCTGATAAAAGCGTTCTCAAATGCAAATTTCAAGATTCCGGCGGAATTGTATCTGTTTGGCGATGGCGAAGTGGAAAAGGTCAAGTCCGTAGTCGCAGAATCGCCAAAGGCGGCGTTAATCCATGTTTCGGATTGGCTGAAGCACGAGGAGTATTTGAAAACGCTAGCCCAATTTGATTTTCTTGCATTACCTTCTTATGCAGAAACGTTTGGCATGAGTCTTGTTGAAGCTATGGGCCTTGGAATGCCTGTTGTTGCAGCGCGTTCAGGCGGAGTCCCGTATGTGGTACGCGATGGCGTGGATGGTTTTTTGGTGGATGCGGGAGACGTCCAGATGTTGTCGAAGAAACTGGAAACCCTTGTTGATGATACGGCCTTGCGAGTTCGTATGGGGCGTGACGCTTGGATGGATGCCGTAAAGAATTATAAGAGCGATGTTGTCTTGGATAAGCTAGAAAACGCGTATGAGGGAATGAAGTGATGAAAAAGCGGATGAAGTTGTTTGTGCTAAGAATTATTTGTCTTGCAGTTTCGGTTTTGTTTCCCTTGAAAAAAAAGAAAGTGTTCTTCAAGGCATATCATGGCTTGCGTTATGCGTGCAATCCGAGATTTATTTCGGAAAAATTGCATGAAATGGCGCCGGATTACGAAATTGTATGGAGCTTTAAAGATTCTTCGAAAATAGACGATTTCCCTGGTTATGCAAGAATGGTGAAGTCGGGCGGCCTTAGGGAATGTATTGAAATGTTCACTTCGAAGGTTTGCGTTTTTAATGCGGGTATCATTATCCCGTGTAAACGCAAAGGGCAGTTCTTTTTGGATACGTGGCATGGTGACCGTGCATTTAAAAAAGTCGATGAATCCGCGGATGGAAAAAATACGCTTGCCGATGCATATCGCATCATGGATGTGGTTTTATCTGGCTCGGATTATGCGGACAACGTCTATCATGATGCGATGAAATTTTCAGGTGAAATCTTGCATTGTGGAACGCCTCGCAATGATGTGTTTTTTGGCGATTCCTCGGCTCGTTTGCAAAATGTTCGAAAGAAACTGAACATCGCGGCGGATTGCGTTTTGACGTTTGCTCCGACATTTCGGGGAATTTGCAATGGTGTTGCGGAATTGAATTTCTCGAATCTTCTGGATAAACTTGAAACGAAAACCGGGAAAACGTGGAATGTGCTTGTTCGTCAGCATTACAAGGTGAAGGTGAACGACGGCTGGAATAAGGATTGTCGAATTATCAATGCATCGCGTTATCCTGAAATGCAGGATATTTTGTTAGCTTCGGATATCGTCATATCAGATTATTCTTCGCTTGTCGGGGATTTTGTCTTGCTGAATCGCCCCGTCTTTCTTTATGTTCCAGATTTGGAAGAGTATAAAGCCGGGCGCGGACTTTATTTTGATATTGAGAAAAGCCCGTTTTGGTACGCTCGCACTGAAACAGAATTGTTTGAAAAAATTATTAATGTAGATGAGAATTTGGTAAAGAAAAATTGTAGAGATATTCTTGATTTTTATGGCCATGTTTGCGAAAATGGAAACGCTTCTGAACAAGTGTGCCGCTGGATTTTGAGCAAAGTATGAAAAAGTCCGTATCGTTTGTTTTGCCTGTTTATAATGCGGAAAAATACCTACAGGAATCTGTTGATTCTGTCCTGAAAATCGGCAATCGTCTGGATTGGGAACTCGTTTTGGTTGATGATGGATCGAAGGATTCAAGCCCTTCCATTTGCGATGCGCTTGCCGCTTGTAACGCATGTGTGCGTGTAATGCATGTTGAAAATGGTGGCGTGAGCCGTGCACGGAATTTGGGAATTGCTGCATCGACCAAGGACTTTATCACTTTTATCGATGCGGATGACTGGATTGATGCGGATGCTTTTGTAAAAGCTTTTCTGACATTTGTTAGCCTTGACGCTGAACTGGGATATGTTCCGTTTTTCCGCTTTGAAAACAGCGCTTGTAGGGAAGTTTCTTTGCCTATTGGCGGTGACAAGGTTCTTTCGCCAGAGGAAAAAGAGGATGTGCTCAAAAGGAAACTCGGGGCCGGTCAGGGCTTGAATGGCTTTGTCTGGCGCTGTTTGTTTTCGAGAGCACTTGTTGCCGGGATTGAATTCGATACGTCGCTCAAGTACAATGAGGATGTCCTTTTTTGTCTGGAATCACTTTATAAGGCTCAGAAAGTTGCGGTTGTTCAACAGGCGTACTATTACTATAGGGTAAATCAGGAGCCGCAAGCGGACGACAAAGGAACGTATTCTCTTGAAAATCGCATCGCTGGATGGAATAAGATAAAGGAGTGGGCGCAATCCAATCGTATCGATTTTGAATTTGCTTTGATGCGTAGGCGTTGTCCTATTTATGCAAGGCTCTTTGCCGCCGCTTCCCGCGATAATCCAAGAGGAATTAGGCGCATGAAGGCTTTATGGAAAATTCATTGCGAAATTCCGCATGGAGAGTATAGCCAATGGAAACCTAGTTTCTGGGGAAAATCCTTTGTTCCATACTCGCTATTTTGCCGTTATGGCTTTAGGTTGTTCGGGTTCCTCTATCTCTGCTTCAGATTCTTCTAGGGCCTCTTCATCTTTTGTGTGGTTGATTGCCGCCATACGTGTTCTGGCGAGACAAAAACCTAAAAGAATGTAACCATATACGATGCTGTTTGCCAATGTTCCTGAAAGAATCAGGAATGCGGTGAACGATAATGTTACTAACGCCCCGCACTTGGCATACAAAGTCCTTTTCCTGTGTATCAGGAAGTAGAACTGGAAGTATAAAAGGAATGCGAAGAAACCGCCCAGTCCAAGGAATCCGTAATCTATAAGCCTTCTGAATATGATGGATTCCAATCCGCCAAGGTCTTCGTCGTCGGATCCCCAGGCTTTTCCTTTGGAGCCTTCATCGCCGGCTTCGAAAACGTATTTGGAAGTGTACTGAACCCCGTTACCGTAAATGGGCGATTGCTGGATTGTCAATATGGAGAACAACAGTTGTTCCCTTCGTAAGTCCAGGCTACTCCCGTTGGAATTTTCAAAATGATTGATGGCTAAAGAGATGAGAGTCCCGAACGAAATGATAGTGACACCCGCAAGGAGTATCTTAAGGTAAATGTTGACTTTTGAAAAGATGAATACGGCGGTGACCAATACGGCGCAAATCATTGAGGTTCTGGAACCGCTTACATACATTCCTATAATAAGCGCTACCAGTGTAGCGACTAGCTTATTCTGCGATATGATGTTTTTTTTCCAAATCGATAAATAAAAAGCGAACAATGTTGACAATACCGTTCCCAATGCTGTCGGGTGGACCGTCGTCACTGCGGCGCGAATTCGCCAGGATTCGATGAATACGGCGCCCTTGTCTAGGGATGCAAAGCTCGCGTCGTAGTTGGGATAAGCGGAGCAGATGAGCATATAGGGGATGTTGTACTTGATTGATACTTCGATTACGGCGAATCCGCAAAAAATAATGGTGGGTTTATAGAGTTTTTCGAATATTTCATTTCCTTTGGTATGGGTTCCGGCGATGAATGCCGCAATCAAGTAACCGTACGATTCGCAAAAATCTCTTGCCGCAATGTAAAATGTCTGTGGGTCAAATCCCTCTGTGTTTAGAATCGTTGTCGTTGTGCATGCAATAATTAAAAATAGAGGAATATAAAGGATTCGTTTGTAATTGGTATGATTTTTCCCGATGGCTTGAATGAATTCTATAAAAAGGTATGCGTAGATGAAAGCGTGGTTCGGGGCTACTGTTGGTTTTGCGATAATTGTGCCTGCCATGGGGAAAAGCAATGTCCCTAATGCGAGTGCATAGAATTTCCCTGCTTCGTCACCTTTGCAGATCTTGTAAAGAATGGCTGCAAATAAAAAATAAACAGGCAGGTTTAATGCAAAACTCATATTACAAATCTAAAATTTTGTTGTACTCTTATAGCTTCGGTGGTTGAATGAATTACAGGATAGCGTGTATTGGATTGTAAAACATTTAACGGTCGTTTCTATAGTACAACGCTGATTGTGGGTTAAAATTCCTTAATGGTCTTTAATTTCTTGTTTTATTTCCGTAGTGCTTATACCTTCGGTCCTTGGGAGGTAGATGACTTCGCAGTAATCTTTGAGAAAATCAAATTTACCAGTCCAGTCACTGCCCATCACAAATAAATCGCAATCGTATTTTTGAACATCGTCTTTTTTTTGCTCCCAATTGTCTTCGCGGATGACCTTGGTGACCATGCGGAGCGATTCGACTATTTCTTTGCGGTATTCAAACGGAACGATGCATTTTTTCCCTTTTAGCGCATTGAACTCGTCTGAAGAAACGGCCACGTAAAGTTCCTCTGCCATTTCTGCAATTCTTTTAAGAAGTCGCAAGTGACCAATGTGGAACAGGTCGTAAGTGCCGTAGGTGATCGCTCGCTTGTATTTTTTTCCGTTCATGGAAACAAAAATAAAAAAAAGACATAGCCGAAATGTATTATATTTTTTTTATGCAGAATAAAAAACTTCTTTTCGCTATCATTTTTTGCGCCTTGGCTTTTTTCCAGACGGTCCAGGCAGAACGTATCACTTTCGCTACGTGGAACATTCGCTTTGCGAATGCGGAAGATTCTTTAGCGGGAAATGCTTGGTCTGTTCGCGTCGAAAAGATTGCGGAGATAGTCCGTTTTTACGATTTGGATATTCTGGTGGTTCAAGAACCGGATTCGCAGCAGGTTTTAGATCTCGCTGCTCAATTGCCGGAATACACTTATATCCAAACAGATTCGGTGCAGATTCATCCGATTTATTTTAAGAAGAGTAAATTCAAAGCTGTAAAATCGGGCCAGTTCTGGTATTCGGAAAGTGGCATCCCTTGGGAAAAAGGCTGGGATGCAAGACATTCGCGTTTTTGCTCCTGGGTGAACTTGAGGAGGGGCAATAAGAGATTTTTCGTGTTCAATTCCCATTGGGATCATATTGGCAAGGAATCCCGTAATCAGTCTGCAAGGCTTGCTGTAGAACAGGTGAAAAAAATTGCAGGTCGCAATCGTGTTATTTTTGCGGGAGATTTGAATACGCAAGCAGACAGTAAAGCCATTACGTATGTCAATACTTCGTCTATTCTCAAGGATGCCAAGGAACTTGCGAAAGTAAAGCTTATCCCGTCAGGTTCGTTCAATTCGTTTGACGTCAATGACAAGGCTCAACGCCAGATCGACCATATTTCCGTAACCCCCTCTATACCGATTTATCGGTATGGAATATTGGACCATCGCTATTACGATGGGACGAAGTGGCGCTATCCGTCAGACCATTTCCCGGTCATTATGGATTTTGAGCTAAAATAAAACTTTGACTTTGTCTAGAACTTTTTGTTCTAGGCTTGAAAAGTCGGTGTTCTTGTAGATGTTCTTGGATTTTGCCAAGTGATAATCGGAAAGGAATTCGCGGAGCCTGTATTTGAACAAGCGAAATCCTTTGTGACGGAACCCGAGCTTGCGCCCTTTCCATTCAGTCTTGTTATATACAAACAACCATGCCGATTTTAGCGGGTTGACGCATTCCCTGTGCCAAGGCTTTAGGAATCCGGTATAGTGGATGACACACGGGTTTTTCAAGGCTGTTTGTAAGTCGTCAAAGTGACTTTTGCTTATGAACTGTTTTTCGAATGGTTCTAGAAAATGCTCTTGCAAATTGTAACGGATGGATAATTGCCGCATGCTGCCGCGCAGTACGACGTTGAGGGTGTCTTGGTCGTGGAATAGGCAAATGTCGTGATTTTCAGAAGCGAATTGAACGGATTTGTTCTGAACATCGTTTTTTCGCCACCAGTCGAGATTGATGAGCATGACGCCTGAATTCAGGTATTCGTCTGCATAGTCGAGCGACAGTCTGTTTAAATTGCGGATGTCGTTGCAGCGCATGTCCGGTGCGGCCATTGCAGAAATCCCTTCGAGCTTCATATTCCACAGTTCTTCGATGGAATCGATGCAGATGATGTCTCCGTCGAAGTAAAGAACTTTGCTGATGTTTTGCGGGAGAATGCTTGGGAGCATCAGGCGGAAGTATGCTGCAAGCGAAAGGTGTTCTCCAGGACGAATCGGACAGTCTTTCACGAAGGATTCGTCGATGGTGTAAAAAGTTACGTTTGAACGTTCGCTTCCCTTGTTGCGAATAAGAGCTTCTTGAGAGTCCTTGCTGAGTCCCGCAGTTACGATGTGGTAATGGATGTCGAGCGTTTTATTGGCATGCCCGATGGATGTCATCAGGACTGCTGTCGGCATAACATAATTGTTGTCGGAACAAAGGACTATATCTACCATTGCGAATTCCTTTATGGAACAATCCAGTAACGTTCTTGCTTGTTGCCGCGAACTTTTGACAAGAAAAAGGCGAAGTCGTCTTTTAGGCGCATACGGCGGAATTTTAACCGAGCCCAAAGACCATCGTTGATTTTTTTGGGAGTTTCCGTATAAACGCAATAATTCAGGTTCTGAAGTGGATACTGCCTGTGTATGGCCCATACGGTCCAGAGATGTTCGGCGAGGAATCCGTATATTCTCTTTTGGTACGTATCGTAATTTTCAATGTTGATGAGTTTTTCTGCTTTGAAGAGAATGCCAAAAATCCATTTGCAATAATCGTCAAATTCATTCCAAGGCATGATGAACATGTTGCAGTCATAGAAAAAGTTCTTGCCAAGATAAACTTCATTGAATGTGCTTAGGAATTCTGGGTAATCGTCGCGGACGATATCATGGATGATGCGCAAGTCGGAACTGTTGTGGCAGTGCTCGTAGCTGCCTGCAAGCGATGTCTTGAGGTAAGCTTTGGGCGTTGTGATGATTTTGTTCGATTCGAGGCAAGATTCTACCATCGGCATGTCGAACTTGTATTGCGTAATGTTCTGGACGTCTTTGGGAATACCGTTTCCTGTGACGCGTCTTTCGTTAAATGCGAAAAAGCGTCGATAGTGGTTCAGTCCGATGTATTGCAAGTCGGGATAGAGTTTCTTGATGTTTTTCCAAGCCCAGTAAATTGCGGTCAACTCGCAAAAACTGCGGTTTTTGCTACTGATGTTGTCGCAAGGTTCTCCGTTCAGTTGGTCGTCGCGCTGGAATCCGAGACTGATGTCAGAGAGTGCCGCGCCGACATGTATCGGTAAAAAAACATTGTCTTGAGGTAAGTTGCAAGGCTTGTGGCAACAGACAAGAATCTTTATTTTGGAATCGTCTAGCATGTCGGTAACTTAGAAATTTTCGATGTTCAAGACTTGCTCGATGATAGGAGCCATGTCGTAATACTTGTACTGCGCGAGGCGTCCGCCAAAGATGACGTTTGTCTCTTGGGCGGTGAGCTTGCGGTATTCTTCGGCCAGTTTGTTGTTGCGCTCGTCGTTGACTGGATAATAGGGCTCCATGCCTTCTTTGTACTCGGTGGAGTATTCTTCTGATACGACTGTCTTGGGAACATTATAGACGTCGGCGCCGAACATTTCGAAATGCTTGTGCTCGATGATGCGCGTGTAAGGCTGTTCGTGCGATGTGTAGTTGACGACGGCGTTCCCTTGAAAGTTCGGAATGTTCTCGATACGTGTCTTGAAGCTGACCGTGCGCCAGTCGAGTTTGCCGAGCTTGTAGCCGAAAAATTCGTCGATGGCTCCTGTATAGACAAGCTTGTCTGCAATTTCACGCCAGTTGTCTTTGTATTCTGCAAAGAAATTGATGCCTGTGCGCGTCTCGATACCTTCAAGCAAACCTTCGATAAGTTTGTTGTACCCGCCGATGGGGATTCCCTGGTACTTGTCGTTAAAGTAATTGTTGTCGAATACGAAACGTACCGGGAGGCGCTTAATGATGAACGAAGGCAAGTCCTTGCAACTGCGGCCCCATTGCTTTTCGGTGTATTGCTGGATGAGTGTGTTGAAGATGTCCTTACCGACAAGCGTGAGCGCCTGTTCTTCGAGGTTTGCTGGCTCGCGGCCTTTCAATGCGGCGATGGCTTCGGCCTTTTGCTCCTCGATTTTCGCGTGAGCCTCTGCCGGAGTTGTAACGCCCCACATCTGGTAGAACGTGTTCATGTTGAACGGCAGATTGTAAAGTTTGCCCTTGTAATTTGCGACAGGGCTGTTCGTGTAGCGATTGAATTCAACGATGGAATTCACGAAATCCCATACCTGCTTATTGCTCGTATGGAAAATATGCGCTCCGTATTTGTGGACGTTGATTCCCTCGATGTTCTCGCAATAGACGTTTCCACCAAGGTGAGCTCGCTTGTCGATGACCAGACATTTTTTGCCGGCTTGTGTTGCCCGGTAAGCGAAAGTCGCTCCGAAAAGGCCCGAGCCTACGATGAGGTAGTCGAAATGAACCATGCGATTACGCCTTGTCCGAAATTTTTTTACGATAAAGTTTTTTGAGGAATGTCTTTGGGGCGAGAGTCATGCCTTTGAAAAAATAGTAGATTTTTGTTTTCAGGTTGACGTAATCCCAGGCATTTACAAATGTTCCGCAGATGGCTCGGCTGAGGAGTCGTTGATCAATTTTGGGAAAATTGCGCTTGAGTTCCATGAGGTGCGCTGGATATTCCTTTATGCGTTGTATTTGCTTGGACTTGTCCCAAGTGACGCCGCCCGGTTGCCTGCGGTAGGCAGACATCTTTTTGTTGATGCAGCGGACTTTTCCCATGTGGGCGCTTTTTTCGACAAGGAAAATGTCGCCGTTCATGATATTGAGGGGATTTTTGATGGGATAATCTCTTACTTTGCGCAGATAGACCATGGAGGCGGTCGGAACGGTCCATTTTTCGAAGAGTTCCGTAGCTGTGTATTCGCGGTCTTCCATGGGGGGATAAACAGAATCGACCGCCTCTACACCGGGCTCGTTCTTGATTTCGGCGTCGTGGAACGTCATGGTGTAATCGGGATGGCTTTCAAGAAAATCTATTTGCGTTTGCAGTTTGTGCGGATCGATCCAGTAGTCATCTCCTTCGCACATGCCTACGTATTTTCTCGTAGTGAGCGAGTCCATTATTTTGGTAAACGAGCCGTCGTTTTTGGACCATTGATTTTCGGTTTCTATGTAGGGCTTGATAATTTTGGGATATTTGGCGGCGTATTCGCGAATGATATCGCCAGTTCTGTCGCGGGAGGCATCGTCATGGGCGATGACTTCAAAAGGAAAATCGGTTTCTTGAATCAAGAATCCTTCGAGGCATTGGGCGATGAACTTTTCTTGATTGAACGCCGTGCAACGGATGCAGACGAGCGGTTCGGCATTTTTCGGCCATTTGGCCATGATTTCATCTTGGGTTCTTAACAGCATTTTTTTTCCGGATATCTGAATTGCCAAATATATTTATATGAGTGGAAATAGTCAATGTACATCATGGACTATGGGCGGTGTGTCCGTTATTTTTCTAGATTTGGCGTGAAGATTGATTCGAATAAGGTTTAGCATGGCAAAGACTGTTTATCTAGGAATGATTGGTGATATCATGCACCCGGGCCTCATCAATATTATCAATGAGGGCGCCAAGTACGGTGACGTGATGATTGGGCTTTTTACGGACAAGGCGATTGCGACGCATAAGCGTCTCCCGTATTTGAATTACGAGCAGCGCAAGAATGTCATCGAGAATATCAAGGGCGTGTCGAAGATTGTTCCGCAAGATGAATGGAGCTATGTCGAAAACCTGAAGAAGTACAAGCCGGATTATATCATCCACGGCGATGACTGGCTTTACGGCCCGGATAAGTATATCCGCGACGAAGTTTTCAAGGTGATGGAAGCCCAAGGCGGAAAAGTCATCGAAATCCCTTATACAAAGGGCATCACTTCAGCCGGACTTAAGAAAGAAATGGACAGCCTCGGCACGACTCCGCAGGCGAGGCTTTCTTCGCTTCGCCGTTTGATTGCGGCGAAGCCGATTGTCCGTATTTTGGAATCGCACAACGGTCTTACCGGCCTTATCGCAGAACACACGAGTGTTGAAGTCAATGGTTGCGTCCGCGAGTTCGACGGCATGTGGTCTTCTTCCCTTACCGATTCTACCAGCAAGGGCAAGCCGGATATCGAGGCCGTCGATCTCACGACCCGCCTGCACGATTTGAACGATACGCTTGAAGTGACGACCAAGCCGGTCATTTTCGACGGCGACACGGGCGGAAAGGTGGAACATTTCGGTTTCACGGTCCGCACGCTTGAACGCCTCGGCATTTCGGCGGTCATCATCGAGGACAAGGTGGGCCTCAAGCAGAACTCGCTTTTTGGAACCGACGCCGTCCAGACGCAAGATACCATCGAAGGCTTCTGCACCAAGATCCGCGCGGGCAAGGAAGCCCAGATCACGAACGACTTCATGGTGATTTCCCGCTGCGAATCGCTTATTGCGGGCAAGTCTGTAGATGACGCTCTGGAACGCTGCCATGCCTACGTGGCTGCCGGTACCGACGGCATCATGATCCATTCCAAGGACAAGAGCGGCGAGGACATCAAGGAATTCTGCAGGCGCTTCCGCGAAAAGGATGCGCACACTCCGATTGTCGCCGTGCCTACGACCTACAACCAGTTCACCGAAGAGGAATTGGCGACCTGGGGTATCAACATCGTCATCTATGCAAACCACATGCTGCGTTCTGCATACCCTGCTATGGTGAAGTGCGCTGAATCTATCCTCACGCACAGCCGTAGCCTGGAAGCCTCCAACGACTACTGCATGCCCATCAAGCAGATTTTGAACCTCATTCCCGGAACGATGAAGAAGTAACGGTATTTTACCTATGATCAGTCCGAAGTTTTTTATCGACACGCTCGGCTCCTACGGCATTGACTTTTTTGCCGGAGTCCCCGATTCCTTGCTCAAGAACATTTGTGCCTACATCGCCGACAACAAGGATGCCAAGCATAACGTGATTGCCGCGAACGAAGGTGCCGCCGTGGGCCTTGCCGCAGGCTATCACCTCGCTACAGGAAAGATTGGCGTTGTCTATATGCAGAATTCCGGCGAAGGCAACATCATCAATCCGCTTGCATCGCTTACGGACAAGGAAGTCTACAACATTCCGGTGCTGCTCCTCATTGGTTGGCGCGGGCGCCCGGGCGTTCACGACGAACCGCAGCACGTGAAGCAGGGCAAGGTGACGACCGGCATCCTCAACACGATGGGCGTGAATTACGACGTACTCTGCAAAGAAGAGGACAAGGCCGCGAAGCAGATTGCGAAGGCCGTCAAGACGATGAAGGAAACGGGCGAGGTTTATGCGCTTGTCATCGAGAAGGACACCTTCGAGGATTACAAGCTCCAGAGCGTCGAGAAAAACGACCTCACGATGAGCCGCGAAGAAGCTATCCAGACTGTGGCTGCTGCGCTCGGGCCAAAGGATGTCATTGTCTCTACCACGGGCATGATTAGCCGCGAACTTTTTGAATACCGCGCCCAGAAGGGTGAAGGTCACGAGCGCGACTTTTTGACGGTGGGCTCCATGGGACACGCCTCGCAGATTGCACTCGGCATCGCGATGGAAAAGGATGATCGCAAGGTCTGGTGTTTCGACGGCGACGGCGCGACTATCATGCACATGGGCTCCATGGCGATTGTCGCAAGCAAGTCTCCCACAAACTACGTTCACGTGGTACTCAACAACGGTGCGCATGATTCCGTGGGCGGCCAGCCGACGGTTGGACTCAAGATTGATATTCCTGCTGTGGCTCGCGCCGTGGGTTACAAGGATGCCCTGACCGCTGATAGCAAGGAATCGCTTGCTGATGCATTGGGCAAGTTGCGTAGTATCGAAGGCCCCGTGCTTCTCGAAGTCAAGGTAAAGAAGGGCAACCGCAAGGATCTGGGCCGCCCGACCACCACGCCTATCGAGAACAAGAACGCTCTTATGGAGTTCCTGAGGAAATAAAAATGCGACTCGCCCTGCTGTCGGACATCCATGCGAACGTGACGGCATTGAATGCGGTGCTCGAAGAAGTCGAACGTCGCCATGTTGACAAGTTCGTGTTGCTGGGAGACCTTGTCAATTACGGCATGCGCCCGAACGAAATCGTGGACATGATTCGCAGTATGGACGACAAGTTTGTTGCGAAGATTTGGGGAAACCACGAGAAGGCGGTCATGGACAATGACACGACCCGTTTCGCGACAGACCGCGGGCGCGCCATCCTCCACTATACGCAAAAGCACCTTTCGCAGGAGTCCATCGACTTTATCAATAACAAGATGAATTGCGATGGCACTTGTTCCTTGGAAATCGACGGCAAGAAGTTCCTGCTGGTGCATGGCATTATGGGCGACCCGTATTGGGGCAAGTTTACACCTGTGGAACTCACTCGCGAAGAATATGCAGAGTACGATTTCGTACTGACGGCGCATTCCCATGTGTGCCATTACTTCGAGGTGCTTTTCAAGGCCGATTCCCCGAGCACGAGGAACAAGAAAAAAACGGTTTTTATCAACCCGGGTTCCGTAGGGCAGCCGCGCAACATCAATCCCTGCGCGCAGTTCGGGATTCTCAATACCGAGACGACGGAATACGAGCATGTATGCGTCCCGTACGATATCGTGGCGGAACAGGAACTTTATACGGACGAGGTAGATGTATTCTACAAGGATCGTCTGACTTTAGGAATTTAAACAGAGGCTTAACATGAAGAAAAATCTGTATGTCATAAGTGGTGCCACCGGCATGACCGGCAGTGAACTTTCGCACCAGCTGCTGAAAGAAGAAAACATCGTTGTCGGTTTCGACAACTTCTTTGCCAGTTCCATCGACACGGTGAAGGACTTGGTCGGTCGCGATGACTTTATCTTTTTTGAATACGACATCAACAATGCCGAACACATGGCCGCTGTCGCCGACAAGGTAAAGAGCCTCAAGGGTTCGTATTCCGGTCGCCTGATATTTATCAACTGCGCCGCAGTGGTCCACACCAAGCATTTCTACGAAGTGGAACACACGTTCCAGACGAACGTCATCTCGATGAAGACTTTCCTCGAAATGGCCATTGAACTTGGTGCAGATACTTACATCAACTGCTCAACTTCTGAAGTATATTCCATGCAGTCGTGGAACGCAAACGGTGGTGTTCGCGAATCGGACTTCTTGGTCATGGCAACGGCGGAACACAGCCAGCGCACGAGCTATGCTGTCGGCAAGCTCCTTACGGAATTCTTCATGAAGGATGCTGTCGATAAGGGTAAAATCAAGGGTTGCTCCATCCGCTTTGCGAACGTCTATAGCAAACACGAACGCTTTGCCGACCACATTATTCCGCACATCATCAACAACCTCCTCGAAAAGCCCGAAGTCACGTTGCTCGAGAATTCGAAGGTCAACAAGCGCACGTTCCTCCACAATATCGACAGTTGCCGTGCTGTGATGGAATTGATTGAATCGCCTGAAGCTCTCGACGGTACTGTGTATAACGTCGCGACTGACGAGGAAATCTCCATTGTGGATTTGACCAAGCTTATTGCGAAGAAGATGGGCATGGACGACGTGAAAATCAAGTTTGAAGGTTATCGCAAGTCCGACCCGGAACGTCGATTGCTCAATACCGACAAGATCCGTACGCGTACGCACTGGAAGCCGGTCGTTACGCTTGACGAAGGCCTCGAAATGTGTGTAAGGAGTATTGAAAGATGAAATACCTGATTATTACTGTTGCCGGAACGGCAACCCGCTTTAACAGGGATACCGAAAAGGAAACCCTGAAGTGCCTCTATTACAAGAATTCCCTGAAGTTTACACTGTTGTACCAGATTATGAAAAATTGCGGTGAATACGACAAGTACATCATCGTGGGAGGCTATCTCTATTCCGCTCTCGAAGAGTATGTGAAAGGAAACCTCCAAGCCTACGGTGATAGGATTGAACTTGTCTATAACGAGCATTTCAATGACTATGGTTCGGGTTACAGTCTGTACAAGGGCATCGAAGCCGTGAAGGAACCGGGCGATGTCACCTTCGTCGAAGGCGACTTGTTCTTCTTGAAGGAAAGTTTCAAGCCGGTTTACGATAGCGAAAAGAACGTGCTCACGATCAATCGCGAACCCATCTATTCGAACAAGGCCGTGGTACTTTACGTATCGACGGATGGCCGTCCGCATTACTTGTACGACACGAACCATTCCTCGCTCACGATTCCGGAGCCGTTCCTCGCCGTGTTCAATTCTGCGCAGATGTGGAAATTCCAGTCGGCAGAAAAACTGCACGAGGCTGTCGCTTCCCTGACCGAAAAGCAACTTCAGGGAACGAACCTCGAAATTATTCAGGCGTATTTCAACAAGCTTACCCGTGAAGAATATGACGTGGTCACGTTTGATACCTGGTATAACTGTAACACTGTTGCGGACTACAACATTGTCCGTGAACTTATGGAGTAAGATATGGAAATCCTGAACAAGAAAATTGCCTTGCTCAAGTCCAAGGTCGAAAAGAACGAAACGATAACGATTATGATTATCGGGCTCGGGAGCGTCGGTACGTTCCTGCTCGACTTTTTGGTGAGCCTCCGTGACCCGCAGCTGAAAATTGTGGTTGCGGGTCGCAATGCCGCCAAGATGCAGATGGACGTGAACATCGTCCGCACGGCAGCGACAATCCGTCGTGAACTGCGCAGCCAGATTGAAATTCTCGGAGACTGCGACCTGAACGATGTTGACAGCATTGCCGCGACAATCAAGAAGGCGAATCCCGACTTTATCGTGAACAGCAGCCGTGTGTATTCGGGCCTCAAGTACGGAAGCATCTCGTGGAGCAACCTGCGCGCTTACGGCATCTGGTCTCCGCTCTCTATCCGTTACGCGAAGAACATCATGGCCGCTTACGAAAAGACTGGCTCGAACGCCGTCACCATCAATACCTCGTATTCCGACGCGGTGATTCCCTGGCTCAAGTCTGCCGGCAAGACATACTTTGATTTCGGTAGCGGCAACCTGAACCACCTCATTCCGCGCATGAAGTTCTTCATGGCCGAAAAGTATGGCATCGACAACCTGAACGATATCGACGTGACGCTTGCGGTGAGCCACTTCCACGACGTGGTGATTTCCAAGGAAGGTCACGCCGAGGGCCAGACGCTGCTCCTGAATTTCAAGAAGGATGGCAAGGATTTGCCGTTTGACCAGACCGAAGTGCTTGCCGCCTGCTCCATCCCGATGCCGGTGGACCAGAAGCGCAACATGATGAACGCTTCGAGCAACTTCAACATTATCGATTCCATCTTGACCGCTCTCCGCGAAAAGACGGTGACCAAGGTGCATGCGCCCGGCGTCGATGGCGAAATTGGTGGCTATCCGGTGCTCATCGATGGCGCGAAGGCCGAAGTCTCGTTTGACACGACCCTGTTCAGCATGGATGACATGCGTGCGGCAAACCGCAAGTCTATTTACTGCGACGGCATCGAGAACGTGGAAAACGGTACGCTCGTCTATACCGACGAACTCGTCGCGAAGGTGAAGAAGGCTTTCAATGTCGACTTGCCGAAACGCGTTCCCTTCGAGAAAATCGACGAAACTGCCGACTTTATCATCAAGAACATCATCGAGCCGTTTGCACCGAAAAAGTAATTGTTGTGGAGAATCCTGTTAGCACGGCTTGAACGTGCGCAGGAATTCCGCATAAGGCGTATCGGGGTCCAGCACGTATTGACTGTGCTGGGCTCCTCTTTTTTCTACAGGCGGGAATTCCATGTAGTTTCCGAACAGCTGCGTGAGAATGTTGCGATATCCTGCGGGTGCCGGGAAACGGTATCCTTCGAATTCAACATCCACCGATTCGTCAAAGTCCTTTGCGTCCCACACGTTTTGTTCGAGCGGTTCTGCCGTCCATGTCAGGATGGCCAGTTTTTCTGTTTCGCGGTCGTTGAACTTGCTCGCAATTTCATGGATTTTCAAGTAATCGGCAATATGGTCCCTGTGGTAATTTTTTACGCGCTCGCGGTTTTTCTCGTTCAGTTCCGGGTTGGTCAACCGCATGAACGTTCCGTTCTCGATGTTCAGCTGGTTTATTTCGGCATAGCGCTCTTCGGCGCCTTCCGGTACAAAATGGTCCAGCGCAAAAACGTCGATGAAAAGCCCGTGATTCATCTTCTGGAACCGGATGATGGGGCTGATGGCACTCGTATTCGTGTTGCGGATACAGGTGTGCGAACCTGCGAATTCTTTGTCGGTGAGCGGCGTCTGCAAGAAAAACGGGTGCTTGAATTCCTCTTGCAACGTGTTCAGCTTGTTGAAGTCGTTGCGTGGCATGGCAACATCGATATCGTCGTCCCACGGGATGAATCCCTTGTGGCGAATGGCACCGAGGAGCGTCCCGCACATCAAGAAATATTTCAGGCCGTGCTTTTTGCATATGCGGTCGAATTCGATCAAGATGTCGAGTTCAATGGCCCATACCTTTTTGCGGGTGGAATCCACAAAAAAATCGCATATCGTTTCTTCTTGCAAAAACGAGGAGGGAACGATTCCTTTCGCGACAATTCTTTCCGGTTCGGTCATATTTTAAAATTCTTTGTAGTCAATCAAGGGTTCGCCAATTAATTTAAAATAATTGTTCCGGTCAAGTAGTGTCTGCGGGAATCCGATGTCTTTAGGATAGTCACGCCAACTTTTACTGTATTCCCTGTCCAAAATTACTTCGGCCTTGTTCGGGCAGGGGAGTTCCTTGCCTTCGAATACAATGGTCGTTGTGGGATAAACGTCATCATGGTGTCTAAATCCGTGATAGCCGTATTCCGTCAAATCCCAGTTGCCAAGCCCTGGGACGATTCGAGAGGTCGGCTCCATGGAATAGATGCCGCTCGCTTTCCAATTTTCTTCGTAGAAGTCGAAGAGTTCTTTCCATGCGTGCGGTACACGTATGAATGCAATTACTTTGTCACGGAAAGCAAGATATTGTTCTTCGGTCACATCTTCTTTCAAGAAATCGTTCGGGAAAAATTCAAGGTTCTTCGCATCTCTCAAACAGGTTCCATTGAATATGTGTACACAAGTCGGAGTCATGAGAACAACGTTCTTGTTTGCGTTCGCGCGAATGTTCTTGTCGTAATATTCGGCGTAGTAACCGGATTTCTGCGTTGTGTCTATCCACACGAAATTGGGATCGGTTTGCAGAACGTGAAGAAGCTTGTTGAAATCTGCACGAGACATAGCTATATCGATGTCGTCGTCCCAGGGGATGAATCCCTTGTGGCGCTTTGCTCCGAGCAGGGCGCCGCCTTCAAGGTACATCTGGATATCGTAGGGCTTGAGCAAGTCCAAAATGTATCTTGCATATTCGACTTCGGCAAGCTGGAATTCACGAAGATATCCGGATGCAGGTTTCATTTGCCCGATATCAAAGTGATGCTTCAAGTAGTTGACTTGATAAGTAAGCTCGTTGATCTGACTTTCCAGCTCCTTTTTCTCTTTAGCAAGGCGACGGTTTTCGATTCTCGTCTTAAAAAGAATTTTATAGAGAGGACCCATGCATTTGATGATAAATGCTTTAAGCTTTTTCATTTATAAGTCTCTCTCTAAAAATATTTAATGGATGTATAATGTGGTTTTCTGTCTTCTTCGGGCGGGAGCGACATATAGTCACGATATTCAGAAGCGAGCAATGGATCATAATTGTTCGGACCCAAAAATTCCGCATCCTCGAATTTGTACTTTTTCAGCGGAAAAACATCGTCAATTTCTTGCTTGCCGTATGTAAACGGGTAGGCTAGAATTTCCTTTTCAGACGTGTTTCCATCCGGCTTGAACAAGTTTAAGAAAGATTCTTTTTTATTCTTGTATTCTTCTTCGGTCATGAGCCCTTGCTTGAGGCGGCGATCGATGTAGGCAAGAGCTTCATCAAGTCGGTATTGGATGTAATCCTTTTCCTTGATTTTTGTGAGCTTGTACAAATCTACACTTAAACCATGGTGGGCGTAAGCCGCATCTTGTGGGAAAAGCGCGCAGTCGCATTCGCTTTTCAAATCTTTGACATGAGCCCAACCGTGGAAATACTTGGGCTCGGTCTTTTCGTTTTCGAGGAGCAAGTCTTCCGGGAGTTCATTCAACAATACTTCCGTTGCCTTGTCGTAAGAATCGTCGAAAAGTAAAAAGTCAAAATCGTCATCCCACGGAATGAACCCTCCGTGCCTTACGGCTCCAAGTAACGTGCCGAATGCAATTTGGTAGGGAATGTCGTGCTTTTCAAGAATGGCTGCTGTTGCTTTTGCCATTTCTAAAAGGCGCGCCTGCGCGCGTTTGATGTCGAAGGGCGTTTCCATTAAAGGGCCTCAATCATGTCTAGACTAAAAACGGGTATGTTAAACTTGTCTGCGACAGCTTTGCGTTCTGCGAAAGAGTCGTCAATGAAAATGGAATCCGTGTTGTCGATGGAATCGATTTTTTTCTGGCTCGGATTTAGATGGATGATGCGGTCGAATACCTGACGGATACGCAATTTGTCCAAAAGTTCGTCCAACTTGCCAAGTTTTTCGTCGTCATGACGGGAAAGCAAAGTAACTTTGATTCCTTTGTTTACGCACCGGTAAAGGAACGCCATCATGGCGTCGTTTACGAATTTCTTTTCGAGATAAATACAGTCGTCAAAATCGATAAAGACTTCGCTGTATTTCAAGTCCAGTTTGTACTTGTTGTCAAGCGCACGGTCCATGACGACGTCGTAGCCATTGCGGAGTATGGATACGGGAATGTCGAATGCATCGAATAGCGACATCAGCGCAAAGTTGATACCCTGTGCGCGGAACAACGAAGAAGATCCGCCGAAACGGCTTGCAACTTCGAGAAGCGTAAGGCTGCCGTTTGCATCGCGTTTGACTTGGTAAAACCAAGCTCCTTGGAATTTTATGGTTTCGTTTATCTTTTGTGCGAAATCCATGAACTCTTCGGCATTTCCCTTGACAGGCTTCGTGTTGACGCTGATTCCGTTCATGATGCGGCAACGTTCGCGTGCTGCAGCAAAAAGCAATTTCCCGTTGCTGTTTGTAAAGCAATCGACGGTGTATTCCTTGCCCGGTAAAAATTCCGAAAGGATGCATGACGGGTACAGGGCCAAGTGGGCCTTGAGGTCTTCGACGCTTGAAATTTTCTTTGCGCCGCGGGAACCGTAACCGATATCGGGTTTAGCAAAAACGGGGAACGGTCCACCTGCTTTGACAAGTTCATTGGCAGTGTATGTTTTAGGGACTTTTACGATATTTTCGAGGACTTTGTACGTCCTGGATTTTGAAAGGCAGATTTGCGTTGTCTCTATGGGGGAGGAGACTACTTTGCATCCCAACAAATCTTCGTTGTTCTTTAAAAGTTCGATGACGGAATCCATTGCCGGATAGACAGCGTCGATGTTGTTTTCGCGAATGACCTGCCCAAATTTTTCAAGAAAGTCCGGGGCCGTAATGAAGGGCAAGCCGCCGATGTAGTTTTCGAATACAAATTGACCGTGGTCGTCTATGGAGTTTGCGCCAATAAGATTGAAGTGTGTCGAATGATTGACTGCACGATACACTTCGAGCGCTATTTCTGAACCGCAGGGGAATACAAGAATATTCTTCTTCATAGATGCTCGAATTTATTTTCGATTGACGATAACATTTATGACTCGGTTGACACCTTCATCGTCCAAGTCGGCAAACATCGGCAGACAAAGTACTTGATCGGCAAGTTTGTGGGCTACAGGGAGGTTCGACGGATTTGCCGATTCCAAGCCCTTGTAGGCGCTGAACGTGCTGATGAGCGGGTAGAAGTAACGGCGTCCGTAGATATTGTATTCCTTGAGTTTTTCATAGAGCGCATCTCGGCTCATGCCGTATTCTTCGCTTATGAAAATGGGGAAGTAAGCGTAGTTGTGACGAACGCCTTCGATATCTTTGAGCATGCGGATGCCGGGAATATCCTTGAACGCTTCGCGGTAGCGTTCGGCGACAGCTTTGCGGCTTGCAATGGCGTTGTCAACTTGCTTCAAGTTCAGCAGACCGTATGCAGCACGGAGTTCGTCCATTTTGCTGTTGATGCCGGGAGCGACGACCGTTGTTTCTCCTGCAAAACCGAAATTCTTGAGA
Organism: Fibrobacter sp.; assembly: GCF_017545445.1. Classification (GTDB taxonomy): domain Bacteria; phylum Fibrobacterota; class Fibrobacteria; order Fibrobacterales; family Fibrobacteraceae; genus Fibrobacter. Next base: position 37,055 of record NZ_JAFWOM010000062.1, read on the forward strand.
TAGTCAATGCGTTTCTTGGTGGCTGCGTCGTGACAAATTAACGCACCGCCTTCGATGGTGTTATAGACTTTGGTGGCATGGAAACTGAGCGTGCTCATGTCGCCGGCTTTGAGCACGGATTCGCCGTTGATTTTCACGCCGAATGCGTGTGCCGCATCGTAGATAATCTTGAGACCGTAAATGTCGGCAATTTCCTGGATGCGCTTTGTGTTGCAGGGAGTTCCATACACATGGACAGGCATGATGGCCGTCGTATGCGGAGTGATGGCGGCTTCGATTTTTTCGGGATCAATATTTCCCGTTTCTTCGTCAACATCGACAAAAACGGGCTTGAGTCCGTTCCACCAAATGGAATGAGTCGTTGCGACAAAACTGTACGGCGTTGTGATGACTTCGCCGGTAATGCGCATGGCCTGGAGTGCCGTAATGAGAGGTAAAGTCCCGTTTGTGAATAAACTTAGGTATTCCACGCCCAAATATTCGGCGAGAGCCTTTTCAAGTTCCTTGTGATAATGCCCGTTGTTTGTGAGCCATTTGCGATCCCAGATGTCCTTGAGCATCGGGATAAAGTCGTCTAACGATGGAAACAGCGGCGATGTAACGGTAATTTCTTTATTTTGCATGTCTTCTCCTGAAATCGGCGATTGTCTTTATCAGGTATTCTAAACTTTCAAAATGTAGTAATTTGGCGAGTCCGAAGTAGAATAATGCTCCGGTTAAAATCTGCAAAACTAGAGTCAAATAAATATTCAATTGCAGTTGGTTCACTGTAATAATGACAAGTGCCATGGCGCAGGCTAAGATGGCCGATGGCGCGATATCGCTGATTTGTTCAAGGTAACTGTAATGGAGCAGTTTCTTGTTCGGGCTGGCATTGATGAATGAGGCGATGATTGTATTTACGGCGACACCGTAGGCGATACCGATAGGCGACCTGAAATAGAGAATACTTGCGACAAGAATGGATATCCCGAAAATTTTTTTGATGATTTCGAGTTTCAGAAAAATGTCGCTGCGTCCCAAGGCGTTTATTGCGGATAAATTAGACGTATGGATTGGATAAAAGGCGTAGATGAAACAGAATATCTGGACGAAGGGAACGCAGGGGAGCCATTTATCTCCTAATAGGATTTTTACAATGGGCTCTGCCGTGGCGGCAAGGCCTGCCATCATCGGGATAATCAAGAAAGAGCTAGTCACAATAGCTCGTCGCACCATCTTCTTCACTTGAGGCTTGTCATCTTGGAATGCGGAAAGCGAGGGCAGCATGACAGCTTGGATCGAATTGTTGATGTTGTTTACGACAATGTAGGGAAAGTGGCTTCCTCGGTCGAAAAAAGCGAGGCTTGCGGGCGAGAACATCTTTCCGATAATGATGCTCTGTATTTGTGAATAGACCGTGTCAATCACCGACGAAAAGAGAAGTTTCCATCCAAATGAAAAAAGTTTGTTCAGTCTTTCAAAAGAGAATTTTAATTGCGGACGCCACGGAACGACGAACCACATGATGACTACGGCAAGAAACGTATTCGAAAGCTGCTGTGCGACAAGGGCCCATACGCCAAATCCTGTGAATGCCATCACGATGCCGATAATGCTCGAAGGTATCATCGACCCGATGCTCCTGAAAAAGAGCTTCTTGAACATCATTTGGCGTGCGACAAAGGCGTACTGTATGGAATTGAAAACGCCGATGAATAACGATAGCGTCAAAACGCGGATGACGGGGATGAGTGCCGGTTTGTTGTAGAAATCGGCAATTAGCGGTGCCGTGAAGAAAATGATTGCATAGACGACTGTGGCAAGCAGGAGGCTTGCATAAAATACAGATGAAAAATCCGTTTCGTCAGCGTCTTTTTTTTGAATTAAGGCCGTGCCGAGTCCGCTTTGAACAAAAACGTTCGCAATGGCGATTACCGCCATCACAAGTGCGATTAGGCCGAAATCATCCGGGGCGAGCAGCCGCGCGAGAACTATGGAGACGACGAACTGCGTCCCTTGAATTCCCATGCGCTCCATGAATTTCCATATCAGCGATGAGATTATGGATGCTTTGGATGGCATATTGCTAACAAGGCTGTTTAGTACTTCCCGTACTTGTAGCCGTATCCGTCATTATGGCTATGTTCGTACTTGTTGATGACAAAGCTTGCGTGAGCGTCGTTGTTGCCTTTGAGTAAATGAGCCATGCCTTCCTTGATAGCATCGATGCTGTGTCTGTTGTATTCAATGACCATGACGATTTGCGAAGCGACACGACAGGCAAGAGCTGCGTCAGTAACGAGCATGATTGGCGGCGTGTCGATGATAATCAAGTCATATTGCTTTTCGAGATTTTCGATCAAGGATGTATAATGCTTCGAACCTAGCAGCTCCGAGGGGTTGGGAGGCACCTTTCCGCATTGCATTACGAACAGGTTCTTGACTTCGGTAGGTTGAATCACATCGTCCAAAGTTGTTTCGCCCAAAAGAATCTGTGAAAGTCCGTTGCCGCGCTTGATTCCGAATTCCTTGTGCAGACGGCCTTTGCGGAGGTCTGCATCGATGAGGAGCACTTTTTTGTCAAGTCCCGCATAAAGCGCCGCCAGGTTCACCGAGATGAAACTCTTGCCTACGCCCGGAATAAGGCCACTTACGCCGATAGTGGGTTTGCAACCTTCTTCCATGCTGAATTCCAGGGAACTGCGTAATGCTCGGAGCGATTCTACGGCTATATCGTCGGGCTCGACCACGGCAAGGGGGCGTATTCCTTTGGTGCCGTTGGGATTGCCCTTCGGAACTTTGGCATAGACACTGAACCCTGTTTCACGTTCGATGAAGCTTGCGTCGCGAACGCCGTTGCTGAACTTGCTTCTGATAGTTATGATGGCGAAACCGAGAAGCAAGCCCATGAAAAGGGCTACACCGATTATTGTAGTTTTTTTCGGCTTGATGGGCTGAGAAACTTCTTCCGCAAAGTCGATGATACGGACTGACCCTACTTCGCCGGCGGATACGAGCTTTAACTGCTGAATGTTGTTGAGCATCGTCGTGTACATGTGCTTGCTCATATCGACTTCGTTTGTCAGCTTCAGCACTTCTTGTTGCGTATTTGGGAGCTTCTTTGTGGCAGCCGTGTTGTTGGCGAGTTCGCGCTTCAGGTTGTTCTCTTGTTCTTCTAGAGTCTTGATCGTCGGATGCTCCGGCTGGAACAAACGGACGGCGCTCTGTTTCTTTTGTTGCAAGTCCAGCAATTTTTGTTGCAATACGTTGCGTTTTTCCAGGATAATCTGGGTTTCTGCACCGATATCGACTGAACCGACCTTGTTGCGGTAAGTATTGAACTTGAGGAGGGAGCTGTCCATTTGTGCTTTGACATCCGGGAGCTGTTTTTCCAAAAATTCCAAAGTTTTCTGAGCTTCGGCGTTACGCTGTTCCACGTTTTGACGCAAATACGTAGTCGCTATTTCGTTCAGGATTTTTGTCGCTCGATCTGGATAGATGTCCTCGTAGCTGAATTCCAGGATGCCGGTTTTTTTCCCTTTTTCCTTAATGTCGAATGCTTTCTTGAATGCCGCTATTGCATCAAGACGATCCAGTTTGAAAAGTTCGAATTTTTGTCCAGCAACAGCATCCATGCGGTGGATGCAGATGGTGGCTGTATCCCCTGCGTATGGGAAATGATATGTCGTACCGACACTTCCCGACAGAACGATTTTTTTGTTGTGGTCGTACAATTGGAATGACGTACTATCGACAGCTTCAGCAATCCAAGGAACGATTTTTTCGTCTTGGGGAACGAGGCTCCAAGGCACCTCGTATCGGCTGAGTTCCATGCGGCCTTCTCGATGGAGCAGACGATCAAGGCTGTTTACAGGAATCGCCCTGTATTGCAGGTGCATCTTTTCGATGGTTTCTCCAATAATGTGTCTGCTTTTAATCAGCTCGATTTCTGTTGCTGCTGGACTCGAGGTGGCGAATAAGCTAGGGAGGCCTCCCAACATGCCTACGCTCTTGTTGCTCTTGGATTCGATTTGGAGCAATGCATCGACTTTATAGACGGGACGAATCCAAAAGGCTACAAACACGCCGATAATTCCTGCAAGGAATATGCAAGGAACCATGATTCGCCAGTTCTTAGCCAGATCCTTCAATAAGTCAAAAAGGTCTGTTTCTTCTTTTTTCTTGGATGATGCCATGTAATATACCTTCGATATCCAGATTACCGATACTAAGTTAGAAAAATAAAGGCATATGGAATGAGGTATTTTTGAGCATTGGCTTCTTATTGTCGGCTTTTTCCTCGTGCGGATAGTGCTTGGCTCATTCTTTCTCTTTGGCTTTGCATTTTCCTTGGTCGATTAATTCGTATGTACAGGCAAATCCTGCATCTATTTCCTTTTGAGTGGCTAGTCTAAACGATTCTGCTTCGCAAACGTAAGTGTTTTTCTTTCCGACAACGATTTGACCTTCGATATCCCAGGTGCATATCGTCGGGAATGCGTCGATATCAATGTCTGAGGCGACATACCATTCATAGGCGGGATAGGTCGGTTCTTCATAAGTGTATCTACTTCGGCAGATGTATGTTGCTTTTTTAGTGCTGTCTATTGAAATCAGGTATGACAATTGATAGTAGTTTTCGTAGCGTTCATATATGCTTTCAGTTCCTACTTTTATGGAGGGCCCTTCTTTCATTGTACCGTAAAGGTCTTTAGTGCATCCGCCGAAACCTAATGCGCATGCGGACGCGTGGGCGATATTTCCCGATACGTAGCAACGTTTTTGACATTGGTTTTCAAAGAAATCGATGTTTTCTTGTTTGCAATTTATGCACTTTTTCTTTGCAGGAGTAAAGTTGCCCCAATAAGCATTACTTTTTTTGCTGTTTTCATCATCACTTGAATTATTGCATATGGAGTTATAGTCGCGATATTCTAGTTGTTCCCAAAAGAATGTTGTGTTACTGTAATTTTTTCTGCAAATGTAATAACCTGGAAGATAAGTAGGATCACCACATTCACTGGAGTGAAATTCCTCTATACATGCATTTATTCTGGGTTCAATCAAATCTTGCATTTTACGTTCTTCGGCGTATCCAAAAAAGCCTACAGTTTTTTCGTTACACAATCCAAGCGAGGCTTCAGGGAGCGTTGCTACTCGCCATTTCTTGTTGTCGAAAATATAAATGATGTCCGTTATGTTGCCTTTGCGGATAGCGCCTTCTGTCGTATCTTTCCAGTTTTGAAAGTCTTTCTCGAATACAAGTCCTTTTTCCTTGATTGTTTCATAATCGTTCATGGAAATCCATTCTTTGCCGTCGCAAATGTACCATTGATTGTCGGAATCCTGTTCTGCGTCGTTTTTGCGAAGTTTCGTGCATCCACTTAATCCAATCTTACAATTTGTTTTATTGATTTTGATCCATAAACTGTCTTCATAGACGTAGCAGACGGAATATTCCTTGTCCCAGTAGAGATCCCCTTCGCTTGCAGTTGTGTCAATGTGTAATGTATCGGGGTAAATTTCCTCTTTTTTTGCAATCGTCCAAATTTGGGCTTTGCAAATGAAGTAAATATTTGCATGTCCGCTTATAGGATTGTTGTTCTTTTTGACTTCGTTTTCTCTTTTTTTTGTACAATTTCCAATGCCATATTTTTGTTGCCAGAAGTTGTCCATATATTTTACGAACGAATAATTATCAATAGGGAAGAGTAATCCTTTTTCAAAGAGGCTCCAGAATTTGTTGTCTCGTTCATATGCCCAGTCGGCAATTTTTGTGATTGTTTTTTCGTCGTCCCAAGTGCCGTCTTTTTCGATATCCGAGATGTAGGCCGTCAAGAGGTCTTTTACGCCTCTATTTGAGAGATCGCCTTGCATCAAGGCTGATATGGTGATTAAAGCCGAGCTTTTTTTGTCTTCTACAAAAATATCCAATTCCTCGGTAGCTCCCAAATCCTCGTCGATGCCGAATGATTTTAGAACTTCCGTCTCGGCTTGTTTTTGTGCTTTGGCTACGGTCATGTTCTTTTTTGTGACCAAATACAGTGCGCGTTTATGGGCTAGGTGGGTGAGGATGTTTATGTTTGTTTTTGGGGTACTTAAATCGGCAACTGCATACAAAGTTGTTTTATTTGCGGTCTTTTCTACTGTACAAATATCGAGTAAATTGCCCTCTACTTTAAGCAATGCGTATTGTGATTTGAAATCTTTTATTTTTATCGAAAATTCACCGCGGTCATTTGTGGTTTTTGATTTGATACTGTTACCTGTTGTTTCGAAATTTTCGTCAAGTTCATAAACAGAAACAGTTGCTCCTTTTTCAAAAGGCCCTTGCGCCATCCCCGAAATGGTCGTGCTGATAAGTTTTGGGGGATTTTCTGTATTTTTTTCTGATTTTTTGCTGGAACTGCTGGATGATTTGTTTTTTTCGCTACTGCTCGATGATTTGGAGCTTTTGTTGGCTTTTTCGCTGGAACTGCTAGAGAGTTCGGAATCCTCGTTGAACTCGTTGGCGGAACTGCTGGAATCATCCCCGCAGGAAACGAGGATAAAAGAAAGGAGAAATGAAAGAATGGCTAAGTTTTTCATGTTTTCCTTTTGTTGTTGACTACGTTTGATAGGGCTGTTGAATCCATACTTACTTTTTTTTGCTTGGTGCGGCATTTCTCCACAAGGCGCATGTATTCTGTACAGGTCATCCCTGTTTCTTTTTCCAGTTCAGAGCTACATTTTTCTAAAACGTACATGTTATATTCTGTACATGCAATTCCCACTTCTATTTCCTCTTGAGTGGCTAATCTAAACCCGTCAAGGTCGCAAACGTACTTGTTGTTATTTTTTCCCGAAATGAGAATGCCCCACCAATTATCACATAGCTTGGGTGCTAATTCGATGTCGATATCCGAGGCGATATACCATTCCGTGGGAAATTCATCTAAACCTTCAGAATAAGGATATCTGCAAATGTACGGTCTTTTTTTTATGCTGTCTATTGATGTCACGTATGAATACATAATGTAGAGTTCATAACCTAAATAATCGCTAGAAACTTCTGCCTTAAAGACGGGGCCTTCTTTTATTGTACCGAAGCGGGACTCAGTACATCCACCGAAGCCTAATGCGCATTCTGATGCGTGACCTATACGCCAACCATTACCTATTTTCTGCACACCAAGATAGTATCGATTCGTTCCATCGTGTACATAGCAGCGTTTTTTGCAGATGTTCTCCAAATAATCAATGTTCTCTTGTTTGCAATTTATACATTTTTTCTTTATGGGTTCTATGCTACCCCAATGGGCGTCGCCTTCTTTGCTGTTTGCATAATAGCTGGAATCATTGCATAGATGGTTGTAGTAGCTGACGCCTAATCCACTCCAATAAAATTTCTTATCGTAATTTTTTTTGCAAATGTAATAGCCCGGACTGTAAGTAGCATTAGGACATTCATCGGAGTTTTTCTTACATTCGAACCATGTGGGGGGAATAAAATTTTGCCATATGCGCATTTCCACATATCCAAAAATGTTTTCAGTTTTTTCGTTACACCCTCCAAGAGAAGCTTCTGGGAGCGTTGCTACACGCCATTGTTTATTGTCGAAAATGTAGATGACGTCCGTTATGTTGCCTTTGCGAATAGCGCCTTCTGTCGTATCTTTCCAACCTAAAGTATCTGATTCGTTCTCGATATTCATCTCCGGGTTGATGGAATCTATTGGAACGCTAACCCACATCCAGGCCTTGTTTTGGCAAATATAATACCCATCCGAATGGTATATTTTTTTTGTTTCACGTTTTTTTGTACAGCCTCCAAAACCAGATCCGCATTCGTTTGATTCTCCATCGCGCCAAGTCGTGTCATCGTAAACTTCACATGATTTACTTTTTCCATATCCGTTGGGATTAACCCATGTAACCCAACGGGTATCTCCATCATTTGCTGGGTCATTGTCCAATATCCATTTGTTGGAACGGCAAATGAAATGCCTAAAATTACTTAATTCGTTTCCATTTCCCCTGATTTCGTTTTGATTTTTGTCGGAGCATTCCCCAAGGGAATAATTTTGTTGCCAAAAGTTTTCTACGTATTTTTCAAATGCTGATAAGTCAACGGTTTGGTTCCATTTTTTTATATAACCCTTGACTTTGTCGAATCCTGTGTTCAGACTCACGTTGCTTGCCCAATCGGCAATTTCTGTTTTTGTCTGTTCGTTGTCCCAGGTTCCATATTTTTCAATATCTGATACAAAATCTGTCAAGCGGTCGTTAAGTTTTGCTTTGAGTAGATTGCCTTGAATGAGTGCTGATATGGCAAGCAGGGCTGCGCTTTGTTTGTTTTTCCCAAAAATGTCAATGTTTTCAGCATCATCGAATCCGTCGTTTTCAATATCGAATGCTCTTAAAACTTCAGTTTCTGCTTGCATTGAGGCTTTGTCTACGGATTTGTCCTTTTTTGTGACCAAATACAGAATTCGTTTGTGCGATAAATGGGTAAGGAAGTTTATATTGATTTTGTCGTATTTGTTTAAATCTGTAAAGGCATACAATGTGATACTGTCGGCTGATTTTGCTCCAGTAATGTTGTCGATGTAGCGACCATTCACTTTAAACAATGCATATTGTGATTTGAAATCTTTTATTTTTATCGAAAATGCACCACTATCGTTTGAGGTTTTTGAATCGATATGGACTCCCGTTTCTTCGAAGTTCTCATCAAGTTCATAAACAGAAACTGTCGCCCCTTTTTCAAAAGGCCCTTGCGCCATCCCGGAAATGGTCTTGTTGATGAGCTTTGGGGGATTTTCTGTATTTTTTTCGGATTTTTCGCTGGAACTGCTGGAGGACTTGTTTTTTACACTGGAACTACTAGAGGATTTGGAGCTTTTGTTTGCTTTGCTGCTGGAACTGTTGAAGATTTCGGCTTCTTCGTTGGAATCGCCTGCGGAACTGCCGGAATCATCCCCGCAGGAAACGAGGATAAAAGAAAGGAGAAATGAAAGAATGGCTAAGTTTTTCATGGTTTATTCCTTTCCCAAATTCCACCTTCTTTTAAATTTACTAAAATATTTACGATGAAGATAAATTTTTTTGCATTTCCAACATTTGCTGTTGCGTTTATCGCATTTTCCGTGCTGTCCTACGCTTATCTTCCCGGTGAATCCGGTTTTGTTTCGCTCGAAGGGGCGCATGGCGTTTTCGGGAACCCGGCTGGACTTTCCGCCTTGGACTCCAAAGGGGCGCTTGCCTCGTACTATTTCGATGACGGCATTACCGAATTCCGCGTGGGCGGCAATTTGGACCGCATCGGGGCGGGTTTCGAGTACCGCTTTGACGGCAAGGGGATGGACGAATCGCGTTGGAACTTGACGCATGGCTTTCCGCTTTTTGACCGCAGCGTTTTTTGGGGAAATCGCATTGAAGCATTTCGCAGTGCCGATTTCGGAGGGACGGAATGGACTTATTCTCCGGGCATTTTGATTCGGCCTTTCCGTTCGCTTTCTTTAGGTTATTCGTGCGAAAACCTCCTGTACCTGGGGCCACAATCCATGAAACGTGTCCACAATGCGGGCGCGACGATTCGCTTGGGCGATTTTTTCAGCGCGAGCTACGATGTCGAAGATTGGAAGGAACATCGATTGCTTTTTGAACTTGGCCTTTACGGCATGCGTTTCGGGTTCAAAATGCCAATTCACGGCGATGATGACGAATACACGCTGACGCTTTCCACGTCGTTTGGCGGGTACTTGGATGCGTCTCTTCGCGTGTATGACGATTTTTTGCCGAAGGGCGGAAGCATCGGGTTCCATGCGGCACGAAATCCGCGGGCGTCGCGTTCGGCACAGATAGTCCGTGTGCCTTTGAACATGACGGTGAGCGAAGTCGAGAAGAACATGCCTTTTATTGCACCGTCATCTATCGGACTCATGAAAGTGCGTAACTTGTTCGAACATTTGTTGCGTGACCCAGCGGCGGGGCTTGTAGTGCTTGACTTTTCGGGCTATCAAGGGAACTTGGCCATTTCCGAAGAAATCAACCGTTACGTACAAAAGTTAAAGAAACGTGGCGGCATGGTGATTGCCTACATGGATGACGTTCGCCCGGCTGTACTCTTTGCGGCATCAAGCGTGGATCGCGTTGTCGTGGAACCGTCGGCGCATTTCACTTGGCTCGGTCTTGGCGGTGGTTTTACGTTCTACAAGGGATTTTTCGATAAACTCGGTGTCAAGGTTGAATTTTTGCGTCATGGGGCGTTCAAGTCGGCAGTGGAGCCTTATACGGCGGATTCCATGTCGGTGAATGCCCGTACTAATGTGGGAACGCTTTACAAGGATATCTGGGAAATCGTGCGGATGCATGTCGCTTCTCGAATGAAGGGGGAGCCTTCCGCAAATGTCGATTTGCTGGATTCGCTTGCGCAAAAGCCGGTGATTACGGCAATCGGGGCGAAAAAGGCGGGCCTTGTAGATACGCTGCTTTATATCGACCAGGTACCGTCTTATGCGTTAAAGACATTCTTTGATATAGATGCTCCGTATGCACATTTTAGGACGTGGTCGCCATCGAATACAAAAATTTTTGACGAAAGTTGGAGCCACCGTGCAAAGGTTGCTTTCTTGAACATCAACGGGTCCATTGATGACCGTATGGAACGTTCTGTTGTTGAAAATTTGCGGAAAGTTCCGTCGATGGGCGTGAAGGCTTTGCTTTTGCGGATATCTTCGCCGGGCGGGAGCGCAATTGCGTCCGATAAAATTTGGGGGGCTCTCAAAAGTTTGAAAAAGTTCGAGATTCCCATTGTGGCGAGTATCGGGAGTAGCGGAACATCAGGAGCGTATTATATTGCTTGTGGTGCCGACAAGATTATCGCGGAACCGTTCTCCATTGTCGGGAGCATCGGCATTTATGGCGGAAAAATTGATGCGTCCGGCTTGATGGGTAAGCTTGGCTTGCGCAATGAACCGGTGAAGACAAACGATTATGCGGATGCCCGTTCTTTCGCACGCCCGTGGACAGATACGGAAAAGGCTGCATTGCAAGAGTACATGGATGATTTTTATAACCGCTTTACCGGAGTGGTTTCGCAAGCGACTGGAATTCCGCAGGTCGTTGTGGATACGGCGTATGGCGGTGGTCGCGTGATGGTCGGCTGGAAGGCGAAAGAGGCTGGACTTGTGCAAGGCTTGGGCGGTTTAGACGATGCGTTGAACGAAGTCCGCACGATGGCTAAAATTCCGAAATCAACCGAAATCGAACTCTTGCAATTGAACACGGACGATTCTTTTGTGGTGCCGCTATTGAATGCGAAAACGCTCGGAGATTTCCTTCGCGACATCGAACGCACGCAGTTCTGGGCCATTGAACCTGCTTTAGTTGAAGGTTTTTAGTCAATGGTCAGTAGCTATGTTGTTCTCGCGGATTTTGTCATCCTCGACCGTTTAAAGATGTCATCCCGGCCTCAGTGCCGGGATCGGTATTTGAACGATGTGCCGCCCCCATACCCAACTACTAATGACTAATAACTAATGACCAATGACCAACTACTAATACCTAACTCCTAATTATGTTTGAAATTGCTTTAACTGTCTTTTGTTGCCTTGCTGCTTCGGCGTTCTGCTCCGTGACCGAAGCCTCGTTCTATAGCGTTCCGCCTTCGACGGTGGAAGTGCTTGAAAAACAGAAAAAATTTACAGCACGTTATCTGAAACACGTGAAGGACAATATCGACCGCTACATCGCATCCGTGCTTGTGGTGAATACCGTCGCGAATACGGTGGGCGCGTCGTTGGCGACTGCCTTGGCGGTGAAACGTTTGTCGCCTTCGGCGGCGATGATGCTTCCGGTTGTGCTCACGATTCTCATTTTGCTCTTTGGCGAAATCACCCCGAAAACGCTTGGCGTAAAGCAGGCGAAAATCTGCGCTCCGCTTGTTGCCGTGCCGTTTTACTACATCACGAAAATTCTCGGCTGGACGGGAATCATCTGGCTTTGCCTCACGCTTACCAAGCACTGGACGCGAGAAGATAAAGAAAAGAAAGACGTGAGCATAGAAGACATCAACAGTCTTGTGAACCTCGGCCTCCGCGAAGATGTGATTGACGGCCAGCAGGCGCTTGTCATCAAGAACATTTTATCGCTCAAGTCGCTCCCGGTGCGTCGCGTGATGACTCCGCGTCAGGTCGTCTTTTCGCTTTCGGCAGATAGCACCATCGGCGAGACGCTTGACGAACGCGGCAACTGGCCTTTTTCGCGTGTCCCGCTCTATGACAACAATAAGGACAACTGGATTGGCATTGTGCTTCGCCGTGACGCTTACAACAAACTCGCCGAAGGCAAACGCGATGTGAAACTCCGACAGCTCATGCGTCCGATGCAGCTCGTGCCCGACAGCCTCATGACGGACAAACTCTTGCTTCGATTCCTCAAACAGCGTGGCCACATGGTAGGCGTCGTTGACGAATTTGGGGCTATCGCCGGCATCGCAAGCCTCGAAGACGTCCTCGAAGAAATCCTCGGCCGCGAAATCGTCGATGAGTTCGATGTCGCCGTGAACCTCCAGGAAACCGCCCGCCGCAAGTCCAAAGCTCTAGCGTTCATGCGGAAAAATAGTAGGCAGTAGGACTTTGAGGTATGAGGTCGTCCGCTGTCGCGGACTTTGAGGTATGAGGTCGGCACTCCGTGCCTTTGAGGGGTGGAGGTGTTGTAGGAAGTAGACAGTAAAATTGTCATTCTGGAGCCGAAGGCGATAGAATCCAGAGACGTTTATCTTTGCATTTGTCACCCCGACCCTCACTTCGTCATTCTGGAGCGAAGCGATAGAATCCACAACGTTGTCACCCCGGTCTCAGTGCCGGGGTCTGTCATTCTGGAGCCGAAGGCGATAGAATCCACAACATTGTCACCCCGGCCTCAGTGCCGGGGTCGGCTTTTCTCCCGAATTTGTGACATTCCCCACATTTTCATGCTTTTAGTTTTGTAAATTAGATTTTACAAAATGGCGAATCCCCATTTTTTTTTTCGAAAAAACGGCATTTTTTGTTTAACTTTATGCAAAATCGTAAATTGACAATTTTTTAAAATATTTGTAACATTCTTGTATGTTTTGGGTCTTGTCCTCCTCTTGTAAAGTGTTGTCTGTGCGTGATTTGAGCACTGAATTGGCACGTATTTTGCGGGGGAGAGGACTGCATATTAGTGCAGTAATCTCTAGGCCATCTAAAAATTTCTATAACATAAATTCCACACATAACAAAGGATGCTGAACATGAAAAAGGACTTTCATGTGTTTTTCCTATTTTCCCTGCTTGCGCTTGCTGTAAATGCGGCGTGGGCAACCTGCCCGGAAGGTCTCCAAGAAGATGCTGTAACAGGCGATTGCTACTTTAATATGCCATTGCCGGGTGCTGGCGCCCCTTACTTGGATTTGTCGACAGGGGCTCCCTCGTTCAAGATATATGGTGACGGAGGTAAGGATGGAATTTACAGTAGCGACGCAAGTGGAGCTGTTCTATTGCAGGCTCCCGAAGAATACGTTTTTCATGTGTCGGGAAGTATAGATGCGGCAAATGCATGGTTTGGCATTGCTTACGATGGTAATTGGGTAGTTAACGTGTCGTGTGATGATAAATGTTCTGATGTCGATGCCTATCTAGGTTCGCATATACAAATAAATTTTGAATCATATTCAACAAACGAATCGCATACCGGCCCGAACTTGACCGTGAACTTTGTGCATGTGACTGAAAATGCAG
>NZ_JAFWOM010000063.1 GCF_017545445.1 Fibrobacter sp.
CAAGGATTAACAATGAGCAAGAATTACAAGATTGCAGTGCTTCCGGGCGACGGTATCGGCCCCGAAGTCATGAAAGAAGCTGTCCGCGTGCTGGACGTGGTTTCCAAGAAGTTCGGTTTCGACGTGAACGCCGAATGGGCAAACGTCGGTGGTGCCGCCTATGACGAAAGCGGTTCTCCGCTGCCGGAAAGCACCCTCAAGCTGGGCGAAGCTTCTGACTGTATTCTTTTCGGTTCTGTCGGTGGCCCGAAGTGGGAACACCTTCCGCCGAACCTCCAGCCGGAACGCGGTGCCCTCCTCCCGCTCCGTAAGCACTTCAAGCTTTTCTGCAACCTCCGCCCGGCCCGCGTTTACAAGGAACTCGCTGGTGCATGCCCGCTCCGCGCTGACATCGTTGGCGACGGTTTCAACATCCTCACCGTCCGCGAACTGACGGGTGACGTTTACTTTGGCCAGCCGAAGGGCCGCGAAGGCGTTCCGGGCTCCAAGGAAGAAATCGGTTTCGACACCATGAAGTACAGCCGCTACGAAGTCGAACGCATAGCCCGCTTCGCTTTCGACGCCGCCATGCTCCGCAACAAGAAGGTTGCTTCTATCGATAAGGCCAACGTGCTCACCACAAGCGTGCTCTGGCGCGAAGTCGTGAACGAAGTCATCAAGGACTACCCGGAACTGACTCTCGAACACCTCTACGTGGACAACGCTGCCATGCAGCTCCTGAAGCGCCCGCGTGAATTCGACGTGCTGCTCTGCCCGAACCTCTTCGGCGACATCCTCACCGACGAATGCGCAATGCTCACCGGTTCCATGGGCCTCCTCCCGTCCGCTTCTATCGCCGAAGGTTCCTTCGGTCTCTACGAACCGGCCGGTGGTTCCGCTCCGGATATCGCAGGCAAGGGTATCGCAAACCCGCTCGCCCAGATCCTCTCCGTGGCCCTCATGCTCCGCTACACCTTCAAGGAAGAAGAAGCAGCAAAGGCCATCGAAGCTGCCTGCGAAAAGGTCATCGCCCAGGGCTTCCGCACTGGCGACATCTACCAGGAAGGCTGCACCAAGGTCGGCACGACTGGTATGGGCGACGCCATCATCAAGGCTTTGGCATAAGGAGATTCCCGATCAAGTCGGGAATGACATTTCAAAACAAATTTGCCACCGGTTCACGCCGGTGGCTTTCTTTATGCAAAAAGCGACCGGATTTCTCCGGTCGCTTTTGGGGTTGGACTCTATAACTCTGCAAGTTTATAACATGTATGGATTCTTGAACGCAATTCGCTTAATTGAAAAATCGACAACGGATTCATCTTGACCGGTATATTCGAAATGGAATTTTATCCCAGTCACATGTTTAAGAGCCTCTTTCAACTCCATTTTGGTTCCCCATCCCGCTTGCCTAAAATCTTCCCACACATAACATTTCAGAACGGTCGAATTCGTTGAACGCAGACGAGCCGAAAATAAATCAAAATTGATAGCAGCACCCAGTGAATCGCTCATGTCTAGTTGCAAATAAACCTCAGTATATCCTGTACTTGTAAATCCTGTACTTGAAAGGTCAAAATCCAAACATATTCCCTCTTTATCCGTAATATCAACCGCGTCATGGCCTCCCTTGCCGTCTTCCCCGGCAAGCCAAAAACCGAGATTCACAAAAGGAGCTCGTATCGAGGTTTTGACAAAATAAGCACTTCCTTTCAATTGTCTATCATTCCGAAGCAATGTATCTAAAGCGTTCGGGTCGTTCCAATCTTTAACGACATAACCATTATTCCATTCAATATGCGATTTTCCACCATCCGCGGAATCCGTCACATAGAACCATTTGCCCGAAGTTCCCGAACCATTGTCAAATCCGGTATTGACTTTCGTCCAAACAGCATCCCAGATGATTCCATTTTTTCCATAGCTATCTACGCAATTGTCCAATGCGTTTTTACGCTGATCTAGGTAATATTTTTTTGCAGCATTATAAACATCCAAAGAATCCGTATCGTCTTTAAGTCCAAGTTCCTGCAAAAATTCCTTATATTCGCTGGTGTAATATACATTTCCGCTTTCACAACGAATCGATTTGACCATCGGATGTGTAATAAATGGCTCTGCCAAGGGACGTTTTTTAAGGGAAGAAACCAGACGGGGTTCCCTTGAGTTAAATTGAAGAACACAGTATTTGGAAGCCTCGTCCAAAGAATCCAATTTAGAAAGGGAATCTAATTCGTCTATAAATGCAGCATTTGCCGCCACGGAAGCATCTTTTGTATAGGGCAGGTAATGAACGCTCCTATCCATAAGGATTTCGTCAATACGGCAAGAATCAGGAACAATTTCTCCATTGAACAAAGTATCTCGCAATTTCATGCATTCACCAAAGAGCGAATCAACAATCAACTTTTGTTGTTCAAAAACGACGTTTGCCTTGGCATCAAAAATTTCCATCATTTGAGTAAACTCTCGAGACTCGCTGACGGAGCCGTCTGCACACACTAAGGTCTTCGGAAGAGGATTGTCACACGGACGTTCCCAGTTTACAACTTTATGCGTTTCCGTAATGTAGGGCGTAGGTATGTGTCCAAAGCATTTTTCTGTTTTATCTGAAATAATCGAGGACTCATTTTTTATCTGCCCAATTTTCTCATTGATATAACGTAAGGTTTTATCGAATCCTTTACGTTCACTCCGTTCATCTGGATAAGAGCATTCACAAAAATAATCTCTCACAGAATCGGGACTACAACTTTTATCCACGGAATGTAAGTTCGTGGCAGGAGCAGTTCCCGAATAACGGCCTAAACTGATAATATCAAAGTATTCGCTGACAGGATAACCATAGTTATAATTCGTTGATATAGTAAAGCGAAATCCCTGCAAATGTGAGAGAGCTTCATCCATCGATATCGGGATGCCCTTGATTCCAACATCTCTAGGCAAAACAAAGCTATTCCATGGATAACACACTTCTTTTCCGTTTACACCCCCATCCGCGTTTTCTTTCGGATAGTACGGTAGCTTGACATTATAAAAATATCCAGCCATGACAGTATTCAAGGAATCACCGAGATCCAATTCTATTTCCATGCCAACTGCAATATATTCTATACAAATACCTTGCATGTCGTGCACATCGACACTTTCAAACTTACCAGAAGAATCCTTGCCTGCTAAACTGAATTTCAGAGTAAACGAAGTGATTTCTCTACTGGGAACAGGGACATATCGTAAAGAATCCGGTAACTGTTTAAATTCAATAGTTCCACACAAACTACCATTACATTTGTCAATAACATCAGCAAGAGCTGTCGAATCATCGGTATCGGCAAGCGGGAAGTTCCAACCGGTATGAACAATGCTATCATTTAAAGCGTTCACAGACCAAGTCCAAATACCCGATGTATTTGTTCCGTTATCATAACCAGTATGTACGCGATAACCGGACGTACGGTTCCACATTTCACCGGACCAATAGCATCCCGAATCCTCAGAATTTTGCGATTTTCCCGATGCGATGCGACTGCAATGGACATACATCGATGTATCAGCAGTCACCATGTTCGGGTCTTCGGTCGAACCCGATACAGGAGAAACGTTTTCTTCAGAACATGCTGCCCAAAAGAGAAGCATTCCAAGAGCAAATAAACTGCAAAGTTTTTTCATATCAAGCCTCCTCATTTAATTTCCATGTCATCGGGAATAGTTGCAAATTCAACCGGTAAATCTGGTCGGCGTTTTCAGCATCCGCCGCAATCGCAATGATTTTCTTCCTGAATGCATCCACTTCCTGAGAAATTCGCTTGTAACATTCGCGGTTTACCGTAAAAGTCAAGCCAGAAACGTTGCGTACATCCGGTGCAAAGCGTTCGATAGATTCATCGGCAAGTTGCAACATTTTGTGTTGCATCGCATGCACGGCATAGACCATACCTTCTTTGGATGCAGTAACGTTCTTTTCTGTTTGGCGGTACGAACCGTCCGCATCTTTCTTCAGGAATCCCGCTTTCGTTAAAAAATCAAGTGAAGCACTGACATCGGCAGCGGAGATTTCGTTGCAACATTTTTTCGCAATCTCCCCTGGAGTAGCGCCCTTCATCCTCGGAGCCAGTTCGCGGATTACGGAATTTTTCCAACCGTCAAAGTATTCTACAGCTTCTTTATCGACAACGCGTACTTTATATTCCAGTGCAATCTGGCGCATCTGTTTCCAGAACGGCATTTTAGCGGAGTCGTCCTTGGCATTGCAAAAATTCACCAACGCCTTGAAATATTCCGCTTCGAAACCGGCAAGTTCCATTGCCGAAATCATACGGGGCATTGTCACGCGGCTCAAATTGCTCTTGCCTTCGCTCACAAGCCGCAAGTAAGTCGGAGAAGAAAACCCCGCTAGTTTCGCGAATTCCCGCCAGGAAAAATACGAAGTTCTTTTTCGATCTTCGTAGAAATCCTTGATCAAAGAATGGTAATCTTTGTATTCTGTTATCGGTTTCATGGTAATAAATATAGGTTTTATTGTTTACCAATGATACAAAATTAGTATTTTCATTAAAAAATCAATAGTAGAATTAAAGATTTTTCGTATATGACACAACAGGATTTCCGCCTACGCGAGCATGACGCGTTTTGCACACACAAAAAATGCCCCGGGATTAACCCGAGGCCATCAAATAGCGTAATTTTATGAACTTACTTTGCGCAGCCTGTTCCGAGAGTTCCCATCAAGGTAGATTCGCACATCGAAGCCATCTGCACCGCTTCATCGCTACCGGCAGGATATTCAAGGCATTCGCCCATAACACCCGGGATATCGCAAGAAACCATGTCCCCCGTAGCAGCGGTTGCGGAACTAGAACTCATTCCAGAATCACTTACAGAACTAGAACTGGTTTCTGATTCGCTACCGGTCGGAATTTTGTCCTTGCACATACGCAATTCGCTATTATACATGGATTCCTTCTCAGAAGTAATACCCGAAGAAGAAACATCCATCAAGCCATCCGCAGAGCAATAATTGTTTCCAGAAATATCCGTGAAGTTCTTGGCGATGCATTCTGCATGTTGCAACGGATGTTGTTCAGCCTTCACGCGCAACTTTTTATCAAAAAGGAACGACTGAATCACGACGACACTGTCCTGACCACGCCAGCCTTCGTCAAGATAAGAATAAGACCATTCGTTGTCTTCGGCCTTGAAATCGCAAGACGTCTTTGTAGCAAGAGGAATCTTATCATAGGTTCCGCCGTTTACGGCTACGCCACAAGCCTTTTGCACTGCGGCATGGACTGTTTCGCGAGCGTTCGTAGCAAAGTAACCCTTTTGTGTAACCGTACCAGCAATGACAACCGTGCTGCCGTCGCAATACTGCACGCCAACAAATTGACCATCACTGGAACCAAAATCAGAAGCGCCATCTGCGATTCTGCAAACCATACTAGCCTGATTTCCCGTATAACGGATGGTATCGAGAATTACAAGGTTTTCACCATCAATTTTGTAGATGGTCTTGACATTGGCATTGCCCTTGCTATTACTTGCTTTGTACGACATTTCCCAGACATTGTCTGTAGCCGCAAAAGCACAAGGTTCCGCTTCGGCAACAGAAGAACTTGAAATTGTCGCAGAAGAACTAGAATTAGCTTCAGAAACGCTCGAAGAACTTGCAGCTGAGCTAGATTCCGGAACGGAATTTTCGACACTTGAAGAAGAATTCTGATTATTCGGAGAATCAAAAACCGGAGCAGAAGAACTATCTTCTCCGCATGCCATAAAACTCATTGCTGTCGAAAGAGCAATACCCAAACCACACTTTTTAAGATTCATTACAACTCCTTTTTTATTGTATGTTTGGCGCAATATACAAAACAAGCTAAATAAAAACAAGATAAAAAAACAAAACAAAAAGCCCGACTCGAGCGAGCCGAAGCTTTGTTAACTTTATTTATCATTCTAGAGGAAATGTTAAGTTGCGGGGGCACCAAGAAGCCTTTACCCCAAAAAGGATAACTCAACTAAACCATTAAAATGCGAAAGCAAGCTTTCGCGCATTTCCACATAGAGGATAACTCTATTAGGGGACTAAAGTCCCCAATATCGTATAGCTCGCCTTGCACACTTTTGCCGCGGCGCTCGCCTTTTACTAAATTGGCGCTCCTTCGGAGCGCATTTTGTACGGCTCGGCCATGTCAAAGTAACAAGTTACTTTGCCGCGGCGCTCGCCTTTTACTAAATTTACGCGCATGAAAAATTTTTACGTTACTACTCCAATTTATTACGTCAATGATGCCCCGCATATCGGGCATTCCTATACGACCGTTCTCGCAGATATCCTTACCCGCTTCCATAAGATCATCGGCTACCAGACCTTCTTCTTGACCGGCACGGACGAACACGGCCAGAAGGTGCAGCGCGCCGCCGCGAAGCGTGGCGTGACTCCGCAGGAACACGTGGATGAATACTACCACCGTTTTGAAGATTTGTGGAAGAAGATGAACATCGGAAACGATTTCTTCATCCGCACTACAATGCCGGAACACAAAGCTTACGTGCAAGAATGTTTGCAGAAGCTTTGGGACAAGGGCGAAATTTACTCGAAGGAATACGAAGGCTGGTACTCCGTCGGCGAAGAACGTTTTTTCAGCGAAGACGAACTCGACGAAAACAAGTGCGACCCCATCAGCCACCGTCCGGTGGAATGGCTCAAGGAGAAGAATTACTTCTTCAAGATGGGTTCTTACCAGCAGAAGTTGATTGACTTTTTGGAAAGCCACAAGGACTGGATTGTGCCGGACTACCGCTGGAACGAAATCCGCGGATTCCTCCGCCAGCCGCTGAACGACCTGTGCATCAGCCGTCCGAAGATTCGCCTGAGCTGGGGCATTCCGCTGCCGTTCGACCCAGACTACGTGACTTACGTTTGGTTCGACGCCCTCCTCAACTACGTGAGTGCCTCCACCGCTTTCCACAAGACTTACGCCGACGGCACGCCGATTTGGCCCGCTACTTACCACCTCATCGGTAAGGATATTTTGACGACTCATAGCGTCTATTGGCCGACCATGCTCATGGCCCTCGACATTCCGCTTCCGCAGCACATCCTCGCCCACGGCTGGTGGCTCGTGAACGGCGGCGAAAAGATGAGCAAGTCCGCAGGCAACGTCGTGAATCCGATGGACTACATGGAAAAGTACGGCATCGATGCGTTCCGCTATTTCCTCGCTCGTGAAATGGTCGTCGGTCAAGATGCAAACTTCACGCACGAAGGCTTTGTCCGCCGCATCAACAGCGATCTCGCCAATGACCTCGGCAATGTGCTGAACCGCGTTCACCGCTTGGTACTCAACAACTTCGGCGGCACGCTCCCGACTCCGAACGCACTCGACGATGCCGCAAACGAAGTCATCTCCATCGCAAACCGCGTCCGCACGAACGTGATGGAATGGGTTCCGCAGGTTAAGCTCTCGCAAGTCGTCGAAGAAATCATGACGCTTGTCCGCAGCATCAACCGCTACCTCGAAATCAAGGCACCGTGGAAACTCGCGAAGGACCCGGCTCTCAAGGACGAACTCGCAACAGTGCTTTTCGTCTCTGCCGAAGCCGTGCGCCTCAGCCTTTGCCTCCTCTGGCCGGTCATCCCGGGCAAGAGCGAAGAAGGTCTCGCCATGATTGGCAGCAAGTTCACCGACCAGAACGACCTAGTGTGGGGCATTCTCAAGGGTGGCGAAACGTTCGGCGAAGGCAAACCGCTTTTCCCGCGTATCGAAGAAGAAGTCAAGAAGGCAGAACCGCAGCAGAAGCCCAAGCAGAACAAGCCGCTCATGGCAGCGGATGTCCCTGCCGCGATGGACATGCGCGTTGCACAAATTAAGGAAGTCGCCGACCATCCGGACGCAAGTAGCTTGTACGTTCTCAAGGTCGATGCCGGCGAAGGCGAACTCCGCACCATCTGCAGCGGCCTCAAGAGCAGCTACAAGGCAGAAGAACTCCAGGACAAGAAGATTCTCTTGTTCGCAAACCTCAAGCCGAGTGCACTCCGTGGCATCATGAGCCAGGGCATGCTCTTTGCAGGCGACCTCGACGCTGCCACGCACACTTGCCGCCTCGTCTCCGTCCCCGAAGATGCAAAGCCGGGTGACCGCGCTTTGTTCAAGGGAGTCGCCCCGAGCGAACCGCGCGAGCTCAAGGTCAAGGACTTCGAAAAGATTGCGCTCACCGCTAAAGACGGCTGCGTGTTCTGCGAAGCCCTCGCGCTCGAAGTGAACGGCAAGCCTGTGACCTGCGACATCGCCGACGGCAACGGTATTCATTAAAAGACCGCTCGGCTCTGTCGCAAAACAGAACCTCCGTCTTCGCCTCGCTCTCGCCAACACGGCTCGTTAAGACGAGTCGCTTATGGCTCACTGAGCGACCGCTCGGCTCTTACGCTAGACGGGAACGCCTTTTCCATACGAAAGCCTTGCCTTAGCAGGGCTTTTTCCTATTGTAAAATTTAACTGGATTCCTCACATTCGTTCGGGATGACGTTCATCATTTTTGTATATTGAACACATGAAAGAATTCATTCAAAAACTCAAAAAAGAAACACTCGCCTATCTCAAATCCTTGAACTGGATTGTCCTGCTCGGCATCGCGGCATTCAGCATCGTGCTTGCCATCATCAACAACGTCCGCGTCGAAGATGCCAAGTCCGTCGATTGGATTGGCTCTCAAGAAATCCTCGAAAAACCGGCAGACATTCTGTAAGGAGCACCCATGATCGATTGTTTTGAAAAAAAGAATCTCAAACAAACCATCATCGCAGGCGCACTCCTTCTCCTAGCGACATTTTTTGTTGCCGTCGGCGTGGCAGAAATCAGCTTCCCCGAAACGTTCCTCACGTTCACGGACCACGAATGGCTGCTAGACAAATGGCCCAAGGCATACCGCTACAACATCCACGTCGGCGTGGGTGCAGTCATCATCGCCTGCGGACTCATTTTCCCTGCACTCAAGATTCAGAAAGATTTCGCCATCCGCGCTCTCGAAACGCTTTGCCGCATTGGCATCGGCGGCATGTTCATTTTCGCCTCGATTTTCAAAATCCAGGACCCGCACCAGTTCGCAACGCTCGTCGCGCAGTACCAGTTCTTCTCGGCGCTGCACATCGACTTCGTGAACAACTTCTTTGCGCTTGTCTATCCGCAATTTGAATTCTGGTTCGGGCTTGCGATGATTTTCTCGCCGTTCGTCAAGGAATCTTCATTCGCCATTTTCTGGATGTTCGTAAGCTTCATCATCGCGCTCGCGTGGGCGCTGTGGAACGACCTCGGCATCACTTGCGGCTGCTTTGAACTCGACGACGGAAACGCCCACGACAAGGCAGAAGCTTGGACTAGCCTCATCCGCGACCTCATCCTCATCTGGCCCACCCTCTGGCTTGCCTTCCGCAAGAACAAGAGCCTCATCGGCGTTTGGAAAAAAGACAAGGACTAACAACTTCGTTTTAATGTCGAAAGCCGGCCCCGGAATGAATCCGGGGTGACAATTGTGAGTAATTGTGAGTAATTGCAAGTAAGCTTGTTTACTGTAAAGAACTTGATTTCAAAAAATCAACAACTCTTTTACTGAACGATTTCATAGAGCAGTAGTCCAAAAGGGCTGCTGCTTTATTTTCATCGACAACATTTTCACCTGCAAGTACGCGGTCAAGCACTTTGGCAAAAGCTTCGGCATCAGTCGGCGGCTCCACCAAAGGACAAACGCCTTCAAGATTTTCCTTGACCGCAGAGGTCGCAGCGCCCACCGCCGCTGTTCCACAAGCAATGGCCTCTATCGGCGGTAATCCAAAGCCTTCCAACAGCGATGGATAAACCATCAAATCCGCATTGCGGTAAAATTCACGCAATTCTTGAGCATGGATTTCGCTAAAATGATAGACGTTGTAAAGCTTTTTCGCATTTACGATTTCGCGAATATGTTCCGAGAATTTTCCGATGCGGACAAAAGCAATGTTTGGCCTAAGAGAAGCCATTTCTAAATAAGTTTCAATATTCTTGCGGGGTTCGTCGAGGCTTACATTCAAGCACATTCCGTCAAAATTCTTGATGCCGTACTTGCGGGCAAAAGCTTTCTTATCAGCTGCTGTCGGGGCAACTTCAGGCTTATTGAATAAATCGCAGTCAATGGGGCAACCGATAACAGAACCCGGCTTTTTAGACATCTGCGCTCCAAAATGAGCTGCCGCCTGCTCTCGCGTCCAATTAGAATTATAGACAAAAAAATCACTTTTGACGGTCGGACGAATATAGAACAAATTAAGCAATTTAAATTTAAGAGAATTCGGGTACAACGTTTCTGCAAACGTATCGTGGACAAACATCACCGTTTTAGAAAGCCCCGAAACAACCGGAATCAAGAATCCAAGCTCCGGTCGGATAACAAAAATCATCTGCGGATTAATCGACTTCACCAACTGTTTTAGCGGTCGCCGGAATGAAAAAAATCCCGAATAGAGCGACTTCGCCCATACCTCGTGCGAGACAAACAAAGAACTGTCGCATGCAGATACGCTCTCAGAACGTGCGCCAAAGAACTTAGGCGTTTTTAGCCAAAGCACATGGGGTTCAAACGCACCCGCAACAGCCTTGACCAAATTCATGGTCAACCGACCGAAACTAGTACATTCGTTCTTATCACAAATAAATAAAATTTTTGGAATGCTCATGATACAACTTAAAAGACTTTAACAATTAGAAAATATAAAAATAATTGCTTTTTTGCTAAGATTTCTTTTGTCTATTGACACTCGTCTCTCGTCTAAAAACTATATTCAAAGCATGTCTAAAATCGGGATTGTCCTTGCAACTTACAACGGAGAAAAGTATCTCTCGCAGATGCTAGATTCACTTCTGGCACAAACACGACCTGCCGATTTCATCGTAGCTGTCGATGACGGATCTACAGATGGAACCACAAGCATTCTCGAAAGCTACGAAGGCCGACTCCCTCTGCAAATTTCTCGATTCCCTAAGAATCAAGGACATCGAGCAGCCTTTTCAAAAGCTCTCGAACTTGCACAACCGCAACTTGGCGAAAACGATATGATTGCGCTTGCCGACCAAGACGATATTTGGCTCCCGCAAAAATTGCAACTTCTTGAAAAAGCTCTGCAAGAATCAGGCGCAAACCTCGTATTCGGAGACGCGCAAGTGATTGACGGCGAAGGGAAAATCATCAGCGAATCTTGGCGGCAAAAGACCGGCCTCCCCGAACACCTTTCGTTGAAATCAATCCTTACCGGGTTCACGAATGTCACTGGCTGCATGACAATTTTCAAAGCAAAGCTACTCCAGCAGATTCTCCCCATTCCAGAGCAAGCCGCCGTCCATGACCAATGGATAACTTTTTGTGCAAGTGCCGAAGCGAAAAATGACAACGGCGTAAAATCCATAAACGCTCCCGTCATCCAGTACCGCATCCACGGGCAAAACGCCATAGGACTCGGCGAGACTCACACATGGACAGGCAACTTGAAGCTGAACTTGCAATGGGCGAAAATGATTTTGACGACACCGCATTTTAAAGAGCTTACTCCAAGCGACCAAAAGTTTTTGAAGAAATACATAGCCTATGCCACAGACCTGCTGAGCAAGCCATTCATTCCGCAATACCTTGTATGGATTGCACAGAACGCATCTCACATTTATCCGCACGTCAAGGGAATTCCCGGATTTATTTCGCACATTTTGTACGGCATCTTCGGCGCCCCCATCATCACTAGATTTTCCGGGAAAAAATAATGCCTGCCATTTGTACCATCCTCGTCAATTTCAAGAATGCCGAAAAAACCGTTGCATGCCTACGCGCTCTCGAAAATAACACCATCCATCCCGACTGCGTCTATGTTATCGACAACGCTTCGACAAAAGAATCCCAAGAGTATTTTTGCAAATTCACATTCACGTTCAAAGTAGCATGGATTTGGAACAAAGAAAACCGAGGCTTTGCAGCGGCATGCAACCAGGGAATCCGAGCGGCATCAAAAGAATACGGCCAGTGCTATGTTTGGCTGCTCAACAACGACACGCTCCCTACATCTACAGCTCTCGAAAAGCTTCTCGAAAAAGCGACCGCCACAAATGCCGGAATCACAGGATCGCTCATCCAAAAAGCAAATGGAGATTTTTCGGGCGGAGTCGGCTTAATCCACCCGAAGTTGGCTTCGGTACGTCGTCCATCATCCCCCGCAGAAACAACCTTCGACTACGTAGAAGGTTCTTCGTTCCTGATTTCTCCGGAATGCCTGCAAAAAACAGGACTCATAAGCGAAGAATTCTTTTTGTACTTCGAAGAGAGCGACTACTGTTGCAATGCAAAGCGAAACGGCTTTACCCTCGCATGGGCTACAGACAGCGTCATCATGCACGATATCGGCTCTTCGACTGGGAGTGAAAACACCAAAGGGAAAGTGCCCTACTTTATCGATTGCCTAATGATCCGAAACCGAATCCATTTCGCGTTAAAAAACGACTTTCCGACATCAGGCGTTATACTCGGTTTTATCATAAGTCTTGCGCTCCGCCTCAAAAGACTCCAGTTTTCAAGGATTCTAACCATCCTTAAAATTACTTTATCAAAAACAGCATTTAAAAAATTTATCGAAAAAAACGGGGGATACTATGAAATTCAAGGATAAACTTTTTAGGACTCTGTTTTTTTTAGCATCTATAACTGCAAGCAATCTCTACGCACAAAATGCAGCCTCCGTCTTCGATAGCCCGGCGCACATTTCGTTTAGCGATTCCGCAAAGAAACACGTGCTCAACATTCGTGCGCAGCTCATGGATTCAATAGCAATCACGAACCTTTCGAATGCAAAAACGCATTACGACAATTCCATGTCCATCCGGCTTTTTGCAAACGGAAAATTCACAGACGATTTTCTTTTTGACACCCGCGTGAAAATCAGCACGGATTATACAAACCGCTATATCAATATCAACATGTACAATCCTTACGAAGGCATTCCCTACAACAAGCAGAGCGAAAAGAAACGCACGTGGGACTTGTTTGCAGCCAACGTAAGCTACAACACAAAAATCGCAAAACTTCTCGCCGGATTCGACTTTATCGAATGGGGGCCTGCCCGCCGCAATCACGTCATCTTGCGCGGCGAACGCAGCTTTTACCGCCCATGGCAAGACAGCTCCAGCCGCATCACGGACGCGGCCCCGACACCCTATTTTGGCTACCAGTTCACGCTTGGCCCAATAGAATACACACAATACGCCACAAAGCTTTACGAAAAGAAAAACTTCGGAAAATATTTCCACGCCCATCGCCTCAATTTGAACCTGCCCAAAGACATCTCGTTCGGAATTTCAGAAACGGCCCTTTACGGCACGACCACGGAACCGGCGGGTTCAAACCCCAACACGGAAAGCGACAGCACTGGCCGCGAATTCGAATGGGCCTACGCCATCCCGTTCATCCCCTTCGTCTTCCAGGAACATCTGCAAGGTGACCAGGACAACATTTCCCTCGCATTTGACTTGAGCGTCAAAACACTCCCGAACTGGGAATTCTACGCGGAACTTCTGTGGGACGACATGAAATCGCCGACGAGCATGTTCGACGACAGCTGGTGGGGCAACAAATGGGCGACCACGCTTGGCATAGCCCGCGACAACATCGCCGTAGGCCCTGCAACCCTTGGCTGGATGTTCGAATACACGCGAATTGAGCCTTGGGTCTATACGCACCATAAAGGCACCGCCTACACTTATGCAAACTACGCACAAAGCCTCGGCAGCGATTTAGGGCCGAACAGCCAAGAACTCCACACCGAAGTGAGCACCACTTACGATTTTATAAAAGCAACGCTTTTCTTCGGAGCAGTCGCTAAAGACACCGCATTCGGCGGGCACATCAACGATATGCACACTCCTGAAAGCGCAACAGACAAAAAATTCTTGAACGACGAAACCACTCTCCGCTACAAGGAACTCGGATTTACGTTAGGCTTGACCCCGTGGGACTGGTTCAGCTTTAGGTGCAGTTATACAAGATTCTTCGGCGACTTCGAAGGATACAGAGCATACGCCGTCGGCAGCGTGCAGTGGTAAACTAGTAGGAAGTAGGCGGTAGGAAGTAGGAAGAATTTAGAAGTTAGGGGTTAGGTGTTAGGGGTTGGGAACGCAAGGGGGGACAGCTTCTGCGATTGAAGCTGTCTGAGTCCGCCATCCTGAAGACGTCATCCTGAGCAACGCGAAGGATCCAGAACAAATATAACAGGATTCTTCGTCCTAAAGGACTCAGAATGACGATTCTTTTTAAAACAATTTTTTCAATTCATCCTCGTCTGTTGCGGCGAGGACTTTTTCTTTCCATTCGGGGTTCAGCAAAAGCTTCGCGACGTTTGCAATCGCGACCGTATGCGCCATCGCCGATTCCGCCGGCGAAAGCAGCATACAAATAAACTGCGCAGTTTCTTCGTTGCGCGTCTTGATGCCGGTAAAACCGTCACGGCAGACAGCAAAAGCCATCAGCGGCCCCTTTAAGCCGGGAACACGCGTATGCGGAAGCAAAAGCCCCTGCCCCATATAAATGCCCTGGCCGATACGCTCCGAAAGCCCTTTCCATGCAGCCATCGCATCAAACGGATAAGGCCCACGCACAAGAGCGTCGTAAGCGTAACCTATGGCATAATTGAATTCGACCGGTTGCGTATAAATACGCGTATAGAGCGGAGCCATTATTGCAAAGCCCAATCCATAAACTTGAACACTTCAGGATCGGTCGCTTTCGCTATCTGCTTGAATTCGCCAAACAGGACGCGGAGCTGAGACTTGCCCGGTTCAATGTACTGCTCGAACTTCTCAATCTTTTTCACCTTCGAGAGGAAGCAGTAAGCACCGAGAGCCTGCATCAGCCTCTGCAAGCTTGCGTGAACAAAGCCTTCCCAAGCATCATCCTTCGTATAAATCCTCGTTCCGCGGCATTGCCCACGCCAATATTCAAAGAAGTCCTTGATCATCGGGAGCGGGAGGCACACGTAAGGGTCCCACAAGAGCGATGCGATATCATAGAACATGGAACCGCGACGCGCCCCTTGGTAATCGACAAACGCCACTCCGGAATTCGGGCGGATCATGATATTCTGGCTCTGGAAATCACGGTGCATCAAGACCTTGGTCTGCGCATCGACCGAAACCGCCACCAGAGAATAGAAATTGCGAACCGAAGGCGGAATTTCATCAACGCCCTTGTGGAGCTTCAAATAATTCTCGGTAAAATAATCCGTCTCCCACTTGAGGGCCGCAAAGTCAAAACGGCGGAGCCAAATTTCAGTATGGTGGCTGAACAACGGATGGCTTGCATTCTGCCACTGCAACAAAGCGTCAATCACTTCGGGATAAAGAACGCGCACACTCCCCGAAAGCACCTTGCTCCCGTTGGGGAATGCTTCGTCCAAAAGTCTGCGGTTGCCCAAATCTTCTTGCAAAATCTGGCAAGATTCTTCATCAACGCAATAAACACGCGGAACAGGCAAGCCATATTCCCTAAAAGTCTTGGAATATTCGGCAAAATGCTTGAAATCGTCGTTGACCTCGGCACTGACCTGCAAGACGCTCATCCGTTCGCCGTCGGCAATGCGGAAATAACGCCTACCCGAGCCCGCACCGGCAATAGGAGTGACTGAAAAGTTTTCGGTATAACCATGAGATAACAAGAACTCATGAATCGTCGGAGAAATTTTAATAGATTCGTTCTGCATGCTTTTAATATACTTAAAGAAAGCGAAAAGTGATAAAGAAAAATTAGTAGGAAGTAGGAAGTAGACAGTAGGAAGTGTGCAGTCATCCTCGACCGTCAGGAAGGGGATCCAGTGAAGGTATGGGGTAATGCTAGTGGTTAGTGGTTGGTGGTTAGTGGTTAGGATTGCAATAAGAAGGCGGCCTATCATTGCCTTGAGATAGAATATACATTTCCGTTAATTTGAATTTTGTCAAACGAAATTTCACCTTTTATCAGGATATCGGCCCAATACATACACGAGCAAGTCACATCAAAGACGCGATCCTTTTTGTCAATATCAAGCTTTAAAGTATCCCCTTTATATGAATATTCAAGATAATCAGGTTTTTCAGCGGGAGGACATTGCGTATTTCCCAAAACTCGAACAGAATAGAAACCATCATCATTTTGTTTTACCGAAAAAGATTCTATTCCCATCGTTGGGTCACTATAATCAAAATGCGCAAAACATGAATCGACCTGAAGCAATTCTACAGAAGCATTATCCTCTGATTGGACCATTTTAGCCTCATCGTCAGATGAAGAACATGCATAAAAAACAAACAATACGACCATCAAAATTGAATTTTTCATTCAGTCCTCCCCTTTTCATAAACATGCTTTTAATATACTTTAAGAAAGCGAAAAGTGATAAAGAAAAATTAGTAGGAAGTAGGAAGTAGACAGTAGGAAGTGTGCAGTCATCCTCGACCGTCAGGAAGGGGATCCAGTGAAGGTATGGGGTAATGCTAGTGGTTAGTGGTTAGTGGTTGGTGGTTAGGATTGCAATAAGAACGTTCCCTTTACATCCCTGTTTACTAACCACTAATCACTGTTTACTACTTACGAAAATTTAATTCTCGGATCGACTAGCGTGTAAAGGATATCGCTGAAAAGGCGGCCTATCATTGCCATGAGGCTGCTGAGGAAAATGATGCCCATCACGACGTTGTAGTCGCGGTTGACCATGGAATTGTAGTACAAGAGGCCCATGCCGTCGATGTCAAAGACTTTTTCGATGAGGAGCGCGCCAGCGAACATGAGCGTGCAAATTTCAGAAAGGCGTGTCGCAATCGGGATAAGCGCGTTACGAAGAGCGTGGCGAACAAGAGCCTGATTGAAACTGAGTCCTTTCGCCAAGGCGGTGCGCATGTAATCGCGGCCCAGCTCCTCCAACGCCGAATTCTTCATGAGGAACGTGAGGAACGCAAATTCGCTAATCATGTAGCAGAAAATCGGGAGTGCCAAATGTTGTGCGAGATCGAACACCTTGCCAAAAAACGTAAAATCTTCGAAGTCGTCGCTCGTAAGGCCGCCTAGCGGGAAAATGTCCAAGTATGAACCTCCCGCAAGGAAAATGATGAGCAAAATGCCAAGAGCATACCCCGGCATCACGTAGCCCGAAAAAATAAGGCCGCTCGTAAACGAATCAAGCTTGCTGCCGTGATGCACCGCCTTCCAAAGCCCTAGCGGAATGCAAATAAGATAACTCAAGAAGAACGATGTCACGCCAAAGAACAAGGAAATCGGGAAACGACTCACGATAACGTCCCACACCGGGAGTCCGTACGTATAACTTTCGCCCAGATTCAAATGCAATACGTTCCAAAGCCACGTGAGGTAACGCTTCCACGCGGGCTGGTCAAAGCCGAAGTACGCCTGTATTTGCGCAATCTGCTCTGGCGAAAGCGCCTTGGACGCATCTACCCCGCCCTTCATCGAAGCCGCCTGCTGTGCACGAGAAATCAGCTCCTCGACCGGACCGCCCGGCAAGAGCTGAATCAGGATAAAGCATACCAACGAAATCCCGATTAAAGTCGGAATCATCAAGAGCAGGCGGCGGAGGATATAGGAACGCATTTGCAGTAGGAAGTTGGAAGTAGGAAGTAG
>NZ_JAFWOM010000064.1 GCF_017545445.1 Fibrobacter sp.
CGGGAATCCTTTTGTCACGGGTGCCTCCGCAACACTTCCATCTATAGCCAAAATCAAATCGGGCTGTACAGTGCACAAGTCATCCAAATCTTTTTCTTTTACAACTTGCTTAACAACGTCTGTTGCATTGGTGGCGACATCTCGAATTTTAAGAGAATCGACAAAAGCCTGCACTTTCTGGCTTGAAAGAAGCCTTCTTAGCGGCTCGTAATGTGCAAATTCACCTTCAAAACTCATAATTTGGCCTGCTTGCTTAAATCCGCTTGTAAATCAAACTTATCAACTTGAACGGGTATCACAAATAAGTTACTAAGAGTTTTTACACGTAAGAAGCCTTTGTCTTGAGCCCTTCTTATTGACGGCTCAAAATCAGCGAAGTCATAGTATTTACACAATTCTTTAGTTTCATCAGTATTATTCAAATGGCTGATGAACCAGTTTGAAGTATTCTTTAGAATATTTTTTTGAATAGAGCTCACCTCTTGCGTGGCATATACCATGCCAATTCTATACTTTGCACCTTCTTTGGCTGTACGAACCCACATATCAGACATGTCTAAATCGTTGCCCGCCGGAAGAATGTTATGAGCTTCTTCTATGTACACGAGAATTTCAGGGATTTTCTCTTTTCCTTTGATGAAATCCTGCTGATTATTTTGGAAAATTTTTGTAATAATGCGATACGCAGAGGATTTATTAAGTTCAGGATCGCCACTTGATTGGTCGACTATAACCAATTTTCCAGCAACTAAGTCATTATAAATATCATCAGCATAATCTGATGATGTACTTGCACTATGTTGTAAGATTGCTTTGCCAATTTTTCTTGTGCCATTTGGATATTGGAAAATGCCAATAATTTTTTTCAAATCTTCATCGGCCCACCGATCTCCAGAACCTCCTTTCTTGTTCACATAATTATTCTCAAATTCTCTATACCCACTTCTAGTATCTCTCATAAATTTATCAAGAGCTTCAAAAGCGTTTCCAAGTTGGTCCCATGTCACATTGTCTGAAGAAAATATTTTTGCGGCAGACTGATATTCTGTAGCATTGTCACTTTGGTTACTCCCTTCCAATGCGGCAATCAATTCTTTATTAAACAAATTCTTTGTACTTGGCTTTATATTAGACGGAGCAGGGAAACCAGCTCTTTTTAATACAGACCGGTACGCAAGAATACGACGTTTATATCTTGTCATATCCGAGCCAAAAGGCTCTGCATTTTCAGGTTTGCTCAAGTTGGCTTGAGCAAAACTTTTCATATAAGTAGTAGTATCATCAGCCAAGAGATTGTTTATAATATCTTTTCCTATAAGAATATTTTCTTCAAGATAAAAGTTTATCAACATCATCTTTCGATCAGGGTCATTTGGATGATTTGTAATGCCATATGTAACAACTTCGTCATCTTTTATCGCCCCCGGAATCATCTGCCAAACATTTTTTAGTGCAGAATTATTATCTTGGACATTTTCATTTGCATATTCGCCATTTGGATCAAAAATAACTTGGCCGATTTTTAAAGATTGCCCTTGATTCTTTCTTAGTTCAAAAACGGATTTTGCGATAATTTTTGTTGTATTCGATTTACCCGTACGAGTCATGCCAAACAAGGCTGTTTTTTGAGAAAGCAAGTCTGCTGGATAAATATATACGGGAACATCATCGATATTCTGAAATCTACGATTAGTTGAGGCATAGCGAACATTACCTATCTTTACCTTGTTACCTGAACCATATTTTTCAATATTTGCAAGTTCTGTATACGGATCAATATAATTAATAATTCTTTCTAAAGCTTTCCCATTAGGCTTATAGACTTTTAAACCATGATTTGGATAATAGTTCGAAATATCGCTGCCAAATCTTAATTGTAATTTAGCTTCAGGATTTTTTACGTTATCATCAAGATAGAAAGTCCCTATGATTCTACATTGAATACCAGCAAAACTCAATAGGTTCTTCGTTCTATAATCCATAGCAGAATTATCATCATAATTTTTTGACGAATCACCACTTACTCGTTGAGCCGTTTCAACACGAATTCTTTCCGCTTCAACATCTTGGGGCAAAGATGTCGAATCCATCACTCTTAGAAGAATAAATGATGTATCTTCATCTTTATAATCAATATCACCACATTTGTTAGGGTCTAGTCGAGACGCAATAAGGAAACTCAAGCTGGGAATTCCACCAACCCTGTGTCTATAGTGATCATGTATTATAACTTTTGCACTTTCATAATTGATGGAATACAAATCTCCAACAAGCTGGTCTGGTTGCAACAACTCCTTAATCCATTGCTGGGTTTCCATCTTTTTATTGTTGTCAATGCTATCCTGAATTGCGTTTTCAATACCCATAATTATCCCTTTTTGTTAATCTACTTTAAAAATATAATTATCTCACGACAAACAATGACATTTTGCCGCAAAAATCAAAAAAAGGTGTTATACGTACTGTTTTAAAGTGTCTGACGATAATTATATTTTTTTGAGAGCATCTGACATGGTTACATATGTTTCCATCTTCAAGTGGGAGTATGCGAAAACTTCGGTAGTCGCGCCCACTTTTTCGCGCTGTTCTAGGCATATCGAAACAGGAGTCAGAGGGAACCATTCTCCCTCCATTTTTTTTTTCAAAAAATCGCCTGAACCTATTGACAATCGGGATTTTTGCAACTATATTATAGTATACGTTTGTGCAGTAGTATTTTGCTTTTTCAGCATGTAAGCAGATGAGGTCATATGAAAACAACAATGGTAAACGCACTAAATATGCAAGGTTTTGCAAGCAAACGCTTGCATATGCAAGCAAAAAGACGTATATTTGGTACTATGAGTACCGTAGCAAAAAATTTCCGCATCGATTCCGAATTGAACAACCAGGCCAGTAAGCTTCTTGAGGGGCTGGGGCTTTCCATGTCGCAGGCAATTTCCATGTTCCTGAAGCAGGTTGTTCTGCATCGCGGTCTTCCTTTCGAGGTGAAGTACCCGGAACATTCCGGCGAACTATTCGAAGCCATCGAAGAGGCGAAACGGCTCGAGGCCGACCCGAAGACCAAGCGTTATACGGATATGGACGAGATGTGGGCGGACTTGGACAAATGATTTACGAAGTTATTTGGACTAGCCGTTTCAAGAAAGGCTATAAACGCTGTAAAAAGCGCGGTTTGCCTTTAGATGAGTTAAAGTCTGTCGTCGAAAAACTCAGAACAGATCAAATTCTCGAAGAGAAATATCAGGACCACGAGTTGTCTGGAGTTTTCGCTGGCACGCGCGAACTCCATATTCACCCTGATTGGCTTCTGTGCTATAGGAAGAATAAAGGCGTTTTGACACTTACTCTTGTGGATACAGGAACGCACGCAGACCTGTTCGGAAAGTAGAAATGTCACAGTAAAATGTCACAGTAAAAATCAACGAACACCGGAAACAGATTCTATCGGCTAATTTTGGTCTTTTTCTACAAAAAAAACCGAGAAAAAGACCAGTTCTACAGGCGGCGACTTCTTTTTTTTTGCCGGTGACGTATTCGAAGATGAGGGATTTCTTGTATTCGTCCAAGGTTTTGAGTTGTTTTTTCTTGTTGACGATGGTCGCGTCGATTTCAAACGTGTTTGCGGACGAAAATTTCGTCCACAAACTATTCGGCTAAAAGTAGGTCTTTACCGTATGCATTTACTGAAAAAGGCCTCTATATGCTTGCAACAATCTTAAAAAGCAAATCGGCAGTCAATACGACTTTCGCAATCATAGAGACCTTTGCAGCCGTTCGTGAACTTAAAAGAGAACTTGTTGAATTGCACAAAGATGATAATAGCGTGGACAAGCACTCAAAAATGCAACAATTTGGAGAAATTCTATCAGACATCGTTATGCCCGATTTAGAAACAACGGGAACGGAATCTTCCTTGGAACTAAACTTTATTATTGGCAAAATCAAGCATTCCGTCAAACGAGTGAAGCGACAAGAAAGCCAAAGACAAAGCTGTGATTGAAAAATTGAAACCAAATGTGGCAAAAAAGCGTATTAAAAATGTCCCTGTAAATGTCCCTGTAAATGTCCCTGTAAAAACATCTCCAAAAGATAGGCAGAAAAAGATTATCATCGCACTATTCAAGGATTCTCATCTGTCAGCCCAAAAACTTGCCGAAAAATTTGGCGTTACAGACAAAACAATCAAAAGAGATTTGTTGCTGCTGAAAAAGCAAAATTTGATTACTCGTATTGGAGCCGACAAAAACGGCTATTGGAAAGTCAATTAAAAAACATATTTTCACCTCAAATCAGCTCACAGTTCGGCCCCTTGACGCCCCAAATACGTGAGTATAGATTTGGGACATGAATGACACAATCCTCCTGTACAAACCTACTACAAATATTCAAAGTTGTAGTAATTTCTCCCGCAATTCTTCAACGAAATTCGGAATATCTAAACATTCTCCGTATTTAGTTGAATTTTTTAGTTATCAGAGCCTTCGCTCTGTGAAATGTTAAAATATCTACGGCATGTTTGCAAAATTGCCGTAATTTTATTATATTAGGAATATGCCCAAATATGATGGAAAAGAAATTCGCAATACCGAAGGTCTCATGCTTCGCGACAACATGAGCGCCTATCAATATCATCAGGCCCTACAAAAGGTCCAGTCAGGCGAACTACTTCGCCTGCGCCCAGGAGTATTTGCCGAACCCATTGTACTCGCTGACACGATGCTCGATATAGACGTTCTTGTGCCCGGCGGCGTACTGTGCATGTACTCGGCATGGGAGCATTACGAGCTCACGACGCAAATTCCGAGTGCATTTTGTATAGCTATTCTGCGTAAACGAAAGCTAGTATTGCCTGAATTCCCTCCGGTCACGCTTTATTACTGGTCGGATCATCTGCTAGAATTCGGGACAACAACAGCGGAGGTACATGGGCATAAAGTGCGCGTAACCGACTTGGAGCGCTCCGTCTGCGATGCGGTAAAATACCGAAATAAAATCGGACTAGATGTATGTGCCGAAATCGTAAAAGCATACCTGCATCGCACCGACAGAAATATCTCAAAACTCACAGAATACGCAAAGAAGCTCCGTGTCGCTGCAACTCTGAAAACATATTTGGAAATCGGACTTTAAGATGGTTCATAAAGTTGCAAAATCAGTAAGAAATCGCCTACTGGAGCAGACGAGAAAAATACACGG
Organism: Fibrobacter sp.; assembly: GCF_017545445.1. GTDB lineage: Bacteria > Fibrobacterota > Fibrobacteria > Fibrobacterales > Fibrobacteraceae > Fibrobacter. The sequence goes on from NZ_JAFWOM010000064.1 coordinate 5,200, forward strand.
GAACTACCAGCAGGTTCTCATACGCTTCTTTCATGAACGCTTGATGTATCGGCTTGCTAAAAGCGAGTACAGGTCATCGTTCTATTTGAAAGGCGGTTCACTACTGTTCGCTTTGAATCCCGTAATAGCACGCCCGACTTTGGATGTGGACTTGCTTGGTATCAATTTTCCATCAAAGCCAGAACTGCTCCTCTCTATGTTTGCAGATATTTGTTTGCAAGCGTGTCCTGAAGACGGCATTACCTTTGACATTGATTCAATTCAAGTTGAAGATATCATGAATGACAAGGAATACCTTGGACTTCACGTGAAAATACAGGCAAACCTTGATTCGATACGCCAGTGGGTCGCTATCGACGTTGGGTTTGGCGATTCGGTTGTTGGCATAAAAGAGATGTTATATCCCTCACTACTCGACAATTTGCCTAAAGCGAATATTTTCGTCTATTCAATCGAATCGGTTGTCGCAGAAAAATTCCATGCCATGATTGCACGCGATGAAAGTAATAGCCGTATGAAGGACTTCTTTGACGTCTACCAGATTTTGACAAATCACAAAATCGATAACCAGGTTCTTGAATCCGCCATCAAAGCGACTTTCCGCGCTAGGAAAATGAATTACACTCCCAACGTGAACCTCTTTTCCGTCAAATTCGCAAATGACGAATCAAGACTTGCGCTCTGGAAAAACTTCCTACGCAAAATCAAATACACGAGTTCATTGAACTTTGAAGATGTGATGGATTTGATTCGTGATAGGCTAGGAATGTATTGGACAAAAGAAATGCTGGAGTAACCTTCCGAAAGACGTTAGACATCCGTTCCTTAATTTTGCGAGCTAATTCCATATAGGAACCTTCGCTCATTTCTTTACGGAAGCGGCACATTCGTTTTGCTGTATTTTTGATTTAGTGATTATAAGACTACATTCCTCCTGAATGGGTTCTCCTTCATAGGTCCCGACAATTTGAGTCCATATTAATCCAATCATTTGCAGAAATGATTTTTTTGCTTTTTTTGCAGACGAAATGTCACAGTAAAGCGACTTCACCGCGCAGGGAATAGCCTTGCGCTATAAAAAGCTATAAAAAAATTGTATATCCCGAAATATTGCGCCGCTTAGGTGCAATTTGTATTTTTGCTTGTCACACTTTTAACTCTGTGAGTCACCACCACTAAACGCTTTTCTACACGACAAAATGTCCGAAGTCAAAAAAATTCTTGCAAAAGATTTTTATAAAATCGATACTAAGATTTCAACCTTACTCGATGTTCGCGAGCCGAGCGAAGCCATCGTACGCCCTGTAAATGGTGCGTTGCAGGTTCCGTACTTTGAACTGTCCAAGAAGATAGACAGCATCCCGAAAGACAAACCCGTTTACGTTTTCTGCTCCACGGGGGACCGCTCCGAAGAGGTTGCCGAAATCCTCGCCGACCGCGATTACGACGTGTACAATGTAGAAGGCGGGCTTGACGCCGTCCCGAAAATTCACTATGTGGATGCCAAGGGCCTCAAGTGCCCAGGCCCAATCGTGAAGGTGGACGAAGCGGTCAAAAGCGTGGCCGTCGGCGAAGAAGTCCAGGTGGAAGCGACCGAGAAAGCATTCTTCTCGGATGTGAATGTTTGGTGCCAGCGTACCGGCAACGAGTTGAAATCGCTTGCC
>NZ_JAFWOM010000065.1 GCF_017545445.1 Fibrobacter sp.
ATTGGGATGTGTCGCATGTTCAAAACATGGCCAATATGTTTTCGAAATCCAAATTCAACGGCGATATCAGCAAATGGGATGTTTCGCTTGTTCAAGACATGCACTTCATGTTTGAACATTCCGAATTCAACGGCGACATCAGCAAATGGGACGTTTCGCTTGTTCAAGACATGAGCTTCATGTTTAATGATTCCAAATTCAACGGCGACATCAGCAATTGGAACGTTTCACATGTTCAAGACATGCACTTCATGTTTTCTGATTCCGAATTCAACGGAGACTTAAGCAAATGGGACGTGTCGCATGTTCAAGACATGAGCTTCATTTTTTCGGATTCCAAATTCAATGGAGATATCAGCAAATGGAACGTGTCCAAAGTCAAGGACATGACACAAATGTTTGCTGGTTCTCAATTTACTGGCGACATCAGCCAATGGAACGTTTCACGTGTTCAAGACATGAGCTTCATGTTTAATAATTCCAAATTCAACGGTGACATCAGCAACTGGGATGTGTCGCATGTTCGAGACATGGTTGCAATGTTTGAAGATTCTCAATTCAATGGCGATATTAGCAATTGGGATGTATCCAAAGTCAATAACATGGTCAGATTGTTTTCACGTTCTCAATTCAACGGTGATATCAGCAAGTGGGATGTATCCAAGGTCAAGGACATGATGCAAATGTTCAAGGGTTCTCAATTCAATGGCGATATCAGCAATTGGGATGTGTCGCATGTTCGAGACATGTTGCAAATGTTTTCTGGTTCCAAATTCAACGGAGATATCAGCAAATGGGATGTGTCCAAGGTCAAGAACATGGCAGGAATGTTTGCAGGCTCCGAATTCAACGGTGACATCAGCAATTGGGATGTTTCCAAAGTCCAGGAGATGGCCGGAATGTTTGAAAATTCTCAATTCAACGGAGATATTAGCAATTGGAACGTTTCCAAAGTCCAGGACATGGCCAGAATGTTTAAAAATTCTCAATTCAACGGAGATATCAGCAATTGGAATGTCGCTAAGAAAACAGATAAAACAGATATGTTCAAAAAATCACTTTTGGAAAAAGAAAGAAAACTCCCTAAGTGGTACATATAATCATCAAGCTCAAGATATACGAGATTAGATCGCCTCCAAAACTATTTTTCCTCTTTCCCCATCGGCACACAATTTATCCGACACAACAATATCGCACAAATCATCGGCAAAACATATCCGATATACGACGAAATACCAGGCTTAGAAACTAAAAGGTTGTAAAGTCCATGGACAGTCACGGATAAAGACAAAACGCCCGCCGTTCCCGCAAGCGAAAACGCCTTGTACGATTTCAACAACTGAAGCCCCTTGGCAAGGGCAACCAAAGTCACTATATGCATCACGCCGACTGCCGAACCGCGGATCAACGCATAAGTCAAATGTTGCGCCCCCGAAGAAAGCATGATACAGCAATTTTCAAAAGTCGCAAACCCGGCACCAACGCCAACAGCAAACAACTGAATTTCTTCATCCGACAGTTCGAACACATAAATGCAAAAAAGAAGCAACAAAAGTTTCATGCACTCCTCAATTATCGGAGACAAGAAAATGGAAGTATCTTCGGAATTAAAACCAGACATCACTTCAAAAAATCCGGCAATGTATGCAGACAGTATGCAAACGATCATCCCGGCAAGGAACGCCATTATCAATCGACGGGAATGCCCCCTAGTAAAAAGCAATGAAATAGCGAAGGGAACCGTGAAACATATCAAAACATTCTCAGCATATATCATTAGCTAGTTCCTTCTTCATCGAATTGAACATGAAAAAAAACGAGATCGTATTTGCAAACATGGCCAAATCGTAATAAAAATCCGGCGTCAAGAACATGGACAATTCCGTCCATAAAAAGAAAGAAGCTGTCACAAAAAAATCCTTAGACCGAACACTCTTAACCCCAAGCCAAGCCATCACAGCAAACATCATCCCAAATCCTATGATTTCGGATAAAAAGAACAAATTCCCTTTTACAACAAATAAAGGGATTTGCATTATCAAAACAAAAACGCACGCAGCCGAAGCAACCAGCAACTCTTTAGGAGTCATACACCCCCTGTATCGCAGGCCACGAATCAAAACCCATAAGAAATAGACATACGGAATTCCGAATAAAATATCTTGAAACCACTCCCCCGACCAAGCAATCCACAACGCGATATTTGCACCCATAAACAAAAAAGCAAATACAATCTCCCCTGCAATTTTTTTCTTGTCACCAATCAGCGAATCCAATCCAGCAGACAAAAGGAGAATTATGGCGCACTCGCCAATTTCATTACAGGCAATAGGCATTCTCGTATCCGGTTTCAAGAGATCGTATGCAATCCAGTACAAATCGCTCAGGAGGAAACTTACCATAGCCAATACAAACATGAATGGCAAAAAAACTGTTTTTTCTTTTAGCATCAATCTAATCGTATTTACGATAACAACAGCCAAAGCTCCTGATTGCAAAACGGTCAAAATGATTTCCCAAAGAGTCCGATCACTCATTTTTGGAATTCTCCCGCTTGACCTTTTTCACATGCAATACCAATTGAGCAACCGAAGCCCCCAAAAAGAAAGCTATTACACCTGTAACTACATATCCCATGATTTACCCATCCTTTCACAAGCAACGCGCAATGCTTCTTTCCCCCTAGCCAATAAATTGTACGTCTGTTTGATACTCTTTTTTATAATCCGGCAAATCTGCTCCGGCTTCATATCCTCGAAATAGAGAAGGAACAACGTTTGCCGATAATCCGCATCAATTGTCTTCATTGCACGGTAGAGCAGCGCGTTTCTTTCATTTTTTAGGAACTCCACGACAGGCTGAAAGTTCGCATCAGCCTCTAAGTTATTCAAAAAATCTTTTTCAGGCGACACAAATCTAATCTTTTGTTTTCTCAAATAAAGTAGCGCCTGATTTTTAGCAACCGCAAAGAGCCAGGTCTTAAAAGAAGCATCATCGGATTCTTTGTAGTGAGCAGTCCCCGAAGCCAAGACAGCAAAAGTGTCCATCATCAATTCTTCAGCGACATCTGCATTTTGGACAAATCCGTAGATAAATAGAACCAAACCCTCTCTATATTTTTTAAAAAGAACCTCAAGAGCATTTTGATCGTTATTGGTCATAAACCGAATAAATAACAGTCCGTCGCTATCGGGCATGAAGTTCGTCTCCATTCAAAATAACTCTTTATTCACCATTCCCTGCGGAGGTAACCAACAACGTTGATTATCCGCTTCCCGCATTTGTATAATAAATTTAATTAATATATATATAATACAATAAACTTTTTTGTACAATATAATGAAAAGTTTTTTTAACAATAAAATAGTGAGTAAAAACATCAATTTGTGCATTTAATTGTAGGATGGAGGATGAAAACAGACTCTTAAGAAAAAATTGATGAAAATAGTTTAAAATATTAGATGGACGAAGAATCCTCGTTTTTGATTGTACGCTTATTCCGGCGCAGAAGCAGACAAAGACGTAATTCTACTTAGTCCAACGAGCCAAGCCATAAACTCGAAAAGAATTTCCCATTCAATTTACACCTCTCAAGGCACCCAGGTTTTTCTTGGGTGTCTTTCTCGTTACATAATGTAAAAGAAAAAATTTACATTAAACCGTGAGTAAAAACACACAAAAAAGCCATTAATAAAATGGAAGTTGTTATAATTAAGGAGGAAATCATGAAATACACAACAGAAAACGCACTTAAGGAAATAAAACACCGCAGTAAATTGATCCGACAAAAGCACGATAAAAAAGTAAAAAATCTTTTGGCGGCATCAGTCTGCATTTCGTTAACTTCATTATTCGCTGCAATAGGCGTTTTTTCGGGATCCGAAATTTCTAAAGCACAAACCGAATACGGGGCATTCATCCTTTCATCGGAAACATGCGGGTACGTGTTGACAGCAACTGTGGGGTTTGCGCTGGGAGTTGCGGGAACACTCATAATTAGACATCTAAAGAAATAAAAAAAAGGAATAAGGAAAACTTATTCAACAATTTGAACTAAATCACAATCCGCTTGATTTATTTTGTCAAGCGGATTTTTATTTCACGATAAACTAATCATTATTTTGTGTTTTACGACACACATACAACATGTAAAAAAAATATTCGTCAAACACCAATGAGTAAAAATCAACTTAATAGTAATTAATGAATAGAAGCATTGGTAAACGTTGACAAGTTTTAATCGGGGAAACTTTAATACGGTTTACTACAAATTTTGAAAATAATTGGCACCCCAGTTAATCCTGGAGTGCGTATTTTTCAGAACACTTTCACTTAGGAGAATTTCATGAAACTCGCGATTTCTATTTCGGGTGGCGGTGCGCTCGGCATCGGTCCGCTGCATTTTATGCGTCGTCTCGAAGACGAGCTTGGATTTCATCTCGCAGATGCGGGATCTGCATTTGCAGGCACATCAACGGGGTCCATTGTAGCGGCAGGCCTTTGCACTGGCATGACGGCAACGCAACTATACGACCTGTATCGAAATAATTTGCCATCCATATTCACAAGAATCAGATTTCCTAGAATTGTAAGCCTTTTTTCTTTGGATTTCCATCTTTACAAAAATTCCAACCTCAAACATCTTTTACAGCAGAATTTCGCTGAAACGATGGATAAGTTCAAGAAACCCATCTACATTCCATCAACGTTCATGAATGGTCAAAGAGTAGAAAAGGTTTGGGACCGTGGCGACAACACGACAGACCAATGGTTCGCGATACTTTCGAGTTGCTCCGCGCCAACATATTTCGATCCCATAAGCCGCGATAAAGATGGCGTAACAGAAACTTATTGCGATGGCGGATTGTGGGCAAACGATCCCATCATGGTTTTGGAATCGGGTTTAAAAACAATCCCAGAATTCAATGGCGATTACAAGATTCTGTCGTTTAACACTGGCATGCGTCACCCGAACGAAGGTTTTGAACACAATAGTATCGTCGGATGGGGCAAATACATCATCAATGAATGGGTTGCACGCACAGGCTCTGCAGGGCTATACGAAGCTCAAGCAAACCTCGGTCTAGAAAACGTGCAACGTCTTGCGCCCATGATCGAGAAACCGTTTGCCATGGACGATCTTTCAATTCTTGATGAGGTTTGCGATATTTGGGACAAATATTACGAGTCCGATAGTATAGGCGAAAAAACATGTGAATTCATAAAAACAACAATCAATGCCTAGCACTACTCTTCGAAGATTCAAAAAAGGCCGTCAGGAAATCTGGCGAGCCTTTTTCTTGCCGTCAATTGGCAAATTTATTTAGAACAAGCGTTAAGCAAGGTCCTTGATGACCATGATGCCGCTGCGTTCGATTTTCGGATACTGGCGCATGCCTTCGCCGCCCTTCCCTTTGTCGAGTATATCGAGCAGAGTGCCGTTGGTCGAATAAAGGTGCAGTTCCCACGGGCCATTCGGCGCATTGAAGTAGCCGGAATTCTTTTGCACGTTGCGCTGGAACGTCCTGTTGAGGCGATCGGCGACGCTTCTTGCATGGACGAGCGAAACATCGGCAAGGTTCCACGAGATCGGAACTCCCCCCATGTCGAAGATGAGCACGGCATCGAGGTCGGTTTCCTCCTTCATCGTGAATTTCCAACTGAAGTTCTGCCAACTCGTGCTCAAGTCCAGAATACGACCGTTGGCATACGGCGTATAAACGACGCAATCCTTCTTGATGTTCACGTTGAGCGTACGCGGTTTGTCCGCTTTGGCCCGCATGCTAAACACGTAGGTCACGCCCTTGTGGAGAGCGAAATGCTGCTTGAACTGGATGTTCCAGGATTCCTTGCCGCCTTTTTTGATGTCAAAATGGACAACGCCATCCTTCACAGTGACTTCGCCATTTCCGCCCCAGAAGTCGGTCGTCCAGCAGCTGAGCGGATCGCTCGCGCTAAAGTCACCGTTTTCAATGATGTTCGCCCCGGAGCCCTGAGAGCCGGTCGTGAAGTCCTTGTTCTGGATAAAGTTCGGAATAACGCTTGTATTCTGGATGCCAAGCGGGCTATCAACGGCAACTTCCTTGCCCCAGCCCACCAGCGTGTTGTACGAGCCATGAACCGTCATGTCCATGTCGGGACTGTCAAAGTTGCCCGGACCCCAGCTCCACGCAAGCCAACCAATGCTCAAACGTTCGCATTCCGACATGATAAACTTGTAAGGGATTTCCCTCACGCCGCCAGCAGCCACCGGAGCGAATTCGCCCACGATAAGTGCAATTTTGGCTTTAAGAGATTCTTCAAGCACACCCTTGATGCGGTCCTGGACGGTCTCGTAACCGGTTGCGACCGGATTATGACGTTCGGTCGGCCACCACATGTGAAGCGAGAAAATCAAGTTGTGTTCCGGGTCAGCACGCAAAAGCTTGGGGCCTACGTTCAACAAATTCTTTTCGTTCTGGCCCCATTCGTCGGCATCAATCATGATGGGTACGCGCACGCCGGAAGCACGGAGCTTCGTCACGATGATGTTATAGGCATTGAAAAATTCGTCGGCACTTTGAGCCTTGTCACCCGGTTCGTTACCGATGTTCAGAATCAAATATTCCTGATGGTTGTAAATCATCTGGAGCGTTTCTTCGCGAAGCCAGAAATCAAGAGCGTCGCTCAGGCGGTCCCAGTTACCGGTCGTATCGTGAATTTCGGGTATCGGAATCATGCCGTTTGCAATGCAAAGCGAGATGATGTTGTCGAGATCGCTGATACGACCACGGGTGTTCCAGACGATTCTAACGCAGTTTGCGCCAGTTTTTGCAATTTCAGGGATAGTCTTGCCTTCGCGATCCGTCCAAATAAACATGTGGTTTACACCACGGAGAACAACCTTTTCGTTGTCCTTGCTATACAGAAAAGAATCTTGAACGAAAAAACCCGGTTTTACAGTGGAGCCGTTCATATCTTTTATTTTCTCCATAAATTCGTTAAGTCCAATATTTACCCAATATAAATATACAACTAAATTTTTTTGTAGTGCCTAATTTTTTTCGCCATATATAAAAATTTCAGCAAGGAAGGTTGAACAACAAGATTGGACTTGGGGCATCTTGGGGCTTTATGGGAAAACATTAAGATGGAGCCTTGAGTTTTAACGATGCGGCGGAGTTTTCCTTGGCGACATTTGAGGGGAGCGGAGAACTCTCCTTCCCTACGTTTTGTATTGAAGAACCCAACAGTGAACGCTCCGGGAGATGTTTCCAGTAACGAACCGGCAAGCACCGCCGAAGAAGCCGCGGATTCAATCGTTCCTTGATCGCCATCGTGTCGTAATAGGACTTCCACATTTGCGTAAACTGGTCCGGCGGAGCATGCGTCGCGATGTAGTTGCGATCGGGAACAGTCACGAAATGCGTCCGGTAGTTCTCATAATACACTCCAAAGCCGCGTTTGACATCCACGATTGCCCAAGTGCCGTTCGGGTAACGAGCGCGGAAATGCCCGACAATCATTTCAAGAACATCGTACTTGGGTTCGATTTCGGCAATGTACATTCCGTCGGGAGCCTTGTTGAAACGGACCATTCCATACATGGCGTCCATTTCGCGGCGGACGGAACGGGCTATCGTAATGAGCGGGATCATCTCAAGGCTAGACGGATTGCGACCGTAATTCGGGTCAAGTCCGGCAAATAGCTTGCGGAGGTAAGCGAGGATGTTCATTTCAATTCCTGCGTCTTCGGAACGGAAACACGTTTCTAGCAGGTACAAAACATCTTTGCTGGCGAATTTCACGATAGCACGTTTAAGGCGTTCGGCAGAAGATTCTGAAGTCTCGATGTGGAACGGTTGGGCGAAAAGGTCGGTCGCGGTTCCGCTTTCGGTTTCGTAAGATCGCTCGGCGACAAAGCTTGTAACGTCGAGATGCTGGCGGTAAATTTCAAATACCGCGCTCAAAAAACCGTCGAATGTAGAATCGTAATGAATGGCGAGTGACATGAGTTAGTAGGAAGTAGGCGGTAGGAAGTAGGAAGATAGCGGAGTCATCCTGGAGGGAGCAACGCGACCGATAGGATCCAAGGAAATAGTTGTTAGTCATTGGTCATTAGTTGTTTGCGGTTGGCAGGGCCGTTGGTAGAGCGGCTGCAGGAGCGGGTAATGCTGCGGGCATGGAGTCGAACAAATCGAGCTGGTCGGATTTGGGTTTGCCGACAATAAGCAGCGGGCGAATCATTTCCGGGTATAGCTTGTGCAGTTCACGCGGGATATCACTGTCATAAATAAAGTATTTCGCACGTTTGAGCACCACCCCCATTTTTTTCAAGTGTTGGAGTCGAATTTTAGAATACCGCCTACCGCTTACGATAAGCTGCGCGGACCTCACGCCAATGCCCGGCACACGCAAGATCATCTCGTAATCGGCGGTCTGCAAATCTACCGGGAAACATTCTGGATGGCGTAACGCCCACATCACTTTCGGGTCCAAGTCCGGATCCAAGAACGGATTCTTTTCGTCAAGAATTTCGTTGTACTCGAACTTATAAAAACGCATAAGCCAGTCTGCTTGATACAGCCGATGTTCCCGCAAAAGCGGCGGTTTCGTTGTAATGACGGGCAGGCGTTTGTCCGCATTGATGGGGACGTAACCCGAAAAATAGACACGCTTCATTTGCTGTTGCTTGTAAAATCCAGCCGAAAGCGTAAGAATCTGGAAATCGGTCTCCCTCGACGCTCCGACAATCATCTGCGTGCTCTGCCCGGCGGGCAAAAATTTCGGCGAATACTTGGACTTGTCCGTTTTATATTCCAGCTTGCGTTCCGCCAAAAAGTTCATCGGGCGGTAAATAGAGGCAAAATTCTTTTCGGGCGCAAGGTATTGCAGTTGCTTGTCCGAAGGAATCTCGATGTTCACGCTGCTGCGGTCGGCGTAAAGCCCCGCTTCGAACAACAGCCTTGAACTTGCTCCGGGAATAGCCTTCAAATGGATGTAACCGCCAAAATGGTGAACAAGCCGCAGTTCTTTTGCAACTTTGATTAAAAGTTCCATCGTGTAATCAGGCGTACCGATAACCGCCGAACTCAAGAAAAGCCCTTCTATATAATTGCGTCGATAAAATTCCAACGTAAGATTAATCAGTTCCTTAGGCGTAAACGTCGCTCGCGGAATATCGTTGCTCCGGCGGTTGACGCAATAAGCGCAATCGTACTTGCACGCATTGCTGAACAGCACTTTCAAAAGAGAAATGCAACGACCGTCGGCACTCCACGTGTGACAAATGCCGGAACTGTGCCCGCAGCCCATACCGCCTTTTGGCGAGTTCCGCTTGGAACCGCTCGACGAGCACGAAACATCGTACTTGGCAGCATCGCCTAGAATGTTCAGTTTATCGCGTATATCCATTTTAATCAATTACAGTATCAAATTACGACACACTTGTTTACTTGCCTTTTTGTTCACTAAATATAACAATTACTGCACAAAAAAGCAAAAAATTTTTCAAAAAAATATATTGCAGAAAAACCATCGCAAAAATTCCCCAAACACAGGGACAAAGAATCAACAAAACACGGGTCCTCCCCCTTTTACCTCTTAAGATTGCGAAACGAATGTAAGAAAAAAGAAAATATTTTACATTTTATTTGGTAATTTAAAGGAATTTTATGTCTAGCAAGAATAATCAGAATTTAGTCAAGGCTTTAATGCTCATCATCTCCATGGTGATGATGTTCGGTGTCGTGGTAACAATCAAGCTTGCTACAGTCTATGGGCCAATCGCATATTTTATTTTTGTGGGAATCTTTATTCTTGTCGTTTTTGTCGCATTAAGCTTGTGGAGCAAGTATCGGGAGCACGAAACTTCGCAGCAAATCGCCGATCTCATGAAAGAGGCTTTGACCTCGCCAATGGAAAATGTGGTTGGAAATTCTGGTTACGCAGTCGCCGTGAAACCGGACGGAACAATCAATCCGAAACTCACGACTTGCATGAAAAGACTCGAACCCACAGTTAGCGCCATTTCAAAATTCTTCCAGGATTTCATCCATTACGACGGCGTTGCATTAAAATTGCGTCAACATTTTTCTGCAGTCGAAGCAGGGACTGACACCTTTCAAGAACTATCGACCGTTTTCCTTTCGGATGTAGCCTACCTTTCCGCAAAACTTGGACACGAAGTCAGTTTTGACTCCTTTGAATCGTGCGGTTTCATCACGCTTCTTTTGCGGTTGCGAACAAACGCTCCGACCACGACGGACTGGAATCGCCTTGTCTATCAAGCGTTCGTCGATAAGACAATTGACATGAATGCACTGCTGAAGAATTTGGAACGGAACCACGCCCAGATTGAAGCTACTGGAGAAATATTCCTTTTCGCTTCGATTTTCGCGGAATTTTCGCCAGATGCAGTCAAGAAATATATGCGCTTGATGTACGATTTTTCAGCAGCACTTGCAAACATAGACCATAAGCTTTCGCCGCAAGAAGTTCAGTGGCTCCAGCGCTTGGAGCGCTTTATCGGCAATTATCGTTCACTTATCCACAACGCTGGATGGGTAAAGTGTTCCGCACGCCCTGTAGGCTATAAAGATGCAGTAAAGGATTCCGCCGCATGGAATGTCAATGCAGAAAAGCCTAACAAAATAACAGGCGGAGATGCAATTAAAAAATTGGACGACTTGATTGGCCTTGCCTCAGTTAAGAAAGAAGTCATCACATTCCGCAACTTTATCAAGATTCAAAAAGAACGCCGCAAAAAAGGCCTCTCCGTTCCGCCGACCTCTTGCCATCTGGTGTTTTCGGGGAATCCGGGAACAGGCAAAACGACGATTGCACGAATCATGGCCGAAATTTTTAGAGAGCTGGGTGTTGTTTCAAAAGGCCATTTGGTAGAAACTACGCGAGCCGATTTAGTCGCTGGCTACATGGGACAAACAGCTATCAAAACGAACAAAGTCATCGACAGCGCATTGAACGGAGTCCTGTTCATTGACGAAGCTTACACGCTCTCTAGAAACTCCGAAGGCGATTATGGTCAAGAAGCAATTGACACGCTTCTCAAACGCATGGAAGATGACCGCGATAGATTGGTAGTCATCATCGCCGGATACACAAAAGAAATCAAAAACTTCGTAAATTCCAATCCAGGGCTATCTTCGAGATTCAACAGGTATATCGAATTCCCTGACTATACGGAAGATGAACTGGCACAAATATTCAAGACGCTTTTGTCGAAGTACGATTACGTCATGAATTACGATGCGGAAATTGCGATGAAAAAACGCATTGCAGCTGCGGTACAAGAAAAAGACGAACATTTTGGCAACGGACGTTATGTGCGTAACTTATTCGAAAAGGTTATCGAAAAACAGGCCAACCGCCTCGCCGCCATGCCCAATTTAGGGAAAGCCGAAGTCAGCCTGATTTACGCATCAGATTTCAAATAAAGAACCGATTTCACGCATGTCATCGACGCTTCAAGTCATCCTGAAGGGAGCCGTGCGACCGATAGGATCCATGCAGAAGCCATCATTTATTCGGGGATCTTTTTACAATTGTTTCTTGATTTCTTGGGCAAGCGTAACGCCCAAATTTTTAGATTGCAGCACAGAATCTGCGGAACTCAATTCTATAGAGCCGCTACATTCCGCACGGAGTAAACGGTTAGAATTTTCGTCCCAATAAATGCCACGAATTTTTAAAGTCTTTGCAACGCTGCTAGAATCGTTTGTGCAGCAAATGCTAGAGTCGCAAGAACTATCGCTCACAAATTCTGCAAAACTCGCCACCGGGAACTGACAACCCGCATTAAGAGCTTTCAAATAAGCCATTTCGGCGGAGGCAACGCAGAACGTTTCAAGGTCATTCGCATGTGCGAGAATTTGTGAGAGGAACTCGGAAACGTCACAGGCTCCTTCGACTTCGCACTTCGTGCTTCGCTCAGGATGACAACCGTTAAAATCCGATTCCAAATGACGAGAGCTGTACAAATTTTGGCGGGCAACATTCAAAGTTTCAATCGCAAGAATTCCTTGACCGCTGGCAGGGAGCATTTGATCGGTACTAAAGTATTCCGTCACTAGGTCTGCAAGGCCCATGCGTTTGAGGCCCGCCGCAGCAAGCACAACACCATCAAGTTCTGCAAGTTTGCTGATGCGCGTTTGGATGTTTCCGCGAATCGGCACGTATTCAATATCTGGACGGAGCGCTTTCAGCTGGACGATACGGCGTATGCTCCCCGTCCCGACGCGAGCTCCTGCGGGCAAATCCATAAATCGAACGCCAGCAGCTCCGCCACGCGAGAGAAACGCATCACGCGGGTCTTCACGTTTCAAGACTGCGACAAGCTTGAACTGCGGCAGTACTTCGGCAGGCATATCTTTAAGGCTGTGGATAGCGATATCGGCACGATTTTCGAGAAGAGCGATTTCCAATTCCTTGATGAACACGCCCTTGCCGCCAAAGCTCGCCAGCGACTTGTCCAAACGGCGGTCGCCTTCCGTCGTCATGGAGACAAGTTCGTACGTCAGCGGTTCTGCGTTCACTGCAACGATAGCATCAGCGGCCATTGTCGTTTGGGCTAAAGCCAAAGCACTTTTGCGAGTCGCTATACGGAGTTTCATTGATGCCCCTAATTGCATTCACGAAGACATTTCAGATACGTCATCACATCTTCGGCTGCATTTGAATCTTTTACCTTGTACAAATAATCGTTTGCCATTTTCTTTGCAAAGCGAACATACATCATACGGATGCGATTTTTGTCCACATCAGACACTTCCGGGAGCGAACGCATCAACTTTTCAACTTCTTCATTCGCGGTTGCCACCATTTTTTCGGCAAAAACGTGAATATCTTTTGCGATATCGTCCATGCGATACCATTGCATAAATTCTTCGATGCCTTGTTGCAAAATCGTTTGAGCCGCTTCGAGTTCAATCATTCGCAAACGACGGTTTTCAGACACAATTTGTTCCAAATCATCCACGCAAACGTATTGCACGCCGGGCAAATCGCCAATCGAAGGTTCCGCATTGCGCGGATTCGCTAAATCAACGACGAGACGCTTCGGAGTGGCTGTTGCAGCAAACGAACCTTCACAGACTCCTTCACGTTGCTCAGGATGACACAATGCAATCGCTTTTTCAAATTCATCCTTCGTGATAATCGGTTCCTGGCTCGCACTGCAAAGAATCAGCACATCGCTCTTACCCACAACGCAATAGCGGTCTTCAAATCGGACCGGAGTCAAGACATCGCCAAACTTTTCCGCATTCGCAAACGTCCTGCTGCTCGCAAAAATTTTCGTCGTATTCTCTTGTACGTACTTGAGCATGAGCGATCCCATTTCGCCAAGCCCAACAATATAAACGGTACGGTTTTCCAAATCGTCAAATGTCTTTTGCACCTGCTTCATTGCCAAAAACGGAATGTTGCAACTGAGCTTGCTCAAGTTCGTTTCGGTCTTGATGCGCTTTGTCGTGTGAATCGCACTTTGAAAAAGTTTATTTAAACTGTTGCCAGTCGCCTTGAGCTGGTGTGCAGTTTCGTAGGCACGATCAATCTGATGCAAAATTTGGTCCTCGCCCATGGCCACGGAATCAAGCCCCGCACACACGTTCATCACGTGATGCACAACATCCTCGCCCGCTTTCGTGTAGAAGAACTTTGCAAAATCATCATAATTTTGATGAGCCAGACCGCAAACATAACGAACCAATTCGGCGGTATCCAAATCGCGGTCACTCGCCACATAAACCTCAGTACGGTTACATGTAGCCAAAATCAAAAGCTCATCGAACGGGGAATTTTGCAGAGCGTCCGTCTTTACATCCATCGGGATATAAAACTTCTCGCGGATAGCGATTTCAGCCACCTTGTGGCTCATTCCTGCCATGTAAATCTTGCGCATGACCCAAAGATAGAAAAATTACACGCTTTCTTACGCTATAAAGGACGATTCTCATCAAAGCAAACGTTTTTACAACGGAGAAAACATTCTCTTTGTACTCTAGAACAGTTATTTTTATATAATTTATTTACATCTATTTGTCTTGTCAGGATATTTCTAAAATGTTTAAAAAGATTCTTTTTGCAACGATTATTTCGTTATTTTTCGCATCACAGGCCAGCGCATGGGAAATGGGTGAATATGTCAAAAATAAACAAGCCGGAGAGGGAATCGAAGCAAATGATTCCTCTTGGCAATCTTCCTCAAGCCAAGCAAATCAAATAGACCATTCCATGGCACAAACAAGCGTCCCCAAAGACACGCTAAAACATCACAGCGTTTCATTCACTTACGGAATCTTCACAATGACAGATGTCGCCGCCGCTTACGCTTCTGTCGCTACAGCCATATATTCTTTAGGTACTGCAGAATTGCAAGAATCCATGTTTGGTGCATTTTCAATAGATTATGGATACAAATTCAATGAAGTTGTCGAAGCTGGACTTGTTTTCAATTACGCACATCCCTTCGTAAATGGTTCCTTTTATACAATCATGCCCAAATTCAAATTAAATTTAAATAACGAAGGCTTCGTCAATCCATTTATAGAATTCGACGCAGGAATCTCTATAACCAACATAACATCAGGCGTTTCTCCGATGTTTCATGTCACTTTTTTAGGGCTTGAAATAGGAAGAGAATTTAATATTATACTTCATTTGCTCTCTTTTGGGCAACGTGGAGTCGTATCTGCGGGAATCGGTGTCAGAATCTAAGCGTATTGAAGTTCGCATCAAACAAAGAACTTGAAACTAGTTTTCTTGAGTTCCCGCACGGAATGTAGAACGACATATTCGGGGTTGCCTAGCAGAGTTGCAGCATCCTTGATATAGTCGTCCAATTCGGCAGATGTCTGCGCATGCATCATTGCGTATAAGTTGTACGGAAAGCCTTCAAAGGACGGACGCTCGTAGCAATGAGAAACGTAATGCTTGTTCGCAAGAAGAAGAACTTTACTGGATTCTTCCCCTTTCGTGCAAAGCACTCCAGGGTCAGAATGACGAGATTCCGCGGGCTTTTGATATCCGCCTCTTTCGTCCAAATCAAAGCAGACCATTGCATTGAACGCAAAGCCCGCTTCTTGATGGCGGAGAATCGCACCAAAGCGGCGCATGCGTTTTGAGGCAAGGTCTTCGCGAAGTTCATCGCAAGAAATGCCCCAATCCTTGAATGGTGTAAGTGAATGCGGAATGTCATCACAAGCCGTGCGAATACGGGTGCGGTCAGATTCTGTTAATGCTCCCGCTAGAGATTGCCGCGCTTCGAGACTCTCGCCTCCAATCCTGTTTACTAACCACTGCCTACTAACCACTGGTGCGTCAGCACCCCCCATCACCGTATTGATTTTGTACTTCTTGGTGGCGGAGAGTACATGAACGTCGTGCAATTCCGTTTTCGCACAAATGCGTTCCACAATTGATTCTATAGCCGCCTCATTTTCTGAAATGACAGTAAACCACACATTGTATTCGTGGCTACGAATGTAATTGTGCGTAATCGCGGGTTCTTCATTCACTACCACCGCGAACTTTTCCATCGCAGTCGCTTCGTGCGATTCAGCTGAAAAATCTTGCGACGACGTCATCATCTTCCCTGCGCAAAGTCTCGAAATGAAGCCCAACTTTTTGGAATCATACACGCCGCCAATGCGCCGAATTACGCCCGAAGCACGTAGCATTTCAACAGCGTCAAAAGCTTCTTGTTCCGAAACATTCAACATTTCCGCCAAGTGCAAATACGGACGTTCCACCAACGGAAAACCGTCTTGAATAATCGCGAGAAGATGTTGATTTAATTCACTCATTTAAAATAACTAGATCCATTCGACTTCGAGCCTGCGGCTCTCCGCTCAGGATGACACATCAACAATTCCTAATTGCGAATTATTCTGCCAACTTCCTACTAATAACCAACAACCAATGACCATTGACTAACAACCAATCCCAATTTCTTCATCCGTCAAATAGCAGGCCGGATCTTCAGCCCAGAAGTCGCCCGTTACCGCTTCGGCACGCGTGCGGAAGTTGCCATTGCACAAATTCAAGAAAGCGCACTTCGGGCAACGGCCCTTCAAAAGTGGCTTACGGTCCTTGAGTCCCGCCATAATCGGGTTCGACAAGTCCGTCCAAATATCGCCAAAGCTACGCTCACGAACATTTCCGAGCGTAATATATTGCGTAAACTGGTCCGGATGCACGTTGCCGACGCTATCGATATTGCCAAACGCCATACCACTGCGGTTACCACCGTTGCGTTGAATCAGTTCCAAAACCTTTTCTGCAAGCGCCGGATCTTCACGTTTCATGCGCTGGTACAGATAAACGGCATCAGCATGGTTATCGACCGTCAAGATTTCCTTGTTCACGCCACGCTTCTTGAAGTCCAAAGTGCGATCAATAATCAAGTCCATCGCCTTGCGGCTTTCTTCGTGATTCAAGTCATTTGCAACCATCGCAGAGCCACGACCGCTATACACCAAATGATAGAAGCATACGCGGTCAATGTTCTCGGCTTCGAGCAAATCGAAAATTGCATTCAGGTCCTGCACGTTGTAACGCGTAATCATGAAGCGCAGTCCAACCTTCTGGCCCGTCGCCACGCAGTTGCGGATACCGCGCAATGCCAGCTGGTACGCGCCCGGTTTACCGCGGAACTTGTCATGAGTTTCTTCACAACCATCCAAGCTGATGCCCACATAACCCACGCCCATCGCTTTCAACTTCTGCGCCACATCAGGCGTAATGCAGGTGCCGTTCGTCGAAATCGTCGGACGAATGCCCTTGCATGCCGCGTAGTTTGCAAGTTCAAAAAAATCGGGACGCAAAAGCGGTTCGCCACCGCTGAACAACAGCACCGGCACATTAAATTCCGCCAATTGATCAATAAGCTTAATACCCTCTTCGTGCGAAAGTTCATTCTGGTACTTAATCGCCTCGGAACGCGCATAGCAGTGGACACACTTCAAGTTGCAAGTCTTCGTGCAGTTCCAAACAACCACGGGACCGCGCCCAGCACCCACGCCATTTTTCGCAGCATGAGCATGAGGTTCATAACGGAGAGAATCCCCAAAATTCGGGGCATCCATCAAAAGCTTAGTGATACTGATCATGCGCCCAAATTTAGAAAAATATTCACAATATCAGAAGTACACCCCATAATTAGGACGCACGTTCATATTGCGGCCTTTAGCATCGAACTTGGGGGCAATTTTTTTCTTCAACGGAGATGGTGCAATCGTCTTGCGGATTCCGCTTCTTCCATCGCCAGGACCATCCTTACCATTTACATTGAGCAAGACCTTTTCGTAATATTCGTTAGCAAAATAGAAATTAGCGAGATATAAATTCTGCACTTCAGGATAAATTTGTTGATAGGATTTATTTTCAATCAATCCATAAAAGACTCTATAGTTGTCATTATAGAGATATTTACAATTCATATACATTCCACTGATGGAATGTCCATTACCATAAATGATTCCAGCGAAAGTATTTTTGTAATTCATCGGATTCCAATCAATAAAATTGGCGTTATTCATATCTTTGTTCACAACAATATCGTTCATGATCTTGATGCAGGCTTTTATCGACGGTTTTTCGCTTAACACACTATTTGCAATTTCGTCAAAATAGAACAATTCATGAACGTTTGTTACAAGATAACAGCCATCAGCATCCGTTGCCGGTTTTTGGGGAGCATAAGTCCAATCAGCCTTGAATTCGATTTCATCATTTTTTGAATTAACAAAATAAGTTCGATCAAAATCGCCAGTTTCATTCAATATAGCGCCATCCGTGCCAAGCCAGCCATGGAAAAGGTATCCCTCACGCGTTGGGCTTTTAAGCGTAATCGTTTCACCGTTCAGAGTTTTGTCCGGGTTCTTCGCATCTCCCATAGTACCACCGACCAAATTGTACGAAATCATAATTTCACGGGCACTCCATTTGGCGTAAAGAACGATATCTTCGGTGTTTCCCGTGGGCAGTTCTGTCACTGCAGTCGTAAAGGCAGAATCCGAGTACCAACCCACAAAAGTCTTCCCGCTCTTCGTGGGCTGTTTCAACACAAATGTTGCAGAATCCGCATAACGGTAAACCGGATTCCGATTCAACACAGAAGAATACGAGCCGTCATTCACATAGGTAATGGAATATCCATTTTTCCACTTGGCAAAAAACTTCTTATTTCCTTTATCCGTAGCAAGGATTTTTTCTACCGGTGTTACAAAGTTCGAATCGGCAAACCAACCTTCAAAAACATCACCATCCTTTGACGCAGGCTTCAACAACACTTCCTGTTCAGGCTTGTAATAATTCGGATTAACAGAGTCATTGACGCCACCGGCCAAATCATACGCAATATCGTAATACACGCCTTTCAATTTCGGATAAGCGTCCTTCCCGACCTCCTGCGTCCAGATGGGGCTACTAGAGCCCTTCACGAGTTTTTCAAGAACAGTTCCATCGGAAAAAGCGGTAGCAGTTGATGCACTCGCTTCAAACTCGTCATTGGTAAAGGAATCGAGGTAAAAAGTATTTTCAGCAACGACTTTCCAGTTCGAAAATTTTTGACATTGAGTCACACCTTTTTGGCTGATGGCAGAAAAACTCTTCTTTGCCTCAGCGGTTCCTGCAAAGAATGTATTTTTGAATACGGCAAAATCAGTCCCGCCAACAAGACCACCTACGCGATAACCAATCAAATGTCCCGCATAATAGGCATTTTCTATAGTTACAGCATTATAATTATTGTCATAATTGTTGGCTGCACGAGGGGCTTTGCTTATCGGAGCATCAAGAGTAACTTCCGCGCAATGGTCTTGTTGAACTTGAGCAAAACCGACAAGGCCTCCGACATAGCGGCCCCTGCTATCCAAAGTAGCCGTACTATATACATTCTTCAGTGAAATTCCAAAACCTAGCGTATTTGCAATAAAAGAACCAACATAATCATTGCCAGCAAAATAAGAATCAACAATTCCTAAATTTTGAATTAAAGCGTTATATTCGCCTTCAGCAATATTAACAAATCCAACATTTCCATATAAGCCCGAGATTGTGTGACCATTCCCTTCAATGACGCCCATAAAATTTCCAAAAGGTTTCCACCAGTAATGGGTTCCCTCATTCGGGGATCCATCGGCGGCCAAAAGGTTCTTGTTGACGACGATATCATTTTCGATGGAAACACAAATTTGTTTATTTTTTCGCATTAAACTATCAGAGGCTTTCACAGCACCGTAGAGTTCTGCAGCATCGTGAACCAGCATACATCCCGACTCATTCTGTTGGGGGATTTTCGCCTTCACACCCCAGCGAGCATAGAGAGACAGTCTTCCTTTTTGGGGGCGGGAGAGAGAAATGACAGGATCAGTATAGGTGATTGCTTTATTATCGTAAGGAGATGAATCAAAAAACCAGCCCAGAAAGTCTGCACCGTCTTTAGTGGGCGGGAAAAAATCAATCGAAGGATAATCCGAGCGAGTGCTATATAAATAAGAAGATAAGTTTTCAGGATTGTTCTTTCCACCCTGCAAATCGTAATCAATATAAATCGTATCCCCAACTACGGCAAAAGCGTTCCCAACAATCAGCAAGCCCAAAAGAGCATAAAAAAACTTCGACATATTTTCTCCCTGATATAAAACAACCATCCACTCGAGGACCAATATACATATAATTTTAGCCTAGAACTAGATTTATCCATGTTTTTTTAACATGTCTTTCAAAATTAACGACAGCGCGATTATTATACTACAGCAACCGTCTTATATGCTACAATATGATTTTATCCTGCATTTTCTTGCAGCTTTTTCACTTGTTCATCGGCCCATTTTTCGAAGGTATCGTCTGCAATGTGAGATTTGACATCTTTCATCAAGTGGATGTAAAAATGCAGATTGTGTATGGCAGCAAGCGTCCAGCCAAGCGGTTCTTTTTCTTTGAACAAATGACGGAGATAAGCGCGACTGTAGTTACGGCAACAATAGCAATCGCAATTCGGGTCAAGCGGCAAATCGTGCTGATGGGCAAACTTTGCACCCTTGTAACGCAGCACGCCTTGGTGTGTATAAACTAATCCATCCTGTGCGTTTTTTGCCGGCAAAATGCAATCGCACATATCGACACCGCGTTTCACAAGTTCAAGCAAATTCCAGGGAGTCCCCACCCCCATCACATAACGGGCACGATCTTCGGGCAATAAGTTTGTACAAAAATCAGCGATATCGTACATTGTCTCGACAGGCTCGCCCACCGAAAGCCCGCCCATCGCGTAACCGTCCGGTGCAATTTCCTTAAGCGCTTCGATAGACTTCTGGCGAAGTTCCTTGTGCATGCCGCCCTGTACAATCCCGAAGAAATACTGCGGATAGCCGTGAATCGGCGGATTTGCCTCCAGCCATTCCTTCGCCTCATGCGTCCACTTGAGCGTAAGCGCGAGCGACTTTTCGGCTTCTTCGACGGTACTCGGATACGGAGTACATTCATCGAACGCCATGATGATATCCGCACCGATTTCCCGCTGTGCGTTCATCACGCTCGCCGGCGTAAACAAATGACGAGAACCATCCAGCAAACTTTTGAACTGGACGCCCTCTTCAGTAATCTTGCGAAACTGCTTCAAGCTCCACACTTGGAATCCGCCGCTATCCGTAAGCATCGGCTTGTTCCAGCTCATGAACTTCTGCACGCCCCCCGCTTCGGCAATGAGTTTCGTCCCGGGCCGCAAGTAGAGATGGTAAGTATTCGCAAGGATAATCTCAGCATCAAGTTCGCAAATGTCGCGACTCGTTAGCCCCTTGACCGTCGCCGCAGTACCCACCGGCATAAAAACGGGTGTCGTCACATCGCCATGCGCCGTATGCAGCACCCCAAGACGCGCCTTGCTGCAGCCGCTAGTTTTTAGAAGTTCAAAAGGGTTTTCGTTCACGAAGCCAAAAATACAAATCTTCTTTTGGGATTTCCTTGGATCCTATCGCCCTAACGGTCTCCAGGATGACAACTACCGTTACGATTTTTCGAGTTTCGGCTTTCGATTTCGCGGGGTCATGTGGCGCATGGCCTTTTTCCCCGTATGCGTGGGCAACACCTTCTGGGTCGCAGAAAGGGAATGCTCAATTTTGTTTTCGCCAAGAGGACGGAACTGTCCCGTTAAGAGATTGTGGTTTATTGCCATAGGAGCTCCTAATGTTTTTGATGGTGATGTGGGAAATATATATTTTTTTTTCGAAACATGCAATAGTATGCTAAAAAGGAGGCCTTCCGGCCCCCCTAATTTAAAAAATCGCTATTATTCGTTAAACTGCTAAGTTATAAATGTTAGGTTGTCAGTTATTGGTCATCAGTTATTAGATAAAGGCACGGGGTATTGCCCCGTGCCTCTTTGCATACTCGTTCTTTCACCTATTTCACGAGGATCCGCTGCGTCAGCTGGGCTGAGCCCACGCGGACGCGGAGGATATAGACGCCGTTCTTCGGGGCATCCATGGCAACCTTGTTCGTCCCGAACATGGACCTTGCTGTAGCTGTCGCGACTACGCCGCCCTTCGCGGTCAGGAGTTCTACCCTCGTGCTTTCATCGACGAGTTCGTCAGGAACTTCGAACGATACGTGCAGCTGGTTGCCAAGCTTCGCAGAGCGGA
>NZ_JAFWOM010000066.1 GCF_017545445.1 Fibrobacter sp.
ACATACTACGCCCATTTACAGGGAAAGTGATGCTTACGCCTTCGCGCACCAAGCGAATAGCCTCTGCAAGAATTAAAGCATCGTCTTTTTTTTCAACACCACTCATCGCTATTCCGTTGCTATTCCGCAATCGTTTTTCGGCAAAGTGTCGCCGCCGCCTCGTCAGGCAGGCATTCTAAATACCAGACAGGGACATTCGAAGCAAGCATGTTTTCTGTTTTATGAAGTCCATCGGCAATAGACCTCTCCCAACGTTTGCCAGAAATACAAGGGACAATGGCTGCATACGCCTGTATTGTACGCAAGCGGGATATTTTGTTATAAGGAGCTTGAGAAAGCAAAACTAAGCCCCCAAGTACACATTCCTCGTTCTTGTAGCAAGGAGTCTTTCCACTCCAAGGGGAACCAAAAACTTTCGCATAGCCCTTGCCATCGGAAGCCGTATAGAACCGTACAATCGGATTGTCATCGTTCAAAAGTTCCGAACCTTCGTTGTACTTGAGCCAAAGCCTTGCATGCGTACTCTTGCCCGTTCCGCTCTTACCGAGGAACATGTAGCCACGTTCTTGATATTTCACGACCGCAGCATGGAACAATGCAGTATTGTACGAAGATGTTGCAATAGCGTAAAATACCATCAACGCATTATTTACAGCAAACTTCAAATATGAAGAATTTTTACCATCACCACTATCTGGGACAAAAAGAGTCGATGCCTTATAATCCTTTGAGCAAACTAATGTCCCGACGTATTTTTCGAACAGAGAAAATACAAAGACAGATTCCCCCGCTTCCGTTAGGCCGCAAACAATCTGTTGACCTTCTTCGTCCTGTCGAGTTTCTTCGACAAATGCTGGGGTTTTTTCGCCAGCTACAATATCTAGCGAAAAAAGACAACAACACGATTCCACCTCAAAAGGTTCATAATTGTTCATATTCTTTGCAAAAAAATCATCGCATAGCCCGGAGCAAATGGATACGGAAAAAGTATTTTCTGCAACCTTGTAGAATTTTGTTTCTTGAACAGATAAAGTCATAAAGC
The DNA here is from genome assembly GCF_017545445.1 of Fibrobacter sp. GTDB lineage: Bacteria > Fibrobacterota > Fibrobacteria > Fibrobacterales > Fibrobacteraceae > Fibrobacter. The sequence goes on from NZ_JAFWOM010000066.1 coordinate 1,043, forward strand.
AACCTTTCGGCGTTTAATACGAAGTGGAATTAAAGAAATAGTCAACTGCCAATACTGCAATTCCTTGAAAATAACATTAACAGGGTCAAACGGAAGCCATTGCAGCCTACGCAAACGATCAGAGAACCAACGGACAAAAACATTACGGCGATTTTGGCTATTTAACGCATACCTGCCAAAATTTCCACCATCCATAGCAAGTTTCAGCAGTTTTTTTCCGCGCCATTCATCGGGAGCGCAAAGCATCAGTTCACGTTTTAACCCAAAGACTTTCCCCAAGAGCCACATTACGGCTCCGCAAGCCTTGTTCATATAAAGCGATTTCATTACAGCCGACACTTCGCTACGTTCGCTCTCGGAAGAATGTTGCAGCAAGATAAAATAATCCATATACTGCCGCAAGCCAAGGCCCCTGGTAAAGAAATGTTGTTGTAGATGAGCCAACTGCATTACCAAAGCAAATTTTATAGAAGGGGCGTAAAAACCTTCGGGAACAAGCTCTGCATTTAAAATTTCTTTGTTGAGATACTTTTGAAATGCACCGTCCTTAAACGGAATACCAGATGCGGGCTTATAGTGTGCCTCGACAACAACGCCATCTGCATTTTCTGGCAAATGGACATGGTGACGACACCCCGATTCTTCCAATTCCGGAAGTAGTTTCAAATCCAATAAAAGCTTTTCAACGCTCTTGCGGCCCCCTTCAATCCAAAGATCAATATCACCACACTGGCGGCTAAACGGATCCGGATAGAGTCTCGCATTTGCGGCCCCTTTCAAAACAGCGGTACGCCGCCCGACCTTGCTAAAAAGATCCGTCAAGCGAGCAGCTTCCTGATTGATACGCTTATTCATATCCATAGTCGCTTCAGCATGAGCGGCCCAGCATACCAAAAGATGTTTTGGAGGACGTTCTTCCTTGGGGAGTTTACTTACCACCGTAAAAACCACATCTAGAACAGACTGTCGCTTTGCTTCCTCATAAATTTTTTTCCATTCATCGAGCGACAGATTTACGGGTACATGATCAACACAAGCCTCGAAACCTGAAGCCCGACGCAAAAAATCAAAGAGGAGTTTATACACTGAATTCATCAAATCCATTCTAATCCATTAACAAATGTAACTAAAAAAATTCCATTCCATTTTAAATTACAGAATGCGTACTGAAATTCGTCGCTGTTTTATGCGACATGGAATATATCTCACAAAAGCCTTCCAATAGCCAATTTCGTGCCAAAAAACATTGACCGGATCAAACGGAAGCAAACGAACCGTACGCACTCTCCGTTTTAGCCAAGATACAAAGCAATGACCATGATTTTGATTTTGCGAATTCAAACCAAAATTTCCACTAGCACTTATTTCAGCAAGTAAAATTCGACCACGGCGTTCGTCTGTTTTAGAAAGCATCTTTTCAGGGGCTAGTCCAAAAACAGATTCCATAACCCACATCACAGCTCCGCACATTTTCCATAAACCAAAGGACTTAAGTTTCGATGCTACTTCAAGACGGTTATCCTGTGTTGAATGGACCAAAAGAACGTAATAATCAACCAATTGCTTAAGTCCAATTCCATTTTCAAAAAAATGCCATTGAATATGGGCCAATTGCATAACAAGCGCAAATTCAATCGAAGGTACAAAAAAGCCTTCGGGAACCTGTTCCGCATTTAAAATCTTTTGTTTTAAATAAAGTAGCATTCGTGCACTTGTAAATGGATTATCATTTTCAGAAGACGGTTCGTAATGAAATTCTACAGATATGTTATTGTTCCCAAAATGCGATTGCACATGATGCAACGACAACATATCTTCATCACTAAATTCAAACTTCATATCACGCAAAAGCGACACGACGTCTTTGCGATTTCCATTGACCCAAAGATCAATATCGCCAACTTGACGCATTAACAGATCAGGATATAACCTTGCATTTGCAGGCCCTTTAAGCACTGCTGTTTTTCGATTCCGATTATCAAAAAGCTGCGTAAGTTTTGACGTTTCTTCGTATATCAGCTTATTATGCCCCCTAACTGTTTCGGCTTCGCTAGCCCACTGGAAAACAAGTCCAAGTGGAGGACATTGATTTTTAGGCAAATGACTTATTGCACGGAACACAATTCCGACCAGTTGTTGTCTCAAACATTCCAAATGAAGATTATTCCATTCAGCATCGTTCAACTTGTAAGGAAAAATAGATGGGCTACACTCTGAATCAAGCGCCATCCGCAAAAGTGCACAAAATGCATCGTTTTCAAAAAAATTCATTACGAAAGCAAAAAAATAATTAACGCAACATCAAGACTTCGAAAATCTAAAAAAAGAAAGCGCCAATAAAAGGACCCCGATAAAAATCGGGGTGACAAAAGAGAAAAAAGCGCTCTTCAACACTCTATTTTTACTTCACGGCTATAAACTGGCAACGTTCTACACCAGAAGCCACCATTCGCATCACATAAATTCCTGCCGGGAGGCCACGAGTCATCCAAGCGACATCATCAACTTTCGCTACATCAACTTTCATGCGACGTACTAACATGCCCTTCGTGTCAAAAAGACTAACGCGATATGTTTTCGGAGCAAAGGCAAAAAGCGGTTTTGTGATACTGGCCTTAGAAGAATCCTTCACCGTCGTGTCGCGAGCAGTCGTATCTTTTTTTGCAGTATCTGACATAGCCGACTTCACGAGCGTTACATCGAACTGATCGATGTTCGGGCCATCTTTACCGTCAACCGTAGCAAATTTCACGGCATTTTCACCTGCGGCAAGGTTAATCAAGATCTCGGTTGAATCCCAAACGTTCCAAGCACTCGTCGCCTTGAATTTTGTTGTCGCCGTATCCAACCCTGCGCTCACCCATAACGAACGGTCCTCGCCCGAACCATTCGCAAAATCAATACTAAACTTGTATTGACCAGCGGTATCAACATTGACTTTCACGACAACATCACCGCCCTTGTCAAAATTCACGTAGCCGTCACCGTGGTAACCGGCGTTACTGCTTTCAGAAGTTCCACCCGTGATTGTCCCTTTTTCAGCCTGATACTGTTTATCCGGTGTCGGAGGAGGCGGTTCCACATAATTAGCATCACACTCCGTCGGGCTCTTGAGCGTAGCACCGGCATTCGCTTTCACGGCAGCTTCGACTTCGCTTGCCTTGAGCATAAAACTCTCGTATTCATACGGCGGAGTAAAAGACGTTCCCGTTCCTTTCGTGTTGCCCGAGCAGTTCGAGAAAATGTTGTCGATGACTTCGTTTACGCCAGTACCGTTCGCATTGCCGGTATAAATCGGATTCGATTCGTTGATGAACACGTTCCTTTCGGTACGCACTTTGCACATGTGGCCTGCAGAAACGCCAAGTACATCCGTGCCATTCGTAATGCTAGCATCACCCGTCAAAAGGTTGTTTACCACATGCACATTTCCGTAGCGGCAGCGAGGCTTGCGCTGGTTTGCAGCCTTCCACCAGTTGAACATATAAGTCACATTCAGCTTACCTTCGCTCACAGGTTCGTTATCGGAACTTCCAATGAGGTTTGATAAGTTGTGCGTACTTTTTTTCTTATAACCAAAGATGCACCACGTAAATGTTACGTTATCAGAACCTTTCACGACATCGGCGTTGCCATCCTGGCCATCCCAGAATTCGCAATGATCAATCCAGATGTTCTTCGATTCGCCTTCGATCGTGAGGTTGTCCCACGCCTGATCGGCATTGCTGCCCGGGCCCTGAATCACAATATTGCGGATGATGATGTTCGAAGCCTTGCTCGTGATGTGAATCGGAGCCTTCAAAAGCGTTCCCGGTTTGAGTCCGATAATCGTCTTGTTCGATGCAGTGATGTTCAGGCGACTGCCCGATGTTCCGCTCCAGCCATCGCCAAGCGTACCATCAATGTAAATCACACGCGGAGAAGAATCCTTAGCGTACTTTTGCAAATCGGCGAAGCTCGTCACCGTAATAGGAGCGACGTTTCCACCACCGGTCACTTCAAACACTGTAGAAGTACGGCCCGAACGAGTCGCCCAGCCAATCGGCTTGCACTGATCAATCGCCGCAGATGCAAAAACGGCCAATCCGCATAATACCGCTAAAATTCGATTCGGAACTTCAAACATCACACAAGCTTCCTTATAATTTCACCAAGATATAATCTATATTCCAAAAATCATTATAGAGCACAATTTCTCATTTAATTTCTAGACATTTTGTCAAAGAAACGCTAAATCGCTCAAGTTTCATTCACTAGCACAGGGCTTATTGTCGTAAATAAGATATTCAATAAAATCCTTTGTCGTTTTATTTTCACATAATACTTTTTTGTCTATTGAATATTTCTTCTTCATTTTTTCGTTCACCAACATTCGGCCCGCATTTTTAAGCTTTACGTTTTTATTCTCAACCAAATATTTTAAGCTAGCGGGAGACAAGAAAAACACGGTATCAGGGACAAAAGTCATCCACAGTAAATGATTTAGATTATAATCGTACTTTTCCTTTTTTATAATGGAATCGAGAATGCAATTCATTTTCTGATACCCTAACGGCAAAAGAATATCGGCATCATCAGCTTCATATTGACCATAAACGTTTTTTTCATATTTGTCAAAAGCTTGACCCAGCTTTGTATTCCACTTGCAACAGGACTTTTGCGAGCAATTGGAAGATGCAAAAAGTGGAACTTCGCAGAATAATACAAGAACGAGAATGATTAAGAACGACAGACGGCAGTATTTCATATTTCAAAGCCTTATTCTTTCTCGCTCATTGATGGGCACTACATCTAAAACCAACCATGCAACTGGAACAAATAGGGAAAATAAGAAATAAACATTTAAAGATGAATTAAACCGCGTTATTCGAGAGAAAGCCCAAATTAAAAACGAGAATCCCAAAAGCGGTAAAAACAAGCCATCACATTTAAAACTCAAACCAATTACAATGGCTAGAGCTTCTAACGATGCGACAACGCTAAAAACAATAGATTTCGTCATAACCCTAATATAAAAAATTGCTATAATTCTTTTCGGATTACAAATCTACAGGATCCTTCGATGAATTAAGGAGATTCCCGCTAAGGTTGGTGAGCAAGCCGAACCCACGCGGGAATGACAAGTTCAGAACGAATCCTAAACACTAATCACTAACCACTTATTACTGTAAAAATGGATATTAACGAACTCGCACAGCAGCACATTTTGAAGCAGCCGCTCTACGTGACCGGCAAACCCATCGCCTACACCGCTCGTGAATTCGGCCTCGACCCGAAAGACATCGACAAGCTCGCCAGCAACGAAAACCCGTTTGGCCCGAGCCCAAAGGGCATGGCCGAAGCTCGCAAGGCTTTGGAAGAAGTGAACCTCTATCCGGATGGCGGTTCTTACGACCTCATCGGAAAGATTGCTGAATTCCGCGGCGTGAACCGCGACCAGATTGCTGTGGGTAACGGCAGTAACGAACTTTTGGACATGATTGCCCAGGTGTTCCTCGGCCCCGGCACGGAAGCCGTCATGGGCAACCACAGCTTCGCTGTCTATAAGCTCGCCACGATGGCCATGAACGCCAAGATTGTTGAAGTTGACATGCCGGCTCCGGGATACAACTACAACCTCAAGGCTATGCGCGACGCCGTGAACGAAAAGACCCGCATCGTGTTCCTCGCCAACCCGAACAACCCGACCGGTTCTGACCTCACCGCCAAGGAAATCCTCGACTTCGCCGACAGCCTTCCGGAAACTTGCGTTCTCGTGATGGATGAAGCCTACACCGAATTTATCGAAGATACGCCGGAACTCGTTCCGGATTTCAACAGCCGCATCGCCGCTGGCAAGAACATTATCTGCTGCCGTACGTTCAGCAAGATCTACGGTCTCGCAGGCCTCCGCGTGGGCTACTGCATCACCCGTCCGGAAATCGTCGCCCTCATCAACCGTGTGCGTGAACCGTTCAACGTGAACAGCATCGCTCAGGCAGCTGCCATCGGCGCTATCGACGACCAGGATTACGTGAACAAGGTTCGCGAACTCAACAAGAAGGGGCTCGAACAGCTCAAGGCAGGTTTCAAGGAAATGGGCCTCCCCTACGTCGATAGCCACGCAAACTTCATCGCCGTCAGCGGATTCAAGGATCCGATGGACGCCTTCAAGTTCTTGCAGGCCAAGGGCACCATCATCCGTCCGCAGCCTGCAATGGGTGACGTGCTCCGCATTACCGTCGGTACCGAAGCTCAGAACAAGAAATGCCTCGAAAACATCAAGGCATATCTCGGCAAGTAAACCGAGAAAGAGACTGCGCGAAGCCCGCGCCTAGCGCCAAAGCTCACGGCGTTGCCCGTGTGATTTCTAAGCGCGGTTTTTGCAGCAGAAGCCAAGCAGAAAACCTGGTCCGCGAGGGCCGGGTTTCTTTGCGTGGAAAAATCGTCCGCGATCCGGACGCTCCCGCCCGCAAAAACGATGAAATTTGCGTTGACGGAAAGATCGTAAAAGCAAGCGAGTTTGTTTACTTTATGATGAACAAACCGCGCGGTTACGTGACCACGGCAAGCGACGAAAAAGGGCGCGCAACCGTCATGGACCTTTTCCGCGAGCAATACGCCAAGATGTACCCCGGCAAGACTGTGCCGCATATATCGCCCATCGGCAGGCTCGATGCCGCTAGCGAAGGGCTTTTGCTATTTACAAACGATACGCAATGGGCGGACGCGTTGCTACAGACGAGAGAACGGGCGAAGCCCTACAGACGAGAGACGAGAGAAGAAAGTCCAATGACGGAAGCAGGTGTCATCCTGAGTGAAACGAAGGATCCAGTAACAGTCCCTCACACAAAAATATACCGCGTTCAGGTCAACGGCCACCCCACTGCAGCGGAACTTTCGCAAATGGAAGCGGGTTTCAATGTACCGCCACGCGTCTTTGGCGAGCCCGAAGAATTCATGCATGCCGTCAGCGCGAATCTCTACAGCGCAGGCGAAAAGAATTGCTGGCTAGAAATTATTTTGGACGAAGGCAAGAATCGCGAAATCCGCCGCATGCTCGCAAAGCTCGGCTACGAAGTTTTACGCCTCGTACGCATCAAGTTCTGCAATTTTGAGTTGGGCGATTTAAAGCAGGGCGAGATACGAGAAATCCGCCCCAAGCAAAAAACAGAATAAACCACGGTCTAAAAATTTTCAATGCAGCGTTCATAATCTTTAATAAAATTTATTAAGGACTAATTTGCCAGCCTGTGTTTGACATGAGCTTCAACAACATTTACAATATAGTCGCCCAACTTTTCGCAGCCATTCACTAAATCCATATAGTGTACGCCAATCTGGTAGCTGTATTTTTTCTCATTGATATCCGCTAGATTCATTTCTCTGAGACGCTTGCGACATTCATTGATACCCACTTCCAAACTAAGCGTAAGTTTCGGATTTGCGTGCGGGATATCTTCGACAACATTCATCATTTGGTCGAGAGCGGTATCACACAAGCTCATAATTTCACGAATGCGTCCATATTGTTCTTCGTTAAAATCGTCCTCGCTCTTGACTTTCTACGCTCAAGTGGCCTTCACTCACTTCGCTCAAATAATTTGCAATAAGCCACGCCCTCATTCCCTAACGGCATGAAAGTACATCAAACGTTCTCTATATAATACACTTGCAGAAAAAAAAGTGTTTTGAATTTAAATATTTCTAGCAGGCCGGTAGCTACGACGCCCAATAAGATTGATCGACAACAGGGATCATGCTTCGGCATCACCACAACGTTTCAAAGCTAAATCATCTAGCGACCGATTTTACGTACAAATTTTTCATCCCCTTAATGTTCATTTTCGCCTGTTGCATAGCTTCGTTTGCATTCTGCGCACGAACCGTCCCAACGCATACGCCCATCGGGTCAAAAACCATGTAATTGCGAATTTTGCCCTTTACTTGCAGATTTTCACCAACAATACGCGACGAAGATTTGTCAGCAAACTCCAGCCAATCAATATTTACATAATTTCCTGTAATCAAAATCTTGAGAACGTGTTTTCCTTCGGTCAATTTGACTTCGCCGACATCGACTTCTTCGTAAGTTTTCCAGTCCTCGCCCGTCTTGGGGGCTGTAAACGCAGACGCAAGTTCTTTATCATCGAGCAAAAGCTGAAATCCTGATGTTTCTGAACCCGAAGCAAGACGAGCCTTGACAGTGTAGTACCCCGTTGTTTTGACGTTCACCGAATATTCCATCCATTCACCTTCATTGGTGTAGCCCACAGCGAAACCATCTACAATTTCTTCGATATCCACGCCATCATTACGGTAAGATTTGCCTTTGTTTTCGGAATCGTCGTCCTTGTACGAACTGTTGCCGCTACCGATTCCAGTGATATCGTAATTTTCGGCTTCAATTTTTCCAGGAATAACAGCGGCATCACCAGCTACGGCTTCGCCATTCTCGATTTTTCCGAACGGCTGTTGCGGCACAGGTTCCACTGGAGTACGAACAACCGCCTTGAGCATTTGTTCGGCATAACGCTTGCCGAAAGTCACATAAGCATCATGATTAAAGTGATAACGATCTACCCCGTTTCCGCCAAGATTTTCGGAAGTCGCATAGTAAGTGTTATCCATCGTATTCGGGAGTTTTGAAACGCGGTCAGAATAGCAGCAACCATCTCGCAACAATTCACCCGCCACAAAAGGAACCGTGTCCGAACTCATTTTCAATTCCGATAGAATATCGTCGCGAGTTTTCTTCACAATTTTCGGCCAGTCCGGATAACCGCCATCCGTTTCACCCTGATGGAAAATGAACCCCTTGATAACGCCCACTTGCTGTGCTTTTTTGGCAATATCGACAATGGTCTTAAAAACGTTTCCATCGCTGGCATATTCCTTGGCATAATTCTGGAGCCAACCTTCCGCCGTCGAAAGGTAACTTGCGTATTGGTCTTTATCGAACAACTTAATGCTAGCACCACCTACGGCAACAGGAATAATGCCAATTGTCACATCGGGCATGCTATCGGCCATCGTGCGACCAAACCAATCTGCAATTGAAATCGTCTCGCCGCAGTTGAACAGCGAAGGAACCGCCGGATAGACCTCGCCAAGCGTATTGCGCCCCTTGCCCGAGCACTTTTGCGTGGCAAAGATTTTAAAGCGCGGATGTTCAGCCTTGTCCGCAGATTCCGCATTCGCCGTCCCGCCCATATTGGACTGCCCATAAGCGATGTAAATGTGAAAATTTGGGTCCGGAGCAGCATGGAGCGTACCGAACATGGAAAGACCAAGAGCAAAAACAGCCCCGGCAAAAACCTTAGAATATCCCACAAACATGTAAAATCCCTTTTTTGAATTACACCTAAATGTAATCTATACTATATGAAAGGGAATGTAACGTAGGAATACATTTATTTTCTAGACATTTTGTCAAAAGAATATATGACAAGTCCCCTCAAATTGAGGCATATCCAACATCTATTCCAAATACACAACCTCACCAATTAGCGGAATAAGCACAGGCTTGCCCGACTCCTTGGCAGCTCTTTTGGCATTTTCCAGCGGTTCAAAATACGGATGTTTACTCAAACAAAATTTGGAATGGTGAACCGTCATGTAACGCTTTGCATCTAACTCCGTCATAATCTTGCCTAAATATTTCGGCAGCGTATGAACGGAAGCCCAATCTTTATTGTACTGTCCATTTTCAAGAATGGCAATGTCCAAATCAGGAAATTCCTTTCCAATCTTTGCGAAGTGCGGCCCATAGCCTCCATCACCGCCAATCCAAACAGTACGTTTAGGCGACTTAAAAACAAACGATGCCCAAAACGTCTTGTTCTGGTGCAAATCGCGACCTGAAAAATGCCTTGCCGGAGTTGCAGTTACACGAAAACCATCTTCCAAATCAAAAGAATCCCACCAATCAAGTTCAATAATTTTATCTGCAGGATATCCCCAATATTCTAAATGCGATCCCACACCAAGGGCAGTCACCACAGTCTTGATGCGCGGTTTCATTTCCGTAACCACCTCGTAATCCAGATGATCCCAATGATCATGCGAAATCACCAAATAATCGATATCCGGCATGTCGGCAGGCTTATACACGTCCGTTCCCTTAAACATTTTGTTTATAAAACTTACTGGAGATCCCTTATAAAACACGGGATCCACCAATATTTTTTTTCCTGATAAATTCATCAGATACGAAGAATGTCCAAACCATACAATCCAATCTCGATCCTGCGGAAGCGATTTTACATCAGTCTTGATAACCTTGAGAGCTGTATCGGGCACTAACAAATCCTCGTTTCCGAACAAGAAATCCTTCCAAACCTCAAGCTTGCCCTTTTTGCCCGTAGAAAAAACAGTTTGCACTTCGTTCACAAACTGCTTGCTCTTTTTATCGTAATGAGGAGATTGCTTAATACGTTCAAGACGCTTGCCTTGCGGTAAATGCCCAAAACTAGCTTGTGATAGGAACAGCACGCCAGCATCTCCTAAAATAAAAAGAATTGATAAAATAATCGCAGTAACCATGATTTATATATTATACAAAAAAACTTTCGTTCCGAAAAATAGATTTATTGCAAATCATAGATTCAGCCTATTCAAAAAAATTTCTAAAACGAAAGCTTAATAGACTTACATCACATTTTTCAAAATAACGTTTTCGCCCCAAATCCGAGCACGCCGTCAAGATAATCGCACCCATTCCGGAGCGCGTAATAAATGCTAAAGCTCCACGATTTGCGGTACTGCGTAAAGCCTATGCCATAGTCATGTTCGCGCGCCCAACCGTGGAAAGGCTTCATCCGGCGATAAAGCCCCGGCTGGTAAAAGACTTCAATCGACAAGTCATAACCGTCTTGCCAAAGCAGGGCCGCCTGCGAAAAGCCGTACGCACGAGTCCGCGTAAGGCCATACATCATTCCTTTGAACGAATTGATTCCGCCAAGAGCGAATAAATCTTCACGAGCAAAAGCGCCGCCCGACGGAAGCAACGCCCCCGCCGCCGCCGAATAACGCACAATAAAGTTCTTGTACAACGGCACGTAATGCACAAGCGAAGATTCCAAGCGCAAATAGCTATCGAGCGAATCCGGGCGGTCCATCATCCACGCAAGCGATACATCCAATGACGTTCCGCTCCGGGGCAAAATGCGACGGTCAAACGAAACGTACGACATCTCGAACGTCGAACTTTTTTCGTCATTGCCGATGCCCACAAACGCAGCAACATCAAAGCTAAAGCCAATATTCCGCGATACGCCGATTTCTACCCGCGAATCACGCGAAAGCGAATCGTCCTGAAAGAACCCGCGAACAAGAACATCCCATGCCGTGCCGAAAATAAAACGTTCACGATACGAGCCTTCCAATCTGCGGGATTTGTTTTGGGAATAGCCTTCCAAAAGCAAATCGCGCCCCGTCCCTAAAATGTTGTACAAAGCGAGATTGACTTTGCCTTCCCAAGACTTTTCGACACTAGAATACGTGAGAAAACCTTCCGCCGCAGAAATCGGAGCCGCCCGCAAGGAATAAGCCGGAATCACGCGATTGCGAACCGGATCGCGAAACAAGCGGACGTGAGCAGTCTGCTCGTAATACCCCAAACGTGCAAGTCTGCTTTCCGAGCGTTCCAAGTCCGTAAGCGAGACCTCCTCCCCCATTTCAAGACCCGTCAATTTTCGAAATACTTCTATATCCGTCGCTCCCGAATCCAGATTTTGCGCTTCGGCCCACACCCAGCCGCTACCGCGGTCTAACTGGCATCGCATCACACCAGCACTATCCACATCCACTTGCAGCTTTGCACCGAGAAATCCGTGGTCTTCGTAATAACGTATCAATTTTCTTTTCGCATCTTGATAGCCATCGCAAGGAGCGCCGACAGCAGCGTTCATCGAAAGTTCATCAAATTCGCTACGTTCCCCCACCCACTCCATTTTTTCAATACGACAATCCGCAGCAAAACACAGGTTCAATGCCACGCCCAGCACAAACATAGCAAAAGCGGCGCACCAACCATTCTTCATGTTTAATTTCTCATTCTTCATTAGAAATACGCCTTCGCTTCGCTCGACAATTTTTGGAATACATTTTCTTCGGCATCGCCAAAGCGTAAAATATAACGTAACGAGAACGACAAAAACCGGTTTACTTCCACGGACACCATCGTTTCAAGCCTATAAGTAACGCCATCGCCAAAGCCGGACATCATCTGGTACGGAATCACGCCATCATGTTTATGCATTTGTATGGACGCAAACGAAACATGTCCATCAACAACGCCTTCCTTTTCATAGCCCACGCGAATTTCTTCTTCCCAAAGATTCGCTCCAAAAGATTCCTCCATATCATCTTCGCCAAAACCTTCACGATAACGGACTCGCGGTTCCAAGCGGAATCCTTTAGGCAATTTCCAGATATATTTTCCCGTAAGTTCCCAAATATTCCAGTCTAACTTTTGTAAAGCCGTCAAACGGACCGATTCAAAAACGTTATCGACACTGATATAATGGTCATCATTTATTTTAAATCCAGCCGTAAGCTTGTGATCGAACATGTCCTGATAATAACCGATAGACGACATTTTTTTTTCGTAAGTAGCGCTGGGATTATACAGGGCGGACAAACCCGACGGATGTTCCCAAGCGAGGCTCGCTTCCCAAGAAACCGTTCCCGCAGTCACACTCCGCAATGACGATGTCAAAACAGGTGGGAAATAAATCTTTTTGCCCGTCGTATCTTCCGCTTCGGAATGGAACGATGCACTCAGCGTGATATCACGCAAAAAACCTTGCGTAATTCCAAGCGAAACTCCGGGATTCCATTCCAGCGAAGCTTCAAACGAAGCGTTTGACGAAAGCACCGCCCCCACGGAATCATTGCGGCCCATACCTTCATAGACAAAGTCACCATTATCGACCCCTTCGATAAAACTTCCCGTGAGGCTATCGTAACGCACGTCGCCCGTCCCTTTTGCCACAGCCTTATAAACAGCGGTGTAAGTTTGTTCAGAAGTCATTCCGAAACTGTAAGCGACCGAGCCTTGGACACCCATATCGTCATCGCCAAAATTAGTCGTCAAATCGCCCACCCACGAATCCGAAGCCCCGAACGAATCCGTCACCGCATGCGAATACTGCAACAGATGCGACAAATTGAACTTGCGGAAATTCGCTTCTGCCGATTGCGTCCACGTCACAGATTTTACGGAATCTTGCCAATCCTCGCCGCGTTTCATCTCGTGCTTGCGCACGTCAAGCACACCAACGACTTCTTTGACGTTCCACAAATCGTCATTGAGCGTAGCGCCCACAGCGGTTTTTAAATAACCGCGTTCCGTCTTTTTTCCGCTCGAATCCATCACCGCATAGCGAAAATCGCCATTGCCAAACGGCCTGAAAAATCCACGCAAAAACTCCGACGAGAACGTTCCCTGATAACGTTTCTGCTCAACTTCCTGCGAACTTGAAACGTACGATGCCGTAAAATCACTTGTCGCCTCCGAACCGCGATGCACAAGCGACAACTGTGACCGTGAAGAATTCCACTTTTCATCATCTCCTCGGCGGTAGCCCCATGATGCCGAACCGAACCAATTCTTGCCCAAGCGGAACCGGAGAGCAAGTTCATCATGACGCAAATCGCCTTTCAACAAGGAGCTGTCCAAATCCCATTCATTTCGCAATACATACGCATCCCAATCGCGGTCACTCCCGCTAAATTCCGATATGCCAAAGCCGTTTTGGATAAAATTTCCATATATAGAAAACGCTACCGGGAACGCCTGCAAATTCTGCGTCGAATCCGTTGTGACATACCACCTGAACGCACGACCGCTCGGTCCGCCAATATCTTTTGAAACCGTATTCGAGTCCATGCGACTAAGCCCCAATTCCACATCAGCATAAAAGCGATGTGACGCCTGCAAGCGAAGCCGTGCCCCCAACCGTTCGGACATTTTCGGACGATGCAAATCACTAATCCCGGCCCCCATCAAATCCTCGCCACGGTCGTTTTTCAGCAACTCGTAATCCGCACTGTCTAGCGAACTTTTTCGCATACGTTCGACATCGTTTTCCAAATGAAATCCAGATACGTCAAAAAAAACATTTTCCAATCGCAAGCTTCCGCGAGCGGCGTACATCATGTAAATATTTTCATTCGCGTAAGAGTCAAACTCTACATGGATTTCATCATCCGCACCTGGAATAATTCCGTTTTTGAAATTCAACAAGCCACCCGCATAATTCACTTCGTAATCGCGGTTACGGACAAGTTCTACACCATTCAACCAAACCTTTTCAGAATTCGGCACTATTGAAATGAACGCACCCGTTTCATCCAAATGATACCCTTCGCGTTGCCCCTGCACTCCGCTAAACGACCGAAAATAACGCGAAACTTCGTCCGTACCCCAAGCCCCGCTCACCTCAGACCCGTGGTAACGCAACGTCGCCATGGCACCCAGCGTCGAACGGCTAAACGACGTAAGCCCCATGGAATCGTCGTCCCACGTAAAATCGCCCAAGTGGAGAATCGCATATGGAGAGATTACCCTAAAATAAATTTGATCGACATCTTGAAGCGTCGCCGTTGTCTGCTCCCCCGCCTTGCGATCGACATCAGACAAAAGAGCGTCTATATAAACGCTATCAGCAAGTTTTCCCTGAATTGAAAGCCGCAACTCCTGATCGACTTGCGTACCGCCATCGCCCACGGTCACTTGCATCGTCTTGTAGCCATGCGTCTCGATTTCCGCACGCGACGAATCTTGCGAGTCCGCAGTTGCAACAAAATTCACCGAATGTCCCGAAGGCGCTCCCGACGCATTTTTCAGCACATCTGGATTCCATACAGGCAGCGAATCCACATCTAACGCAAAGGCCAAACTGACAAACAGCAAGCCCAAACAAAGTATGGAACGCATACAAAATTACCGGGAAGGCGCCACCACGCGGAACTGACGACTGGCAAGCAACTTGCGGCCAGCAACCAAATCAACACTCCATTCGCCAATTTCTACGAGGTCCGAAGCCAGCATGGAATTACAAACATCGCCCGTGAGGTTGCAGCGTTCCGCAAAAACGGTATCAATCCCCTTGAACCAAATATGAACAAGCGAATCTTCCTGAAAACTAGCCGCATTAGAGACTGTAGAAAAAACATAAAGTCTTGTATTTTCGGCAAAAACGCTATCAGAGCCAAACGGTTCCCCGTTCACGATATGGCGACAAACAACACTGATGGCGGGCGGAAGCTCTACTTCAGAACCATCGGAAAAATCGATTTCATCATTAATAAAAAAAGTGACAAAGCGATGTATAAAGAAACAAAGAAAGACGACTATCGCAAACACGGTCGTCTTTCTCAAATTTCTCAGTGGCGGAAACCTGCCTGCCACAATACCCCCTAGCGAACTAGACTGCTCGTATTCTGCGTAAATGCAGGAACGGCATCCTCCAGCTTTTCAACAAGCAAGCGATTGAAATCGTCAATGCGATTCGGAAGCCTACCCCCGCTAAAGACCTGGACGAGCAACAGAGACTGATCAACAGAAGATATATAGACAGAATGATTCTCGCCCGTAAACGAAACGGACTGGAACTTTTCGCCCCCCAGCATGACGCCAATCTGGCGAGAAGAGTCAAATGCGGCGATGCTCAAAACCGCCAAAGGCGTTGCATCCAAATCAGAACCCAGAGAACCGACTTCCGCAATGATGTTTCCATCGCGATGGCAAAGAACAACGTATTCACATTTGACACTAGCCTGATAGGCAGTCATCAAGCGGCGTACTTTGTTCGCATCATCTGAATAAATTGTATAATCGCTCATAAATAAATTTCACGTTGTCACTAATAAAATTTACTTGTCCTTTGGCTTGTATGGACGCAAGACTATTTCATCATCATCCGTCGGAGCCTGCTTTTCAACAACACGACCAAACGTCGGCATTCTAGGCACCGCAGTCGCTACACGCGGGCGAGCAAACGGCGAAGACATAGCTCCCTTCTGGAACAAGCCTGAACCAGCACCGCCGGAGTTGCCTGGATTCGCCTGCGGTTTTGCAGCAAACGACGGCATGCGGAAAGGAGAAGTCGGCTGTTGCGGAGTTGCCGCGTTGACATTCTGAGCATTGTTTTGATCAGCGCCATCAACGGCAACAGAACCATCATTTGCTGCCGAAGCTTCAGGAGCGGCATTATTCGCACCAGCAGCAGCCTTGCGTAAAAATCCCTGCTTTACATTGAACTTTTCGATGACCAACATGGCAATGGTTTTGAGCGTCGTCACGACACCCTTACCGTTATGGGCGGTCGCCGGGAAAAACTGAATTTTCTTGTCCGGATTAAGCTGTTCGTTCAATTCGTCCAACGTAAAGACGTTTTCCATATCGCGCTTATTGTACTGCAACACGAACGGAATATCATCCAAATTCATGCCGTAGTCCTGCAAATTTTGGCGCAAGTTCTGGAGACTTTCCAAATTTTCCGCCTGACGAGAACGTTGGGAATCCGCCACAAAGACGATTCCATCGACACCACGAAGCACAAGCTTGCGAGTACTGTTATAATAAACCTGACCAGGAACAGTATAAAGCTGAAAACGAGTCTTGAACCCCTTGATGTCGCCCAAGTTCAAAGGCAAAAAGTCAAAGAACAAGGTTCTATCACCTTCCGTAGCGAGCGAGACCATGTCCGTACGCTTATCTTGAGGCATTTTCTGGTGAATCACCTGGAGATTCGTAGTTTTACCACTAAGACCAGGGCCATAGTAAACAACCTTACAACTAATTTCTCTTGTAGCTAAATTAATAGACGACATTATAATTCCTTGAAACCCAGTACTTAATCTAGTAAAAAAGTTCATTAAACTAAAAAATTATTTTTTTATTTCAGCTTTTTTTCGTCAAAAACCGCAACTTCTAGTTTAACGTGGAATATTTTAACTCGACCGCCCCCTCTAGAACGTCCACACTTTGCAAAATATTCAAAACAAAACAACCCGACATGCGAAAGCATATCGGTTCGTTTTTCTTGAAAGATTTTTAATTAAGCAAGGCCGTTGATGACCTTAGCAACCTTGGCCTTGTAGTTGGCAGCACGGTTGGCGCAGAAACCTGCACGATGAGAAACGGCAGCCTTGTCGAGCATGCTGAAAAGTTTCGGCATTTCTTCGAGGGCAGCGGCTTTCGTAGCAGCAGTGCGGATAACCTTGAGGCTAGCACGGATAGCGCTACGAGTGGAACGGTTCATTGCGTTGGCCTTTTCGGCCTGGAGCAAACGCTTTTTGCAAGACTTGTGTTGAGGCACCTTAAATTCTCCGGGTGAAAACCTACTTTAAAAAATGTTAGCACAAAGATAGTAAAAGTTTGAAAGTTGTCAAGGGGGGATTTTAGACGAGAGACGACAAATGCGTAGGACGAGAGATTAGTGGTTAGTGGTTAGTGGTTAGGGGTTAGTAGACAGTAGGTAGTAGGAAGTAGGTAGTAGGAAGTAGGAAGGAGGAA
>NZ_JAFWOM010000067.1 GCF_017545445.1 Fibrobacter sp.
CTTCGAGGCTTGACTGCTGCGATTATCTAATACGAACGCAAGCGTTCGTGCTTGATAACCTTGCACGTCATTGCGCAAGCGCATGACTCAGCGGAAATCAAATGCGAGTCCACAAGTGGCCTCTCGCTTGATTTCCTTGCACGTCATTCTGAGGCGAGGATCGCCGAAGAATCCAGTTAAATCTTGAAATTGCAATAAAGAACCTTCACTGGATCCTTCGCATCTATCGCCACTCTGGATGACGAAAAGAACAATAGCAAACAACCATTGACCAACGACCATTGACTAATGACTACCGACTACTGACTAACCGCCAGCTTCTTTGCAACGGACAAATTCACTACGTATTTCAATACGCCGGCCTCGCCCACTTTTTCAATCGCCAAGCGCAAAATTCCGGCAGCGGCCATCGTATCGTCTAAGGCCCGGTGGTGATTAAAATCCGGCAGCCCCAACGATTCCGTGAGTTTATGCAAACTATAGCTCGGTTGCCCCGGAAACACGCGCCGCGAAAGTTTTACCGTACAAAGCCTCGGCGGATTGAACTTGATGCAACAACGTTTCAGTTCCGAAGTCATGAACTTGCAATCGAACTGCACATTGTGCGCCACGAAAATGCGGTCTTCCAAAAGATGAGCCACATGTTCAGCAATCGCCCCGAACTGCGGCTTTCCATTGACCATCTCGTCGGTAATCCCCGTCAACTCCCGCACAAACGGCGTAATCGGCTGCCCCGGATCCACTAGCGAGTGATACGTTCCAACAACTTCGGGACCGTCCATCAGGACAATCCCTACTTCCATAATTCGATTATCTTCTTTATGACCGCCGGTCGTTTCTAGATCGACTACCGCAAATTTTAACAATGCACGTTACCTAACAGGAATGTCGATATCGAGCGTTTCCAATCCGTCGCGAGCCTGCACACGGGCAAGCAAGACTTTGGATTTCGGGCGACCATAGACCGGTACGACGAGCAAATTGGAGACTCCGCTGAGTTCGCTGGGAACAGCCTCGGTATCATAAGCCGTTTTCGTAAAGATAGGATTTTTGCCGCCATCGTACAAGGAATACGTCAACTTGCGGGGCATTCCCTTCTTAATTTGAGAAGTCTTGACCTGGAAATAAATGTAGCCACCCTTCGGGACCTTTCTCAAGCTGTCCTTGATTTCTTCTTCGGTCGCAAATTCGGCTTCCATCGCAAGCCGCACATTATGGCGAATCCTCTCCGGATTTTCGTACTCGACCATCACGTTGAATTTGGCATCTTCGGGAATGGCGCTTTCGCGGATATCCCGAATTTTAGAATTATTCTGGTAGTATTCCCAGCGACCATTATCGTGCAAAATGACAGTCGCCCCGTTCGAAGCGGTCGCCATGATATCGTCAGCGAAGGAATTCACTGTACAGAAAAAGACAAGAGCTGCCAAAGCCCTTATAATTTTGCTCATTCCACCCATAAATACTCCATTTTTTTGAGAACATCCCGACATCGAACCAAATATACATTCAAAAAAGCCTTTTGTGTGAAAACGTAATTTTTAAAACATTTTTAAAATTTTACATTTGTGATGTCTTACACACCATTATGTCTGGAATAATTCGATTTGCACCAAGTCCCACAGGCTACCTCCACGAAGGCCACTTGCTTTCGGCTCTTTACGTATGGGCTGCTGCTAAGAAATGGGATTTAAAGGTCCACTTGCGAATCGAAGACCACGACCAAAGCCGTGCACGCCCCGCCTACATTGCAGGCATCCGCGAAGATTTAGCGTGGCTCGGGTTCCGCTACGATTCCGAAAGCATCCAAAGCGCTCGAAACTCCATTTACGAGGCGGCCCTCCACAAGCTCGAAGCAAAATCGCTCGTCTATCCGTGCTATTGCAGCCGCAAACAGCTCCAAGAAGAAAACCCCAAGAGCGAAACCGGCGAAATCGTGTATCAGGGGAAGTGTTTTTATAGACGAGAGATGTGGTTCGACAAAAGGTCACTGTGGTTCGACAGGCTCACCAACCTTATGCCGAAGTGCACCAACCTAGATAAAAGGCCAGAGATGAGGGAAAAAAATAAGGACACTGCCTGTGCTGAGCATTGTCGAAGCAAGCCTGCCGAAGTGAACCAAATGGAGCCGCACAACTTGCGATTCATCGTTCCTAACCGTTTTATCGACTGGCACGACTTGCGACTGGGCGATTTCCACGAGAATCCGAAACTCCAGTGTGGCGACTTCCCGATTCGCGACCGCGAAAACCAATGGACGTATCAATTCGCCGTCTGCGTCGATGACATCGACGAAAACATCACGCATATCGTCCGAGGCGAGGATATCCGCAATTCCACAGCCCGACAAATTGCGTTAATGCAAGCTCTTGGGCGCACAAAACTTCCAATTTACTTACATCATCCTTTAATTTTTGACACAAACAATAAAAAACTTTCGAAACGCGAACTCGCCCACAGTTTAAGGCAAGACAAAGAGGCAGGCATCACCCCCGAAATGCTTTTCGGACGCGTCCTCCACAAGGCACTCCACACCGAAAAAAATGCCCCGATTTCACTTAATGATGCGATTTACATCACTATGCAAAGTCTCCCTTAACCAAGAAACCCCAAAAAATTTTATATTCGTGGCATGGCATCAACTTCAATGTCTGCGACAATAGAAAAGATTCGCGAAGAAGCAACAGTGTTTGAGAGTAGGGACCTTCTGCTCTGTTTTTCGCAAAAGAACAAATTTCAATCTCCGTTACTTATTGATTACGGTGACCAGTTTTACGAGACTTGGCTAAAAGAAATTAAGCCGCGAACACTCGCGTCCTTTTTTCCCATTTCTTCAAAATACGACGAAGAACACCAAAAGGCCGATTTGGAAAATTTCCGCAAAATTCTCCAATCCAAAAGGGACGACTTCTGCACCCAAGATTTGTACATGGTGACAGGTTTCGTCAAATGGGGCGAAAAGACTCTCGCACCGGCGTTACTCATTCCATTAGATTACAATTTCGAACATGATACCGTTGCGATATCTTCACGATTCCCCATCGAGAATATCGCCCTCCAGTCGCAAGACCAGAATACCAAATTTCCGGTCGCATCCGACTTCATCAAAAATGACATTTTTGATATTAAAAAGTTTTTTGACACGCTCGAAAAAAAGATTGCCTCAAAGACTGATTGGAAATTCACGCGCAATGGTTGCTGCATCATGTTCTACAGCACCAACAAGCTGCTCCTCAAAAGGAACTTGTCCAACGAAAGCTGGGCAACCGCCAAAGTCGCGAACAACACATTTTTCAACGCCACCATCGGAAACGATGGATTCTTGCCACAGCCGTCTCTTTTTGAAGAAACGACTTACGACCACGTCTTTAATCCGGCGAACCACTACTTCCCTTATACAACCGATTCGCAGACGAACAAGGCGGCCATAGACGCCCTCAACGAGCAAGCGACCGCCTACGCCATACAGACGCTCCCCGGTTCTGACAAATCGAAGCTCGCCGTAAACATCGTTGCTGACCTGGTCCAGCAAAAGAAGAAAGTCTGCGTCATAAGCCGCAGAGCCATTACAAAACTGAATTTCGAAACCGCTTGGAAACCACCGTTCCGTTCGTTCCAAAGTCCTGAACGCGATACGCTCCAAAAGGTATTGAACGAAACTCGTGCAAATTTTGTCGCCTACAACGACTTGGTGAACTATCCCATCAAGCCAAGCGGAGCAAAACTCACAGAACTGCTTGACGAAGTTTCCAAAATCAAACCGATAAAGACAAAGTTTTCTAGCGAAATTTTCAAGAACATCGACAAGGTTCCTTATTCAAAATACAAGTCCATGCTTGCCAGTCTCAAGCAGATGACGCAGCTGTTCTTTGAACAAAACGGAATCGAAGTTTATGACTCGTTCTACGATATTAAAATGCCCGCGTTTTCGCAAGACCGCAAGAGTTCGGTCGGCGAAGACTTGGAGCATGCCAAGGAACTGATTGAAAAGATAAAGCCATTCTTGGAATGTACCAAGAAATCAAACCTCTATCCCTGCGGATTGAAGCTTGCCGACCTTCCAGATTTAATCAATCTTTTCAAGAAAAGTTTCGAAAACGATTTGCCTGGATTTGAAGACTGGAACCTCCATTCCAACGGCTGGGTTGCCTATCAAGACGACTTGATGGACTTGCCCAATGCGGGTGCTCGCTGGTCGAACTACCGCCGCAGGGGTTCCGACGTCTATACGGATAACGCCATAGACGAAAATGTTTTCGACGCACGAAACGAATTTGTAGATAGCCTGAGTTCTACACTCCGAAGTCTCTCGGACCATTACCGCCGGCCCAAGCGATTCTTGCTCACCGTTTTCAAAAATCCCAAGAGCATAATCTCCGACGAAATGTTGGTCGAAAAAATCGATGCGCTCATTGAACTGCAAGATTGCAAGCACAAGTACAAGGATTCCTCAGTCCTTGCCATGCGCCTGTTCGGTAAAGACTGGAAATTTGAAAAGACGGATTGGAAAGAACTTTCAGAAAAAATCCATTCCTTCTACTCGTTCCGTGCAAGGAACAAGAATAGCGAGGACTTCGATCATCTGATCCACGTCCTTGAGCAATGGCACCTCTTCAGGCCATTCGTAGATGAACTGGACGACCTGCTGTCGAACATTGAATTTTTGCAAAAATGCTTACAAACAATAAGCAAGTCTCTGAACTTGGAAGAATCCATCGACAACGATAACGTAGATATTTGGATTGAAAAAATCGAGTCTTGGTCAAGCCATTGGGACGAGCAAGACGTTTACTTGCAACTTTGCGAGCACATGGACAACATCTCTGATTCGCCGTGTGAAAATCTTGCAAATTTCGTAAGAGATTCCAAGAACGCAAACATGGATATAGCCATGGCTTTTGCCCGGACCTGGACCAGCAGCCAGATGCATGCAGTGGCCGCAAAATGCCCTGGGGTGTTCACGACAACATCTAAAAACAGAAAGCAGAAGAGTGCCCAATACAGAGCACTGCTAGACCAGTTCTCCAATGCCAATTTCCGTGAAGCTCATGCGCTCGTCGAAAAGCACCCGCAACTGCTTCAAAGCGTTACTTTGCCACAAACATTCGAACAAGATTTCGGTTCCTTTGACGTGGCTCTGTTCTTAGATGCTGACTGCACGACCATCGCCGAAGCCATGCCAGGAATCAACAATTCCAAAAAGGCCATTCTATTTGGCAACCCTTGTTCGCCATCGTTAGAAAAGCTCCCGATAGATGCCTGCGATACTGAATTATCCCAGCAGTCCATCTTCTTTAAGGACAACATGCTTTCGGCATCGATCCGCAAAGGAATTCCGACTAGAGTTATCGGTTACACGTCGCAATACGCGGATCCGGTTCTTTTTGATTTTGCGAACAAGAACATTTACAACAACGAAATTGTGCAATTTTCAAATTCAACCTTACCCACAAGCAAGTTGCACACCATTAAAGTTGTTCGTAATACAATTTCTGCCATTGCAGAACACGCGCTGTTGCACGCAGCACGGAATTCTAGCCAGACGCTAGGCATCGTGACATTCAATCAAGCGCACTGTGAAGAAATTGAAGCGGAACTTCAAAAGGCTTTAGAAAAGTATCCAGCACAAGCAAAGTTCTTCACACAAGGTAATTTACAGAACAAGTTCTACATTAAGACAATTGAGCGTGCTGTTGATTTGTATCGCGACGTCATTTTCGTCTGCCCTGATATCGAGAGTGCCACAGCCACAACAGGAAGTCGCAAGCTTTCGATTTGCACCACCCTTGCAAAGCAAAAGCTCAGTTTGTTCATGACCAACGAAGATTCAGACAAACTCGCGAATTCCAAACCAGGCTTATTCCAGGAATGGGTGAATCAGCTCAATTCAAAATCGTTACCAGAAGAAAAGTTCGATGAAAACATCATCGAATCGGCTCTTAGCGAACAAATTAAAGATGTATTTAAAGCAGAAGGTATTCCGTTCAAAGAGAGTATAGCGCAAGGCGGCATTCCAATTGGCCCAATCGTCAGTGATGCCTACAATTCCAAACGTTTCCTCGCTGTCATTGAAACCGATTCATGCAATGGACTTTATAAGGAATCCGTTGAAGACCGAGAATACCTGCGTCCGACCACACTTACAAAATTCGGGTGGAACATCTTCTACATTTGGCTTCCGCAATGGAATATATCCCATGCCGATGAAAAGGAAAACCTCATCACGACTATCGCGATTGAGCAAAGCGTTGCACCGCCACAGCAAGACAACGAAGAAAAAAGCGAAGATGCGGACGCACAAACTCAGTCTGCAAGTATCGAGCCTTATGTTGTAGAACATCCGCCTATCGAAGGGACTGCCGACGACTTGCCCATTTTGGAACTTTCGGCAAGTCAACTCATCCAGCAGTTGAAGTTCTATGTCGATCACGAAAGCCCTATCCACTGCGAACTCTTGTTGCAAAGGATTCTGGACCTGCACCATATCGAACGTGTCGGTCCAAAGATGAATTCTGTCTTGACCGAGACCATCAAGCAAGCCTTGCACGAGAAGCAGTTTATCAAGACTGGGCAATTCTTCTACTCGCTTTCGAACAAGGAAGTAAAGATTCGCGACCGATCCAAGAGGCCCGACAACGAACGCAAGTTGGCTTACGTGTCCCCAGAAGAACGCGCACTGTACAAATCCTCATTCGACGAAAGCAGCATCAAGCAATCGTTGGGAGTGGTGTAGTCGTTAGACGATAGACTATAGACTATAGACGAAAGGTCAAAGCAAACTGTCATCCCGGCCTCTGTGCCGGGATCAGTTGTTTATGGAAAAACACAGGCCCCGGCCCTTCGGCATGGTTCGGCAGGCTCACCAACCGAGCTCAGGGACCTTAATCCGGGGTGACATCACTTCAGAAAATTGTCATGCCAGACCCTGTTCCGGCATCGGCTGTTTAGCACATTCAATCATTTCTTTTGTAACACCAATCTGTGCGGACAAATCAATCCATTCCGCATTTTTGCTATTCACAAGGTTAAACTTCCATAGACGTTTATAACGTTTGAGTTGTTTTTCTCTTTTAATTGCATCCTCAACATTCGTGAATGTTTCAAAATACACAAGCTTATTCACATTGTATTCGCTCGTAAAACCTTTCACATAGTGCGTTTTATGCTCTATCATTCGACGAATCAAATCATTTGTCACACCGACATAAAACGTTAGGTTGTTGCTTGTCGTTAAAAGATATACGTAATAATTATGTTGCCTCATAAAAACAACGTACAAAAAAACAGGCCCCGGAACGGAGTCCGGGGTGACATCACTTCAGCAAACTGTCATCCCGGCCTCTGTGCCGGGATCAGTTGTTACCGATAGAAAGCTGGCCCCGGCCCTTCGGCATGGTTCGGCAGGCTCACCAACCGAGCTCAGGGACCTTAATCCGGGGTGACATCACTTCAAAATATACAACAAAGAGTAGGCGAATTGCCTACTCTTTGTTTTTATGATAAAAGCGATTATCGAATTTTTACGACGAAAGCGTTGATGTTGTACGCAGAAAGTTCACGTGCTTTGTCTTCGGCAACTTTGCGCTTATTCCATCCACCGCCGCGAAGCTTATAGAACGGCGTATCGAAGACCACCTGAATGGTATAACCGGTACTCGCAGTAAGCTGCGCCTTACGTCTCTGGGCGGCATCAAAATCGCCGACAGCTTCGAACTGGAGCATGTAGAACCCATCAGACTTGTCATTCTTGCCCGAAACCTTAGCAGGAATAGCAGAATTGCTTGTCGTATCGCGGAGCGATGCACTAAGCGAGGGCTTGTACTCATTACCGCGGAAAAGAGAATCTAAATCAGTTGGCGATCCGGCCCAAGCCAATGCGCACAACGAAGCTGCAATTAAAATCTTACGCATGTAGCAAAATATAGAAAAACATAGAGAATAGAGCAGTACATTCCTGCATCCAAAACAGTCTCTAGCCGGAATGAAATCTGTGAGGGGATCTTCACTGGATCCTTCGCAGGGCTCAGGATGACACGCTGTAATACAAAAAGCCTCCCCAAAGGGAGGCTTCTTGAAATTCTAAGAAAGATGACTAATTAGTTGCTCTTTTCAACATTGAAGCTTCCAATCACACTTGTATTGTGGCGGACGCCCCACATTTCAGTCTTATCGTTCTTGTTCTTCTTGCCGATAGAACCAAGCTGTACATAAGACTTCAACTTGGAAACGAAAGCACCAGTACCCACAAGACGATCACTGTCACCCTTCATGTTCCACAAGATGAAGAAGTTCTTCGGCTTATCAACACAGTTGGAACCACCGAAATAATGCCTACCGTACTCGTTATAGTTCTTATTGTCATCGCAATAAATACGTCTCTTATAAGTCAAGGCATGTGATCCAAGATTGGTGAAGAGCTGAATTTCAAAGTTAAAGAAGACCTTTTCATACCCTTCTTGTGCAATCTTTTTCTGCGTTGTAGTGTCAGCCACAATCAAGGCACTCATGTCGCTCTTGACAAACCAGCCATGCGGCACATAACCGTACTTAGCAAGAGCTGTATCAACAGTAATATCCTTGTTGATTAAAGCCTTCTTGAAATCGCCTTCATCCTTATAAGCATCGAAGGTAAGCACTTCAACAGACGGAAGATTTGCAGTCGCAACCGTAGGCGGAATTGCATCATAACCCGTCGGAACAAGTCTTACTGCGTAGGCGCTCACGTCACCCGTAATCAAAACCCACGGAGACGGAACACGAGCATTCGGATCAGAGTCATAAGGCGGAGCGATATTCCAATTCACACCATCAGCCATACGGAGCGTATCAGCACCCAACGAATCAACCGACTTGTAATCAGACTGATCCATCACAACACCGATACCGTTAACACCTCTAAAGTGGATGTAATCGCCAGCCTGCGGGAACGCGGTCTTCTGGCTGTAAATAAAGGTGTGCATAACATCAAGCTTTTCAGGCAGAGAAACGCCATTGGCAAGCGAAATGCTATTTTCGAAATGGTGATCCTTACCGGCATTGATGTAGAATGAGAATACTGCATCACCCTGAGTAGAAGATACCTTAGCAATCTTTTCAGAGAATTCTACCTTCAACTGAGCATTCATACCATTAGCGGTGTCGGTAATCGCTCTTGCAGAGACGATAATCGGAGCGATACGGTCATAGATAATGCTCGGATAATCCTTCGTGACAGAAGATCCACGAGAGGTGAAGGTCGCCCAAGACTTAAGTTTACCCGTTCCAGATGTTTTCACATCCGACGAGAGCTTCTTGCCCCAGAGAGAAATTCTACCCAAGCAAAGCGTATCAGCCAACCCAGCCTTAGCACCGCAAGTAACACCCTTACTAATATCAGCAGCATCGAACTTTACCAAAGAGTCCTTAGAACCCTTCAAGTCGTCCCAGTAAACAAAGACTGAATCCGGGAGAGAGTCCTTATGGAAATAACGATGGTAGTAAATAACCAGAGAATCGCCAATACCGTCGAGATATTCCTGTTCCGGCACATAATACGGAGTCGGGACATTTATATCGCTAGCCATTTTTTCGCCATGCGTATCAAAGATATCTGCAAACAGCGGTGTCGGGACCGGCGGTTCAGAGAACTGAAGGTTGTTGTAAGTAGCCTGCATAAGGGCCGGATTCGGACCTGTGATATGAAGCGTTGCAGCACCACGGCAACTGGGCGCATTGCACTTTTCATAGACCAAGGAAGACTGAACCCAAACTGTTGCACGACCATTTTCAACATTGGTACCAGAAATGACATTCAAACCAGGAGAAGTCTTGGAACCCTTCGTAATCGGGAAATTGCAAAGTTCGCCGCACGGAGAATCGTCACCGTTGAGAGCGACTATGTAGAACGGATAAGCAGAACCTCTCAAACGAGTCTCTTTCGGAGGTTCCGGATCGCCGGAGACCAACTTGTAAGTAGAATCGGTTTCCACAAACACAAGACGCGGCACAAAGAACTTGATATCAGCCTTGTTAGAACCACCCCTTACGCCGATAGTAGCCGTTTCAACAGCAGATTCCATATCATCAAACGGAATCGTGGCATAAATAGTGTCAAGACCAGATTCTCCGATAGTAGTTCCTTCAGAAGGATTTAACGGAACCGGCGTGCCATTTTGCACCTTGTATAAAACAACCTTCGGATTGCTGACCGTCAAGGTATAAGACTGATTTGCAGAAGCCATCATTTCAAGAGGATCCGTGCAACCATTAGCATTACAAGGATCAGTAATAGAGGCTATATAAAGCGGAATCATCTGCTTGATGTCCGGAGTACCGTCTTCGTTCGGAGAAGAAGCCATTGCCTGAGACTTGAATTGATGCAAGAATCCCTTATTACCATCAACATCTATAGGAATAGCATCGCGGTTTGCAACACCAAGTTTACCCTTGAGGTTTACTTCGATGGCCTTCATGTCGCCACCAATCTTAACAATGAGATAGAATTTACCACTTCCAAGCGAAGCGGCCAACAAGCTATCGTTGATAACCGGAGCGTATGGTTTAGTAACATCTATACCACCTCTAGCCTGAACTGGATCAGCTTCAAAGTCAGCTTCGGTAATCTTGACTTTAGTAGGATCTTGTCCTGTCTTATCCTGGGTAAAGACGAAAGTAATCTTTTCTTTAATTTTATCATCACACGTGAGTTCTTCTCCAGCAGAACCACCCAAAGCTGCAGCGCAAGAACCATTGCCGGACTTTTTGTAGCAAATCTTGAAGTGGTTGTTGCCATGAAGGATGTAATCTTGTGTATCTTGCTTACCTTCGGCCATAATACCGGTCGTCTGTTCAATGAACATGTTCGTCTTGATACGGACGTTACTCATCGTCGTACGGCGGTCGCAGAAGTAGATATCGATATCAAAAGACCTACCACCAATAGAATCAAGACCATAACCGTTTTTCTTCATGAAATAGTCCACATCCACATAGCCCGGAGCAGCAAGATGCGTACCGCCAAGATCAACTGCGAGCTTTCTATCGATAAAGACCCAAATATCATCGTCACCGCGGAAGTTGAACTTGAGGCCCGGTTTGTAACGGAAACTTGCATGAGATTCGAAGCAGAAGTGCTGGTTACGGCCACCATTGACACTCTTTGAATCTTCAGTCGATTCCCAACGACCTGTTTCAGTTCCCTTCGATTCACTACCGTTCGAATAGAACGGCCAGCCTTCTGGTGCACTACCCTTGTCGTTGCAGCTCCAGCCAAAGACACAAGCATCTTGACCCACCGTACCAATTTTCAAATCGCTATTTATACGCGAAGTCGTACCATCGCCATCGGCAAAGAGGCCTTCGCAATCAACGGTTACCCCCTTCTTTTCGGGCCAACCCGGTCCTTTACAATAAACGTCAATCTTTGGCAGCTGTTCCGTCGGATCATTGGCGCGGAGCAGCGGTCCATAGAACACCGGACCTTGAGCCCAACGCTTGGTACGAGCCTTCGGGGCTGGAGTCTGAGTAGAATCCGCTGCGAGAATATCAGCATTTGTTGTAGCTTCAACCGGATAGAAGCCACCTTGAACAGGTGTTTTGAGGCCTGGGCTAGTAAAGTAATCAGAGTCAAATTCCCACTTGCCGTCTTTTGCACGAGTGAAAGTCATGTCATAGCAAGACATTTCGTTCACACCCTTCGTCATGTTGAACATCTGGTCGAAAGTCGCTTGACTCAAGAAACACTTTTCACCATCAGCGGTAAGCTTCATTTTCTTCTTGCCATTTTCAATAGCAAGAGTCGATTGCACAAGCCCTTGACGAACACCGATACAACTGTAAATAGCCTTTTGTGACTCCGATCTCGTCTGGCAACCATCACGGCCTTCGTCAGCATTTTCTTGATAGCAAGAGAACAACGGATGTAAATCAGCATCGGTATCGTAGATAACGGCAGCGAGATTATACGAGCAGTTACCAACGGCACCAGACGGCTGCGTCGCAGACCAACCATAAGTGTCACCACCAAGAGCATCCGCTTGAATCTGGTCTGCCAAGAAATACACGGCACCATGGTAGCTCGGATCCTGCTGGAAAAGATCAAACAAGTCCGCCAACACAATCGGTTCGGCAGCTTGATCTTCATTCAAGGCCTTTTCGCCGCCCATACCGATGGCGCCATTCAATTCCTTATCATCGTCTCTGTGAATAATCACGCTCGACGGAAGAGCCTTGTCGATTTTTCCATCGAGAATATAGCGCCTATAATACCATCCGCAATGGTCGTTATCGACATACATTTCATGGTCAACGCCATCTTCCTTGATCATCGGCGTAGAGCTTTTCCAAGTCGTATTATCCGGCAAGAATACATAGAAATCCTTGATGTCCGGTTTTGACGTGGTTATATAAACTTGACCTTCTTTCTTGATATCCGGATGTTCCTGGATCCAAATTTCACCATTGGACCCAATATCAGAACACTTAAAGCCCTCGACACGAGCGTTATTCGGTTTTACATTGATGCCATTTCTCGTAACGCACACACCGTCGTTACAGTCGTTCTTTCTAACACCGTTAATGAAGAAATAGGCATCATCATTGGTCTTAGTGCTACCAAGATCTATTACGGTCCAACCATTATCCGCTAACCTGGGATTTGGGAATGGTTCCGCATTTCCACCAATCATCAAATATGCGCTTGTCCAGCCGTCTGGGAGCTTAAAGTGGATTACAGGCGAA
This sequence comes from Fibrobacter sp., assembly GCF_017545445.1. Classification (GTDB taxonomy): domain Bacteria; phylum Fibrobacterota; class Fibrobacteria; order Fibrobacterales; family Fibrobacteraceae; genus Fibrobacter. Next base: position 12,718 of record NZ_JAFWOM010000067.1, read on the forward strand.
CAAACGTCATTGCTCGATTCTGATTTTTTCAAGTCTGCCCAAGCTCCCGTAACTCCTCCAACAAGGAGCAGACCTAGCATCATTGCAACACTATGCAAAGCGTTATAACGTGTTTTCATATATTTCATCCATTTGGTTTTTAAAGCCAATGAGGCAAACAAAAAGACCGGCCTTCTTATAAGCCACACCGTAATGAAATCTAAATTTTTAATTTGGAAAAAGAAATTTTTTCTTGTAAAGAATTGTGAAAAAAAATTTATATAAGGAAATATACCGTTTAAATCACAATTTCTTAACATGTTTTGTAAATTTTGAGTTACAAACAAGCTAAAGTAATTTTAAGTTTACATTCTCACCGTGATATAGACTGTATCATGGGTGTATTGTATAGAAAAGAGGGTATGAGCACGGAATGGTTCGGCAAGCTCACCAACCTAAATCCGGGGTGACAGATGTGAGAAGTACCGTGTAAGCGAGAGTCGCAACCAACGACTAATGACCAACGACCAAGGACTATTGACTAACAACCAATGACCAATAACCAAAAAAGGACTTATATTTGCAGTGTGTCCGCGATCACGCGAGGGAGTTTTATGGAAGACGAAACCATCATGAGTAACGACAATACCATCCAGTTCGAACAGATGGTGGTCCATCCGCATTTAATAGTCCTGTATCCGCAAACTCAGTTTGCTCAGATTCCGCTTGAAAGGGGGACCGTGGTTCTCGGTCGTGGTCAAGATGCAGATATCCGCTTCGAAGACGAACTGGTAAGCCGTAGGCACTGCGCCTTATCATTCGATGGCGGGAGTGTCACCGTAGAAGACTTGAACAGCACAAACGGAACATTCGTTGACGGGAACTTCGTCCACAGGCAGATTCTCAATTCCGACAACAGGCTCCAGATTGGCCGCATGGTCTTGAAAGTCGCCTACAAAGATCCGAGTGAAGAAGCGTTCAGCCGCGAACTGTACGAAGCAGCGACAAAGGACCCGCTCACAGGCATTTTGAACCGTCAAGCATTCATGGACCGTTCCGCAGGTGAGTTAGTCTTCGCTCGTCGCAACAACACGTTCGTCCACGTTGTAATGATCGATGTCGATAATTTCAAACATGTGAACGACACTTGGGGGCACCCTTGCGGCGACTTGGTTTTGAAAGAAGTCTCACGGCTTTTGAACGACGAAAAGCGCGACTCCGACTTGCTCGCCCGCTACGGCGGAGAAGAATTTCTGTTACTCATGAACGGAATTACGCCCGAAGACGCAAAGAAACGGGCCGAAAAGCTACGCTCGACTGTCGAGCGGCATATCTTCGCATGGATGGATTCCGTAATTCCAGTGACGATTTCCCTTGGGCTAGCTTCGCGTCAAGGCGTGAATATCGCCCAAATTAATGAACTCATTACTGAAAGCGACAAACTGTTATACGTTGCCAAGAATAACGGCAAAAATCAAGTAGCGGTTTAGAAGGTTTCGTATCTGTAATTAGAACCGTGTAAGCCGGCCCCGGAACTGGTCCGGGGTGACATCGCAAAGTGGCCGGGGTGACAAGAGCACAATTCCGCCCCCCTATAATAAAAACCTTAAACATAGCTCGCTAGAACTGCGACCGGATTCTTCCGCTTCGCGTCAGGACGTTCCTAAAATCTAATACTCCAAAGAACTTGCACTGGGGAGGTCATTTTTCTATCTTTGGCGCCGATGAGTGAATTTTACTCCGAACGCCTTAATTCTTTTGGCACAGCAAGCATCCCGAAGCTTGTCTTGCAGTTTTCAGTTCCCGCCATCATCAGCATGTGCGTGAACGCACTATATAATATAGTCGATCGCTTTTTCGTAGGACAAGGCGTCGGGAGCCTCGGCATCGCAGGCATCACGCTCTGCTTCCCGATTTGTTTGTTCATTATGGCGTTGTCGATGATGGTCGGCGTCGGCGGAAACACGCTTTTCGCGATTCGTCTCGGACAAAAGAAGTACATCCAAGCTAGCATTATTCTGAACAACTCGTTTTCGCTATTGATTATCATGGCGATTCTCGCCTTTACGTTCGGTGAAATTTTCATGACGCCGCTCTTGAAATTATTCGGAGCCAGCGAACAGACGCTTCCCGTTGCCGAAAGCTACATGCGCATTTTGCTGTGCGGTGCCGTTTTCCAGACGATCGCACCCGGCATGAACCACTTTATCCGCTCGATGGGACACCCCAAAACCGCCATGTTCCGCGAAATTGCAGGCGCTGTCAGCAACATCGTTTTGGACTGGCTGTTCATCATGAAATTCCACTGGGGAATCGAAGGGGCCGCATGGGCAACAGTTTGTTCGCAACTAATCGCAAGCAGCCTGATTACGCAGTTCTTTGTCAAAAAATCCTCGCCCATCAAGATTCGCTGGCGCCACATGAAGCTGCACATCGCCTATGTCCGCAAGATTTACATTCTTGGGTTGCCGCCATCCGTGATGCAGATTTGCAACAGTCTCATGAACGCGATTCTTGCGTGGAGCCTCACGACTTACGGTAACATAAGTGTCAAGCCCACCGGAGAACTTTCAGGCGGAGACTTGGCGATTTCGGCATTCGGCATTATCAACAGCATCGTCTCGATTATCGTGCTTCCGCTTTTGGGATTTGTCCACGGAACGCAGCCCATCATCGGCTACAATTATGGAGCAAGGCTCAACAACCGCGTCAAGGAAACGCTCAAGTTCTCGTTCATTTACGCCGGTGCGTTCATGTTCCTCTGCTGGGGAGCCGTGATGTGGCAAGCCGAAGCTTTCGTCGCCCCCTTTGCCCCCAAGGACCTCGAATTGCAGGAACTCACCGCTTGGACCATGAGAATCTTCACGGCGGCATTCTTCATGATTCCCTTCGGCATGCTGGCAGGCAATTTCTTCCAGGGAACTGGAAAAGCGCTCAGGGCGATGTTCCTCAACGCTTGCCGCCAAGTGATTCTATTGATTCCGTTCCTGCTGATTCTGCCGCACTTCTTTGAGCTGAAGGGCGTGTTCATGGCACAGCCTATCGCCGACACGGGTGCCGCGATCATTGGCATGGCGATGCTGATGCACGAACTCAAGAAGCTGAAGTAAATCTATTTCGGAAGCAAAAAGTTCATTTTCGGAACGGCATAAACAAATTAAAACCCAGTCTAATGTCTTTTTTCTAAGATGTTCAGGGCCTTTTCGATGATGTCCGGCGATAGCTTGAAGATGTCGCTGAGGGTCTTTACGCGGTCGGCAGGGGCGATTTTGGTCATCTGCGAGCCGGTTGCGTTACGGACAACGAGGTTTCCTTTTTGGTAATAATACTGAACGCCTTTTTCGCGGTCGAGGCGGTTGAGAACCGGGTACGTCATCATTTCGCGGTAGAAACTTTCGTTCCAGTGGTGTTTGAATTCCTCGACGGAGACGCCTTCGACGGGATATTCGAAGCGGAGTTTCATGGGAGCGCCAGCGCCGCCGGTCCAGAGTTCCATGGATTCGAGCGTCGGACGCACAAGGCGGACGCAGTTCGGGGAAAGCGGAAAGAAGGCTTCGCCCGTGCCGAACGGCTGCGGGAGTGGCATGGGAAGCGGTTCGAAAATCAAGTAACCGGGATCGAGGAGATAGGAGGTATGGGCTATGAAGTCGCTCCCTTCGGTCGCTTTGGGGTATGGGGTGTCAGACGAAAGACGAGAGACTAGAGACGAGAGAGGTGAATGCTGCGAGGGGGTTTTGCAAGAATCCGGCCCCGGCACAGGGGCCGGGGTGACAGCGTTATAAAGAGGCGAACGCAGCGCAGTGTCATCCTGAGCGGAAAGCCGCAGGCTTGGAGTCGAAGGATCTGGGTCGGGCAGGATGAGGGCGCAATGGATGTTCCGTTCTTTGCGCTTGTGTCCCATGACAAGACGCGGCTTGAAGCCCATATCGGTGAGGGCCTGATAGAGATGCCACGTCATGCTGAAGCATGTGCCGCCGCCCATCCAAGAATCAATGTCATTTTGGTCGCTGTCGTCGAGTTTGCGGGCGCCAGTGGCGCTACCCGTCTGTTCGAGGCGAATAATTTTCGTCAAATTCTCGTAGGTGATATTCGAAATCTGGTTGCAGAGATCAACCACCTTTTTCATGTTTTCGGGAGACATTGTACAGGCTTTAGGTTTTAGGTATTAGGGGTTAGGAAGATGACCAAATCAATCATAATCGGCAGGAATACCGCCGAGCATGTCGCAGATTTCAGGGCCGATGATTCCATCTTGGATTGCAATAGAAAGAATCCGCTGTTCAAGTTCCTCTGGCGGATAGCGAAGGCCAGAGCCACCCTCCCCCGCCTCTTGCACAAGGAGTTCGGCGAGTGCAGCATGCAAAGCAAGTGACGTATCGATGTACTTGAGGTGCGTCGGTTCTTCGAGGATAAAATTCAACGGTCCCTTGGCGTTGAGCACGCGTTCTGCCGGAATAGCTTCGCCATATTCATCTTCTACACCCATGTTCGCAAGAATCGCTGTAGTCGAAAGAAGCGGTTCTTGAAGTTCCGGGGCCGCAAGAGCATTTTTCACGCCAGTTGCCGTCACCACAAAATCGGAAGCGTAAATCAGCGAAGAAACGACTTCATAGTCATGGCAATCGACAACTTCGACTCCATTCTGCAAAAGTATCGAGGAAAAGTCTCCCGCAGGCATTTTTTCTGACGCCTCGGAATCCGGCGTTGCAGAATCCACCGAAGCTGAAGCCACCGGAGTCTTATCCGTCAAAGAAGTAGCCGAATCCGCTGGATTTGCAGAATTTTGAGCATCCGAACGCGACAAATCCGTCACGACGGTAACGTTACAGCCTCGACGCACGCCTAGAAGCGCAATTCCAGAACCGACTTTGCCGCTGCCAAAGACTAACAGACGCCGACCCTCGAAATTCTTCCCGGACTCATTCCCTGAGTCATCAAACACTGTTTTGGCAAAACCGAGCTTTTCAAGTGCACGAAAATAGCCATCCCCCGTCCCAAGCGAAGTTTCTATCCGCTTGACGATGCCGCTATCGGCTACATAAACAGGTTTTTCTGCATCTTTATAATACTGCACGCCTGAACGCGTGAGTTCAACAAAGCCAATTTTAGGATGCAGCCCCGCAAAAGGGCCCGCACAGTCAAGCACCAAATCGACGAATTCTCCGCGAGATTCCGCTTCAAGCATTTCTGCAGGAGTCACGACCGGAACGTCGTTATCCTTCAAAAATTCGACAATTTCTCTATCGTTCATGCCGGAAAAACCGACCAAAAGTGTCGCCCCGCCCGCTAAAAGTGCACGATATTGCGTCATTGTATTGCGGTAAATCGGAGTCGCCACAAGCACGCGAAGGCCATCGAACGGGCGTTTAACCGCCCATTCAGCTTCAAGAGCGGCGAGAGCCGGGTATTCATTCGGCAAATAAGCTTCATCAAGAACGGAAGAGAAAATCGTCAATATATCCATGTTAAGAAATATAAGAATTTAGTGAGTAAATGTTGACTTGTAAATGTTTGTTGGTAAAAGTTAACTGGAAGATGGCGGCTAAGGGACGGCGGCGGTAGATGGCAGCTGAGTAATGGCGAATGCTTGACGTCGGCTGGGGGATGACTGGGCAAATGTGAGATGCACTGTTGCTTTTTTTCCGTGTTTTTTTCATTGTTTTACATACTAAACTCTCCGAAACAGTCTTTTAGTATGCAAAATGGAAATTGTTAATTTATTCGATTACATACTAAAAGAGAAAATTGACGTTTTAGTATGTAAAAAAGAGAGTCAAAGCATTCCAAAAAGCACATTAAATGGCATTTTTGCTTTTCTAAAGCCTCGAAAAGCCCTCAAAACATCTTTTTAGATGCCGAAATTACATACTAAGACCCCCAAAAAATCCGTTTAGTATGTAAGGGATAAAATACGATTACCCCAATTACATACTAAATGCGACCAAATGCATTTTTAGTATGTAATCGAGCCACCTTTTTTCGCTTTAAAAGGAATGACGATGCTAGAATGACGTTACGAATCTCCCCTGTTGCATATTTATACAACAAAAAGAAATTTAACATAGCACGTTTCCTTTTATATGGGGATAGATTATATTGTGCATAATATGGATTAATTTCTAAAAGGTGTGGATAATGAACTACAAGAAAATTTCTATCGCTGCAGTCACTGCAGGCATGTTTGCGGCTGGTTCCGCATTCGCCCAGACTGCCGAAATCGGCACTTGGTCAGGTTTCCGCAAGGGAGCGGCTTCGTTCACGTTTGACGACGGTGCACCGAGCCACGTGACTGACGCTGGTCCGACGTTCAAGAAGTATGGCTACAAAGCCACCTTCAACCTGGTGGTGAACTGGAACCCCAACTGGAGCGGATTCCAGGGTTTGGCCGACGAAGGGCACGAAATCGCAAGCCACAGCAACACCCACGGCCAAAACATGAGCGGCGAAGAAGCTTCTTCAAAAAAAGCCATCGAAGGCAAAATCAAGCAGAAATACGGCATCATCACGGTCGCCTACCCAAACTGCAACGTGCCTAACGAAAGTGCGGTCAAGCAGAACTACATCGTAGGCCGAATCTGCAACGGCAGCTGGAAAGGCATGGGCGACGAAATGGGCAAGGACGGTCCCTCCAACTGGGCTCAAGTTCCTGCCACCATGACCGGTGCCGAAGGCCAGCTCAAGAGCACGAACGACTTTACCGGCAGAATGCAGAAAGTCATCCAGAGCAACGGCTGGGCTGCATTCCTCACTCACGGTTTCCAGGGCAAGCAAAACGGCAACGCCAACTACTCCCCGACCGACCTCAACGCTATCGATGGAGCACTCAAGTGGGCCCAGCAGAACGACAAGGACATTTGGGTAGCCCCGATGGGCCATGTCGCCATGTACCTCAAGGAACGCAAGGCATCCAAGGTCGAAGCTAGCAGCAGCGGCGGAAACATCACCGTCAAGCTCACCCACAACATCGCTGACAACATTTCCAAGTACGACTATCCGCTTTCCATCCGCGTGAAGTTCGACGGTTCCAAGGCCGAAGTGAAGCAGGGCGACGCCAAGCTCGAATCGAAGATTGACGGCGGATACATCTACTTTGACGCAGTCCCGAACGCAGGCGACATCGTGATTTCTGGCGGCGAAGCTCCGAAGCCGGAATCCAGCTCCAGCGTAGAAGCAACCTCTTCCAGCGCAACGGAAGCATCGAGTTCCAGCAGAAGCCATCATCATTCATCTTCTAGCACCGAACCGGGCTTATCCAGCGCGACAGAAGCTCTCCCGATGCAAGCAATTGACGGTCGCCACCTCGTAGCATACGTTGACGCAAGCGGCTACATCACCGTGCAGAACGCCCAGGGATTGAACATCACCGTGTTCAACAGCCTCGGTAACGTCGTCCGCACCACCAAGGGTATCGGCATGTTGCAGAAAGTCTATACCGGTGCCAAGGGCATGTATGTCGTAAAAATCGGCAACAGAGCTTGGACAATGAACATCAAGTAATTCAAAAATTCGTGGTTTAGGGAAAGCCCGCTCCGATTGGAGCGGGCTTTTTGTTTGAGTTGATAGGGTAAATATGAATAACTCCCGTTCAATAATCAATGAACGGGAGTACTTTTTATTTAAGGTGTAATTGGATTAGTCTTGATGTTCTTCATTCCGGTCATTTGAATCTTGATCTTGTCTAAACATTTGTTCATGTACGGATCGCATCGTATCTAGAAGTTCATCCATACTATATTCTGAACAGGATTCAGAAATACATGGTACATTAGGATAGTTTTCCCCATATTCTGAATCTGATCTGCAATTATCTACAACATGGGCGGCATACTTTTTCCAATAAGGGTTTTTAAAGTGGTTATCGTCCTCTTCCCATGTTCTAGAAATAACACATTTATAAGTCCATACTCCATTCGCCCCCGATTTATGGACGAAACCATTTTCTGCTATGCAATCTTGCATAAACTGCACCGTCATAACAGAATCCTTCGTTTTTAGATCCATACCAACAGATTTCGAATCAGCAGAAATCTTAAAATAATCGTTTACTCCTTCACTTAAACAATAGATACTTTTCAAGAAATCCCGCCTTGAAAAAGCAGTTTCATCTACTGAAATTTCACCATACAGAACTCCATTTTCATCTTGCATTGTATATACGTCACCAAACTTATGATAAAAATTACCGCAAGTTCCATCTTCGGTCTTTGAGCATATCCAACCATTGCCATTTTGGTACGAAGTATCAATAACATCATTATTGATCAGAGCTTGCATCGCATCATCATAAGTCTGGCGGGCATTAACCGTGTCAAAAGCTAAAACATACTGTTCGCCTTGAACCCCAGCAAAAGCGCTTGTCAGAAAAACAGCAGTCGCCTTATTGGGCCTAGACACTTCGTTCATCTTAGCCATAAGGGCAGCGCTCTTTTCTGCAGAAGTCGCATCTAACGGCAGTGTCACCGCCACGGTACTAGGCTGTTCATCAGCCCCCACCACCTTGTTATCGGAACAAGCGATAAAGGCGCCCATCACGCTCATAGAAGCGAGCGAAAGCGGAATGATTTTTTTGAAGTGCATAGGAATCTTCCTTTGAATTTTTTTGATATTCATAATTTTTCCTCCTTACACTTTTTCCGTCAGCGGGAAAAGCTGTAGATTTAAACGATAAACTTGGTTGATTTTCTTGGATTCGCCGGCGATGGCGATGACATGTTTGCGAAAACGGTCCACCTCTTCGGAGATGCGATTCACAGCGGTTTCATCAACGCCAATCGTCACGCCCGAAATGTTGCGTTCACCAGGAGCGATTTTTTCGATGGCTTCGCGAGCAAGGTCAATCATCTGGCCGTTCATGGAGCGGAGCGCAAGCTTAAGTGCTTCGCCAGACCCTGTAATGACTTTGTCCGTTAGCTCATAGACATTTTCGCCAAGAGCCTTGAGGATGTCGAGCTTGACCAAGAGCTTTAGCGAATCACGGACTTGTTGCGCCGTGAAGGTGTGCTTGATTTTCTTGGCAAGTTCACCCGGAAGCGCCCCCGGCATCAAAGGAGCAAGTTCACGAACAACAGAATTCACCGCCGATTCGTAATAGTCAAATGCATCAGCATTCAACACACGTGCACGCTGTTCGCTTGCAAATTCTTTCATTTTGCGGAACGTTTCTTTTCTCTTTTCGTCGTCTTTGGCATTCGTGAATTCGACCATGAGCTTGAAATACTCTTGTTCAAATTCATTCATGCCCATCGCAGCAGCCACCAGAGGGACACCCACACGGCTCAGCGAACTTTTACCATCACAAACAAGTTTCAAGTATGACGGCGATGAGAATCCGGCAATCTTGGAAAATTCACGCCACGAGAACGCAGAGCTTCGTTTTCGCCAGTCAAAATAGTCAAGCATGTACTTTCGATAGTCTTGATATTCTGTTATCGACTTCATGTTCATTCTCCTTACGGAAACAAATTCACTCTCATTCACTTTTTAGGAACTCAGGATTTTCCAAATCAGATAATTTGCGACAAAAGTACTCTACCATAAAACAAGTCCACAACGAAACGGCTCACGCAATGCTTCCATTTTGCATAAGGCATCTTTTTTCTTGCCGTCATCCGTTATATTTGTGAAATCTACCATGTATTTGAAGTACTCGCACTCGTATTCACAAAGATCCATAGCTTTTGCCACTTGCGGGACTCCCACACGACTCAGACAACCTTTGCCATCACAGACAAGTTTCAAGTACGATGGTGACGCAAACCCGGCTTGCTTGGAGAATTTACGCCACGAGAACGCAGAACTCCGTTTTCGCCAGTCGAAGTAATCTAGTATGTACTTTCGGTAATCCAAATATTCGGTTATCGGTTTCAAGTTCAACCTCCCTACAAAATCAAATATACCTCATTTAGATTATGTTTGCAACACATAAAATGATACAAAGATTGCATTTTTTAGTAAAATTACGTAAATTTTACAAATTTCAAAAATTTTATAAATTAAATGAATCACTCATGATTGCAGATGAATCAGAGGAGGGTTGCAATAGTTTCTGGTTATTGGCAATTAGTCATATGTTCTTGATAAAATCTTGAGGTAGTACGAGAAGGCATGCACTTAAAACCGACCCCGGCACTGTGGCCGGGGTGACAAAGGTGGCGGGCATGACAAGCAACGGACTCGTGGCGTTTTCTTAAACCATCTCGGCCACAAGTTTGTCCATAGCGGTTTCGGACTCGGCGTTGAGCGTTGACTTTACCGTCACTACCGTTTCGGCAAGAGTCACGTTCTTGAGCGTGGAAAGGATTTCCGTCATCTTCTTCGCTGCCATCGGGGCCCACGTGCCGTTCTCGATAACGCCCACCTTGCGGTTAGAATAATTCTTTGCCTTCAAGTGATTCAAGAAGTCTTCCATCACCGGGAAGAGGCCCGCATCGTATGTGGGGGCGGCCACCACCATGCGGTCGTAGCGGAAAGCGTCTTCGATGACTTCGGCCATGTCGCTGCGGGCAAGGTCAGAAACCACCACCTTCTCGACACCGGCAACCTTGAGCTTCTCGCCGAGCAATTCCGCGGCTTTCTTGGTTCCGCCGTAAATCGAGGCGAATGCCACGAGCACGCCCTTGTCTTCGGGAGCGTAGCTGCTCCAAGTGTTGTACTTGTCGATGTAGTAGCCCAGATTTTCGGTGAGCACCGGGCCGTGCAGCGGGCAAATCGTCTTGATGTCGAGCGCGGCAGCCTTCTTGAGAACCGCCTGCACCTGGTTGCCGTACTTGCCCACGATATTGAAGTAGTAGCGGCGAGCTTCGCATGCCCAGTCGTCCGGGTCGGCATCATAAACACCGAACTTGCCGAATGCGTCGGCGGAGAACAGCACCTTTTCGTTTTGTTCGTAGCTGAACAAAACTTCGGGCCAGTGCACCATCGGAGCACCGATAAACTGCAAAGCGTGAGCACCGAGCGCAAGCGTATCACCTTCCTTCACGGTCTGCGTCTTGATCGTTGCCGGGAGCGTCATGAACTGCGGCAACAGCGCGAACGCCTTCGCAGACGCCACGAGGGTTGCCTCCGGGTACTTTGCGACAAAGTCCGCAATGCCACCGGCGTGATCCGGTTCCAAGTGGTGAATCACCAAGTAATCCGGTTTGCGGCCAGCGAGAGCAGCTTCCAAGTTGGCAAGCCACTCGCTTACCTTGTGAGCATCGACCGTATCCATCACGGCAATCTTTTCATCAACAATTACATACGAATTGTACGCCATGCCCTCGGGCACCACGTACTGGCCTTCGAACAAATCCAAATCGCGGTCATCCACACCGATGTACTTGATGTTTTCGCTAAAGTTCTTCATGACAATTCCTTTTTTGTGGGGAAATATAAAAAAGCCTACTTACGCCTTATGAAATTGACAGGGAATTATGCGATTTTCCTCAATCTGAACCTGTCGGAATTTCTTCAGCGGTCAATTTATCAACAGTTTTCCCGACACGCCTTGCGTATTTTCCCAACTCCAGCAAGTTCAGTTTACCTTTAATGGATAGGGATGCAAAGTGCCTAAATAGGTCGCCCTAGAACTTCAATATAGTGATTTAAGAGCGTTTTGTTAAAGGCAAAAACCATGTACCGTTCCTTCGTACCCCTATTGCATGGATTTTTCAACTGTTATAGCAAAAAGGGTCTTGCGGCGGGCTGTATTTTGGCATAATGCTAAACCGTTCGTGGCACTTGTCAATAACAGGCGCTTGTCTTCCGTTTCGTATTGGGTAAAATCAAGCTTGTACTGATTCAATATGTCGCGATGGATTCGCATGACATCGTTCAGGTTGCTGTTGTCCGCAAAGTTGCTCACGGCCTCCGGCATGCCGCCCACGATAAGGTAGCGAGTGAACAGGTCCAGCATTTTTGGTTTACCGCATCCATGACAGGAGTCCGGTTTTCGAAAGACGAACGCAAACTAGAAACGATGTTGTCGTCGATATTCGTGATTTGCAGGAATTCCTCAAAATCAAGCGGGAACATTTCTACCGTGGTCATGTAGCCCACCGGCGCAGAATCAAGATTCGTCAGTTCCACTCCAAGGAGCGATCCGCTCAAGACATATCGGAAACACCCTTCTTCCTCAAAGAACTTGATTTTGGTAATCATCTCCTTGTATTTCTGGACTTCGTCAATGAAGATGATTGTCTTGCCTCTTTCCAGTTTCTATATGCTAAGAGCCGAAAAAACCAGAACAAGGTCATCGACTGTTTTCGCAGCGGCAAGAATATCTACCGCGGCAGGGGTCTCTATGAGGTTTATCTCAAAGAAATCCGCGTGTTCTGCCGTTAGTACGCGTCGAATGGCGTGGTTTTTTCCCACCTGGCGAGCCCCTTTTACAAGCAACGCCTTGTTTGGCTAGTATTCATCTTTCCTCCCTCCGCCTACATGCATAAAAAGGCGGGGCTTTGATTGTTTTGCTTCGTGCGCGGAAAACAATTTCTACACACTTGTGCACTAAATGTAAATTACTAGATGGCGGTTGTCAAGAGGTTTTGACAAATTATTTCAAAAGTCCTTTCTTGAACGTATCGTAGAATACAAACATTTTTTCTGTTTTACCGAATTTGACATGGATATACTTATAATCTTTGGATATCCTATCAACAACGCCTTTGCCTAGTTGCTTGTGCGTAACAATAGAACCAGCCTTGATGCGTGAATATAAAGCCCGCCTTTCAGCAGCCATCGCAACTTCAGGTGAAACATTCTCGTTTCTAGTATAATCTTCACCATGCTCTACAGCCATCATTGAACGCTGTTGTCCATAGAACAATTCCTCGTACTCTTTGCGGCGAAGTACCGTATCGAAGCCGCCGACATCGTCTCCGGCATGGAGGTCAAGGCCGGTATAGCTCAGGCTAGAATCTTCGTAGCGCTTGAAGCTGAAGATTGCTTCGTTCATCAAGCTGGCGTTGAATACATTGAGTGAGCACAGCAATTCAAAATCCTTAACTTCAAGACCCGTAACTTTCTTAAAAAGTCCCGGTTCCAGTTGCGTAATTACATCTTTTAGGCATCGTTCGCGATAGTCCGTCAGATACATGAACACGGGAACACGCGTCGCAAACTTGATAAGTTTTTCCTGAATTTGTTTGCGTTTCGCCTTGAATTCTTTTTCTTCTTCGGTAAGTTCTCGTTTCTGCTTTGGCGTCAACGGACCATCTTTAGTTTTTGCTTTCTTGACTTTCTCCGATTTATTGATAATCGTTTCAATATCCGAATTAAGACTACGGAAGCCTTCAATACGCATCAAGGCGTCCATCGCCTCGGGGTTGTCCATCAAACGTTTAAGAGTATCGTTATCAACATTTACGAGCAAAGCGGATTCCCAACGGCGAGCCAAAAGCGTTGCAGAAGTTCCCGACATAGCGATATCAAGAATGGCTTCTGCATTTAGTTGCATCATGGCGGAACCATCATAAGCAAGCACCGGCAGGAACTTCGTAAATTCGGCGACACGTTTTTCGGGGTCCGATTCGTTGATATCAAGCCTTGAACTATAACTTGAAATCTGCTTCAGCGCACGATCTAGTGCAAAGTCAAACACATAGCAGTTTTCCTTGATAATCTGCGGATTACCCTTATCGTCCTTGATTTCCCAAGGAGATTGCACACGGAAAGCCGTCTGGAAATATGTTTCAGGACTCTTCAGATTCCGGAGCATGAACACGCCCGTCCAGGGGCGAACCGTCACACCTGTCGTGAGCTTACCGCATGAAAGCGTAATAGTTTTCGAATTGAGAGGATTCGCCATTGCAGCTTGCACTGGTTTGAGAGCCTCCAGGCCAATGCCCGCCTTTGTCCCGGCACATACGATAACTTTATAATCGTGATAGAAAGTATTTTGCCTTTGATCTATCAGATTCTTCATTGCATCGCATGCGGCAACATCGGGCAAGAACCACAAAGTGTGCGTCAAGATATTCAGCAAGCGCGTATCGGAATACGGCATAGGCGGTCGCTTGTCTTGTCCGAGTTTCAAGTCATCAACACTGGATGGCAAATAAGAACCACGAATCAAATCGAGCCATTTCTGCACTTCATTTTCGTGCTTAAATTTGGAGTCTTCACCTTTACCTTCCGCCTTAAAGAACTCGTTCAAATCGAATTCATCAAATTCACCCTGACTAGCAACTTCGCGAATGCTTTCGGGAATCTTGTAAGTCATCAGCACCATACGCGGGAGAGCCTTGTATGGATTATTCTTTCCGACCCAGGTTTCTTTTGCACGCTGTTCATCGGAATATGTCCAGTTAAATATCTGTTCTTCGATGAATTCACCGGAATTGAGTGCACGGAACGGCGTTCCCGAAAGATAGAGATAATACTTTGTCGTTATTGGCAAGAAAGATTCATCCATCGCATTCGCGGCTTCCTTGCGTTGGAATTCTTCTTGGTCAAAATTAACTTCCGCTTCTTCGTCCTGCTTTTCGAAGAGATTCTTCGCATTTTCTCGCCATGCGCCAAAATGGTATTCGTCAAAAATGACTAAATCCCATTTTTCAGAGTGGATAAATTCATTTTTCGCCTTGATACCACCAGCATCATTACGCCCTAGCAGATCTTGAAACGAACCGAATACTACAATCGGTTTATTCTTGTCCGCTTCTTCAAATTCTTCATCTATAGAAAAATTGATATCCCTAGCGTCTTTATTCGAGATGAATTGCCATCCCTTAAAATCTACATGATGATACAGGTCATCAGCCCAGGCACTTTCCACCGCAGGCTTGAAAGTCAGAACCAAGATTCGCTTCAACTTCATTGACTGTGCCAGCTTATAGGCGGCAAAAGTCTTGCCAAAACGCATCTTTGCATTCCAAAGGAATTTTGGCGAACTCTCGGGTTTTTCCTTCAAAGTCGCCTTAAAGTAGGCGCTCGTTATTTCAACGGCACGTTCCTGCTCCGGGCGCATTTCAAATGTTTCGTTGCGATCTTCATCAATACGCTTACCTGTACGGAGCTCCTTGATGGCGGCAAGAACATCTTCTTCTTTACAGAAAAACCATTCGTTTCGGTCTTTGCCTTGGTTCAGCCGAGTAAAACCTTTGCGTTCAAGAATCTTGTGAACTTGTTTATCGGTAAAGCATGAACCATCGGCGCACATTGCCGATTCCTTGAAGAGTATTTTTCCTTCAAGGCCTGCCGTATGCAGCTGTTCCTTGATTCGAGCTTCGACATTACGGTCTGTAAAGCCGACCTTGATATAGCCCCTAAGTTTTTCAACCTCGGGGATTGTATAGGCATAGATGGTTGGGTTGACTTCAGGACGCTCTCTGAGAAATTCGTCTAACTGAACGGAAGGCATTAGGCGTCCTCCGTGTTTTCAAAAAGCTGTTCTATGAATTTAATTTCATTTTTCGTTAGTTTATATCTGCTATATAATTCCTCATCCGTCCAAGGTTTTGAAAAATCTAGCATAGGGATTAATCCAAATACAGCCTTATTGACGTGCATCGTTCCCTTCCCATGATACAAGAGGAATTTGAAAAACTTCGTATGAATATATGAATAGCAGTTCTGCTGTTCTTTTTTGGTTCTAAATGGTCCAATCAACAAAAAAGTTTCAGTACAAACATCACCAGGATTACCGACAATTACATCCGGAGGGTTAACTGCATTTGTTGAATAACTTGTTGTAAAGAAAAGCTTGTATTTATCTATAGCTTCTTCATTATTGCTAACAAGATCTCTTTTTATATATCCTTCAGTTCTTCTTGCACCTCCCTTTATACCCTTTACACCATATATATGAACAGAATCCTTATAAGGTTTGTCCTTCAAATTTGCAGTAGGGTATCTATCAGGCTCATTAAACAGATAACCCCTTATGCCAAACGGTTTAACGTTTGAAACATATTCATTAAACTTGCCATCTTGGGATGTTTTTTCCAAAATAGATTGAATACGGTTGTCCCTAATAACATAATCAAATACGTCGTTTTTCAAGAAACGTTTATTTTCAGAAATGGATCCGTCATTAGAAATAAAGGAATAATTGCATTTCCCTTTATAATCATTTTTCCACAAGAAATAGCATACGCCACCATCAATATGAATTCCAGGAAAACACGCAGACGCGTCCTCATAATCAACAATTCTTTGCAATCTTAAATCGTCTTGCATTTCCTTTCTAAACGAATCAAGGCCTCGACCTCCAACCATCCATTTAGAAGGGACAATCATTATTAAATTCTTTGGATTCAATTTTTTTGACTGAGAAATAAATTTTTGATAAATAGGCATTGCACTGTCTGTACTTCCACCACTTCCATCGCTCAATTGGTACGGTGGGTTGCTGATAATCACGTCAAACTTCATGTTGAAAATTCCTTCGGGGTTTTCAGTGTGAATCCATTCATAAGCATGCGTTTCAAGAGTATCTCCACGGCTATACTGTTCTTCACTTGCTCCGCAATACTTGCACTTGCCATTTACCCAAGTGTGGTTTATCCGTTTGAACCGGATATTTCCTTCGGGATTATCGAACTTTGATACAGAGTATTCGCCATTAGGCCACTTGGAACAATAGACGCTTCGGCGAGACACTAGACTCGTCATTTCGGTAATGGCTATTCCGAACAACTGGTTGTGGAATATATGGTCTATGGAATGTTGCAACTGGTTCATAAACCATTTTTCATCAGGCGAAAGTTTTTGACCGTTCGCTTTCTTGGCGTTTATTTCTTCTACGGCTTGCTCGTATCCCGGCATTTGATTCGCCAACAAACGCTTTGCAATTTCTCGCAAAAACACACCCGTTTTGCAACAGGGGTCAAGGAACGTTGTCTCGGTACTTTCAAACAGTTCCTGCGGGAGCATATCAAGCATGCGGTTCACCACCTCGGGCGGCGTAAACACTTCATCGTTGCTCAAGTTTGCAAGGCAACTCAAGACATCGGGATTATGCTTGTTTATCATCTTGCCATAGTCTCCTGTAATCAGAGGTGTACTGCGTCAAAAAATTTCCTTCGTCACTTGGCATAGCAAGTTCAGAGCCTTCACCAATGCGCATCAAATCCGCAAAGGTGTAGTCTTTGCGTTGCATAGTGTTGCCCCGCACAAAAGCCCATTCCGAAAACACAATCGGACTATCCGTATCGTTTCCGTTTTCATCGACCTTCATCAAAGACAGAGCATTTCCGCAAACGATATTACGTTCCAAAATGAACTGTGCCGACTTTTGCGTATCTTCGTTCAGGTCGCTTTTACAAACAGACTTGTAAGCCTTGTTCCAAATCTTGAAGAGACGGCCGCGGCAGGTTTCCGCATTGTCCGCGAGAATATCAACACCATAGATGCTGGATAGAGCCAAGACAGAATTCCGTTCGAAGTCCAACGGGCTACGGCGGTATTTTTTCTTGGCCACGTCAAGTTTGCGTTCTAGAATTTTTACGAGAAAGTTGCCCGTTCCACAGGCGGGTTCCAAGAATCGAGAATCAATGCGCTCGGTCTCCTGCTTTACCAAGTCAAGCATTGCGTTCACTTCGCGGTCAGCAGTAAATACCTCGCCATGGGCGGCGACGCGTTCCTTGGACTTAATCTGCGCCGGATTCTTTTCCGGCTTTGTCTTTTGAACCTTCACAGGACCTCGGGGTTGCTTGCCCCGATTCCCGTACATCCAATCCACAAAAAGGCGTAAGGCGAGAGTCGCGACCGCGCTTGCACGGGCATGACCGAGCCGAAGTCCTTTTCAACAAAAAAGGCGTGGAGTCGAATGCACCCACCGCCTCAGGCAACGACCAAGAAGCCTTGTATCAGATAAGCACAAACGACCCACGCACAGGGTGCGTGAGTGCTTGCCTTACTCTCTGATACTTGAAATTTTGGTCGTTTTCGAGGCGAGAATAAGAGCAATAACTCAAATTTCTATGCGCCCCAAACCATGAGGAATGGGGCTATGTCAACAGCAATATAGATTATTGGAATAGGGAAAAATGAATTTTTTCTGAAAACCTCTTGACATCCGCCCCTGGAAAGTTTATATTTATAGTGTTCAAAAGAGCAAATTTAATAAAAAGCCCCGCTGTTTTTACGCATGTCCGCGGGGAAAGGAGTAAACGATGTACAGCGATGCAAAAATCGGCGGTGTCGGAATCTGGCTTGACGAAATCGTCCCCTGCCTCAAGGATACCGACACCGGAGAAATCAAGGAAACCGTGGTGTTCAGGATTGAGAGCCGCTCGTTTCTGAAAAAGTTTAACGAAAAGAACGGATGGGGAATTGACTGGATCGAGGTTCCCAATAGTGTTGAAGTTTTCGCACTTGCCTTGAAGGACAACAACGAAATTCAAGGGCTTGTGGGAGTAAAAAACGACATTTCAGTGAAAGCTGCGTACCTGCATTGGGGTTGCACCGCTCCGCATAACAACAAACATCGATTTGGAGTGCAGAAATATAGTGGTGTTGGCGGACATCTTTTTGCAATTGCTGCGGACCGGTCATTTTTGTGGGGACATGAAGGATTTGTTCATGGTTTTGCCCTTAACAAAGAGCTGTTAAATCACTATATTGATGTGTTAGGAGCATCCTATTTAGGGGCGCAACATCCTTATCAGTTTATGATTGACAAGGCAGCAGCCAAAAATCTTTTGGAGGTCTACACCTATGAGTGGAACTAGAAAGCCAGCCGTCATTGTGGCAGATTCCATGGAAGAATACATGGCTACGCCTGATCCATACAAGGAACCGCCCAAAAGCAAGCTGAATATCTATGAATTGGGAAAGTATGCCGAGCGTGTCGGGAAAAAAATCGACATGCTGTCTGCCGAAGAAATCTTGCAATTCAAGGTGTAGAGCGTCCGGCAAAATGATTTCTTTCAAATCCGTTGAAAATTTCTTTGAAGAATGCACAACAGGCATCGAATTCAAATACGAGGAGAAATGGCATCTAATCGAATTTGATGATCCTTTTACAGGTATAGGCAAAGTAAGAATTCATCTGCAAGACGAGAATTCCGATAGTTATTTCGATGATTTACGATGTGAAGAGTTTAACGACCTCGAAGCACTCGTACACTCTTACAAAATTGGAAATAGGACCCTTGCAGAAATCATCTGCGATGAAAATAATATTCCTAGAAGCGTTTTGCCTATAAAACGTAAAATAGAGAAATGGCAGTCTAACTTAAAGTAAGCCGGGGCGTTGCGGGCCGGCGACTGAGGGCCCGTTAGAAGGGGTAGCGGATGATACGACTAAATGGCGGGGCGAGGCCCGCCATGACGGCGTAGCAGGAGCGAGGGGAAGGCTTTCCCCTCCTATTTCTATCACAGCTAAACACAAGATTTAGACACAAAAAACATTATTTCTTGTCTAAATGTGCTTATTTTTGTGAGATTTAGACAAAGAATCCAACATTTTTAGTCTAAAAGTGGCGCGCAGGCGAAATCAAGGGCGACGACTTGTTCTAAAAATTATTCGGAGTCTTTCACACAACGGACAGATAAAGCGTGGTTCTTGTAGAAGGAGTTCAGATATGTATCGTCGCCGATGGAGCACAATATCATGTTGTACGCGTAGTAACTATTGCGCGAATTAGAGCTCCAAAATAGCGCGTGGTGGCCCTGGTTGCCATAAAAACCAGTGTTGTACCTGTAGCCAATAGGGAGTGCAGAGAAGGCATAGGCATCCGTACCATTGTTACTATTGTACCAACCAGATGTAGACTTGAGTTCCTTGCCACCAGTCGTTTTTCCGCCGACCACCGCAAACAGTCTTTCCCACTCCGTCGAATCAGGCAAGTGCCAGCCCTCGGGGCAAACGCCTCGCACAGGGTATGTCGGCGAACATGAGTTGTCATAGCCGCACGCCTTGCCGTTCATACTCCACGTACCAACACTATCCATAGCCGCAGCCCAAGTGTACAAGCGACCATACTTGGTGCAGTTGGCAGAGTCGTTGTCGTAGCACCAACTAATGGAATCAGAGGTACAGTCATCAACTTTATAGGGTACACCAGTGTATGCGTAGTTGAGGTTCTCCGCCATCCACGTCTGGGTCCCGATGGTAATCGTCTTGTAAGTCTGGCCGTCTCGTTCATCAGTCATAGTCCCAGTAACAACCGTCGATGGATCTACATATCCTTCTGGGGTACTGCTGCTCGATGCAACACTCGACGACGATTGTTGTACAGAGGATTCATCCTTGAGGCAACGGACTGAAAAATGGGCATGCTTATCTACGAAACTGTGAGTGAGGTAAGCTTGATTCTCACCCAAAATCCAATGGTAGGCGATACTGCCATTGTACTCTGTCGCACTCCAAAAGTAAGCATTACCTAAATGGATAATGTCTCCTCCGTAGTAGCTACCCACAGGGAATGTGGAAAAGCCAAATTCATCGGTCGACTCAGGCCATTCTTCACGAGTCAAATCAGACCAATCTCCAAAGCCCTTCGCCTGCAATGCGTGGGGTCTTTCGCCAACCACTTTATACAAGGTTTCCCATTCTGTTCCCGTGGGAATATGCCAGCCTTCAGGACATATACCACGTGCAGGATTTTTGATAGAACATTTATGACCAAAGCCGCAACCGGCCGAATTCTGAGAGAACACGGCTGCACTATCCATGGCTTCAGCCCAGGTATAGTAGCGGCCAGATATTTCGCAATTATCCGTACTGCACATCCCGTATGAAACAGTGTCCCCTTCGTCTCGCTTCACCTTGTATTCGAAGTTCAAGTTTTCGGCCATCCAGGTCTGATCCCCAATTTGAACAGTCCTATAAATTTTGCCATCGCGAAAGTCCGTCACAGTCCCGTAATTAACATCCGGATTAAAATATTTTTCTTTAGGTCCTTTCCAAGGGATCCCCCTAACAGAACTGCTACTCTTCTGTTTGCTAGAGGACGAAGACTTCGCACTGGAAGAACTCGACGATTTTGCAGAGCTACTGCTAGATTTAGCACTGCTACTGAACTTGGCACCGGAAGAAGACGACTTCACCGAGCTACTGGACGCATCATCACAGTCTTCACAGACGCTGGAAGACGAATCGTCCGAAGGACGTGTCGCAAAATCGCTGTCGTCGTCACCACAGGCGGCAACCATCAAAGCTAATATCAAGGCAAAAGAAAAACGTTTCATACTGTTATCCAACTTTTTAGTAAAAATACAAAAATGAAAAAAAAACGACGCATCTTAAATTTTGACGTTTGTTCGTGAGCAAATTTTTGACGGGAAAGCGATCTTGGCGGTGAAATCCGAGTTTTTTCGCTGTTTTCACCGCCACTTTTATAGTTTGTCCAAAAGATTTTGCGTAAAAAGGAGGCATTTTGGCATTAGGCGGCGGTGATTTTCATCATTTTTCGTTCATTTCACCGCCAGCGAGGAACCTTAAGGGTCGATTTCGGGCTATTTTAAGACAGACAAGTTAATTTTTGGCGGTGAAATTGAGATTTTTTTGTTCATTTCACCGCCACTTTTGCAATTTCGGCGTTTTTAGCCGGCCAGTTCTTTCGTCTCTCGTCTGTAGGGCGAAGCCCGTTCTCTCGTCTAAATTACTACATTCCTTTGCATGGCAGAAAAGACTTTACTCCTTCTTGATTCATTCGCACTCGCGTTCCGCATGTTCTACGCTTACAGCCAGAACCCACTCGTCAACAGCAAGGGCGAAGAAGTTTCCATGATGCACGGCTACTGGGGCGCAGTCCTCCGCATTTTGGCTAAGCACAAGCCCACGCATTTCGCGATCGCACGCGATGTCGCGCACACCAAGACTTTCCGCCACGAACTTTACCCGGACTACAAGGCCAATCGCGGCCCGATGCCCGATGAAATGGCGGCACAAATGCCGCTCCTTTGCGAATCCTTAGAAGCAAGCAGCATTCCGCTTTTGTCAGAACCGGGTTACGAAGCCGACGACGTGATGGCGAGTGCCGCCGAAGCTGCCGTCAAAGCCGGTTTTGACCATGTCGTGATTATCAGCAAAGACAAGGACATGTCGCAAATCGTAACCGACAAGATCCACCTTTTCCACTTGGAAAAAGGCGCCGACGGCATCGATTTCGGACCGCAGCAAGTCCTCGAAAAATACGGCATTCCGCCTGAAAAAATCCGCGACTACCTCGCCCTCATGGGCGACTCCAGCGATAACGTCCCAGGCGTCCCGAAAGTCGGTCCGAAAACCGCCATCCAGCTGTTGACCGAATACGGCGACATGGACAACATTTACGCAAACCTCGACAACATCAAAAAGAAAGGTTTGCACGACAACCTAGCGAACAACAAGGAACAGGCATTCCTCAGCCGCGAACTTGTGACGCTACAAACAAAGCGAGCCTACAACGGCAACCTCGACGCGCTTGAATTTTGCGGCATCCACAGCGACACGCTCGAAGGAATTTTTAAAGAACACGAAATCAACAGTCTCGTTCGTTTGCTAGAAAACGTTCCGAGCAAAACTGGCTTTGTACGCAACTCCGACAGCGACTCCGGCGATTCTTGCGGTTGCAACAGCCCTTCGGCAAGCACTTCGGCAAGCTCAGTGTACCACTCAGGGAGCACAAACAACAAGGTTGGTGCCTGTACTGAGCCGAGTCGAAGTAAGCCAGCCGAACCACCCGCCGACCTCCCGCCCACCTACATCTGCGTCGATAACGAAGAAACCTTCGAACAGATGAAATCGGAATTTGACGCCGCAACAGAAATCGGCATTGACACGGAAACAAACGGACTCGACCCGATGCAATGCAGCATTGTCGGACTTTGCCTCGCCGCCGCAGCAAAAGACGGCAGCGTCCCTAAAGGCTATTACATCCCGCTCGGCCATACCGACGATATCGGGTTCCCGTACCCCGCCGGCAAGGGCGGCAACTTCGACTTCAACGCCACAAAGAAGTGGTTTGTTGAATTCTGGAACGATTCTTGCACACTCCCCGATGGTGAATCCAAGCAGCAGCCCGACGACGGTTCAAAAAGCGCGGACGCTTGCAATAGCGGCGCAACTTTCGAAGCATGCAAGCGCTCCCTCGTTTTCCACAACGCCAAATTCGACTTGCACGTTCTCGCCCGCACGTTCGGTCTCACACAAAAGCAAATCGATTCTGCAAACATTGTCGATACGCTCATTGCCGCTTGGATGCTCTCGCCCGGCCAAACCGGGCTCGGCCTCGACAATCAGGTGATGCAACTTTTGCAGCACGAGATGATTCCGATTGAAAACCTTATCGGACGCGGCAAGAACCAAATTACGTTCAACCGCACGCCCATCAAGGACGCGACCGAATACGGCGCCGAAGACGCTGTCTATACGCTCCGCTTGTGGAAACCGCTCCGCGCCAAGCTCCAGAAGTACGACTACGAAAAGTACTTCTTCAGCCAAGAAATGCCGCTGCTCAAGGTGCTTTACCAGATGGAAGGCGTCGGTGCATTCGTCGATACCAAGATTCTAAAGGACCTGCAAGCCGATTTGCAGCACCGCATCGAAAAGCTCGAAAAAGAAATCTGCGACATGGCGGGTTGCGAATTCAACATCGGCTCACCCAAACAACTCGGCGAAGTGCTCTTTGACACACTCGGACTCCCCGAAATCAAGAAACGCAGCACGGATGCCGCCGTTCTTGAAGAACTCAGCTTCCGTGCCGCCCACCCCATCGTCTTTGCCGTCATCGAGTATCGCGAACTCAAGAAGATGCAGAGCACCTATGTTTCCGTGCTCCCGACGCTCGTGAATCCAGACACCAAGCGTATCCACACGAGCTTTATCCAGTGGGGCACCGCAACAGGCCGTCTTTCGAGCCGCGACCCGAACTTGCAAAACATCCCCGTCCGTAGCGATCTCGGCAAACAAATCCGCGCCGCATTCGTACCACAGAACCCGAACAACGTGATTCTCGCCGTCGATTACTCGCAAATTGAACTCCGCATGCTTGCGCACCTGAGCGGGGACATTGCCCTCATCGAAAGCTACAAGGAAGGCATCGACATCCACGCCCGCACGGCCGCCGCCATCAACCGCGTGCCACTGGACAGCGTGACCGCCGACATGCGACGCGACGCGAAGGTCGTGAACTTCGGCGTGCTCTACGGCATGACCGCCTTCCGCCTCTCCCGCGACCTGAAAATTCCGATGGCACAGGCCAAAAGCTTCATCGACGGCTACTTCGAAATGTACCAGGGGGTGCAAAAGTTCATTGACGATACCAAGGCAGCCGCCCACCGCGACGGCTATGTCGAAACGCTTTCGGGCCGCCGCCGCTACATCGCAGGCATCGACAGTTCCGACCGCATGGAATCGCAAATGGCCGAACGCATGGCCGTGAACACCCCCGTGCAAGGCAGCGCCGCCGACCTCATCAAGATTGCCATGATCCGCATCCAAAAGCGCATCAACGACGAAAACCTCCCGCTCCGCATGATGCTCCAGGTGCATGACGAACTCGTTTTCGAGTGCCCGCGTGAACAGGTGGAAACGCTCTCGCAAATGGTCAAGTCCGAGATGGAAGGCGCCATGGAACTCAAAGTTCCGCTCGTAGCCAGCGTCGGATTCGGCAAGAACTGGCTCGAAGCGCATTAAAGACCGCTCGGCTCTTCCGCAACACCAAGACGCCTTCTTCGCCTCACTATCGTCAGCACGACCCGTCAACACGGGTCGCTTTTGACTCACGGGAAAAACCGCCCGGCTCTTTCGCATCCCTCCATGTTCTCAAAAAAAGTTCTCAAATTTTAGTCAGTTTTTACAATATTTCTTATTACAAAGTTGATATTTTTCGTAAAATATCAATTTTCCTATTGCGTTTTTAATTACAATCGTATATATTATAGGCATATACGGGTGTATTATTTAACGAGTATGAGAATAAGGGATGTTTGGGATATCGTGGGGGATGTTCTCAAAAATTTCTAAAAATCATTAAGAAAATCACGAACAAGACACCCACAACAAGTCACAATAGGAGTCTTCGACATGAGATTCAACACCTTCGGCATCGCCGCCAGCTCGATCCTCTTGGCAGCAGCATCGGCATTCGCGCTCCCAAAGGCAACCGAAATTTTCCCAAAGATGGGTCTCGGCTACAACATCGGCAACACAATGGAAGTTCCGGGGAATCCGACCGCTTGGGGCAACCCGTTCCCGGACGCAGCCTACGTGAAAGCTATCAAAGATGCCGGCTTTACCACCGTGCGTATTCCATGCGCCTGGAACAGCCATTCCTCTAACGGCACAATCAATGCCGGTTGGCTCGATTCCGTCAAGACAGTTGTCGATCTCGTCATCAATAACGGCATGTACGCGATTTTGAACAGCCACTGGGACGAAGGCTGGCTCGAAGACCATGTCTTTGACGGCGAAGGTTACGACAAGACAGGTCTTGTGAACAGCTCCGCAGCAGCAGTTGCCGCCAAGCAGGAATCTTACTGGAAGCAGATTGCCACCAAGTTCGCCGAATATGACGAGCACCTGATTTTCGCCTCCGCTAACGAACCGGGCGTGAACGACCCGTGGAACGGCGGTGCCGACAACGGCCAATGGGCATTCGACTCCAAGCGCATGGCCGTCCTCAAGCAATTCCACGAAGCATGCATCAAGGCCGTGCGTTCTACCGGCGGCAACAACGCCACACGTATCGTGGTCGTGCAGTCCCCGCGTACCGAAATCGACAAGGCACCACTCCTTTCCGAACAGTACCCGACCGACCCGGCTGGCGACGGCTACACCATGGCCGAAGTCCACTTCTACCCCTACCAGTTCTCGCTCATGACAAGCGGAGACGAAGACTGGGGCAAGATGTTCTACTACTGGGAAGACAAGACTCCGGGTAACGATGCCGCGCACACCTGCTCCGGCTCCGCACTCGGCTCCAAGACTTCCATCGACAATTTGTTCAGCGGCCTCAAGACCCGCTTTTTCGACAAGGGCATCCCGGTCGTGATTGGTGAAATGGGTGCCGTCAAACGCCTTGACGCTCTCTCAGGCGACAATCTCAAGAAGCATCTCGAAGCTCGCGCCGCTTGGTACGGCTACACGGTCGCCGCCGCCAAGAAGAACGGCCTCGTTCCTTGCGTTTGGGATACCGGCGACGAAGGCAACGGCAACTTCACGATTATCCGCCGTCAAGTGAACAAGTTCGGCGGCAAGGTCGGCGACATCACCGACGTCGAAACGCTCAACGCCATGCGTGAAGCTTACGGCCAGGCAGCACTTCCAGGCAACACCATTGACTCCACCGTCAAGGAAAACACGACTATCCTCGATGGCGATATGGCCCTTCACGTTAGCTACAAGACCGTCCAATCCGACACCGTAGAAGTAGGCACGATACGCATCAACACTAGTGCCGACTGGAGCAAATACGTCGCCGTTTCCTTCGACATGCGAGTTGCGGGCGAATCCGCAGGCCCATGCAACGACACTTCTCGCGACGGTTGCAACGAATACGGCTGGGCAAACGTAGTCGTGATGAACATGAGCAGCAGCTGGACATGGAACGAAGTCACGCTCGGTGACGTCTCCGATTTCGGAACGCTCAAGAACCACAAGATCGAATTCGGCGACGGCGCAGGGCAGCTAGCTTTCAAAGACGCCTCCAAGATGAACGCCTTCGGCATCATCGTCCGCGGAACTCAATTCACCGGTGACATGTACCTCGACAATCTTCTCCTCTGGAAGGCCGACGGCACAGCAGACACGCTGCAAAACTTCAACACCAAGAAGCCCGACATTGAGGGCATCGCCAAGGGCAAACTCATCAAGGCCAACGACAAGGGCGACTGGGGTGAAGACACGAAGAGCGGTATTTGCATGCCGAGAGTTATCGTAACCACCAAGATGCAAGTAAGCGTCCAGCCGGGTATCGTGAACGCCATGTTTACCGCAAACAAGGCTAGCCGTGCAACGGCCACGCTCTTGAACACCATGGGTCAGGTCATCGCCCAGCAAAGCTTCACTGCGAACGCTGGCATGAACAAAGTCCAGTTAAGCACAAACTTCCGCGGTCCGGCAGTCCTCATCGTTAAGCAGGGCAGCCAAAAGAACGTGCAACAAATCAAGCTCCGCTAATCAGCCGGAACGCCATCCCGGATGCATTCCGGGATCGACATAAGCGTCTCCCGCAAGGGACAAAACAGAATTATTCTCTTTGTTATTTGGAAAAGGGCCCGGCATCCGCCGGGTCTTTTTTGCAATTTTCTCCAAACAAGATTCAAAAAAAATCACGACCTACAATTCACGACCTATTCAAGATTCGTCCCTATAGCCATAATGTTGAAATCATATTCACCAGGTTGAGCTTGTATTTTGAACCTTACAGCGACAAGCTGTTTGGCCGCCATTTCTCCGGCGTTTTCCAGCCAGCCTAATTCCTCAAGCCTGTCCAAATCCACAAATTTACCAATACTTTTCACCCACGACGGCAACTTAAATTCGCTCCATTCAAAACACTTTGACGAAGCCAAAGAAGTTTTTGACAAGGAAACGCTAGGCAATGCGTAACCCATAAGAGCGCTTACAGAATCTTCCAAGCCCAATTCCAAAGAAAGAGATACATCCGATTGGTAAAACACACAAATCCCATTCCAGTTCGAAACATCAACAGGAATCCGCTTTCCAGCACTGTCTTTTGCCAGAGTAAAACCAACCAACACAAACGGGTTATACGTCAAAGAACCTTTTTCCAAAACAGCCGTTCCGCAAAGGCCATTATTGCAGCGTTCAATAACAGGCGTAAACGAATTAGGATTACTATCATTCCCCAATTTCACCGGCCAACGAATATCCGACTTGCCAGCATCAGCGCTATCTAATACAACAAACCATTCGCCGCTAGCCATGCTTTTCCACGACGAATCCGCATAAAGCCCAACGTCAATATACTCTGTCCCTTCATACGCAGCTTTATAGCCGCTCCACAAATCACCTTCACCATCAACACCAGCACATCCGCCATTGGCATAACCAGTCTTGCACAAAACGGGATTACGCGATGAACTGCTAAGCGGCCAAGACCCGCTGCTCGAAGATGAAGCCTGCGCACTGCTATAAGGCTCCATACGACTCGACGAAAGCTTGAACAGCGAACTCGAAGATTCCGGCAAAACAGATGACGAGCTAGACATTTTCGGCAAGACCGCCGAACTCGAAAGTCCAAAATCAGAACTGCTCGATTTTTCAGTTACAGAACTCGACAAACTCTCAGCCTCGGAGCTTGAAAAATCATGCGCAAACGTATTCGGCTCTGTCGAAGTTCCAACGATTCCATTGTCTTCTGAACACGCTGCAAAAGCAAGAGCCATCGCCCCACAAGCCAAATAAATATTGTTTTTCATTTCAAGCCTCCTCATTCCATACAACTTCTTTAGAAAGTGGAAATAGTTGTAAATTCAACCTGTAAACTTGTTTGATATTTTTGCACGCTTCGGCCATCGCGGTAATCCTTTTGCGGCATTCGTCCAGTTCGTGAACAATGCGTTCGTAGGTTTCATGGTCGATACCCATCGTGACACCCGCAATATTGCGTTCGTTTGCCGTAAAACGGTCAAGCGAATCGACCGCTAAGTTTCCCATTTCGCGATGCATCGAACGAATCGCAAGCGGCAAGCCCTCCTTGGAGCCTTCTACGGATTTTTCCGTTTGTTCGTAAACATTTTCACGGACTTGTTTGAGGAACCCCGCCCGCTCCAAAAACGCTAGCGACTTGCGTACTTCTAGCGCAGAAACTTCTTGCGTGCACGCCTTCGCGATTTCGCCCGGCATGGCGCCCGGCATCAGCGGAGCAAGTTCACGCACCACCGGATTTTTCCAACTGTCGTAATATTCGAACGCGTCTTTATCCACAATGCGAACTTTATGGTCAAATGCAATCGAATGCATTTGTTCTAAAAATTTCTTTTTTACATCGTCTGCCTTGGCATTGCCAAACTGGACCATTGCCTCGAAGTAAGCCACCTCGTGCCCTACAAGCCCAATAGCGGCGGCCACTCGCCCCATGGTCACCTTGCTGAGGTTCGTTTTTCCACTACAAACATCTTTGAGGTAAGAAGGCGAAACGAACCCTGCAATTTTTGCAAACTCGCGCCACGAAAACGCAGAAGTCCTCTTGCGTTCTTCGTAGTAGTCGCTCAAAAAAGCGTGATAATCTTGATATTCAACTATCGGTTTCATATTCACAAATATACACTTTCAAAAATAAAAGTCAATATTTTACAGTACAATTTTTACATTTTTTCAAAGAAAAAGGCATTTTAATTAAAGATAAAAACATATTTTCAACGTATATAGTACACACTGTACTGTATATGGCACAGCCATCATGGGCTAAGCTTGACAAGTCCATCAAATCATCTACGTCGTACAAAAAAGGCCCGGCTTTCGCCGGGTCCTTTTTCCTCCCCACTATAATTTTCTAATCGCGATTCGTTCCAAGAGCCTTTACATCGAAAGCTCCCACGTCGCCCTTTTCGCCTTCGATAATGAACCTGACCGCTACAGCCCTTTTGGCAACATTTTCGCCCGATATTCTGTACTTTTCGGGATTCGGCAACTTATCCAAATCAGGCTGGGTGAATTCATTCCATTTATAGCACTTAACGATTTCTAAAGAAGACGTTTTGGGTAAAACAACAGAAGGCCATTTATAAATATCCAAGTCTGCATCTTCGATAGCGCTTCCCGAAGTCAAGGTATCCGTGCTCATTTCCAACGACACCGGATCCAAATCCATCCTTATAGGATAATCCGACTTATAGGTAACACAGATTCCGCCCCAATTAGAGATATCGACCGGCACGCCCTGGTTAGAATCATTTTGAGCAAGCTGGAACCCAAACAACGCATACGGCTTTCTAGAAAGTTCGCCCTGGTCCAATATGACATTAAAGCAGCATAGGCTACCGCACGCATCGACAATCACATCAAAAGGCGCAACGTGTCCATCGTACTGATCGCTCCAATACCAGTCAAAAATCGAACTCCCGCCTTCATTTCGATCCGTGTACTCGAACCATTGACCATTTCGCAAATGGCTCCACGAAGAATCCGCATAAAGAGTCGTTTTGACATTAGTCTCGCGAGCCTGACCATCCCACAAATCACGGGGATAATCGTCACCCGCATACACGTTTCCAAACGGATCGGTTCCCGAAGAAGAACTTGACAACGGTTCGGAATAAGTCCCTAACGACATGATATTGAACTTATATTCTCCAGGTTTCCCCGCAAATTCGATTCTAAACGCAACTAGCTGTTTCGCCGCTTTTGCACCCACATCGGTTTTCCAGTATTCCGGTTCATCTTGCATCCACGTAGGTATCTGGAAGTCGCTCCATTTACGGCATATCGTCTTAGGTTCACCGTCCTTTGTTCTAGGCAAAGCAACAGCCGGATAGGCGAAAGTGGGCCAAAGCCTTTCATCAAGTAAATCCAACGAGTCGCGGACAGCCAATTGCAAGCCAAACGCTTGATCCGATGTAAGAGTTACGCAAATACCACCCCAATCAGAAACATCGACTGGAACAGGATTGCCACTACTATCCTTCGCAAGCGTAAAGCCGATATGTACAAAAGAATCTTCATTCAAAGAAGAACGTTCTTTCAAAACGACAGTCCCACAAATGCCATTGCACGCTTCAACAATAGCCCTTTCGTCTTGAGAACTAACATAATCCATCGGCCAAACAACAGACGACGAGCCCCCATTTTCGGCATCCGTTGTCAAAACCCAGTGACCATCGGTTTTTGCACTCGCCGGCAACGATGCCGCATAGCGAGCTACATTAACGGTAAAATCACCCGCGCTCGGATTCCACAAATCGCCTAAATCAAACTCATAACTCCCCGACGATGATTCCGCCACCGAGCTCGACGAAGCCCCGGGAACAGAACTCGACGAAGAATTATACGCCAACAGCACATTGGGATCTTCTGATGAGCCCGATACGTCAACGTCCGAACAACCAAGAGCAGCAAGCGAAAGCGCTCCGGCGCATATCATATGTAGTTTTTTATTCATACTATTCCTCCGTTACACAAACGACTTTTTGAGTTAAAGGGAAAAAATGTAAATTCAATCTGTAAACCTGATCCAGCTCACCGCACTTCGCCGCTATCGAAATTATCTTCTTACGGCATGCATCGAGCTCCTTCACGATTTCTTCGTAGCCTTCACGGTTTACGCCTAAAGTAACGCCAGTGACGTTACGGTTTTCGGGACCAAACTGGTCAATAGATTCTATGCCAAGGCGCCCCATTTCGCGATGCATCATGCGGATCGCAAGTGTGAGGCCTTCCTTGGAACCCACAACAGCTTTATCAGTCTGCTCATAAACATTCTCGCCAGTCTTCTTTAAGAATCCCGCCTTTTCCAAAAAAGCAAGAGACTTGCGGACTTCAAGCGCAGAGATTTCCTGGCAGCACATCTTCGCCATGTCGCCCGGCATAGCACCAGGCATCATCGGAGCGAGTTCGCGCACGACCTGATTTTTCCAGCTGTCGTAATATTCAAACGCATCCTTGTCAACGACGCGCACTTGGTTCGCTGCAGAAATTGCCATCATCTTATCGAAGTAAACTTTCTTGACATCGTCTTTCTGAGCATTGACAAAGTTCACCATCGCTTCGAAATATTCAATTTCATAGCCGACAAGACCCATCGCAACCGCCACACGATTCATCGTCACACGGCTCAAGCTGCTCTTGCCATCACAAACAAGTTTCAAGTACGAAGGCGATGTGAACCCAGCAATCTTTGCAAACTCGCGCCAAGTAAACGCCGAAGTTCTCTTACGTTCTTCGTAATAGTCCGCCATATAGGCTCGGTAATCTTTATATTCTACAATCGGTTTCATATTGATAAATATACATCCATCAAAATCAATTGTCAATAGAAAATGATACAAAAATTAATAATTTTAGCAAAATACGTTAATTTTTATCAAGTTTAAAACGTTTCAAACACCGTAAATGATACAAATGTATCATTTATAAAAAAATCGCCGCAGAATTTATCTGCGACGACTTTTTAAACGACTGATTCCGACGGTTCAAACCATCGACAGCGCTTAATGCGCGACTTACCAAATTTTGTCGTACTTTTTACGGCTCTTTTCTTCGTCCTTCTTTTCTTGCACAATCGCGTCGATGACGGCAGCAACGGTCAAGTTGAAGATATCGTGCACAGAAGCGTCGGAGTCGGTAAAGTGAACCGGCTTGTTCAGGCCCATCTGCACAGGACCAATCGATTCGCCCACGCCCATTTCCAAAAGCATCTTGCAAGTGGTATTCGCAGAAGAGAGGCACGGGAAGATAAGCGTGTTGACCGTCTGGCCCTTGAGCTTGTTGAACGGATACTTTGAATCACGAAGTTCCTTGTCCAAAGCCACGTTCACCTGCATTTCGCCGTCAATCACGTAATCCGGATACTGTTCGTGAATCATCTTCACGGCTTCGCGAGCCGTGTTGGACGTTCCGCGCGGAGCACCCTTGTCAGAACCGAAGTTTGCGTAGCTGAGCATGGCCATCACCGGTTCGTGAGCGAAGAAACGCACGGCGTCGTGAGTGAGCTTTACGATATCGACAAGCGTTTCTGCATCGGGGTCGCGGTTCACGAGCGTATCGGCCAAGAAGAACGTCCCCTTCTTGGTGGAGAGAATGTGCAAAGCGCCGAAGTGCTTGTACTCTTCGCGGATACCGATGATTTCCTTGGCGAGTTCAATCGTTTCGCTGTACTTGGAATAGCCACCGGAAATAAGGGCGTCAGCGTCGCCGACCTTCACCATCATCATGCCGAAGTGGTTCGGTTCGAACATGTCGTCGCGGGCCTCTTCGAAGGTTACGCCGTTGCGGCCATTTTCTTCGGCATAAATTTCAGCGTACTTGCGGCGGCGTTCGAATTCTTCCGGCGAACGCGGGTTCACAATCTGGATGCCCGTGAGGTCGAGCTGTTCACGCTGGGCGATAATTTGTATGCGCTCGGGGTTGCCAAGCAAAATCGGGTGAGCGACACCTTCGGTCTTCGCTTGCACGGCGGCCTTGAGCATGTTGAGGTTTCCGCCTTCGGCAAACACGACGCGCTTCGGGTTGCTGCGAGCCGTATCGCTGAACTGACGGATGAGCTTGTTGTCATAGCCCATCATGTCGCGGAGCTTGTCGTAGTAAGCGTCCCAGTCGGTAATCGGCTTGCGGGCCACGCCACTTTCAATAGCAGCCTTTGCCACGGCGATAGAAACTTCCGTGAGGAGACGCGGGTCCAAGGGCTTCGGGATCAAGTATTCCTTGCCGAACGTAAAGCGTTGCGCGTTGTATGCAATGTTCACCACATCCGGCACCGGCTTGTGGGCAAGCGTCGCAATCGCACGGACGGCGGCGTGCTTCATGTGCTCGTTGATGCAAGTTGCGCGCACGTCGAGAGCGCCACGGAAAATGTACGGGAAACCGATAACGTTGTTCACCTGGTTCGGATAGTCGCTGCGGCCCGTCGCAAAGATGAGGTCGCCACGGCTCGCCATCGCTTCTTCGTAGCTGATTTCCGGAGTCGGGTTTGCAAGCGCAAAGACAATCGGCTGGTCGGCCATGCTGCGGACCATTTCGCGAGTGAGGATGTTGCCTTTGGAAAGGCCGACGAACACGTCCGCGCCCTTCATGGCATCTTCAAGCGTTTCGATGTCGGTACGGTCGGTTGCAAAGAAAGCCTTTGCTTCGGTGAGGCCCTTACGGTCCTTGCGAATCACGCCCTTGCTATCGCACATCACAAGATTTTCTTTCTTGAGGCCTAGAGACAAATAAAGTCTCGTGCAGGCGCAAGCGGCAGCACCGGCACCGTTCACCACCATCTTCACATCGCGAATGCTCTTGCCAGCGACTTCGATTGCGTTCAAGAGGCCTGCAGACGAAATAATTGCAGTACCGTGCTGGTCATCGTGCATCACAGGAATATCGAGTTCCGCCTTAAGCGTGTCTTCGATTTCAAAGCATTCCGGAGCCTTGATATCTTCGAGGTTGATGCCACCGAACGTCGGGGCGATTCCCTTCACGATTTCAATAAACTTTTTCGGGTCCTTTTCGTTGATTTCGATATCAAAAACGTCAATACCTGCATAAATTTTGAAAAGCAAGGCCTTGCCTTCCATCACCGGCTTACCGGCCAAAGCGCCAATATCGCCGAGTCCAAGGACTGCCGTGCCGTTACTGATGACCGCCACCAAGTTGCCCTTGCCGGTGTATTCGTAAGCGAGGTTCTGGTCCTTTTCAATTTCAAGACACGGAACAGCAACGCCCGGCGTGTAAGCGAGTCCCAAGTCGGTCTGCGTGCTGTGCGGCTTGGTCGGCACGATTTCAATCTTGCCCGGTTTGCCCATGGCATGGTATTCGAGAGCCTTTTCCTTTAAATCTTTGCCCATATTGACTCCTTTGAGCTTAATTTTTCGCGGCATAATTTAGAAAAATTTACACAATAATGAAAGGGTGCTCAAAACGTGTTTTTTTATGACAATTTTACCCAATATTTTCTATCGTTGTTAGCCGCGAACGCAACTTTCAGCTCTTTTCCGACGCGTCGATTTACAAAAAATGAAACAGACTATAAAAAAGACCGTTCTTGAAAACGGAATCACCATTTTAACCGATTACATGCCGCATGCCTATTCAGCAGCCGTCGGCGTTTGGGTCCCGCGCGGGAGCCGCCACGAAGCCAAAGATGAATTCGGGCTCAGCCACTTTTACGAGCACCTCGTTTTCAAAGGCACCGAGAACCGCACCGCATTAGAAATCGCGCACGCCATCGAAGACCGCGGCGGAAATCTCGAAGCCTATACGACCCGCCAAGAGACGGGCTTTTACGCGCAAGTCGAAAGCAGCGACATGCCGCTTGCCATCGACGTCATTTCGGACATGCTCATGCATCCACGCTTCGACAAAAAAGAAATGGAAAAGGAGCGCCACGTCATCATCGAGGAAGTCCATAGCTACGACGACATCCCCGAGGAACTTGTGGGTGACATCTTCAACGCAATTCATTTCAAAGGTTGCGGCATTGCACATTCCATCACCGGGAATGTCAAGCAAGTCCAGGCCCTCACGCGTAAACAAATGCTCAAGTACGGGCGTCAAGTCACCGATGAAATTCCACTCTACGTTTGCGCCTCGGGCAAAGTCAACCACGAACAGCTTGTAGAACTTTGTGCAGAAAAATTTGAACAAAAAAAGATTAACGGAACAATTCCGCAAGACATTTATACACCCAACCAGAGCGTAAAAGTCGTACAGAAAAGCGACATCACGCAATCAAATCTTTTCTGGGGACTCAGCTTTGACCGCTCGCTGATGAGCGACCGCGACCGTAGCGCGTTCTCGCTTTTCAACGTGGCAATGGGTGCAGGCATGGCATCGCGCCTGTTCCAGAAAATTCGCGAAGACAAGGGACTCGCCTACTCGGTATATTCTACCGCTGACCTTTACAAGGACTGTGTCGATTGGGGCATTTCGCTTGCGACAGAACCGCACCAGCTCAAGACTGCACTTGCACTTTCCATCGACGAAGTCAAGAAGTTCCTGCGTCACGGATTCATCAAGGATGAACTCGAACGCACCAAGACGAACATCCTCGGCGGACTGCATCTTGGCGCAGACAGTCCCGAAAAGCGAGTAATCCGCATGGCGGAACAGACGCTCCACCTCGGCGAGTTCCATACAATGGAATACGCCGAAAAGCAAATACGTTCCATTACCGAAGACGAAGTCCTTGCGACCGTCAACCGCCTGCTCAGCACGGCAAAATATTCCATCGCCGTCGTTGAACCCAAGAGCAAAAAGAAAACCGTCCTCGACGTGGATTTATTCTAAAAGAAAACGCCCCGCCTTTTCGGGCGGAGCGCAATTTCTCGCGTTTTCGCTAAGTCAGAACTTAAGCAGCCTTCACAATTTCCACGACCTTGGCAAATGCTGCCGGATCGGCGACGGCCAAGTCAGCGAGAACCTTGCGGTTCATGTTGATGTTAGCCTTGGAAAGCTTGTAAATGAACTGGCTATAGCTGATGCCGAATTCACGAACAGCAGCGTTCAAGCGAGTGATCCACAGAGAGCGGAAATCACCCTTCTTGTCGCGGCGGTGTGCATAGGCATACTGACCAGCGTGGGCAACGGCTTCGATAGCAAGACGAAGGTTCGACTTGCGGCGGCCATAGAAACCCTTGGCGGCCTTGAGGATTTTTTTGCGGCGTTCGCGGGAAGGAACTCTAGTTTTTGCGCGTGGCATTCTTACTCTCCTTATGCTACTACAAGCAGACGCTTGACGTGATAGGTATCGACCTTCTTAACAAGTGCACCCTTGCGGAGGTTGCGCTTACGCTTAGTGGTCATCTTGGCTTGAATGTGGCGCATACCAGCGCGCTTGAACTTGACATGGCCGGAACCAGTCACGCGGAAGCGCTTCTTAGCACCGCTGTGAGTTTTCATTTTAGGCATTTTTACCTCGTAGGTTAATAGTTAAGCCTCACCTGCTGCCTTTGGCTCGGTTACGGGCTTCGGTGCCTGGTCTTGTTTCTTACCGGCACCACGTTTCGGACCGTAGATAGAAAGCATTGTGTTGCCTTCCACCCGCGAATCCATTTCCAAATCGCCAAACGGGGCCAAGTCTTCCTTGGCGCGTTCCATCAGGCGCTTGCCGTAGTCCATGTGCGCCATTTCGCGTCCACGGAACTGCATGATAAGCTTCACCTTCATACCGTCCTGCAAGAACTCGCCAGCCTGCTTGATGCGGTACTGGTAGTCGTTCTCGGCAGTCTTCGGGTGCATCTTGATTTCCTTGAGCTTCACCACGTGCTGCTTGGCCTTAGCAGCCTTCGCTTTCTTCAGTTGTTCAAACTTGTACTTGCCGTAGTTGATGATGCGGCAGACAGGTGGCTTAGCATTCGGGGAGACTTCCACAAGGTCCAGTCCGGCGTCTTTCGCCATCTGCAATGCCTTGCTCGTCTCGATAATGATAGCTTCGCCATCTTCTTTCACGAGACGAATCGGAGAGATATGGATATCTTCGTTGGTACGAGTCCCATCGCTGGGACGGTTGGGCATGCGACGATCGCGCGGATTAGGGAACAAGTATGCTACCTCGGTATGATTGTTTTGTTATTGTGAGCGTAAATTTATAAAATTTTTCATATTTTTCCAACAACTTTTTTATTTACCCCTTTAAAAACTGCAATATTTTTGTATAATTGTTGTCGCTCGCGGCGGTAGCTCAATGGTAGAGCCTTAGCCTTCCAAGCTAATGGTTGCCGGTTCGATCCCGGTCCGCCGCTCTTGGACCTCCCTTTGGGAGGTCTTTTTTGTTCCAACCCTCCGCAATTTTCACCTCAAACAAGGTCGTTGAGCTGGTATGCTGAGCTTGCCGAAGCACCACCGAAGCGCCGGGATCGCCAAAAAGCCCCAGCTCTACAAGCCAGATTTTTTCAATTCTACAGCATTTTTAGCAAGTCACTTGTTTTGAGGCTTTCCTACACCTTTCAAAATCTCAAGCACCCCTCTTGAATATGGTGTTGCAGGAGTCCCTTCCAGCGCCGCCCCAAGAACGCAGGAACATCTCTTATGCTTTTTTAGTTCGTCTTGAGACGGCATTCTCACACCCACGGCATCGTACATATCCTTGGACAGTTTCGCCCAATCGCCATAGCTAGAATCAGCGTCATCCAACAATCCAAACGTCAAAAACGAGAATCCAATATTCTTAGCCGCTTGCACCAACGGCTTATAAGAACGAAGCCACTGGAGGAATTCTTCACGATTACCATTTGGTTCCAACATAAAAAGAATATCATTCGTATCAGGACGGTCTTCGGCGTTCTTGCGATATTCAACCAAATTCCAGACAACTTCATCAAGCGCAGACAACGGAGCCTCAACAACATTCTTGTCATGGTGTTTCAACTTTTTCTTCAATGGAGGCGGCATTATTCCACCTTCACCAAGCCCAACCGCCTTATACATTCTGTGTTTTTTATCGACGATTACACTATCGAGCAAGCCATCCTTTTCGGAATACAGCGCCCACACAATGCGGCCAGGATCGTCTGCGCTTTCGCGATGAAGCGTCACATAACGCGTCCCATATCGGTCGGACAATGTTGTATAGAATATATTAGGAGAAAAGCCACCCCTGGCGCCAATGACCATAAAATCTTTAACAATCACTACAGAAAGATCAAGGGTATGGCAGTCCGCCCAGCAGAAAGCCGAACAGACTAAGGCCAACATTAGGACTTTTAACGTTTTTCGCACCACAAGTCCTAATTATTCCTTGTCCTTGATGCAACGGACGGAGTAGGCGTCATCTTTACCAATGTACTCCAATTTCGCTTCGTCACTGTCATAGTTCAAACGGATGTAGTACGCAAAGTAGATATTGAGTTCTGTAGAAGTCCAAAAGAACCCTCCATGGGCACTATAGTTGAAAACTTCATCAATAACCCTGGTGTAACCAGCAGGCAGCGCAGAAAATCCGAAGTCATCCGTGCCGGATCCGTTATTATACCAACCCGTTTGCGTTTTGAGAATTTTAGCAGCAGTAGCCCGTCCACCCACCGCCGTGAACAAAGCATTCCATTCCGTTGTATCAGGCAGATGCCAGCCACTAGGGCAGATTCCCTGAACTGCACCAGTAAATCCGCATTCCTTAACGAAACCGCAATCCAACGGATTCTTGGCATCAGTTGCCAACTTCACGGAGTCAATGGTCGCCGTCCAGGTGTAAAGGCGGCCCGCCACCTCGCAATTTTTCTTCTCATAATGGAAACACCAGGACCAATTGTATTTATTCTCGCCCGAACCTCCCTGACCAACGTCAAAGTCCAAGTTTTCCGCCATCCAGGTTTTGGAATAGTCCGTTCCCTCCGGAGCAATGGTTATCGTCCTGTAGACTTTGCCATCGCGGGTATCGATTATACTATCATATTTGATTTCTGGATTAAAGTAAGTTTC
This sequence comes from Fibrobacter sp., assembly GCF_017545445.1. GTDB lineage: Bacteria > Fibrobacterota > Fibrobacteria > Fibrobacterales > Fibrobacteraceae > Fibrobacter. The sequence goes on from NZ_JAFWOM010000067.1 coordinate 51,629, forward strand.
CTTCGGTGATGTCAAATGAAAGTCTACATAAGTAAGAGATCTAGAGGAACTGCTGCTGGACACATTTGTTTTGCTAGAACTCGACTTAGGTCTGACACTGGAAGATGACCCTTGTAATAAGGAATCATTCATCACACAACGAACAGAAAGCCCATAATCTTTCGACTCGTTTATAACAGTAATCACTGATTCATTACGAATATCTATGTAAGATGATTCCAAACTGTATCGGCCATGTTCAGATGAATTCCAAAAATACGCTTTGGATCCCTTAGATGAATAGCAGCTGCCACTACATGTTGTGATTCCAGCAGGAAGCGCACCAAACCCATATGCATCAGTTTTAATAGAATCACTCCTCCATTCTGCAGACACAAGAACATTACCCGCAGTCCCACTTCCACCAACGATATTAAACAACGTATACCAATCTCCATACGAAGGGACATACCATCCAGCAGGGCAAATCCCTTGTGCACGAAAATGTCCTTCACATTCCACGCCATAACCACATCCCGCGCTTTTTTCGCTAAAAATAGCAGCACTATCCATTACGGCGCTCCATAAATACAATCTTCCATACTTTTCACAATTCGATGCTTCGCCATCATAACAAAAGCTCGAAGAATCTAAACTTTCCGTCGGTTGCAGGTAAGCATAGTTGAAATTTTCAGCCATCCACCACATTTTTCCAATTTTCACCGTCTTATATGATTGACCATCGCGTTCATCAAACAAAAGTCCATATTCACAATTGTCCGTACTGTCGTTTTTACAGGGAGGTTCATAAAGGGTAGAGACAGCCAGCACACTCGAGCTGCTATACACAACACTACTACTAGACGACGAGGAAGACTTACCAGAGGAAGACGAACTTTTGCCGTTGCTCGAGGAACTTTTATCTTTACTAGACGATGAACTTTTCCCCTTCGCGCTCGATTTCGGCTGGTCATAAGATTCAAACCATTCGTCGCCATCGCATTCGTAGTTTTTGCCCAAGCTTTCAACGTAAATTAGCACGCCCATAGCTGAAAAATTACATTCATACGTGTTCAATTCCGTTTTATCCGCAACTTCTTCTGGGAATGAGTTTGAATTTATCGAGGTGCTATCGTCACCACACGCAACAAACAGCAATGCCGAAACAACGGCAAATGGGATAAACGACATGGCAAATTTCATAAGAAATCCTTTTCTTTAAATCATCCCACTACACTTGTTTATAAATGTACAAAATAACGAAGAACTAAAAAAGCATTATTAAAAAATCCCTCAAAGCAAATAGCCGCAAGGGATAAAAACGATTTCAAGTTTCTAAATGACGTTTAAACCGTGTTCAAATTTTATTGACCGTCTTCGCAAGTCGCCTTGGCCGCACGGTAAGCCAATTCAAGCCCGACTTCGGATTCCATGTTGTACATGGAATAAGTCTTGGTATTGTTTGAGCCGTGCGAATCCTTGATGGTCACGATTAAGTCGCGGCCTTCGGCCTTGTAGATGTATTCAGCATCATCGCCAAACGCATCCTTGCGGATAAAGTGCCATGTATTTACGTCTTCCTTGACCATCTCGTCGCAATTTTTCACATTTGTGCGGTCGATACCCGCATTTGGCGATGACGAACTGTCGTCGCAGGCGGTAAACATCAACGAAGATGCGGCTAAAAGTGCAAAAGCACCGGCATAAGATTTAAACATAACCATTCCTTTTTTTGTTTAAAACTACAAAATATCCCAAAATGAGGCCATGATTGAGCAGGCGAATTTGGATTAAAAATCCCTTTACTCAGAAAACGTGAACGGCACCGTAACGGTAGTCTTGCCGCTGTACCCGTCTTGAAATTTCCATTGCTTTATATCTTCTAAAATAGCCTTTTCAAACTCGGGATACTCCGTCGTCGCTTCGACGATTTCGGCATTTTCCACATCGCCACTAGGGGGTATGGACCACTTTACTCTAACTTTGCCGTCAAAAGAACGCTTCTTTGAATAACTGTTATAAATAGATCTCAACCGCGGCGCTTCCTTACGGACTACTTTCATAATTTGACTTGCCGAGCGAGGCTGAGTCTGGGTAACAGCTACCCCTTCAGCAGAGAATTCGATATTCGCTTTTGGCTTGAGTGACCTGTAATCTATTAGAGGACATTTTAGCTGGCCAAGTTTTTCCTGAACCTCTTTTTCTAGCTCTGGATAATTGACCGTCGAAGTATCAATGCTAACACTATCTACACCGCCATCCTGACGCACCGTCATCGTCACGCTGATTTTACCGGTAAGGCCCGGACGTTCCAAAACGTACATGTCATAAATCGGGAGCACAAGTTCTTTTATGCTATCCAAAAATGCGCTGCTTGGATGTTTCGTAGAAGAAATAGCTTCATCGAACTTTTCTGTAGATACGTGACGCGTCTTAGGCGCGCAAGCCACAAACATTGCGGCAACGATAAAAAATCCAATCCATTTCATAAATTTCATGCCTTTATACGAAATATAATAAATGCTTATTATTGCAAGCCAAGCCATACATCTTGTAAATGCTGTTAAAACTGTATGGTTTCGTTCCGAGATGATCTTATTACATTATGCCCATACCCCATAGTTCAAAGGGAGCTGCAGGCGACCGAACTTATAGCCCATACCTTTACTGGATTCTATCGGCTCTTCGAGCCTCCAGAATGACGGAGAAACGTGTAGTCACTTCCTACTATTTACTAACCACCAACCACTGCTTACTAACCACTGCTTACTAACCACTGTTTACTAACCACTAATCACTCCCACATAGCATAAAAATAGACTTTAAACTTTCCGGGAACTTTTTAAATTTGGAATTGTATAAAAAAGGATTAATATGTTTTTTGAACAAGCCATCGCCAACAATCTCCCGAATTACACCAAGGAATCCGATTCCGCTTACGGCGAGACTCTTGCCCCGCTCGAATACAAGGAAGAGCTCAAGGTCAAGAACGCCGCTATCCGTGAATTTTGGGATGTCAACCGCCTTGCTCGTGGCCCGCAACCGATTATCGCAAGTCCGATGCCGCGCAATTACCGCACCACGTCCAAGCGCCAAGTCGAAATGAAGCCGGGCGATTTGCGTTTTAACGAATACGATAGTATCTTGGAACCCGAAGAGCACAATGCGATTTACCGTTTGCTGTTCGACAAGCTCATTACGCCGGCGTACAAGCCGCTCGCCTACGCGCTCAACTGGATTATCATCCGCGGCACGTACAAGTACCGCGTCGTGATTTTCAACGTGAAAAAACTGGACGCAAGCATTGTCCGCAAGTTGAAACAAATTGCAGAAGTTTTGCAGCAGTGCCCGTACCACGTGACGGCGGCGCACACTTACGTCGATACTACGGAATCGAACTACTATCTCGAAGCGAAGCGCCCGACAGACACGCTCAACTTCAAACAGCTTTACGGCCCGCGTGAACTTTCGCTGGACCTCGGCCATTTCAGGCTCAAATACCCGGTGACGGGTTTCAGCCAAATTAACGAAAGCCAGATTCACAACCTCATCAAGTCCGCAAGCCGCTTGCTTGGCCTTGAAAAGGGCGACCACTTCTTGGACCTTTACTGCGGTTACGGCCTCTTCAGTTTTGCACTCGGCGAAGCCGCCAAGTCTGTACTCGGCGTGGAATGGGAAGGCCCGTCCATCGATTGCGCGAAGGCTTCCGCCAGATTCTTGAAGAAAAATTACAAGTTCATCGCAGGCAAGATTGACGAGACGTTCGTGCAGATGCGACTCCCGCGGCCGATCCCTGGCGAACCAGAACGCATTTTGCTGGACCCGCCACGCAAGGGAACCGAACCCGGCGTGATTCGCGCGCTTGCTTTGCGCAAGCCCGTCCGCGTGCTGCACATTTTCTGCGGCACGGACGAAATCCCGGATGCCCTCGCCGAATGGGAACGTTTTGGCTACCGCGTCAAGGAAGTGCTGCCGCTCGACTTGTTCCCGGGCACGCCGCACCTCGAAACGCTCGTCGCGCTGGAAAGAAAGTAAATAGGAGTTAGGTTTTAGGGGATAGGGATTAGGAAATATAGTAATTGGAGCCGTTAATAGAACTGCGAAGCCTATGATAGCCTTTAGCCCCGAATTAAGGTTGGTGCACTTCGGCATAAGGTTGGTGAGCCTGTCGAACCACAGTGACCTTTTGTCGAACCACCGAGCCGGGGGATAGAATCCAGTCTAGTTCCTATCGGCCTTTGGCCTCCAGAATGACAAGGACGAGTTCGTCCAAAGCATTGATTCCTTTTTTCTATCTTTGTGCTGGGGTATTTGATTATGGTTACATCTAACGAAAATACAACAGCTATCGGGAGCGGAAACACTGGAGGCAACGCAAAGCCTCCTCTTTGGACGCGTAACTTTGTAACGTGCTCTGCCGCGAACTTTCTTTTGTTCTTCAGTTTTTACCAGTTGTTGCCGATTCTTCCGTTGTACATTATTGACAAATTCGCAACCGACAACGCGACTGCCGGCATCATCATTTCGCTTTACACGATTGGAGCACTCGCATGCCGCCCCTTCGCAGGGTTTCTCGTCGATACGCTCAGCAGAAAACCGCTGTACTTTTGGACGTTCTTCGCATTCACTCTTTGCTTTATCGGTTACAAGACGGTTGGGCTTTTGCCGATTCTTGCTGTTGTGCGATTTGCACATGGGCTTTTCTTTGGAATTTCGACAACGGCAAGCAATACCGTCGCTATTGACGCACTGCCTGCAAGCCGCCGCGGCGAGGGCATCGGCTATTTTGGCATCAGCGTGAACCTCGCTTTTGCAACCGGCCCCATGACAGGGATGTTCCTTTACGAAGCTTTCGGCGATTCCATCGTCTTTGCGATTTCGATTATTTTGTGCGTTATAGGGCTTATTCTTGTGCAAACGTTACGCGTTCCCCGCAAAGAGAAAAAAGCACACGCCCCGCTTTCGCTGGACCGGTTCTTTTTAACGCGAGCCGTGCCGCAGTTTGCAAACTTCATCTTCGTCGGTTTCGCTTACGGGCCGGTTACGAACTACATTGCGCTATACGCCAAGGAGCTTGGCATTGGCGGCTCGGGATGGTTTTACGCCCTCATTGCGGCGGGCCTCATTCTGAACCGCATCATGACGGGTCGCCTCATCGACAAGGGATACCTTGTTCATCTCGTCGGCACCGGGATGACGCTGAACGTTGTTGCATATTTCATCTTGGCATTCTGCCATGGCCCCGTCATGTTTTTCCTTGCATCGTTCCTCATCGGCACAAGCCTTGGTCTCATTTTCCCCGGCTACCAGACGATGTGCGTGAACCTAGCCCGCCATGACCAACGCGGCACCGCAAACAGCACCTACCTCAGCGGCTGGGACATCGGCATCGGCATTGGAATTCTCGTCGGCGGCGCAATGGCGAACCGTTTCGGCATGCACCAGCCGGTGTTTTTCGCCTGCGCTATTGCTCTTGTGCTTGCGGATATCATGTACCTCGCTTACACCGCAAAACATTATTTGAAAAACAAACTGGAAGGGTAATACTAGACGAAAGAACGCCGCTTAGGTTGGTGAGCTTGCCGAACCACGCGGCTATAGACGAAAGACGAGAGAAAGTAAACAGTGGTTAGTGGTTAGGATTGTATATAATAACGTTCCCATTGCATTCCTGTTTACTAATCACTGTTTACTAACCACTTTTAAAAACCTAATCTCTTTTATCTTCGTACATTTTCTTATCAGCGTTGATCATGCTCTCTTTAAAGCTTTCCGGGTGGCCGTCCCAACGAGCAAAGCCAACGCTCGCTTCGATAGTGTAGGACAGCGAACGCTTTTGATTTGCAATTTCTTCTTGCAGGCATTCCTTAATCTTGTTCACTACATCATCCGGAACATCGGTTTGCGCAATCATCAAAAATTCGTCTCCGCCATAACGGCACAGGAACATCGAATAGCTCAAGCTTTCACAAGCTTTCTTGAGCGCTTGAGAAACAAGGACTAAAGCCTTGTCGCCCTCGGCATGGCCATATGTGTCGTTAATTTGCTTAAAATGATCTACATCGACCATGATTACAAAGGAGTCTTTCTCGTCGCGTTGCTGGTGCAAAAAATGATGCAGACGGTTGCGGTTGTTGAGCATCGTCAAAGAATCTGTCGATATCAAATGATTTTGCAGATGCAAATAAACAAATAAAATAATAAAAGTACACCAAAAGCAAAAAATCGGTGTCGTCAACGAGAAAATCACCTGCGCTCCGCCAGCAATCAAAACTCCGGGCGTGTAACTTGCCACGATCAAGTACGTTCGAAAATTCGGGCGATTCTGGATGTTTCTTGCACGGAGCAGTGCGCGAACAGTCGCCGCAACCCAATAACACATGGGCGTAAAGGACAAAATAAAATAATAAAAGTCAATCGGCTCCAATCGCTCGTCCAGCCAAAAATCGGGAGACCAGCAAAATGAAACAAGCAGCACAATTGCCTGCAAGACAATCGGTATGAGCAGTTCTAACTGGAGACGTTCAATTTGCTTGCGCGTCATGTCCGTTCGAGTGCCGATTTCAGCAAAAATAAAGCAACTGTAAGCGACAAAGGGTATGATGACAACATTGAGATAATTCACGACGAGGACGCTGAATACATTTTTCGGGAGAACGCTGTCGTTTACAAGCGCCCAGACCGAGTCGCTTATAAAATAAATAATATGCCAAAGGATCAAGTTCTGGAAAAGAGTGTATTTCAACTGCGGAGTCGGAAGTCTCTTGATACTGTACAACAGGAGCGCCAGAATACAAACGCACCCAAGATTGACTTCTACATAAAAACCAAAAACGCTCATGCTACAAAAAATATATTATTTTTATAAAAAGTGTTTATTTCAGTATTTGAATTATTTATAGTCGCTTTTTAGTCGTTCGCTTTGATTTTCACTATCGAAAATGTGCCACAGAGGGAACAAACCGCTATAGGGGGAGCGTTTTAAATCTAATTCCTTTTTTCGTCTTCGTTCAAGCCAACCACAAAGCAAAGCCCCCAGACAACGGACAACGACCGCACACGCATACAGATAGACCAAAGCGGGATAACGCACACTTGGAAAAGCCGCTTTAAAGCCGCTTAAATTCTTTTTCCTCAAATGGAAATTCCAGCAAACGGACAAAGCCCAAAAGGAGCAAGCACAACAAAACGCCAACGAAAAAGCCCCCGTAAACGAACGGGAGCAAGTTAAAACGACATTGAAAACACAAACCAGTTACACGGGGGCGGCTTCAAGCATTTCTTTCATGAGCGTTTGATAGCCTATTCCCACCGAAGCGGCCTTTTTCTTGTAACGCTCGATAACTCGGACGGGAACACGTATAGTTATCGTTTTAGAAGCGTCCAAAGCCCTTTTTGCCTTGATGGCCTTAACCGCATTATCCCACCCATCAGCGACAACCACGGAGCCGTTTTTCCTGGCTTCTTTCAAGTCCTTGGAATAGTTCCGCTTTTCGAGAGCTTCAAGCTCCTCTTTGGACATCGTATCATCAACTATTTTGAAGTCCATAAATCAACCTCCTCTTTGTGAGAACGCCTTACAGTAACGACCGTGTACAAGTCCGAAGCCATTACAACAGTCCACATTTCGCCATCAGCCAAACCAACGACAAGGAACTTTTCATCACGTGTAGGAACAACGGCTATTTTGCCGTCCATGAGCGAAGCGAGCATTTCTGGGGTCATTCCACGTTCGTTCATGCGTTCAAAGGCGTGCTTGGTTATGTTCACGTTTTAAATATATATTTGTATTTACATTTTGTCAATACTTAATTAAATGATTTGAATTTTGTATTTCCATTGATCCAACCAATAGGGGGGGGGGAGCACTACACTCGTTACCCTCAAAAAGAACTTTTCGAAAAGATCGAAAACCACACAGAGGGAAAAGACTATTTCACGTAAACCACGAACCGAAACGACCCTTTTTCTATCGAAAACCGTCCGTAAACGTTCCGTAAAACCCCGTTATTTACGGACTGAAACGGGGCTTTTTCCAAACATTCTCAAGTTCTGTTTCTTCGGTAAAAATACTAGCATTAAAAGCCGTATCAGTTCCAAAAATTTCTTCTATATACATCCCCATATCAATATATTATTTCCTTAAAATCGTTCTTTTTTTCTACACATTGTGAAAAAAAGTGATTTTTGAGACACTAGCGTTTCATATAGAACATTTTTTACTGAACGACGATAAAAATATTCTATTTATATATATATTTACGGTTTTTTGTTGCATGAAAAAGTTGCTTTTTCGCCTATTTCAATCTATATTTATCATTGATGAAACCGATTATCGAATACTCCGACTTTCGCAAGTACATGCGAGACTTTTACGAAGAACGCAAACTTCGCCATGTTTTTTCGTGGCGTGAATTTTCGAAAAGTGCCGGTTTCACGTCGTCATCATACATGAAAGTCGTCTGTGACGGCAAAAGCAACCTCAGCCGTATCGGCGTAGAACGTACGGGGCAGGCGATGGGACTCGTCGGATTCGAAATGGATTACTTCAGGGCGATGGTCAAGTTCGGGCAGGAGACCGACGATTCGAAAAAGAAAGCCGCCTACGAAGAGATGCTCGCCATCGCAAAGGAGCACAAGGTCAGGGTCATCGAAAGCGACCTGTTCGATTTTTACGAGTCCTGGAAGAATCCTGTCTTGAGGGAACTTGCCCCGATGATGCCGGGAGCAACCCCGGGCGAACTCGCCAAGAAATGCTATACGAACGTTTCCGCCTACGATGTCAAGCAATCTCTTGATTTTCTGGTAAAGGCCGGATTTTTAAAAAAGACCGCCGAAAATACTTACATCCAAAGCGAAACGTCCATCAAAGGTTCTCCCGAAGCGACTCGACTCGCCATCCGCGAAATGCACCGCGAAATGGCCAAAATCGCAGCAAATTCGCTGGATCTCGCACGAGCAGAACGCAATTTCAGCGGTGTCACGATGGGGATTTCGAAAGATTCTTACGAACAAATTGTAAAAGAACTCGACGAATGCCGTCGAAAAATCGTAAGCATCGCCGCCGGAGACAAGAACATTAATCAGGTATATAGATTAAATTTACAGCTATTCCCGCTTACTCGTAACGCCAAGGAGGACGGCAATGATTAAGCTGTTAAAAACATGTTTAGCAACCTGCACTGCGACTCTTGTCGCGTTTTGCGTATTTGCCTGCTCATCAGACAACCTCGCCGGAACAGCAGAGGAACCCAACCAATCTGCAAACAAAGGATCTTCAAGCTCTTCTGAATTGTGCTATTTGGACAGAAGCTCTTCATCGCAAGATTCATATTCTGCACCTCATGAGAACGTCAGTTCCTCGTCTCAAGACACCGAGCCCTCTCCGCACAACAATCCCATATCGAGCAGCGCTAGGACTGACGCTCCGTCACCGCGGTACTCATCGGCAGATGACAATATGGGTTATTCTCCTATCCCGGCATCGTCTTCGAACAGAGCTGCTGCTGCATCTTCATCTTCAACAAGAGACGGAGGTGGCGGCGGTCATTTCAACATCGATACAACTTTGACGAGTTCGCTTGACGACTATCTCAAAATCTACAATGCAAACAAAACCAACAACGGAAACAGCGAATCAAAATTATCCTTTGACCGTAATGTTCTTGCGTATAATGTAATATACGAATCTTGTGACATTACAAAAGACACTTGCTCCAAGCCCAACGAGGCTCCTATTTTCCTGACAGGTGGTCTGCACAAAATAACTTCGAAAGAACTTGATGCCGCAAATGACATTTACCCTATAACAGCGAAACGTTTAGGAGGAACTCTCAAGAGTTCTGAAGGGTGCTCGCTTTACATGCTGATTTTGGATGAAACGTCACCCACAGTGCATGTCATTACTCAAATAACGAAAGACTCTATTTCTCTGACGAACGTTTACGACAACTGTGACTATGAGCGCATGCCATTTGACAGATACGTGGGATTCCTTTTCGAGTTCTGCGAAGAACTTTCCGAAAGTACGAAAATCGTCACGACCGACATTCGCGACAGCACCATGAAATGTGGCGGTGCTCCTTACAAGGAATACGTGAGAAAGTAGTCATTAGTTGTTAGTTATTAGTCAATAGTTATTGATCATTAGTTGGTGGTCAATGGCTATTGGCAATGCGTAATGGGGCTGTAATAGACTATTTTTTCCGGATGACGGACAGCAATTGTTTCGCTCGCGTTGCGCCTACGAGCAGACAACGTTTCCAATTTTCGCGTTTGCTGAGTTCCGCAGGCTCTTCGACATCGACCAAAATAACGGCCAATGCGTCCAAGCCTTTAATGCGGTAAGTGCTTACGATATTCACTTTGTCCCGTATCAACTTCTTGCCGCCCACTTTATTCCAGACAAAACGTTCATCTTTGATGTTGCGGATTCCCGACGTGCGTTCACTGCACATGGAAACGACAAGGATGTCCGAATAAGAGAGTTTGTAATGGCTCACTAAATTTTCATAGCATTCGACAAGCAGTTTTTCTTGTTCGGCAGGATTCGTATAGCGGAATTCCTTGACCGGTTTCCCTTGCGGAGTATTGTTGTAGCATTGCACTCGGATTCCCGTATTTTTATACACCCACTCTAGAATTTTGCAAGTATTGCGGAAGCCTCGATTGAGAACCATCACCGGCATATTGTTAACAAACTCACAATCAATGCCGTTACGCGTGCCGAACAAACGCTGTGCCGGGTCGTAGAAGAAACGTATAATTCCACGTTGTGAGTCGCGTAACAGTTCCGTCAGCGAGTCAATCCATTCGCAAGCAAAATCTTGCCCTTCGTCAATGATGACGGCATCGAAGAAAAACTTTTCTCGCATTTTCTTGTCTTTACGCATCATCTTTGTCGCTTGCTTTAAGGCCTGCGGCAAATCCTTGTCGTAATACTGGGCGGCATCCTTTCCCATCTTGGGTAGAATTTTCACTGCTTTCGCATACTTTTTGCACCATTCCGAATAAGCGTGAACCTCCACAGGGGCGAAACTCACACCGCCGTCTTTGCCGTACTTGGCGACAACCGCAGCACGGTCGCGTTCCAGCACTTCGTTCATATCACCTTGAAGCTCATCGGCGAGCAAATCGTTATAACAAACAATCGCAACACTTTTCCCGATGCGAGAAAGGCGTAACGCTTCCCACACGACCATCCGCGATTTTCCAGAACCGGCCACACCTTCAATACGCATGCGAGGGTTTCTAGAAATAGATTCCATCATCATCTGCTGCATTTCGGTAGCTTGTTCGCTATAGAAACTGTCTTCCCGCAGCAAATCACTTTCTTCTACACGCTCGCCATTACCATCTAAGAAATTTTGCAGCGCAAAGAAAGCTTCTTCATCCAAAAAATCATTGGCAAATGCACGACCGTTACGGGCTTCCGCGGGAATTTCCAGAATTTCAATTAAACGTTTTTCGAAATGCTTGACATCGAGCAGGTCGGGCCGCAATAGTGCTCGTTTCCTCGGAATTTCCGCAAGGGGAATTTGCTCTAGATTGTCCATGTCGCTAAAGCACACCGCCCACTGGACGCGTACTCTGTAAAAGTCTTTGCCTTCAGGACTCCGCAGCAAATGCTTCATGTATTCATGCAAGGGTGCAATCAAGCCTTCGACTTGATCTCGCGGCTTTTTGTCCATCGGTTTACCGCTCTGGAGCCATACAATTTCGCCATCGTGGGAGTTGCGACTAGTCGCAATTTTTCCCGATTTGCATTCGACGACAAGCAATCCATGCTTGCGATGGTAAAAGACGCAATCCACCTCGCGATCCATAGAACCGGTTTCAGGAATGTCAAAATTCAGATGCCGGTTCATCCACACAAACCAATCGTCGCTTAACAAAGAGGCGATGCGGGCAAGTTCAATTTCGGCACGGGAGGGGTTGTTGGGTTTTACATTAGCACGGATTGTCATACGCAAGCTCCTTTTATTGCAATAATAGAATTAATGGGCTTGTTTTTGAATTAAAGTGCGGCGAATTTACTTAGCATTTTCCATTTCAAGCAAATCGGCTTGCAAGGTAGCATCGGTTGGATAATAGGTCAACGCTAGCTTCAACAAACGTACGGCTTCGTCGGTGCGTTTTTGGGCGTGGGCATCGTAGGCCATGTTTTTGAAGCCGAAAACTGCTTCGGCGTTTCCGTTTTTGGCAGCGAGTTCGTAAGCGGATTCTGCACGGTCATAGAATTTAGAATCGTAGGCGAGGTTTCCGAGGAATATTGCGGCATCCGAAAAATCTGGCTTAATTTGCAAAATGTTGTTTAATATTTCCATCGCGACATACGGTTTCTTGTCTTCGGCGAGGACATCGGCGAGCTTGTACATAATTTGCGTATCGTCGATTTTTACGCTGAGGGCTTCGCGGTAGGCGTTGGCACTTTCTTCAAAGTTTTTGTTCAAGCGATAGACATCGCCAAGATAGACGAGGAAATCGGATTCTTCGGGATGGAGCGTGTATCCTTCGCGGATTACGGCAACGGCTCGGTCAAAGTCATTCAACGCGATGTTTGCTTCGGAGAGCTGATAGACGATGCTGATATCATTTTTGTCGAGGCGGTAAGCGTTCTCGATGGCACGCAATGCGCCGACTTTATCGCCGGTTTTATTGTAGGCTTCGCCGAGGTAGAGCCAGCCAGAAATGTTGTCCGGGTCAAGTTTTAATGCACGGTGATAAACGGCAATGCATTCCGCGTATTGCTTGAGGCGGAAATAGACGCTAGCCATATTGAACAGAGCCGGGACAAAAGAGCCGCTCGAATAGTCAACAGCTTTGCGGTAAGCTGCTGCCGCTTCTGGATATTTTTCCATTTGGTACAAGCTATTTGCGATGTTGAAACTCACCGCTACGGGGTCTGCTCCGCGAGTTTCGGCTTTGCGGTAAAGTGTAATGGCTTGCTTGTATTTGCCATCGCGATAAAGAGCGTTTGCGCGTTCCATTAAATCAAAGGAGGACTGCGCCGCAAGGGAAACGGAAGCAAGTAAAAAGACGACAATGCCGAGACGAAAGACGATAGACGATAGACGAAAGGATTGTCGCGAACCCTCGTTTAGACACTTCGGCAGATTCGGTTTACCACTCAGGGACCTTGCTATAAAAAGTTTTTTCAAGTTACAAAACATATTCATCAAATTCCTCACTAGATCCCCGCCTTCGCGGGGATGACATAAAATCTTATTTCAACAACACGCATCCAACGGCCTACTAACCACATCTCACTTTCTACTAACCACTGTTTACTAATCACTGTTTACTAACCACTAATCACTAACCACTAATCTCTAAATTTCACTTCGAAGGGTTGTTCCATGCCGCAGAAGGCGACTGCTTTGCCGTCTTTTTCAGCGGGAATGAACGTCATGCTGGCGATGGCGTCCTTACCCGCTTGCGCAAGCCCCGAACCTGCCGGCGATTCCTCAATCACCTTGATATCATAAGCACGACCGCCCACATCGACGCAGAAACTGAGACGCAACATAGCGTCGATTTCGCGATCGCGGATTTGCGGCGGCACTTGGAAATTCGCCATAGAGCGACTTTCGGGCTTTTTATCGACATCGCCTTTCCCCGCAGACATCGCACCGCCACGAAAATCGGCCACGAGTTCATCGCTAATTGCAGCACCAGCCGTTCCCGAAACCGCACCGAGGTTCATCGCAAAACGCGGCCCCGCCTTGGGAGAACGCGAGTTGGACTTTTGGCGGTTCGGCTTGCGAGCCGTGTGCTTTTTCTCGACTTTCTTTTCGACTTCTTCGATTTTCTTCACAGCGACTTCGGTCTTGACGAATTTGCGTTCATGGAAGACTTTGCCGTTCAAGAACAAATTCGCCATCGTCACGGAAAAAACGAGCACCACGCTCGCGAGGATTGCCGCGAGAAGGATTGTAAAACGCTTTAATAATTTCTTAACAAGTTTCATTTAATTCCTAGATCCTTCGACGGAGTTTACCCTGAGCTTGTCGAACGGGCTCAGGATGACAAAGTGCTATTTCAAGAATTTATTGGATTGCTTCGCTACGCTCGCAATGACGCAATCATCTTCTTTGAAAAAGCGATTCTTAAACAGCATTTCCTTCCTACCGTCTACTTCCTACTGCCTACTAGCCATCACTCTGCTTGTGCCGCGATGGAGACTTTTTTCACACCCGCCAAATTGCACATGTCAATGACCTGGACGAGTACACCTGTTTCTGCTTCTTTGTCCGCAATCACTACGGCTTCGCGGTCGGGCGTTTTTGCTAGCGATTGCTTCAAAATATCCTGCAAGCTTGCCAAATCCACCTGACGTTCATTCATGTGAATCGTTCCTTCACGCGTAATCGCAATGAGCAAGTTTTCTTTTTCAAGCTGGCTTGCCGATTGCGCTTGCGGTTTCGTCACATCGACACCCGTTTCGCGAGTGAACGACGACGTTACGACAAAGAAGATGAGGAGGATGAACACGATGTCCATCAGCGGGCCCATCTCGATGCCCATATCTTTTTGTTTTCTTCTCGGTAAATTAAAGTCCATAACAAATCCTTTAGATTGCTTCGCCTACGGCTCGCAATGACAATTTACGGTCGCAAAATAGTTGTCGATCACCGTTGCACCAAGTTCCATCTCTTGCTTGAGCATTTCAATGCGTTCATCAAGACGTTGTTTCAAAAGCGTTAGCGGAAAAGCCACCAAAAGTCCGCTTTGTGTAGAAATCAGAGCTTCCGAAATGCCGTCCGCCATCAGCACTGGGTTCTGATTGCCGTATAACGTAATCACTTCAAACGTCGAGACCATACCTGTTACCGTTCCAAGCAAGCCCAAAAGCGGAGCGGCAGCGGCCATCACCGAAATGATGTGATTGCCCTGCTCCATGTAGCGTACGCTTTTCATCATGCGCACTTGCATGTAATCGCAAAATTCATCGTAATTCTTCTGAGCCACTTCAATCGCATACGAAAATTCTCTTGAGAGGAATCCGCCACGTTTGCGGAGCCTCTGGAGAGCCACCGCTTCGCAGTATTCTTTTGCAGGGGCATTCGCGATTCCGTGTGCGTCACCAATTTTTGAGACAGAACCTTCGCCGTTTAAATCACGTTGCATGCGTCTCACGACTTTGTGGACGTCATTCCTGAAAGAATCACCGCCAATGCGCATCCAGCTCGCAAAAAGGAAGTAGAACCCGACGACACCTGCCAAGAGGATGGGGAGCATCACCACGCCGCCCGCCTCGTAAGTGTTCCGCAAGGATTCTATGAATATGTAGTACGTGTTAGTCATATATTCATTTCCGCATAGCCACTTCGATAAAATCAATGCCTCTGCTTTTCTCTAGAAAGGTCGGTGAGCCTGTCGAACCGCCCCTGAATCAGAGCTTCTTTTTTTGCCCGACTCCAACCTTGAACCTGTTTTTCTCTCGCAAATGCATCATCAACTCTCTGAAATTCTTCAAAATAAACAAGTTCTACAGGACGATGTTTTCTTGTATAATTTGCTCCTAAGCCTGAATTATGTTCCATGACACGCTTTTCCAATTCTCTTGTACTTCCAGTATAGTATGAACCATCCGAACATTTTAATATATACATATAGCTACTCATATTAAAAATTCCTTTTTCTCTTGTTCACTTCGGCCCTTCGGCAACACTTCGATAAACTCAGTGCACCGGCTCAGGGACCTTATTTTTCGTCAAGGTTGGTGAGCTTGCCGAACCACAGGGACCTTATAAGTAATCAGTCAACTTTTTCCTTTCCGAAGACTTTATTCATAAGCGAGGTGCTTTGCACATAGAGTTCGCTCGTTATCTTTTCAATTTTTTCACTCAGGAGACCATGCAGAATCATCACAGGGATTGCAATGACAAGACCCATTTCTGTTGTGACAAGTGCTTCGGAAATACCGCCCGCTAGCACGCGGGCATCATTTGTTCCGACTTCGGTAATCACAGTAAAGAGCGTGATGATGCCCGTCACTGTTCCTAGCAGTCCCAAGAGCGGAGCGATTGTGCCCATCGCGGCCAAAAGACCCATACGGCGTTCGAGTTTTGGCTGCTCACGGAGCAAAGCCTCTTGCAAGGAGCGTTCCGCATTTTCACGAGTGTCGTTTACCTTGTTCAGGACGGAGAAAAGCACCATCGAAAGGCTCGTTTCTTTTTTGAGGCAAAGCATCGCGGCATCGTCATATTTCTTTTCGGCGACAAGCAAGTCCAGCTTTTTGATAAAGCGACGGCCAATCTTTCCGCGGTAAGAAAGCACCAGGAGACGTTCAAGGAAAAGCAGAAGAGCAATAATCGCGACTAATGCCAACGGATACATCACAATGCCGCCCTTCTTGAAGAACGCTTTGAATTTTTCCGTCCAAGTTAATTCCTTGACATCAGAAATAGAATTCTTGATGGCTTTGTTCTGCAAGACATCCAAAGGAATCGCGATTGTTGCTGACTGCGACGCACTTGCCGCAGAGCCTGACAATGTCCCCGCCTGATTCACGGCCTGCTTGATATTTGCGGCCATTTCCGTCGGCAAATTTGCGTTCCATTCAAAAACTTTGCCTTGCAGTGCACCTGAACGCATCAAGGCCTGCACGTTGCCATTGTCGTTTGCGACTTCGCCGAGGAACACAGTTCCCATGCGTAAGCGATTCACGTTCACATCCGGGCGGGAACCCACTTGCGAAATTTCAGCACCGTAGAATTGCGTATAAGTGACTTCGTGGCGTTTCAGCAAATCATCCATGAAGCCTTGCACCGCAGCAATCGTATTCGGCACCTTCTTTTCGGCTTCAATATTTGCCTGCTTCAAGCGTAACAGGCGAGCGTTCATTCCGACCGGGTAATCGCCGGCAACATCGCCAAGCGTCTTTTCAATCGAGAGTTTCACTTGTGTATTGAAAGCATCAAAAGAAATTTCTTCGCCCTTGGCTTTTTCTTCCGCTTCTTCGGTGACGTTCTTGCTCGACATCGCTTCTTCGGTGACGCGGCCCAAATCCGTCGAAAGCTTGGAATAGCGGCCATCGAGTTCACGCGTTTTGTTCTGGTGCTCTTCGGTCATCTGCGATTCCGCATAGCGATTGCTCCAATGCTTGGCATCGAGCTTTTCAAGCGAATCTGCTTTTTGCATGCGGATGCGGGTGAGCGTTTCGACTTCACGTTGCAAATTGCGGACTTCGACTTGCAACAAGGAATCCTTGATGCGGGCTTCGTCTTCGGCGTTTTTCTTGTCGCTACTCCACGGCCACGCAAAAGCTGAGGACGCGAGCATAAGGATGACGGCTGTTGATTGCAAAAATCTCATTACTTACCCCCTCCCACAACAGAAAGGCTTACAGGCAAGTTTACAATCTGAGGAGGCTTTTTCGCCTGCTTCACTTCTATTGCCAATTTCACAGCAGCACGTTCTTCCAGATTCAAATTTTCATTCCATTCATAAACAACATTACCATTTTCGATTTTGCGTTCCAAGCGGCCGTAAACAGAACCGTTTTCATCGACATAGACCATCCACTGGTTACCAATGCGGAGAATCGAAGCGTTCACGATTTCGCCATCCTTGCGGGTCAAAGGGCTATTGACAATCGCGACTTCGTCGCCGAACTTGATTTCTTCTCCAAGCAAAGACTTGAGGCGAGAAAACGCTTCTTCTTCGGTCACATTGCCGCTTTCGATTTCACGCGTCAAGGACTTTGCACGATCCAGCCTGCTTTCGCGTTCCCACGGGAGCGTCTGCGAAATTTGCGTTTCCAACTGCTTGCTGATTTTGGCAAGTTCCAAACGCAATGCACGGCGTTTGGCGGCCACATTTTCGCTCTTGTTCTTTGCACGCGCCTGTTTGTTGCGTTCTTGCTGGAGGCTTGCAGCCACTTTACGGATTTTTGCATTCAGGCTATCAATTTCTGCAAGGCGGCGTTCCGAATCTGCCTTATAGCGTTGTTCCAGCAACTTATGACGCGAAACATCAGCACGTAGCATAGAATCCGTCGCCGCAATTCTCGTATTCAATGTCTGGATTTCGGAATTCAGCATTTCCTTTTGCATTTTCAAGTCGCGAATTTCGGACTCGTAATCTGCAAAAGCAATGCCCGAAAGCGAGAAAACTAAAACCGCAAAAGGCAATATATTCAATCTTTTCATAATTTTTCCAAATAGGTTGTCTCTAAATTACATTATTTAAACACCTGAACGCTTCAAAAGTGTCACCGTGTTTGAAGATTTTTTTGAAATGGATTTAATTATTGGCATTTTACTTGATCGTCCTCGACTTTGCACCAATTTTCACATATCTGGGTACGGAACACGGATTTTGTCACCTCCGTACCATCATCACGAATTTCTAATAATCCAATTTCTCTATCTCCACATACATTTTCCACTTCGCGATGAAGAATACTTGATTTTAATTCCTGAAGATAATAACGGCTCACAAAAGCCGAGCGGCACTGTTCGTAATCCTGCATATTCCAATCACGGTCGGCACACCAAAGCCACAGATATTCTTTGCATTCGTTCTTTTCCGGGCGTTCCAAACAATCCTTTTGAAGTTGAGAACAGTTCGCAAGGTTATTATTTTTGAAATTATTTGCCACGCAGTAACGTTTTAAACCTTCATCATACGCTTTAGACTTTTCTTCTGCATTGATTGTATCCGGCAAAAACTGCGACCACTTGGTAGTATCAAGCGTCATTGCGGCTTTTACGTTGGATGCATAGCACGTTTTAACATTCCTATTATAAACAGAATCCCGATAAAGCAAGGACACCATTTCATTAGCTTTTTGCAAACCATATAAATAAACATCTTCATTCGACATTCCAGAGCAAGTAACATCCTGATAAAGTCTACAACCACGAGAATCCCAACTATCGGCATTATCGCCCTCTGTGTCCTTGCAATTGCTCCAAGCCATGTGTGAAAAGCCAACAGCATCACCACTAACTTCTATGTTAATTGTCGTTTTTGCCATTCCGCAAAACACGCCCATTCCATTTTCAATATTTGATTCTGGAACAACACGTGAATCCGATACAGACTGTTTTACCTTTTCCATATAATCAACATATGCATCATCAGTCGAATAAAGATCTACCGAGATCGAGCCTATCGGGAGCATCATATTCATAAGATAAAGTGTGTCAAGATTTTTTATCCCTGCCACGATCCTGTTTGATGAAAATCCAAGATTCTGTTGAGTTTCTAAAGGATCATGCATTGCAATTCCTCGATACCCTTCTTCATCAGCATCTTTTATTCCTTTGAACATCTGATTCATCGTGGTATTTTGCGATTCACCATCTCTTATGTCGTAATTCATAATCGAAAGTACGCCTCGTACAGTTTTATCATAATCCAAAGCGGCCTTCACAAATTCCATATCCATCGGATATTCCAAAAAACTCACATAGAACAAATTAGATTCACTGCGATTTTCTTGCCACACATAGCCACCCTTCTGTTGCGGCACATTCATGCCCTTGACTGTCACCCGATTCGGAATCGTTGCGATAGCCTTATAGGTCGATTGCACCGCATGGCCAGCGCTATCCCATTTAAAGGAGGCGCTTAGCTCATATGATTCGCCAGAAATTCCGTAAAACATATAAGGTGTATAAAAGCAATTCGGGTTCGACGATTTTGGTTCAAGAACCGCAGTTGTATCAATTCTTTCAAATTTTTCACCCGTCACAAAGCGACCAGAAACTGAAACATTTGCGCTATCGTAAAACGCAAAATCCTGCGATGAAGTTTCTTCAAGCTGGTAGACCTTTGAAAAACAGACATAGGGATTTCCATGCGCCATCACGTAACCATACGTATAAATGCCTGTATAGACTTCGCGTTCTTCGGGATAGTATTCCCATGGGCCATGGAAATCACAAGCAGCAAGCAGTAAACCAACCACTAACCACCAACCACTAATCACTCTAAAAATAGTATTCATAATTCAGCATAATCGGTAAAAAGGGGAACTGAGTAATTTTTGTTTTCTTCGGAGGATTCTTGCGCGTATCATAGAAAGTAAAGAACATGTTATCGTGATTCGTCAAGTTGATAATCGTCCAGCTAAAGTTCCACTTGCCTTCGCGTCCGATGTCTATTGCCTTCAAGTCTATGCGGAAGTAATCCGTTTGGCGACCTGCATTGCGGCTACCCGGAAGCACAACAACTTCATCCGTATATTTTTGGTGTCCCAAATCTTGCGATACATAATATCCTTTGTATTCACTAATCGGCATGCCCGATGAATATTTAAGTGCGAGCGACGAGCGGAAATAACGACCTTTTTTCTTGTGTTTCCACAGAGCGTCTTCGTCGCCTTTCCAGTTGATGCCTAAATCCAGTTTTAATGCGTACGGCTGATGCCAACTGGGGAAATACGCCTTAGTGCCGTCGTTTGCTCGCATCACGCTGATGCTTTGGCTCCAGTTGATTCCGCCGAACCACCAACCTTTATCTTTGCGGAGTGAAAGTTCATAACCGAATGAATAGCCACTTGCTGTTCCAAAGCCATCCGCAATCACGAAGGACTTGGAAGAAGTTTCTTCACTGCTATCCGACACCATTGTAAAGGTGTTCAAGTTATTTTGCGTCTTGTAGTAAATGCCTGCTGTAAAATCATAGCCTTCAAAGAGGTCACGTTGGCTGTACTCCGTCGCAAAGAGCCACGAAGACGCGGGCTTGATATGCTTGCCGTCCGTAGTCGTCGTTGCCGGATAATAAAATTCGTTTAACGTTTCTTGGTCTGTATAGACAATTGAATTCATGTATTGCAAATAGTAGCCGCCATAAAGTTCCAGCGTTTTCGAATCGTCGAGGTTCATCGTCACAGAAGCTCGCGGCTCTACGCCAAAATGTTTCGAAGCCGTCTGATAATTGAATCGCAGGCCATATTGCAGCAAGAAATCCGGCGAAATTTTCCACGCATCTTGCACATAAGCGACATGATGGAACGTCTTTTCGATATCAGCAACCGAAATCGATGCCATTGATTCCTGATAACGTTCGTAATCGTATTCCAGTTCGTAGCCGAACGTAAACGTATGATTTTCGATGCCTCGGAAATTCAACCATTGCTTTCCTGAGAATGTATAAAGTAACATTTCAATCGACATGAGGTCGCTAACCTTCATCGTCTGGTAGAATTTACTGTAAGCAAACGTCGCATTGTAATCCCAGTCGCCATTAAAACGGTGATAGAAACCAAGCGGGATTGCAACGTTTCCCCAGTCCATGTAAAGCGGGTCAAATTCTAATTTGTCCTTACCGATGTAATAGCTGAACTTGAGGCGAGTATCTTTCGAGAAATCGAATATGAACGTTCCCTGCAAGTCCGTAAATTCATAATCGAGGTCAAGGTCCAAAAGCCCAATGGCATTGCACAAATCGAGAATATAGCCGATGTAAGTCGTGCGGCCAGCAAGCACCCAACGGGCCGGGCCCTTGTGTCCTTCGGTATGGAGTTGGGCCGCAAACGTGCTAATCTTTACGCTTGTTTTGCTGAACCATTCTTCCACAGAATCCTGACCTCCTGCACGGCCATCCATCTTCAGCACAGAACTCAAGCGGTTGCCGTACTGAGCCGGGAATCCGCTCTTGTAGAACTGCACGTCGTCAATGCCTTCGACGAGGAACGTGCTGAACAAGCCGAAGAAATGCACCGGCGAATAAACAACCGCATTATCGAATAAGAACAAATTTTGGTCGGCAGCACCGCCACGCACGTAAATCTTGGAACTGAAATCAGAACTCGCGACAACGCCCGGGAGCGCCTGGATGCTCTTGATGACATCCGCTTCGGCAAGGCCCGGCATGCGTTTGATGGACTTTGCAGAGACAACAGATTCGCCGGGTTTACGTTTAGGGCGGCGACGCAGCTGCACCACGACTTTTTTGAGTTCGGTAATTTTCGAGTTAGAACTGTCTGCGGCAAGAAGTTTATCCACATCAACAGCAGAAGTACTATCAGAGGTTGCTGCATCTTCGGCTTGCAATGACGAAGAATTGACGGATGCTGAAGTGAAATGAGAATCGGCTGAGGCAACGTTACTACTGTCATTCTGGATTGCCGCAGGCACGATAGAATCCACAAACATTTCCCCCAGCGTCATGCTGAACGTGCTATCGCTACCAAGATAAATCAATTCATAACATTTTTCCTTTTCGGCTCCCGCCGTATCCGAATTTGTCACACATACGTTCCAAAGCGTATCTTCCGGGAGCACAACGCTAAAAGGCGTACCCACAGTCGTCTGTAACGCTTCGCCCGTTTCAAGGATTTCGACATTCAGCTTTTCGCCCACTGCAAAAGAGGAATCCTGCACAACGCCGTTAAAAACAATGCTTTCACGGGCAGCGGCAATCGCCACCACAACCGATACAAAAAAAATTATCCTCAACATAAATTTCATTACAATTTCAATTCCTTTCCCCTATGAAACACCTTAACGAGCGAAAAGTGTTACCACATAATTGAAAAAATTTAAAAATTTACGGTAAAAGAAAATGACATCCCACGCAAAGGCTAAGGTCGCAAACAAAAAAATCACCCTATCTAAATAGGATGACTTTTCTAACAACCAATAACTAATGACTACAGGCCAACGGTCATTGTCCAGCATCCAAACTAGAATCGGCCTACGGTCAGCCCTGCATAGAATCCCGGCCACCAACGACCTTTATGATTCTTGTAGCTCACATCATCGTGGTAATCGGCAAGCGGCTTGAGCAAGAGTTTATTCAAGTATCCTTCGCTCGTCAAGTTCAGCGTTGCGCCGACTGAAATGCCAAAGAACGGGAACAACTGATACACATAGCCCACTCTTCCGCGATGGTGGAATCCTGTCTTGAAATCGTCTCGTTCGTCAAGGTCAAATTTGTCATAAACGTTAAAGAACGTGTATTCTAATTCAAAGTGGCTTCCGTACTTTCCAAATTGAGTTCCTATGCCGAATCCACTTTCGTAGAATTTTTCAAACTTGCTGAAGCCAGAGCCTTTCTTGAAGAATCCCGCCCATTCGATATTGGAGTAGAAATAAGCAGTTCCCAAATGCACTGAGCCGCCGAGCGCACCCATTTCGTTGATGTAAGGAGTTGCACTCCATACTCCGTTTCCGACGATGTTGATGATGCCGACTGGAGATTTTTCGCAGTTTCCACAAATGTTGACAATGCCCCATTGGCGGCCTTTTTCATTAGACGCGTAGTTGATAACGCCTACTTGAAGTTTATTATTTTCATGGGATACATTTATGCCAGCGGCCACTTGAATATCGCTCTCCTTGGCCGCATTGATGCCCGCCGTCACTTGGACGTTCGATTTTGACGCGACATTGATTCCAGCTACAGCCTGCACATTCGCGGATTCTGCCACGTTGATGCCTGCTGTCGCTTGCACTTTCGTTACTTTGGCATAATTGATACCTGCCGAGGCTTGAACGCCGTCCAAAGTGTCTAAAGCCAAATTCACGATACCGGCTTGAACGCCCGAAGACTTTTGTCTTGAAAGGTTTACACCCGAACTGACCTGGACTCCGTCGAAAGAACCGGCATAGTTCAAGGCTGTCGAAATCTGAACTCCCTCAAAACGATGTCTAGCAATGTTGATTCCGGTCGTCAATTGCAAACCATGCATTTCCTTTTGAGTGATATTTGCAGCCAAACTAATTTGAGAACCGAGCATGTAATCCCTTGTACGTGTCACAAGCAAGCCTACCTGCAAACCTTTACGCGGCTCTTTATCGCTATCGATGATATTGAACGTCGTGCGATACCTTCCATTGCGGTCGAGCGAATCCAGGGAACATGCGATAGCGTCTCCGTTTTCACAAGTCCCTCTGCGTTTCAGTTCACCGCGAAGCACCGTCTGTTCCGCCATAACGCTCTTGAAATTTTCGAGCGTCATCTTTTCGCGTTTTCCATTCGAAAGTATTACAGTTGCGCCCATGTAATCAATATCTTGTTGGAGGTTCACCGCATAACGCCCAGCCGGGAGGCCAAGGCTCATTGCATGGCCCCGCTTCTTGTTGAGTTCTGCCACGAGTTCGCCATTTTCATCGCGGATGTACAAGCGTCCATATACACCTTCATCCAAATCAAGCCCCGCACTTGTCGTACGCAAATCCGTCATCACCACGTCGCCCGTACCGGCGAGATTCATGTCGCGGCTCGGATGCTGAGCGCCCCCCATCGTCGTTTCGGTTTTTTGCAGCGTCTCGTTAAAGGCGAACTGGTACGCTTCGGACAAAGTCACCTTCCCGTCGCTGCTCAAGTCGCCAGCTCCGCGAAGTCCGCTTACCAGCGAATGCGTAAAGAACGATCCCTTGAGTTTATCGCTTTCCTGGCTCGATTCATCTTGCGTGCTGCTTGTGATAAACGCATAGCCTTTCATGTCGCTGCTCTGATCGACCATGAACGCGGGCACCGCCTTACCGCCTTTCACGCGGGTAATGGCCCCGGAACCGCAAGCGTCAATCACGGCAATTTTCACGTCGGCGCTGAGAGCGTCAATGCGATTGCGTAAATCTTTCCATGTGTAAGTTTCATTACCCAAGCGAAGGCCGTTTTCGTCCGCATGTCCACTGTAATAGACAAGCACCTCGTCGCGTCCGTTGGATTTTTTGTCTTGCAAAATTTTAGCATCGAGATTCGAAAGTTCCTTTTGCAATGCTTCAACAGACGGTTCTTTCACGAGAATCACGTTCTGCGGCATCACGCCGCCCATTTCTTTGAGCACTTTTGCAAAAGAGCGTGCATCGCTTTCTGCATAACGTAACATCGGGCGGCCCGAACCGCCGTTGTTTGCGCTTACGGCAATCACATAGCGGTTGATGCGGGCGGATTCCGTAGCATTCGTCACATTAGCCGCATTGGCATGAGATGCCAAAAGCAACAACGCCAAAATAAATCCAAAAGACATTGCAGAAAGCACGCCAAAAGTTTTATTAGATATCATAAACATTATTTACCCGCCTTTTTGAGAGTAAAACCAATCACCTTTACATCGCTTCTCTTGAGCAACTTATCGACATCATTTTCTTCGACCGCAAATTCCTTCGGAGAAGTCACGAAGAAGAATTTTTCAAAGTAAGGGGCGTCATCTAATTTGTAAGCAAATGGGAGCGAATTCATTTTACCGGGAGTAAGCTCAATCGCTTTAACGCCATCGCCCATGTGGAGCGTCAAGGCTCCATTGCCATCCATGCTGAAAAGGAGGCCGAAACATTTTTCTGGCACTGCGTAACGCAACTGGATTTCGTCGCCTTCGCGGACTTCATCGAGGTCCTGCAACTGCACGATTCCAGCATCCGTCTTTTTCCAGACTTCCATGCGAGCGTCAAGTCCCTTAATTCGCGTATCAGACTGGGTTTCGGCAAATGCAACCTGCGTAATTTGCGAACCATCGACAGCAGCAACATCGTCGCCGTTTCCGGCTGCATTTCCACCAGCCACGACGGTTTCACGCTGCGCCATGAACGCCACCAAGGCCACTGCAAAAATGAACATGGCCGCAGCCGCAAATTTCATAAGCGTAAAGCGCGGCGCAATTCTCGCAGCATTCGCATGTTGTGCAGAGTCCGCGACGTTCGCTGTTTCAAGAACATCCGCAGTTTCTGGCACATCAGCCAACTTCCCGGCCAACGTTTTGAACGGCAACTTGTTCAAAATCGCCTTGTTGTCTTCGCGGAGCATTTTTACGCGATTTGCAAACACCACGTCAGTTACTTCGAGTTCGCGAAGCATATTCATTTCTTCATCCGGCAAATCGCCAGTCAGGAATCGTTCTAATTTCCAATCGGGAATCATAACTTTACCTCCAGAGTTTTAACTTTGGCCTGTAACCCACGCAAACGCTTGCGCACTCCGCTTACCGAAAGCCCGACTTCACGAGCCGTTTCTTCGAGCGTCATACCATCGACAAAATGGAGCACCGCCATTGTGCGGCTAGATTCGGGTTCCTTCGAAAAGAGTTTTGCCAACTTGCTTTTCGTTTCGTAATCGTCACATTCGTCTTCGGCACATGCGATATTCAAAAGCAGGCTCGAAGAATCTACGTCAAGTCCACGACGACGCTTGTCGCGAATGCGGTTCAGGCAAAGTCTCGTTGCCGTGTTCCACAAAAGGCTGCTCGGCGATTCTAAATCCAGACGCTCCGTCGCAGAATAAATCCGCAAAAAAACGTCTTGCATCAAATCGCTCGCTTCTGCGTCATCTTGAAGGAGTTGCAAGCAACGCCTATAGACCATAGGCGCGTACGTCTCGTAAATCTTCGCAAATCCTGCTTTATCTAAGGTTTTTAGGCTTTTCACGTTTATGTAACACCAGAGGAGGTCAAAAGTGTTACCATAAAATTTAAAAATTTTGAATTATTCTCTATCAACAAAAAGGCGATCCCGGCACAAGGCCGGGATGACAAAGCGATTCAGCCGGGATGACAATGCAATGCGGTTGGAATGACAGTGCTAAACCGAGTCAGAACTTCGTAAAGTCTGCATCGACTTGCGGAAAATTTCTTTGCCCGACCCCAATTCAAAGAAATACTTGAAAATACCGAGATCCACCTTGGCAAAATAGCCCAAACGGTGTTTCGCCGTCACGCGACCGCTTTCATCTACCGTAAACCGGGCCTTGAACTGGTTCAAAGCCGAAGGCGCTAGCATCACGCAGTCGATCCCCTTCTTGAACCAATCCGGGGCAGAGTCGTAATCGGGAGCAATCCGCGTTACAGGTTTCATCGGGTGCTGCACGCCCTGCGTTTCGCCATGGCCAATCGCAATCACGAGTTCCAGCTTTTCGCCATTGTCGATTTCAATCGTCGGCGTTTTCTTGAACGTAAGCCCCACCACGCATGTATTCAGCCCCAAAGTCTGTGCCAAAAGCACGATATCCGCAGTCGCATAGCCTACGCGTTCATCGAACGAGGATTCGCAACCCGCAACTGTCTTTTGCCCGGCAACCGCAATGTAGTTTTTGACGTTTCTGAACGAGCCGTAATGTGCCAGGCGACCACTGAACGCCACATCGTCATTCAAAACAAGTTGCATGTGGAGCGCGAAATTTTCGTTCAACTTCGCAATCCGGGCATGCAATTCTTCCACCTGCTCTTGGCTAAGCGGTGTAGAACTGTACCTACGCACGGAATGGCGTGCAAAAACGGCTTCTTCTAAAGTCATGGTCCCTCCATTTATAACAGCGAAATCGAAAAAAATGTCACCCCAATGGTTTCTTTATCATCAAAAAAAAGATAAATTTTATATGTGTAAAAAGGAACAATTATTTTAATTTTTTGGGGGAGCTCATTATGAATATCCAAGAACGTTTTTTAAAGTACATCAGTTATACGACCACATCCGATGAATCTAGCGAAACTTGTCCGAGCACGCCTCAGCAACTTGAACTCGCAAAATATTTGGTCGAAGAACTGGAAAATATCGGGCTTTCGCAAGTGAAAATGGATGAAAACGGCTACGTCTATGGGCTTTTGCCGGCTACCGCAGGGCGTGAAAAAGACACCCCAATCGGTTTCATCAGCCACATGGACACCTCGCCGGACTTTTCGGGCGAGAACCCGAAACCGCAAATCATCGAAGATTACGACGGTGCCGACGTATTGCTCGCAGGCTCGGGAGCAACGCTCAAAGTCGATGACTTCCCGACGCTCAAGTGGCTCAAGGGCCGCACGCTCATCACAACCGACGGCGCGACGCTCCTCGGTGCAGACGACAAAGCAGGCATTGCAGAAATCGTGACCGCCATGGAAGAACTCGCCGAAACGGACCGCCACGCCGAAAGTCGCGGCTACGAGAATCTCTCAGGGCACGGCGATATCTGGGTCTGCTTTACGCCTGACGAAGAAATCGGACGCGGGGCCGACCGCTTGGACTTGGATTATTTCAAAGCGAAATACGCTTACACCGTCGATGGCGGCTACGAAGGCGAAATCGCGTACGAAAACTTCAACGCCGCAAGTGCCACGTTCAAAATCCATGGCAAAGGAGTCCACCCCGGTGAGGCAAAAGGCATCATGAAAAACGCAAGCCTCATGGCCGCCGAAATCGCAATGGCACTTCCTGAAAAAGAAACGCCAGCCACGACCGAGGGCCGCGAAGGGTTCTACCACTTGACCGAAATGCAAGGCGACGTGACTGAAGCGACGCTCAGCTACATCGTCCGCGACCACGACCAGACGCGATTCGAAGACCGCCAAAATTACCTCAAGGAAATTGCGGAAAAGTTCAACGAAAAATTCGGCGGTACGCCATTTGCCAAAGCTAGCGAAAACCGTGCCGGCGGCTCAATCGTCGAACTTGAGCTCAAGCATTCCTACAGCAACATGCTGCAAGTCATCGAGAAAACGCCCGAAATTCTGGACAGGGCACGCACCGCTATCGAATCCATCGGAATCCACGCTGTTAGCGACCCCGTCCGCGGCGGAACCGACGGAGCAAAGCTCAGTTTCATGGGGCTTCCTTGCCCGAATCTCGGCACAGGCGGCTACGGCTACCACGGGCCTTTCGAACATGTGACCGTCGAAGGCATGCAAGCCGTAGTGCAAATCATCAAAGGCATCGCCAAAAGCAAAGGATAGAACGAGTCATTCCAATTTGAAATAAGAAGCCGTTTGAAATTCCTGTAATATTATTATACATTTTCAAGTCAAAAGGAGAAAAAATGTTACAGGGGCTTCTTTCTTTTGAATTATTGGGGCTGTCAGGAAACGCGTGGTTTACAATAGCTGTAGTCCTCGCGCTTTTTGCAGCCATGATTTTTTCAAAACTGCGTACAGACATCATCTTTCTTGCCGCCATGTCCATTTTGTTCGTGAGCGGAGTTGTCGATGCCAAAGGCGCTTTTGGCGGTTTCAGTTCGCCTTCCGTCCTCGTTATCGGAGTCCTCTATGCCGTTATTGCGGGCCTCAACCATACCGGCGTTTTAAACTGGATTGTTAAACATTTGATGGGTTCTCCCAAAACATTGACGGGTGCAATTACACGCGTCATGCTCCCCGTCGCCTTTTTGAGTTCATTATTGACAAACACGACTGTCGTTGCGCTCTTTATCAATATCGTAAAGATATGGTCTAAAAAGCTTGGCATTTCGCCTTCCAAGCTTTTGATTCCGCTCAGCTACGCTTCTGGAATGGGCGGCATCTGCACATTGATCGGCACGCCGCCAAACATCATCATTTCGGGGCTTTACAACGATACCACCGGAATCCAGCTCGGCATATTCTCGACAACGCTTTGCGGCCTGTTCTGCCTTGCCGTGGGCGTTTTGTCTATCATCGCCATGCAAAAGCTTTTACCCGAACGGAAGTCGCCTTTAAGCAGTGTCGAAGATGACGATTTGACATTGGAGCTCCGAGTGCCTTCGAAACACAATTTCATCGGAATGACACTGCAAGAAATCTACGAGAACAACCCACGTGGATTCGAAAAAGACAAGAATTCAATTCTCGCCATCCGCCGTTTTGACAACGAAGTCGAAGTCGCCACACCCGATTCCATCATCATGGGTGCAGATGCCATCATCGTTTCGGGCAAAGCAGATCAGCTCCAATGGATTTGCAACAACTTGCACTTGAAAAACGAGCATCTGGAAGGCGTTCTCGAAAATGCGGGTCTCGTCAAAAAATACAGCAAGAAAACGGCCATCTCGGCGGCCATCATGGTTACAATGGTCCTTCTTTCTGCATTCAATATACTGCCGTTGCTTTCTTCTTGCTTGCTCGCCGCTGCCGCCATGATTATCTTCCGCTGTTGCACGAGTTCACAAGCGATGAACTCCATCAACTGGGAAATCCTCATGGTTTTCGCGGGCAGTATCTGCCTGGGGAAAGCTTTGGAAACTACGGGCGTCGCGCAGATGATTGCAAATAACCTTTTAAACCTCTGCGGGAGCAACCCTTACATATCGCTTGGGGTTATGTGCGTTGTCGCGACCTTTATTACAGAATTTATTAGCAACACTGCGACTGCGGCTATGTTCTGCCCCATAGCCATAAGCGCAGCGACAACCCTCGGAGTCAATCCGCTCACGTTCTGCATCGCTTTGATGATTTCGGTGAGCAGCAGTTTTGCAACACCCATCGGTTCCCCGACGCACATGCTCGTCTATGGTCCCGGCGGTTATCGTTTTACAGATTTTGTTAAAATCGGGGTTCCGATGAATTTTATCATCCTTGCGGCAAATTTATTCATTACTCCTTTGATTTTCCCGTTTAAATAATATAAGTTAAACCTATCAATTCCATCAAGAAAGATTATACATTAAAGCATATGGAGGTCAACATGCATATATCATTCGTCATCTTCAATATAATTGTACTCGTCATCATTGCAGTTTCTGCATTCTTCCTAGGACGCTACGTCAAAAAAGCCAACGAAAAAGAATCGCCCGATGCCAAGAATACGACCCCTTACGAAGATTGCCTTGCCCATAACGAAAAAATATACAACTACGGTACGTTCACGGACGCTCGTGACGGCGAAACTTACCGTACCATCCAAATCGGCGACCAAATCTGGATGGCCGAAAACTTGCGTTTCAAAGCTAAAGACAGTTACGCGCCCGATAACGAAGAGTCGAACGTCAAGAAGTTTGGTCGCCTTTACACTTGGACTTCCGCTCTGGATATTCCGCCTGAATTTAGCGAACAGTCTCCGGCCAAGGATATTGAAATGTACCGCAAGATGAAAGACCCGAACTATCAGGGAATTGCACCCGAAGGTTGGCACATTCCAAGCAACAAGGAATGGGAACAGCTTTTAAGCCATCTTAGCGAAAAATCCAACGGCCGAGAACTGCGTAGCACATGTTTCTGGCTCGAACCCGGTTACGATTCCTTCGGATTCTTCGCTCTGCCTGCCGGCTACCGCTTTGACAACGGCACGTTCAACCACTTTGGCAGACGCGCTCGATTCTGGAGCAAGGACGAATACGGCAAATCGAACGCATTCCGCCTCGGCCTCACCGACAATTCCATCGATATCGAAGGCGTGTATCGTTCAGACGCGATATCCATCCGTTGTGTGAAGAATGTGTAAATGCGGTAGGCCGTAGGAAGTAGCCAGTAGGCGGTAGGAAGGTCACACCACTCCTTCATCCTGAGCAATATGGCCCTTCGGCTAGCTCAGGGACCTGATTCCGTCATCCTGACCCTGTAAGGGGATATATGAAACTTGGCACTTCAGTGCCTTAGTTGAATTAGGTTCGTAGGAGCAGGATCCAGTCAATTCCCGACGATGCTATTCATTTAACGTAAAAGTCCCTCGCGAGTATTCGCGAGGGCTTTTTTTGCTTGCGCAAGATCGTTTCAGTTCCGAGGAGGGGTGTTTAGTTGGATAAATCGTCGCCGTGAACGTAACTTACAAAAGCAAATCGTTTGCTGTCGGGTGCCCAGGAATTGACATTGATTGTTCCTTGTCCGCCAAAAAGCTTGAGGATGGTTTCGGGTTCACCCCAGTTTGCAGCATCATTTTCACAAGCGCCGTTTCTATCGCGTTGAAGACCGTCGCTGGAATTGCGACGCATTAGACGCAGTTCTACGCTCTTGTTGGGGACGTGTTCACCCGGACGAACATCCGTTTCCGTATAAGCGACCATCACAACCTTTTGACGGTCCGGCGAAATATGCGGGAACCAAGTATTCCAATGCAAGTCATGCGTCATTTGCGTTTGTCCGGAGCCATCCGCCTTCATGCAGAAAGCCTGCATGCGCCCGGAGCGTTCGGAATTAAACCAAATGTATTCGCCATTGCAATCGTATTCAGGGCCGTCATTCAGTCCAAACGCTGTCGTGAGCCGCGTTTCGTTGCCGCCAACCGCAGGTATCGTATAAATGTCATACGAGCCATTACGTTCTGCGCAGTACGCAAGCGTTTTGCCGTCCGGTGTAATGCCATGCAAATAGCTTGGAGCAAGCGGCGTTACCAAACGCGGCAAACGTCCGTCAAAGTGAATCTTGTAAATGCGCGAAAGGCCATCTTCTTTTGTGTGGTGGCTTACGTAAATGCCGCTGCCATCCGGGTCGAGAACGTGGTCGTTGTTGCAGTTATCGACAAAATAACTTTCAATTTCTACTACGTCGCCAGTCGCTATTTCGAACTTGAAAATGCGGCCATTGCTGTTGTACGTGAGGAACGTTCCATCCGCACTCCAGTTCGGAGCTTCAATCACGCCATCAAATTCCTTAAGAACTTTCGCTTCGCCAGTTTCGATATCAAAGACTTGCAAAATAGACTTGTCGCCGTCGCGGTTCCATGTTTCGGCTGGAGAAATTTCAAACGGAAAACACACGCCAAACTGTTCGCGGATTTTATCCATGAACGTCATGAATTCCATCGTTTTCGCATGCGTCATTTCCGGGCGTTCCCAAATAATTTGTTTTGAGAGTGAGCGAGGAGCCGAGTGGTTGCAAATTTCATGCCGGAACTGCGCGGGATTTTCAATCGCTTCCCTGCATGCAAGGACTTCGTATTCGTAACAGTTGCAAAGACGCGGCGGCTCAACAGATTCAACAACATTCCCGGCATCATCGAGCAATTCCAGCTTTACCATGTCGTTCAAGTTTTGCACACGGATTTGCCCCGCCGTTCCGTAAATCACGCCCTCGTTATGCGTCGGCGAGACCATCGAAGTCTTGAGATAAGCCTTTTGGCCATTTTCGTACGTGAGATTTATCCAGTCGCTTGCATCCACGCCCGTCTTGAACTTGACACATTTGCAATCCATCGATGCAATTTCATTGCGGACAACTTTTCCGTCAGCATCAACACGCTCGCCGAGGAACAAATCCGCAAACGTAAGGCTATAAATGCCGATATCAAGCAGTGCGCCCCCCGCAAGCGCCGGGTCATGCATTCGCTCCCGATCGCTAAGTTTCATCGAGAAATCGGCTTCAACGGTTTCCACATTCCCAATACGACCATCGCGAATCCAACTGCGGATGGTCTCCAGCGCAGGCAAGAATCGCGTCCACATTGCCTCGCACAAAAAAACACCCTTGTCGTGCGCAAGCGAAATCACTTCTGCAGCAAGTTTCGCATTTGCTGTAAACGCCTTTTCGACCAAGATGTTCCGGCCATGTTCAATACAAAGTTTTGCAAATTCATGAT
This sequence comes from Fibrobacter sp., assembly GCF_017545445.1. Taxonomy (GTDB): domain Bacteria; phylum Fibrobacterota; class Fibrobacteria; order Fibrobacterales; family Fibrobacteraceae; genus Fibrobacter. Next base: position 84,739 of record NZ_JAFWOM010000067.1, read on the forward strand.
GGTGCGAATGCGGTGTCGCAATATAAATCAAATCGATTGAAGAATCCGCCGCAAGTTCCTCGTAACTGCCATATGCTTTTTCAAATCCATATTCCTTGGCAAAAGCAGTCGCCTTTTCCAAGTTGCGGGAGGCAACGGCGTAACATTCCACGCCCATCCCCTGATTTTCCAAAGTTTTTACCGCAGCCGCCATCTTTGTTGCAATGTGACCGCACCCAAGAATCGCAAACTTCAAATTTTTCATACCATAAATATAAATCGCTCGCGCCCAAAACCGCCAAAAAATTTTGCACCCCCTGTTTACCGCTGTAGCCGAATAAAATCATACCAGTTTATCACTTGCCGCCCACACTCGAGCCTGTCATGCCCGTCACCGAACGGGCATCTCCCACGCCGTCAAACACTTTAGAATTTGATATATTTCACACCATGAATCAAATCAAAAGTGTTGCAGTTGTGGGTCTCGGGGCTGTCGGCGCCGTTGTGGCAGAACAGCTCTTGAGCGTTCTCGGGAACAAGCTTTATTGCGTGATGGACGCCGAACGCAAAGCGCGCTACCAGGCAAGCGGAATCGTCATCAACGGGAAAAAGGCGGACTTCAACTTTGTCACGCCGGATGAAGTCCCGGTCGTTGACCTTGTGATTTTCGCCACCAAGAATTTGCAGTTCAACGAAGCGCTTGAAGAAGCCAAAAATGCAGTCGGCCCGAACACAGCTTTGCTTTCGCTTTTGAACGGCGTGCATTCCGAAACAGAAATCGAGCGCGTTTACGGTGCAGAAAAGACGTTGTACGGATTCATCGTGAATTTGCAGTCCATCAACAAGCGCGGAAACATCGACTGCGCTGGCCGAGGCATCATCCTCTTTGGCGAAAAAGACAACCGCCATTCCGAACGCGTTGAGGCCGTCCACCAACTTTTTGAAGCGGCGCATATTACGCACAAGATTCCAGAAAACATCCGTCTGGAAATGTGGAAAAAGCTCTTGATGAACACGGTTTTCAATTCCATCGGAGCAATTTGCCGATCCACATTCGCGGGTTTCAACTTCCCGGTAATGCAATCACTTGTGCGAAAAATTGGGAACGAAGTCATTCAGGTGGCAAACGCCGAAGGCTTTGCGCTCACGAACGAAGACCTCGAAGAAAACTTGCGCCTCACATGTAACTACACGCCGCTCGGCAAGTGTTCCATGCTGCAGGATATCGAGGCCGGACGCAAAACGGAGAACGCGTATTTCTGCGGAACCATCACTAAGCTCGGGAAGGCTCACGGGATTCCGACGCCCTACTGCGAATTTTTAGGCGAACTTATCGAAGGGACTGAACTTGCGCGTGACCTTGTTAAGGAACGCTAGACAAGATGGCGATCCCGCAACAAGTGCGGGATGACATTAAGAAATAATAGATCCCGTCGCTGCGCTCAGAATGACGGAGCAGCAGGATTGCGTCACTCGCAAATGACGGTGATGCTATAGATGTTTCACAACTTCCACGTCAGCGGGGAGCCAGTTGACCGTGTTTAAAGTTTCGCGGTCAAGCCATTTGGCATCTTTGTGTTCCAAGAGCTTCGGCTTGCAACCATCGGCTAGCGTGCAATAAAAGCAATGCATCGTCAGGTGAAATTTCGGATAATCGTACTCCACCGTGCAAATCTTTTCGCCAACATTCACCTTAACAGCAAGCTCTTCCTGGAGTTCACGAACGAGCGCCTGTTCAGGCGTTTCGCCCGGTTCCATCTTGCCGCCCGGAAACTCCCAGCCATCTTTTTGGTCGCCATAACCGCGCTGCGTGGCGAAAATGCGTCCATCATCTACGATAACACCTGCGACAACTTCTATAGATTTCATGGTGTAAAATGTAGAAATAACAAGATTTAGCGTCAAAAATTGCCTAAAATCACAAAAATTCTGCATATAAAAATTTTTTATAGCAAAAACTATTGACTTTTCTAATTTAATTTTATAAAATTTAATTGTATAAAATTAAATTAAAGGAGAAACAACATGAACATCTACGATTTCACGCTTTTCGACGGTAAAGGCAACGAAGTTCCACTCTCTAAATTCAAGGGCCAAGTCATGCTCATCGTGAACACGGCGACCGGCTGCGGATTCACCCCGCATTACAAGCCGATTGAACAGATGTACGCCGATTTCCACAACAAGGGTTTCGTAGTCATCGACATTCCTTGCAACCAGTTCAAAGGTCAAACGCCTGGCACCGATGAAGAAATCCACGAATTCTGCACGCTCAACTACGGCACGGAATTTCCGCAAATGAAAAAATCCGACGTAAACGGTCCAAACGAACTCCCGCTTTACACCTATCTGAAATTGCAAAAAGGTTTCGAAGGTTTTGGGCTTGGCGTGAAAGCCGCCGCAATGGCGCTCTTGCTCAAGAGCATCGACAAAGATTACAAGAACAATCCCGACATCAAATGGAACTTTACTAAATTCGTCGTCGATCGCGCAGGAAACGTCGTCGCCCGTTTTGAGCCAACCGCCAAGATGGAAGATGTCCGTGCCTGCGTCGAAAAACTACTCTAGGACATTTCATGAATTGCCCGCAACTTAAACTCGAAAACCAGCTGTGCTTTCCGCTCTATGCGGTTTCCAAAGAAATCACGCGACGCTACACGCCGTTTTTGGAACCGCTTGGACTCACTTATACGCAATATATCGCAATGCTCGTCTTGTGGGAAGAGAAAAAGTGCAACGTGACCGAACTCGGGAAAAAGCTTTTTCTCGACTCGGGAACGCTCACTCCGCTTTTGAAAAAACTAGAAGCCAAAGGCTACGTGAAACGCACTCGGGAAACATCCGACGAGCGTTGTCTTTCCGTTTGTCTTACTGACGAAGGCGAATTGTTGCAAAGCAAGGCGAAAAGCATTCCAAAATCCATGGCAAGTTGCGTGAATTTATCGCCGGACGAAGCGAAAACCTTATACAACACGCTCTACAAAATTTTGGGCAGCTTTAAGGATAACGCATGATCAAGATTCTCTTTGTTTGCCATGGGAATATTTGCAGAAGCCCCATGGCAGAATTTGTCATGAAAAAACTGGTACGCGATTTGCCAGCAGTAGGAAAGCGCAAAATTAGTTCGTCCACAAAATTTGGAGTCGAGACGGACACAGCACTTTCCGCCACGGACTTTGAAATTGCCTCCGCCGCGACAAGCACCGAAGAAATCGGAAATCCGGTGTACCCGCCCGCAAGGCGCATGCTCGCCAGTCACGGCATCGACTGCAGCGGGAAAACGGCACGCCAGATGACCGTCGCTGACTACAACCATTACGACTACATCGTGCTCATGGATCAAAATAACCTGCGGAATCTCCGCTGGATTTTACCCCGTGACATTTACGAACGCGAACTAGCACAGTTTCAAGACGCTCGAAAGTCCGCACAGTATCGGGATGCTCGGAAACCTGCGCAGAACCATGATGTTCGCGAATCCAGCACGCACAAGATTTCTCTCCTCATGGACTGGGCGGGTAAAAGTCGCGACGTTGCAGACCCTTGGTACACCGGCGATTTTGAAGCTACCTGGCAAGACGTGAACGAAGGCTGCAAAGCCATGCTCCAGTGGTTTATTGAAAATCATTAAACAGCAAAACCGGCTCAAGCGAACCGGTTTTCATTTATTGTGCAGACAATGTTATTTAAGCAAACTGCACAAATTACCCAAATAACAATTACTTCACAGAAACGCTAAACATCTGCCCGCTAGAACGCGGTTTCACCAAATAAACGCCGGAACGATTGACCGCCATACGAGTTTTCGCCTGCAAATCAGCGGTGCCCGTAGCCATGAACCTTGTGACAAGCCGCCCTTGCATATCAAACACATGATATTCCATTTCGGCAACATTCAAGTGCACGCCGCGCGAATGATTCAATGACGTTAACGTCGGGTCCTTGAAATCCAACCAGTCGATATTGACATAGTTCCCGACAATTTCCATCTTGAGCACATGTTCGCCCTTGGGGAGTTTCACCATGCCTGCATCAAGAGTCTCATAAGAATCCCAACCCGCGCTCTTTTCAAAAGCAATATTGTCAATTACTACCTTGTCATCAACATACAATTTCATTCCTGTATTCTCAGAAGTAGTCGCATAACGAACTTGTAAAGCATATTCCTGTTCACGATCAATATTCACTGTGTATTCCAGCCATTCGCCTTCTTGCGTGTAACCGATGGCATAACCATCAACCGCTTTTACGATATCGACAGCGTCTTCGCGATACTCGCCGCCCTTGTTGTCATCGTCCTTGTCGAGGAACGACTTGCCCGAACCGCCTACATCGTAATTTTCGACTTCGACTTTACCAGGAATCTCCATAGCCGTATCCTTGTAAGGGGCTTGCGGAATAATCGGCGTGATATACACACGATAGCCATACTTGGTATTCGTAATGTTTACCGGTACCGTAATCTTGCCGTCGTTTACATCGTATTCCTTATCAGATACCAGATTCGTTGATGGAACAGCCTTATCCTTGTTTTCCCATACAACATATTCTACAGAGACATTTACCTGACTGCCAAATTCTGCAGGGATGCCCGAAATGTTCACATTCACATCGCCCTTGGTGTTGCCGCCAAGCACAATACTTGCAAAGCCCTTCTTCTTGTCGAGAGCGGCAAAACCATCTACGCCATCGCTCTTGTCGTTCGGCGGTGTCACTTTAGCCATGTAACCGCTCATGTCGCCATACCACTTATAAAGCCACCAGCCGCCACCACGTTCATTGTCCTTGGTGAGAAGGCTCCCCAAACGACCTGGAAGCGGTACAAACCACCAGGAAATCATTGCGCTTTCGACGCCGTGACGTTCAAACTTTGCAATAAACGGCACCGACAAACCCGGGCAACCTTCTTCGGAATGCTCCGTCGAAGAATATTCGTTGATGCTCAGCGGACGCGGAGTCACGTTATACTTTTTTTCAAGTGCGCGGTAGGTTTCGACAGCTCCAACAAAGCCACCACTCCCCCACTGGTGCCAGCTCACGACATCGGGCAAGCAGTTATTCTGTGCACAATACTTGATAAACGCTTCCATTTGCGAAGCATGGTAGAAAGAGTACGAAGGGCCGATAATCTTTGCACCAGGGTCCATCTGCCGAATCAAATCGTAAGTCTGTTTCCAGAGACCGGAATTGAAGTCGATATTCGATTTCCAAGTGTCATTCGGCTCGTTCCAGATTTCGTAACCGTCAAAATTCTTGTTGTTTGATTTAAGCTTGTCGTTGATGACGGATTTCACTTCGTTTTTCCAATGGTCCATATTCTGGAACTTGTAGGGCCATCCCGGCAGCACATCCGCAAGGCGAATTTGGATTTTGGCACCGATGCTTTCGACACGAGGCGCCACAAGGAAAGCCCCGCCAATCGGCTGTTGGCGACCGTTACCACTACGCGCCGGCGAAAGGAACACGTTCGGTTTGAGCGGAGCGACATCACGCTCGATATTGCTCGGAAGAGTCTCGGTAAGGCCGTAAAGCGAACCCGTCGCCACATGCGTCACCGGCTTGATGCTATCGCCAAGACTTACACCCAAATTCACCGCGGCCTGAGAAGCAGAAACCGCCAAAAATAAAAAGAGAAATTTGTTTTTCATACCACATCCTTTTTACCACAATAAAAAATACCCCCATAAAGGGGGTATTCCACAGCAATTTGAGCGTTTTTATTGTCGGATTGACAAAACTACTTGCAAGTAAATCCCTGCAACTCAAGCCCAGCGCGCATTTCGCCGTAAGTCGAAGTGCGCTTCATGTCCATCGCCTTCATGAATCGGCAATCGTTGTCGATATGCATCTGGAAACCCGTCATCGTCGGGGCCACCTCGCCCTTGCCACTCGCGCGGATATGTTCCATCATCTGGTCGCGCCTGTCGAACTGCTCCGGCGGCACAAACACATCCGTCACGATATCAACATTCTCAATTTCTGAATCGCCGAACACAAACGAAATCGTCACAAGATTCTTGAGTCCATTGAACTGGCCATCCACCTTGCAGACAAGATTCTTGTGCGCATTCTTCTTTTTCGGTTTGCTCTTCGCCTTTTGCGTCGCATTCGGCTTCGGCGTGTAATCCAAAGCGCTCAGAAGTTCGGGCTCCTTGATAACGCCCACGCGCTGGTTTATAATGCGACCATCCTTGATGAAAAAGAACGTCGGAAACGCCTGAATCGGGAGCGTATTCTTGATTTTCTCGATATTAGGCTCGTCAATCCCGATAGACGCAATCTTGATATCGCTGTAATTTTTTGCAATACCGATAAGCGTCGGAATCATGACAAGGCACGGCGGGCAGCTCGTTGACGAAACTTCAAGAATCACAGGTTTCTTGGAATGCAGAATTTCCTTTTCGAAATTGTCATCGTTGATTTTAACGATTTTAATATCTTCGTCTGCAGAAGGCGAGCCCTTCGCAAATGCGTTACCGGATGCACCAGCAATGAGAACCGCAGACACTACAAAAGCAGAGAGCTTCATCGCAAAATTTTTTCTTAAGCCGATCATTTTCGATTCCTTAGTTTTTGTGATAAGATACAAAAAGAATCAGTAGCAAGTATGTTGAAATGAAAAAATGTCAGCAAAGAGCCCACTTGCATCACGGTAGCAAACAAGATATATTCATAGGAAAATATAACAAGGAGCATTTCCACATGATGGACAAAATGGGCGATCGGATGAAATTATACGAAGGAATTGAAGCCAATCGAATCCTTATTCCAGGCCTTCCGATTTGTGTGCGTGTTGACGGGCGGGCGTTTCACTCATTTACGCGGGGGATGGAGCGGCCATACGATATCGGCATGTCGAATGCGATGATTGAAACGATGAAGTATCTTGTCAACGAAACAGATGCGTTGATAGGCTATGTTCAGTCCGATGAAATCAGTCTTGTTCTGTCCGATGTCAAGGAACCTCTGTTCGGCGGAAGAGTTTCGAAACTGACCTCCGTCATCGCAAGCGTGGCAACGGTGGCGTTCAATCGAGAAATCGCGAAATATTTCCCGGATAAGGGAATGGCGACTTTCGATTGTCGTGTCTGGAATGTACCGAACAGGACCGAAGCTGCGAACACCATCCTTTGGCGTGAATTCGATGCTACCAAGAATTCAATCTCCATGGCAGCACGATCCGTCTATTCTCATGCGCAACTGAAAGACAAGAACGGTTCCGAGATGCAGGACATGCTGATGTCGAAAGGTATCAACTGGAACGATTACCCGATATTTTTCAAACGCGGAACATACGCAAGGCGAGAAACCTTCGAAATCAGGCTACCCAAGGACGAAATCGAAAAATTGCCACCTAAACATGAATGTCGCGCCAATCCTGAAAAACTGATTATCCGCAGCGAAATACGCCTCATCGACATGCCGATTTTCAGTAAGGTCCTAAATCGCGAAGAAGTCATATTCGAAGGGGCGGTACCAAGGACTGCTGAAATTTGACCTCGTAAAAAATGGTCCTTTCAGTCATATTAATCCCGTCATTTTCCACAACCCCCACTGTGAACTGACACCGGCTCCGCAACGCCCAGCTTGACTTCAAGCATAAGTTGCCTTGAAATAGCCGTACTTTTTCACAATCGCACTTCTATACTTTTGTATTATTTACCAAGAAGAATCCTTATGACAATTGACGAAATTAGACAACTTATAAAAAATGATGAGCACCGTTGCCTTGAGTTGAAAAAATCAACAGGCGAATTAAAAGATGGCATGCAGTCCGCTTGCGCTTTCCTCAACACAGAAGGGGGATGGCTAATATTCGGTGTTGCTCCGACATCGCTCAAAGTGACAGGCCAGATTGTCAATGACAGTACACAGCGAGATATTGCCTAGGCATTGGCAGCTCTTGAACCAACTATAGACGCAAAAGTACAGTATATCAAGGTTCCTGAAATTGAAGGGCATCAATTGATCGCAATTCATTTTGAGGTTTAACTCCGGATAACATCAAGGAGTCGCACGAATCGTTCCCTTACAACGTTCGCATCGCTCAGGTCCTTTACCAAGCAACGTATTTGGAAAGCTGGGGGACCGGGGTTCATCGCATGGTTAGCTTCTGCCAAAAGCAGGGATTGCAAGAACCGGAATACTTGGTGGACAACAATGGGGTTCACATCACATTTTGGAAATCAACAGCAACCATACAAAAGACCATACAAAAGGATCCCGAAACCATACAAAGGGCCATACAAAAAAGTCTAGAAACGCGGGGAATCACTGTAACGGATTTCCAGATGAATATCCTAGTGTTCTTTTGCCTCCATCCCGAGGCGACACGCAAGAATTACATTGCCTCTGGGAAAGACATCTCCGAAGGTGGTACCATATCCAACATATCCAGACTTCAGGAACTTGGGCTTTTGCGCCGAGAAGGAGGACGCAAGGACGGACGTTGGGTAGTCATTGTTGACGGATTGAATTAACTCAAACTCCCTCCTTGAACGAAACGCCAAAGACGGGGCTTAATAACAAGGGAAAACAAGAAAATGTTTTTTTGGTGGGGGATCGATTTCGACCCCTTTGTCGCCTATCATAGTCCGTCATTTTCTGTCACACGCATTATCTATCTTTCGGCAGCGGAGGCCTTATGGAAAAAGACACGTTCAGCGGTGCGATGTTTGCGTGGGTTAGGGCATCGGCGAACTCGACATGGAATGCCTGATAGCGGCATAGTCCTGTTCAAGGAAAATCGCACCCCCGGAGAGGCGCTGGAATCGAGCTACCAGTAAGCCTTCGGCACCGACTTCGACAGGAATGACGTCATAATCCTAAAAAACGCCCAATAAAAATGGCGGATCAGTCTGCCCGCCTAATTAAGTTGAACCTGGGTCCTTCGACCAGTTCACTATTAAGTTCGTGGTGACACGCTTTATTTGAGTTTCAACAGGCAGTTATCGAAAAGGAATCTGAATAGGTCCGTGTTGTCGTTTGTCTCGTAAAAGGCAATCAGCAATTTCTTGTACTCGGGCACCAGTTCCTCGGGCACGACGATGATGCCGCAACCGTTGGAAATCAGGATGTGGTTCGCGAAGAGTGTCGCGGACCTCTTGTTCCCGTCGATAAAAAGCCGGCCTCTTGAAATGTACAACTGCGCCTTTATGGCCCTCTCGTACACGTCTTCGATGGCGAGAATTTCTTGCAAATTGTCCTTTACCACGCTCTCGATAGGAATCTCGGGCTTCCATGCGGTTCCGCCGATACTCACGGGCACGTCCCTCAGGGTGCCCGCCGTGTAATAGAAGCCTTCTTCTACAAGCTTGTTGATGTAACAAAGGATGTTGTAGTCCGAGGGGGCGGTTACCACGCCCTCGTCAAGGATGAACTGCCATGCGTGTTTCAGGTTGTTGATTTTTTGCACATCGCTTACAGAGAGGTTACTTATCTGCCCGCCCTCGACAACGGTCTCGGTGTCTAAGAACGTGACGGCCATGCCCTCGAGCCTTGCTTGCTTGTAGATGGAATCCACCATGTTGCGCTTGGCGAGGTCGATGTTCTTTTTGACGGCTTCGGAAAGTTCACCCTCCTCGTATCCTAGCTTTTTTAGCTCCTTGACAAGCTCGCGGATTTTCCGTTTTAGGCTGCGGGCCTCGATGTTGTTCTTCGTTATCTGGTTGAACAGTGCTTCCGAGTAGACGCCGACAAACTGCGTCCTGGAAATGCCGCTGTCACGCTTATGGGTGCTTCGTAAATATGTGAAACATTTTGAGTGATTTTTATTGTCCTCGCGCAGCCCGTGTAAACCCCTCGAATTCGAGGGGGTTAAATTAGGCGGGGAACATTTTCTTTTGAAGAGGCTTAATGAACTGTTTTCTCAATTCACGCTTGCTATGGAATATCAGTTGTTCCGATCTGGATAACTCGCCATGTTCGCATTTTAAATCAAGCAGTTCGAGAGTGCAAATCAAGTCCGCTACTTGGAACAATTTGTAGTCAATAGGTAAGACTTTTCTATACGAATAAGTCGATAGCTCCGTTGACATCGCAAAATTCAAGATACGGTTCAACTCCGTTTGCCCGTTATCATAATATAAAACAACGTCGTCAAATTTTTGGAAAAAAGCAAGATTGTCTCGAATGAACGAAGATAAAACCTTAGCCATTTGCCCTTCTAGCAAGAAGGCATCATCAAATAATTTCTTTTCAAAGACGAATGTTCTGTATTGAATCGGGCATCTCATCGCAAAAAAGAAGAGACTTGCAAAAAGGGCTCTCCTTTTATTTGGAGGTTCGTTTGCGTAAATTTCTTCTCGGCGAATCAGCGGAGCTGTGTGAATAGCAAATTTTTCACCATAACCCAAGGAACGAACCTTCGCATCTAGGTTGCGGACCTGCTCGGAGATGTCCATAGATTGGTCATGAAGGATCATCGTGATTATGTAATAGGGCGTAATATGGTTGTAGGCACCAAAATCTCCGCTTTCATCCACAAAAATGCTAAGGCTGTTGTTCACGAACGCTTCCAAATAAAAATGGCGGGTCAGTCTGCCCGCCTAGTTAGGTTGAACCTGGGTCTTTCGACCAGTTCACTATTAATATACCTAATTTCGGCAAAAAAGTCAAGTAATTGTTACGATCTGGTCAAAAAAAGCGTTAATTCCTCCAAAATTCACATTTGGTGAACTTTTCACGTAACAATATACTTATTTACCATGTCATTTTCTGTCACGAACATTATCTATCTTTCGGGGTGGAGGCCTTATGGAAAACGACACGTTCGGCGGCGCGATACTCGCATGGGTCAAGAGCGCAATGGCGTTCCTGAAAGTCCAGGCGGGCACGGGCGACAACCTGCTCGAAGAAGACATCCGGGAAGGGTTCACCGACTATTGCCTATGGTCCACGTTCCGGCCGGAATGCATCGACACCGACGGCGAGCTTGACATGGAATGCCAGGACAGCGGCATGGTCCTGTTCAGGGAAAACTGCACCCCCGGAGAGGCGCTGGAATCGAGCTACCGGCAAGCCTTCGACACCGACTTCGACAAGGACGACGTTATAGTACTGATGGAAGAATGACGCCGCCTTTTTACTTGGTGGGGGAAGGTGGGACTAAAGTCCCAACTGTTCGGCTCGATCATGCCAGCCCGCAAGCGGTCTGTCGCGACACTCGCCTTGCACAGTTGTCCCCTGCCTGCAGCCGCTTTGTCCGCGGGTTCCGCAGACTGTCATCCCCGCGAAGGCGGGGATCTCCTTTCCAATCCGCGTCCAAACCGTCTTCCGGTCACCCCCTCTGCGGGGCCTCAGACGCCGGCCCCGCAACGCCCCGCTTGACCGCAGACAACCATTAGAGTATTTTAAACAAAGTCAAACATTCTCCAGAGACCCGCCAAATGCAAGGTAAACCGTCACACTACTTCGTCATCCGCTCGCCGTACGTCCAGCTAGTGCTTACCGGCGTAAAGACATTTGAATGGAGGACAAACGCAAAAATGTTTGCGAACAAGCGCCTCGCCGTCGCAGTCTCCAAATCTCGCGCCCATGAAGACGACCTGCAAAACGACATCGCCCGGTGGGAAAAACTGTGGAGTAAATTCCTGAAGAAAGCAACCGCAAAAGACCGCGAAACCGCGCTCGCAAAACTCGAGAGAAACCGCGCCAAGGCCGAAAAACTGTTCGACAAGACAAACGGATGCGGCATGATTATCGGCGAAATCGTGACGGGCGACGTCGCCACCTACGAAGGACTCCTAGGCATCCCCGTACTGGAATTCAGACTCTGGCCAGAATCCGAGTGGATAAAATCTCCGGGCGGCCTCGGCGTGCGACACATGCCAGAGAGGATAGGGGAATAGAATTAATCATAATTCCCCTCCGATGGCAATTTTTTGATAATTTATTTTTTGCCAAAAAAGCTAAAAAAGGTATTTTGCAATGCATTATCCGGGAATGACGCTTGGTATTACGATTCGGCTTATACAAGGCCTTGTTGCGTAACAAAGTTCCGAAATAAAGGGAGGGCTGCACTGATATAGCCATTGGCTAAATAAGATCCTCTTTTTTGAAGAATTAGCCAATTGAGCAATTGTAAATAAAAATTGCTTGCTTTGTCATGTACTTCATTTTCTTTACTGAGAATTATTCGAGCGTTCTCATTGTTAATTGCATTCATGTTCAGATATTCGGCTAAATATTTAATTGCTTTATAATACGATTTCGCCTTGCCGCTTTTAATTCCAGGAGTTTCACAGAAAGGAACAAATTGCTGTTCAAATGTGTTAAATGTCATGATCATTGCCTTTTGGTTGTCTTTTGTACAACTTTCTTTTTGAAACGTATAATCCACAAGAAAAAACGCCACGCCATATAGAACACAATCTTGGCGTGTTCAAAAAACATTATGCAGACGGCCAAACATGTGCTTTTAAATCAGGTCCAATCCCGGTGATTTCAGATATTCGTGGGTTCCGACATGAATTCTTTTTTTTCTTGTCTGATCTTTGGACAACTTATCTGATGCAATATTGAATGAATTTTTAATAATGTGCACTATATGGCGTGGTTAAAAACTGCACTATTTATATGTTTGAAGAGAACTGTTTAAATGAATTTTTTATGTCTCTTCAAAATAATATTGGCAAAGCGATTCGCGCTCTGCGTTCGCAGAAAGGTGTTTCGCAGGAAAAACTTGCTCTTGAAACAGGTGTGGGCCGTCGCTATATGAGCGACATTGAAAACGGCCGCCGTAATGTTTCTCTCGAAATTATTGAAAAACTCGCCAATTTCTTCGAATTAAGTCCGAGTGATTTTGTCAAGCAAATCGAGAATGCCGATTTTCCTCCGCTCACGCTTGATTCTCTCAAGGAATATCTTTGCGAGCACGGCTATGAGGATAGCGTAGTTCTTGAAAAGCCTGATTTTGTAGATGCCGTTGTTGGCGTTAGCGAAGATGGCCGTGTCATTTATGCATACGAAAAAATGGTTCGCTCGCTGATGCTGTCTGATGGCATGGATTACGAAGAAGCCGCAGAATTTATTGACTTCAACACTTTAGGGGCTTTGCCAAGTATGGGTGAGAAAGCTCCGATTGTATTGATGGAAATCGAGGGGTAAAATTATGGCACAGCAATTAACGGAAATCTTGAATTATTTTTTAAACGATTATATCCAAAAGAAAAATGTCCCTTTTGGAAAGGGTGCTGAAGTTTATAAATCTATATGCGTCTCTGCCTGTGACAAAATTTATGAAACAGGTTTAGTAAACAAAGAAGATTATAAAGTTGAAGGAAGTGTTGGTCAAGGGAATTGGGCGAAAGTTCCCTGGTTGGCAATTTTCAGAAAAGATATCACCTTAAGCGCTCAAAACGGCGTGTATATTGTTTATCTGCTATCTTCAGATGGGAATTCATTGTATTTGACACTCAATCAGGGTGTTACAGAAGCGGGAAAAGATTCGACCACGAAAGAAACTATTAAAGCACTTCGTAATAACGCAGATCGTATATCAGCACAACTTAACAAGCACAGTTTTTTATCAGATGAAAATATCAATCTTGGAAACGATATAACCGATCTTGGGAAAAAATACCAGAAGGGAACAATTTTTTATAAGAAGTATTCAAAACAAAATATTCCATCTGAGGAGATTCTTCAAGAAGACTTGAAGAACATGCTTGATGTTTATCAAGAGTACTATGATAAAGTTTATAAAGGAAATAGTAATCCTCCGCCAGAACCACCACCAGTAGAAGTTGAGGTTTATATGACAAAACAAAAAATTTTCTTCGGCGCTCCTGGCACTGGCAAGTCTTTCAAAGTTAATGAGATTGTTAAAAATCAACAGGTGTTCCGCACCACGTTCCACCCTGATTACGATTACGCACAGTTTGTAGGTGCCTACAAACCTAAAAAAGTTCAAAATTTTGACAACGGATTGTTATCTAAGGAACAGCTTGCGAAGAAACTAGCAGAAGCCTTTCCTAATAATGGTGATGGAGAAATTGATAAAACGACGGCTATTACATTATTCGGATTACAATATGCCAAATCCTTGAAAGAAAAGAACATGAATGAAATTGTTCGACTTTCTGAAATAGGACCTGACCAATATAAAAGCGCATACCTGTCTGCAGCAGTAAAAGCTCGATTACAATTATCGGATGTAGATGAAAAAATCACTTATTCCTTTGTTCCGCAGGTTTTCGCAAAGGCTTACGCGGCTGCTTGGAATCTTTATTTCGAGGCTAAAGGAGATTCCCGCTTTCGCGGGAATGACAGTGAAGGACACGGGAATGACAGCGGGAAAGATATTCAAGTCTATCTCGTTATCGAAGAAATTAACCGCGGAAACTGTGCCCAGATTTTCGGCGATATTTTCCAGTTACTTGACCGCGATGCAGATGGTTTCTCGCAATATTCTATAGATGCCGATTGCGATTTTGCGGAATGGCTCAAGACAAATGATAACGGGTTGAAATCTGTTTGGCCGACATACGAAGAAAAGGTCGGCGATGGCAAGCTCAAGCTCCCGCCGAACCTGAACATTCTCGCAACCATGAACACCAGCGACCAGTCGCTGTTCCCCATGGACAGTGCATTCAAGCGCCGCTTTGACTGGGAATATGTGCCCATCAATTATGAAAAAGCCGAAGCTGATTTTATCGTCGGCGATACCGGTTTCAACTTCAAATGGCTTGATTTCTTAAAGAAGGTCAATGCAGACATTTACAAGGTGACGCAGAGCGAAGACAAACAGATGGGCGAATTTTTCATCAAGCCCAAGAACAAAGATTACATTACGCTTGATGAATTCCGTTCCAAAGTCCTGTTCTATCTGTGGGATTCCGTCTATAAGGATGAACTTGATTCAAAGCTGGTGTTCCATTTTGCATATCCCGAAAAGGGCCCCGATGTCACATTCCAGCGTCTTTTCAACAGTGACTTTGTTGAAATCCTAAAGAAAATGCTGGCGAATCTTGACATTGAATACAAAGACGGGGCTCAGCAAGGATAATTCTTGATATGTGACTTGTTTTTGCGTTTTTTGTATATTATATTGGTGATATAGGAGTTCAAGATGACTATGGGCACATTGGCATTTGAGGTTCCCAAAGAGATGGAATCGTTCGTTGAGGCAAATGGCTGCCGCAGCGAATTACTTCGTAATGCGTTGATCCTTTTGCCCTACATACAAGATTTGACAATCTCCCATGGTCGCGCGGCAGAACTACTTGGCATATCGAAAGAAACGCTAATTAACTTGTACGGGGATATGGGTATTCCCTATCTTGATGGCAGCATCCAGTCCGTACACGAAGAAATGGCCGTTTACTCCGCAGCTATGAAAGCTTGATTTTCTAGAGTTGACAGGCATGATTTTCCTGTTCGAACAGTTTGCCTATAGCGAAAAATTCCTGCAAGATGTCCTTCCGCTAGAAAAGAAGGGCGGTAATTGGGTCTTGCCGAAGGGTTTTGTTACAAAAAGCAAGTCCGGCGATTTCGTGCTGGACGGCGTAGGGTATCTTTATAACAAGTCCGCAAAAGGCTCCGCGAAGAACTCTGACGATAAAATCGTTTTTGTGCTGCCCAAGGTGTTCTTGGAAGAGGGCGGCAAGGCGTTCGGGCTGCCTGTTTCGCCAGATTGCGATTTGGAGAATGCGCCCAAGGATTTCCTCGCAAATCTTTCGATGTGGGTCTGCTCCTCGATTGCGCAATACCAGAAACTGCATCCGAATGACAGAGCTATAGAATCTCCGAACGTCCACCGTTTCGGTAGCGATGCCGCTGCCCCGACTCTCATCGACGTGATGAATGCGATGAAGCTGTTCTACGCCGAAAACAAGAATCTGTTTGTGTTCACGGCCAAGAACAAGCACAGCGGCAACAACCGCATCGACTGGCGTCGCACGGTGGCGCATACGCAGCCCTTTATGCAAGGTGACGCGCCCATCTACATGGAACTCGAAAACAAGAAGAAAGTTTTCGACCTGGACGACCGCCTGCTGGTGCTGTACTTTTCGGCGATGCACTACATCGAAGAGACTTTCGGCTTCAAGATGCCGCATTCGGAATTCTACGTCCCCATGCGCGTGAACGAATTCCGTCGCTTGCTGGGTCACCGCGGCCTCGTGGAACTGCGCCGCATAAAGCACAAGTATTTTGCCGACAAGTTCCTGAAACTCTATAACATCGTGAAGGCGTTCTTCGAATGGGGCGGCAACTTCAGCGCAAGCGATTACAGCAGCGAATACCTGCTCACGAGCAAGTACAACAACGTGTTCGAGGCGATGATTGACAAACTGGTTGGGGATGATTTGCCCAATGGCATGAAATATTTGAAGGACCAGAAAGACGGCAAAATCATCGATCATTTATACAAAGACCGCCAGCTCATATTTGCTGATGAAGAACAGAAAATCTGGTTCATTGGTGATAGCAAGTATTATAGCGAAGGCAAAAAAATTGAGGGTTCTTCCATATATAAGCAGTTTACCTATGCGAAGAACATCATTCAGTACAACATCGGCGAGTTGTTGGAAGATGGTACGAATTTCAAAGGCTTGCGTTATCGCGACGAACTAACTGAAGGTTACTCCGTAACGCCAAACTTCTTTATTCGCGGATATCTGCCGAAAGGCGAAAATGGAATCGACAAGGAGTCGCCGCAGTTCCGTGAACCATATTTCAGAAATAATACTTCGGAAGAGTTGATAAAAAACGAGAAAGATTCAAAGAACTATCAACTTGTCGATGATGATGGCAATGTAATCGGTTCAAACGACAGGCAATCTCTTTGGGACCTGCGCAACCGTCACTTTGAAAACCGCCTTTTTGACCGTGACACGCTTTTGTTGCAAGTGTACAATGTGAACTTCTTGTATGTGCTGAAGGCTTACACATCAAAGCGTTCCTCATTGCGCGAAGAATTCAAACGAGACGCCCGCAAAAAGTTCCGCGAGAATTTTCTGGAATTGCTAAACGAGAAATACGTATTTTGGGCGGTATGGCCTAGTAATGGTTTGACCGAGAAACAATTTGTCGATAAACATTTTAGAACACTTCTCGGGAAAATATTCAAGCCCGATGACATGAGATGCTTGATTTTAGCCTTGGAAAGGGATCTTCGCGCACCAGAAGATACGTTCAAGTGTTTGGACGAGGAAGTGTTTGATGAGATAAACTCGGATTGCGAATATTTCCATATCACTCCTAAGGAAATTTTCCCAATAGGCGAGGTCAACTTGCCTGAGGCGACTTTTGCGAACGATGAAATTGAAGAATTCAACGAGCGTTTGTTCGCATATTCCATAAGACGCGATGTATTTGAATTGAAAAAGATTGGCGAAAAGTATAAATTGCCGGGAACCATCAACGGAAGGAAATTGACTGGAGCTGTTCTTGGTGATTGCAATTTAGAACGAATTGGAATTCAGAAGTCGCCATTAGACGAATACTATTACCTTCCGTGCAAAGAAGACTGACTCGCCCTGCATTCGCGTTAGGGATAGTGACCCTGTGAGCCAAACACGACTCGTATTAACGAGTCGTATTGGCGAGAGTGAGGCGTAAGCCGAACGGTCATTACAGGGCGGAGACGCGCTGGCGCGGCTCCGTTTTAACAGTGCTGCGGGTGGGCCGTCAGGGCCGACCGGAGCGCGTTAAAATATAGCCCGACCCGGCGGGAGCCGGGGAACGCCCATGCTTAATCCGCTTTTTCCCAATATATTCTTGGCAGCTCATATCCATCATGGCTGATTTCGCTTTCATCAATGTTTTCCAGCCCAGATTTCAATTCTTTATCCAAATTTTCAAGTTGCGTGTTGACTTTCGATAAAAAGTCCTCGTCGCTGTAGTCACCAGCCTCTAGGTAGTCAACAGCCATTGCGTAGATATGCGCTACACGCAGGGTCTTATAGGCTTTCTTGTACACGGTTAGGACTTCTTTTGTGTGCGGGGTAAAGTAAGTGTCTTCGTTCCGTGCCCATGCAACCCACTTTTTGTCTTTCTGTTTTACGTATATGTTTCTGATGCACTCTGCGATTTCCTCGATGTACATTTCGCGGTATTTAAAAGCTCCGCCGGACATATTTCCTCCATATTGAAAATTATTCTATTTGGATGGTTTCTCGTGTACAATTTATACTCACTGATTACATCGGTCAATGCGCCTCTCTGCAAGCTGTCGGCCACCCAATCGCTGTCCAAATCGAGTCCAGATGTGGGTGACGAGAGACGGTGTTGACTTTCCTCTGACCCCTTTATATATTTAATCTTGTATTACGACAATCCCCGTGACCGTCGGCATAGGCCTTTGGCCCGTACGTGCATCCGCGATGGGGCGCATCCACTTTCTTGTGGGTGATGTTGTGTGAGCATCAAGCCCTTGATCTTAATCAAGGGCGGATGCGAGAGTGAGGCATAAAGCCGAACGGTCGTTGCGCTGGCAGGAGAAACAGCCTGCTCGAGTGTGTGGCGAAAGCCATGCCAAGTAACGCCGAGGAATACCCTCGCCAACAGCATCGCAAGAGCATCCCAAATCAAACATCAACAAACGAAGATTGTGTCCGCAGTGTGGACGCAATTAAAACCGTTTTTAACGCATTTGGAAAATTTTCCATGCGTCTAAAAAATGGCTAGGAGGTTATAATGGAAAAAATAAGCCCTTTTTATAATGAAGCTGTTCAGCAGATTAAGTCCGCAATTCTCGAAAGTCAGTTGGAGGCGGCTCGGGCCGCCAACAAGCAGATGCTTTCGCTGTATTATGCGGTAGGCAAGTTCGTTTCCGAGAATTCCCGCAAGGGAACCTGGGGAACAGGGGCGATTGATACAATCAGTGCCCAACTTAGGCGAGAAATGCCTGGATTGCGAGGCTTCTCGGCATCAAACATCAAAAAAATGAGAATTTTCTTTGAGCAATGGCTCCCCGTTTTAAATCGTCAGCCGACGGCTGGCGAATTGGAAAATGCCGAAAATAGCGAAAAATCGGCAAAAATACCGATTTTTGAACTTCTTGATATAAATCGTTCGCCAATGGCGAACGATTTGGATTTCTCCGAATTTCTGGAATTGAGTTTTACTCACCATATGGATGTATTACTGGGGCCAATATGCTGATGGCGAAAGCGGCTTCAATGAAGATGAACAAAAATTGTACGATAAATTGGAGCGGATTTTCACACCGTTGCAAAAAGAAAAAAATAATGCGCAAAAGGTTGTAGATTTTTTTGAAGAAATTAGCAATACATACGAAAATGTGAGTTATTATTGGAGTACTGGCACCTGTATCAAATTTACCGATTTTGATAAAACGCTTTGCTTTGACACTAAAAAAACTAAATACACAGATGTGGTGCTAGAGGTGTCGAAGGTGATAAACAAATTGAAGTTGAAAAAGCGAGGGAATCAACAAATGCCGAAATAGCCACAACCTAAAATGGGAAATAATCAACCGGTCGCAAATTGCGACTAATGGAGGCTATATGGCTAAAAAATGAATTGTTACGGGTCCCTTTTGATGCATGTCTTGCAAAGTGCTGACCAAAGTTGGTACCATCGCGTGACGAAGATAGCAATGCTGAAATTGCCTTGACCAAAAGCGGCAAGTAACTTTTCTATCTTATCCTACATGCAGAACGAAAACTCACAAGAAAAGATCAAGGGCAACCCGATTGCCCTTTTGCCCATCGCCGTGTTCCTGGTGCTTTATCTGGGGCTCGGCATCACGTTTGAATACGTCCTCAAGATCCCGATGGGATTTTACAACATCCCGATTGTCGCGGCGTTCCTGGTGGCAATTTTCGTGGCGTGCGTGCAGAACCGCAAACTGAATTTCGACCACAAGATGAACGTGATGGCGGGGGCGCTTGGCGACCGCAACATTTTCTTGATGATTCTGATTTTCCTTTGTGCAGGCATTTTCGCGGGGATTCTCGGGCGTTCAAGCGCTTCGGCGGCGGCATACTTGCTCTTGAATTTCATTCCGGCGCAATTCGCGGTGGTGGTGCTGTTCGTTGTTGCGGCGTTCGTCTCTACGGCGATGGGTACGTCCGTGGGCACAATTGCGGTGGTCTCACCGATTGCTGTCGAGGTCGCTCAGATGGCGGGCTTTGGCGTCCCGTTCTGCGTAGCGACGGTGATTGGCGGCGCGATGTTTGGCGACAACTTGAGCTTTATTTCGGATACGACGATTGCGGCTACATCGACGCAGGGTTGCAAGATGAAGGACAAGTTCCGCGTGAACTTCCTAGTGGCAGCTCCAGCGGCACTTCTTGCGATTATCATTATCACGGCAATTTCTTTTGCAACTAAGGCTAATACGGTTGCCGAAAATTCCTACAATCTCGTACAACTTATTCCGTATGTTCTTGTGCTGGCGCTCGCGCTCACGGGTATCAACGTTTTTGCGGTGTTGCTCATCGGCATTGTTGCGGCATCCATCATTATGGTGGGGTCCGGCACGCTTGATATGGTAGGCCTTTTGCAGAATATCGGGAACGGCATTTCGGGAATGTACGAAACAATTCTCGTGGCAGTCTTGGTGAGCGCCTTGTGCGGGCTCATCCGCATTCACGGCGGTTTTGCGGCTCTGTTAGACTTTATCCATAAAGTGTTCAAGGGACACCGCAGCGGTCAAGTGGGCGTCGGCCTCTTGGTGAGCGCACTTGACATTGCAACAGCAAACAACACGGTCGCTATCGTGATGGCAGGCCCGATTGCAAAGCAGATGGGCGACGAATACAGAATCTCGCCGAAAAAGACAGCTTCGCTCTTGGATATTTTCAGTTGCGTAGTGCAGGGCATTTTGCCATATGGTGCCCAGATGCTCGTAGCACTTGCGGCTATTTCGACGGCAATCCCGAACGCAAACATCAGCGCGTTTAACCTCATCCCCTATATGTTCTATCCGTTCTTGTTACTTGCCAGCGTACTTATATTCATTGCAATATCTCCACGCAAGAATAAGCCAACAATCTAGGTGAACGCAGCCTCCCCCATGTATTCCAAATTTTTTCGCGCGGCACTTGTCTGCGCAATTTTCATTTTGTAGTTTAACTCAAAAGATAGCGGGAACAAATCGTTCCCCTAATTAGATGCTGCCCACTCTAGGCAGCTATTTTATTACAAATTAATTTTTATTCTAAACTAAATTATACAATTACTACTCTGTGTAAACTTTACTTTGTAATTTAAGCAATAGAGACAGTTGTTCGTCTCTAAAAATCAAGTAACAGGAGGCAATCATGAAAACCATCAAGATAATGATGGCCGTAACGCTTGCGGTTATGGTCACCTCATCATTCGCAGCAAAAGTCGTTAAATCAAAACGGGGCGACCTCGATGTCACATCTCATAAAGATGGTGGCTCTGTAGTCTGCACGGCTAACTTCAACGACGAACTTACGATTCTCAGCGAAACCGACACAAAAGTTTTCGTCAAAGGCAATTGCGGAAAAGGCTGGGTCGAAAAATCCAAAGTTGAATATGTTGCCAAAGGGCCTGGTGACAAATCATTAGTGCTCGACAGCATCGGTATTGAAGCTTGGATCGACAACCCGAGTGCCATATTCGTGTTGGAAAACAACGGTATCGATTTTGAAGGAGTCGATATCAATCGTGACTTCAGGGAATACTTGACTTACACGATGGACCGCGAGCAAACCGAAATGCGCAACGGCGAAAACTAATAAAGTAAATTCGTTCAACCATCAACCGCTGCCTCATCATTTGGGGCAGCGTTTTTTGTGATAACAATCAACTAATGACCAACGACTAACGACCAACAACGAATACCCAACATTTACAGTCCAACTGCAAGCCACCTTTTTATCATTTTATTACATTTTTCGTCGATTTAACAAAACAGACATTTCATCAAGGATTTCTTTATGAATATTGCAATTGTTGGAACGGGTTATGTGGGTCTCGTAAGTGGCACATGCTTTGCCGAAATGGGCGTAAACGTCACTTGCGTTGATGTGAACCAAGCTAAGATCGAATCGCTCCAGAAAGGTGAAATTCCCATATATGAACCGGGTCTCGACGAAATGGTTCTTAGGAACCAGCGTGAAGGCCGCTTGAAATTTACGACGGACCTCGCTAGCATCCTTGACGATGTGGAAATGGTTTTCAGCGCCGTGGGCACGCCTCCAGACGAAGATGGTTCCGCAGACTTGCAGTATGTGCTCGCCGTGGCACGCACGTTCGGCCAAAACATCAAGAAATACACTGTTCTCGTGACGAAATCGACGGTTCCGGTCGGCACAGCCAAGAAGGTCAAGGCCGCCATCCAGGAAGAACTCGACAAGCGTGGCGTGAACGTTCCGTTTGACGTGGCCAGCAACCCGGAATTCCTCAAGGAAGGTTCCGCTATCACGGACTTCATGAAGCCGGACCGCGTTGTCGTGGGTGTCGAAAGCGAACAGGCGAAGGAACTCATGACCCGCCTCTACCGCCCGATGATGCTCAATAACTTCCGCGTGATTTTCACGGACATCCCGAGCGCCGAAATGATCAAGTACGCTGCGAACTCCATGCTCGCGACCCGCATCAGCTTCATGAACGACATCGCGAACCTCTGCGAACTCGTGGGCGCAGACGTGAACATGGTCCGCAAGGGCATCGGTAGCGACACCCGTATCGGTAGCAAATTCCTCTATCCGGGCTGCGGCTACGGTGGAAGCTGCTTCCCGAAAGACGTGAAGGCCCTCATCAAGACCGCCGAAAAGAACGGCTACAAGATGGGCGTTCTCAAGGCAGTCGAAGACGTGAACGAATACCAGAAAACAGTTCTTTTCAACAAGCTCGCGAAGCGCTTTGGCGGCGAAGCTAACCTCAAGGGCAAGACGATTGCCATGTGGGGTCTCGCGTTCAAGCCGGAAACCGACGACATGCGCGAAGCGACCGCCCTCGTGCTTATCGACAAGCTCACGAAGGCCGGTGCTACGGTCCGCGTATTTGACCCGGTCGCCATGAACGAATGCAAGCGCCGCGTGGGCGACATCGTCACCTACTGCAAAGACATGTACGAAGCATTGCTCGATGCCGACGCCTTGCTGCTCGTGACCGAATGGAAGCAGTTCCGCATGCCGAGCTTCGGCGTGATGAAGAAGTCCATGAAGAATGCCCTCATCATCGATGGCCGCAACATCTACGACGCGAAGGAACTCGCCGAAGCAGGTTTTGAATACAGCGCTATCGGTTGCTAAGGTTTCGACGCTAAGGAAAAATCATGCTGGACCAAAACGTTAATCTCAACGGGAAAGCCGTTCTCGTCACGGGGGCCGCAGGCTTTATCGGTTGCAATCTCTGCAAGAAGTTGCTGAGCGATTACAACTGCGCAGAACTCGTCGGGCTTGATTCCATCACCGACTACTACGACGTGAACATCAAGTACGAACGCCTCAAAGAAATCGAAGCACTCGCAACCTCGACTGGCAAAAAATGGACTTTCGTCAAAGCGAACCTCGCGGACAAAGTGGAAATTGACAATTTGTTCGAGAAGTATCATTTCGCGGTGGTCGTGAACCTCGCGGCCCAAGCTGGCGTTCGCTATTCCATCACGAACCCGGATGCCTACATTCAGAGTAACCTCATCGGCTTCTACAACATTCTCGAAGCATGCAGGCATTTTGAAGTCGAGCATCTCGTGTATGCAAGTTCCTCCAGCGTGTATGGCAGCAACAAGAAAATTCCGTATTCCACCGACGACAAGGTCGATAATCCGGTTTCGCTGTACGCCGCCACCAAAAAGAGTAACGAGCTCATGGCTCACGCTTACAGCAAACTCTACAACATCCCGAGCACGGGGCTTCGCTTCTTTACCGTGTATGGTCCTGCGGGCCGCCCGGACATGGCCTACTTCGGCTTTACAAACAAGCTTAAAGCCGGCAAGACCATCCAGATTTTCAATTTCGGCAAGTGCAAGCGCGACTTCACCTACGTCGATGATATCGTCGAAGGCGTTGTCCGTGTGATGCAGCACGCCCCCGAAAAGAAAAACGGCGAAGACGGACTCCCGTTGCCGCCTTACAAAGTCTATAACATCGGCAACAACCACCCGGAAAACTTGCTCGACTTCGTGACGATTCTGCAAGAAGAGCTCGTCCGTGCGCATGTGCTCCCTGCCGACTACGACTTCGAAGCCCACAAGGAGCTCGTGCCGATGCAGCCCGGCGACGTGCCAGTGACCTACGCCGACACGACCGCATTGGAACAGGATTTCGGTTTTAAGCCCGCCACGCCGCTCCGCGAAGGGTTAAGGAAATTCGCAGAATGGTACGCCAAGTATTACAAAACCGAAGCCTAATAGTGTAGGACTTTATTCACAAAAAATAAGGCTTCTTTTACTAGAAACTGTATATGTCGCATTCTCCCCGAATGCGGCATTTTTTTGCAAAATTTGGGAACAAAAAAAGAACACAACAACAATTTAATAGAAAAAAATCAACAATAATTGAATTTTTTACAATACAAGTAATACTATATTATAGTAGGGGGTGTTAGGATTAGGAGAAAGCGCAAATCATTCATTTCAAGGTTTGCGTTTTGAAGAGGTTTGACTATCGGAATTTCACACGTGAAAAAAGTACTGCATATATCAAAATACTACTATCCCTTTATCGGAGGCATAGAACAAGTCGCAAGAGATGTTGTGCGCGCATTACAGGGAAAATTTGAGCAAAAGGTTCTTTGTTTCGGTCACGAAAAAAACGAAAATCCGACGATAATTGACAACGTCGAAGTTATTCGGTGTAAATGCCAATGCAAAATTTTCTCCCAGTCCATCTCTTTGGAAATGAATTGGAGATTTAAGGACTTGCTAGTATATTTCAAGCCCGATTATATCATATTTCATTATCCGAATCCTTTTTTCGCAAGCATTCTGCTGCGGAACATTCCTAAAGAAACCAAGCTCATCCTTTATTGGCATCTGGATATCATCCGCCAAAAAATCCTAGGTAAGATTTTCCATTTCCAGAACATGGCTTTGCTGAAGCGAGCCGACAAGATCATAGCCACAAGCCCAAACTATATCGATGGAAGCAAGTACTTATCCAAATTCAAGTCTAAATGCGTCATCATCCCTAATTGCATAGACGAAACCCGTTTGACGCAAACATCCAAAGCAAAAGAAATTGCAGAAAAAATCAAACAAGAAAATATGGGCAAGACCATTTGCCTGTCCGTCGGTCGTCTGGTCCCCTATAAAGGGTTCAACTATTTAATTAAATCGGCCCAAAAACTCGACAATCATTACATTTTCTATATCATCGGTGACGGGGAACAGAAAAAAGCATTGCAACGGCAAAGCAAAAATTGCCCCTCCGTAAAGTTTCTCGGAAAATTAACAGATGACGAACTAAAAGCCTATTACATTGCGGCAGACATTTTCTGTTTTTCCTCCATCACAAAAAACGAAGCATTTGGAATCGCGCTTGCAGAAGCCATGTATTTCGGTCTCCCAACCGTCACATACACAATTCCCGGAAGCGGCGTAAACTACGTATCTCTAAACGGAGAAACGGGATTGGAAGTCCCCAATCGAGATACGGTAGCATTTGCAAACGCCATTAAAGAACTATCAAGTACGGACAAGAAAAATTATTACGGTCCCAAAGCTTATTTGCGAATCATGGAAAAATTCCTTTTCAATCAATTTAAAAGCAACCTGGCAACCGTGATGGCAGAATAGCTATGATTGCAGTAAACGCAAGGTTTCTTACACAGCCCATCACCGGAGTCCAGCGATTCGCCCTTGAAATATCAAGAGGGTTACAATTACTTTGCAATAAAAACGAAATTAAATTTTTCGCACCGCATAACATTTTACAAGAAGCGGAAGCCAATGAGTTCGACGTAGAAATCATTGGCTCACATACTGGGCATTTGTGGGAACAGTTCGACTTGCCCCAGCATCTCAAGAAAAAAGGAAGCCCACTCCTTTTAAATTTTTGTAACACTGCACCCGTTTTTTACAGCAACAAAATCTCTACACTGCACGATATCACATACATCCGTTTTCCAAAGACCTACTCGATAGCTTTTCGCTTGTTTTATCAAGCCATCATCCCACGAGTACTTAAATCAAGCAAGCATGTTTTTACAGTCAGCGAATTTTCAAAGAAAGAAATTTGCAACTATTATCATCTTTTAGATGAAAAAATCACTGTTGTTCACAACGCTGTCAACGACAGTTTCCATCCACAGTCAAACGAAAAATTAACCAAAGAAAATTACTTGCTTGCAGTTTCATCGGTAAAGGAAAGCAAGAATTTCGAGATGATCGTGAAAGCTTTCGAAGGTGTTTCCAAAGAAATGGGCAACCTCAAGCTTTTTATTGTAGGCGATTTGAAAAGTGGAAGTTTTTCAAGCATAAACTTGGATACATTAACAAGCAACCCCAAAATAAAGTTGCTTGGGCGCGTAAGCGATGCCGAACTCGTAGAGCTTTACTCGAACGCCATCGCATTCCTGTTTCCGTCTCTGTACGAGGGATTCGGTATTCCCGTCCTAGAAGCACAAGCATGCCACTGCCCCGTGATAGCCTCCAATGCGGCATCCATGCCGGAGGTTCTCGCCAATTCTGCGGACTTAGTCCATCCGCACAACATCGATGATTGGATTCAAGCAATTTACAACCTCGTAAAAAACACAGAACACAGAAACCAATTAATAGAATCGGGCATACGCAACATCAGCCGATTTTCTTGGAATCAAAGCGCAAATAAAGTATTCAATAACATTATCGAAGGAATGCAGAAATGAGCGCCCTTGCAATAACACCTTTCGGCATCATTTACATCGTCTGCGCAATCATTGCTTTTTGCCGGTCATACCAAGCAGTCGCAGCACTTTTTGCTTTTTCCTACCTGTTTCAAACAACAGCTGTATTTTCTATCGGCAACACGGGATTCATGCCTTATCTCATTGCTCCGATACTTCTCATCATCAAGGGACTCCACCTCAAGAAAGAAGTTCCGCAAGATGTGAAGAATATACAAACAATGTCGTTCATTTTCATTGCGTTTATCATCATACAATCCTTTTTTGCAAAATACTTCTTTGAAGGGAATGTCATGGTTTATGAGCAAGGCGGCATGGAAACCGCAATTGCCAAAGGAATGGTGCCGTATCATTTTTCAATGAAACAATGCATTCAATGGATTTACCTTATGCTAAACATGGGTGGACTTATTTCCATCATAAAACACAAAAATTACTTAAAGAAAAACTTTTCAAGGAACCTGACAAAAAGATCCATCATATTCATCGTCGTTATCGGGATATGGAAATATATTGCCGATAATTTTGGAGGATGGTTCCCCGAAACATTCTTCTTCAACAACACCTCTTATGATCTTGGCAACTTATCTCAATCCGTAGGCGGAAAACTGAGATTTACCTCTCTATTTATCGAAGCCTCCATTTGCGGGTTGTTTTTGGCCGTTTTTTGGTGGAATGTTTTTTATTTAAAAATAAAGAACAAGGCCATTATTCTAACAGTTATTCTCATCTGTTTGCTGCTCACCGTAGCCTCGACAGGTTTTTTCGGCATACTCTTTGGATTCTTGATTTACCTCATAACAAAACGTAACGTAAAATTCATCATCACATTAATCGTAATGGGAGCAATCCTTTACTGGACCGCACTTCAACTAAATTTGCTGGACGTCGTTTACGACATGACCATTTATAAAACAAGTTCCGAATCAGCCGAAGTCAGAACCCAAATCATGATGTCTGGTTTAAAAATTTTTAAAGAAACGAGCGGCTGCGGTATTGGATTAGGAGCATCAAACGGCTCGGGACTTGCATTAACGCTTTTAGGACAAATCGGTATTTTAGGGTGCGCCTTGTTTATAGGCTGGCTATTCTTTATCATAAAATATTTAAAAAGAAGAAAAATAAAAATGCAATTGAGCCTTTGGGTAATTCTATTTGGCATGTGCACCTCTGTAGGATATTTATCGTTCTCTATTTTCTGGTTAGAACTCGTTATCATTTGCTGTATGCAATCTAATACCATCGACAACAAAACAACCTCGTAAAATGAAAATTCTTTTTGTTATTCGTGACATGATTATTGGTGGTGCAGGCAAGCAACTTGCATTGACTGCAAACGCATTGTTGCAAAAAGGTCATGATATCTATATTTATTCGTACTTCGGCGGCGATTGCAAACATTATTTACATCCGACCGTAACATATATCGCCCAAGACCCAGTTCCTAGCACCAAATTAAAAGAATACCTTTTCTCCGTCCCGAACATTCGTAAGCAAATGAAAAAAATAAAGCCAGATATTGCAATATCCTGGCGATGCAATGCAGGCTGTTTCACAGTGCTTGCAGCTTTAGGTTTGCCATTAAAAACAATTTTCAGCGAAAGAAGCGACCCCTATACAGAGACTTCTTTTCTTCTAAAAATTTCTGCTTTCATATGTAATTTTTCTAATGGAGGCGTATTCCAAACAGAAGCCGTACAAAAATATTATAAACGCTTAAGTTCTCGAAGCGTCGTTATTCACAACCCGTTCGACAAAAAAATTCAAAATCTTGCGCCCATTTCATTCGCAAATAGAAAAAAAGAAATCGTGCATATCGCAAGAATGATGATCGTGCAAAAACGTCAAGATGTCATGTTAAAAGCCTTCAAGATTTTTTTACAAAAGCATCCCGATTATACTTTGTCTTTTTACGGAAGTGGGCCAGATTTTGAAAAAATCCGTTCGCTAGCACAGACGCTTAATATCGAAAGCAACGTTATATTCCATGGAGATGTAGTCGATGTCGCCAATAAAATTGGAAATACAAAAATGCTAGTTCTAACGTCGGACTACGAAGGCATTCCAAACGTCATAATGGAAGCATTTGCAATGGAAGTTCCTGTAGTATCCACAGACTGTAGCCCGGGAGGCGCCCGCGTCCTCATCAATGACGGGAAAAACGGATTCATCGTTCCCGTCGGTAACGCTTCCGCCATTGCCGAAAAAATGGACCAACTCATAGAATTCGAAAAAATATCAGAAGAATTCATTTTGAACGGCAAAGAAAAATTAAAAGAGTTCAAAGCCCAGCCGATATTTGACAAATGGAATCATTTTTTAGAAGAAATAAAAAGGAG
This sequence comes from Fibrobacter sp., assembly GCF_017545445.1. GTDB lineage: Bacteria > Fibrobacterota > Fibrobacteria > Fibrobacterales > Fibrobacteraceae > Fibrobacter. The sequence continues at coordinate 113,832 of NZ_JAFWOM010000067.1, forward strand.
ATAGAAACATGCCGGAAGAATTAATTGTTTTTACATTTCCTTTTTCGCCAATGTTAAATGTAATCCGCGACGGATGTAACTTGCCAAACGTCAAATTCATAGTAATTGAAGACAACAGAAATATTTTAGTAAGAATTCTTTCAATGTTTTTTCTTTTTTTCAAAATGCATTCATTAGCATTGTTATGCATGACGAATAAAAAAAAATATAACGAAATTCGAGATCTTTGCAAAAACACCAATCATTCCTTTTTATTCTGGAGTTCCGACTACACCAAACATTGGTACATCATAAGCAAATTATTTAAAGCCAAATCGAAATATTGCTTTTCGTGGGGGCCCGTAGAAGAAAGCAGTCACCTAAGCAGAAAAATATTTTTCATAAACAAGGCAAAAAAAATCGGCATTCGTTTTTTTACGATGAATCCATTTGATGCAAAAAAATACAACATGTATTTAACAACGCAAGTCTATAGGAAAAATTGGAACATTACACAATCCACAATCAATAGCGATTTTTTCTTCCTTGGAAAAACAAAAGGGCGCGATGTTATATTGAAACAATTAGAAGAAAATCTAAAGCAAAGGCAATATAAAGTCAATTTCCAGCTATACGAGGATTTGCCAAAGCAATTCGTGACCTTTGAAGAATATATAAGGCAAGCTGCAAGCAGCCGTTGTATCGTTGACGTCGTTGCTACAAAATACAATCAAACAGGCTTAACATTAAGACCTCTAGAAGCTTTATTCTTCAAGAAAAAATTATTAACCACTTGTAAAGATTTAAAAGAATACGATTTTTATCATCCCGACAACATATTCATCATTGACATAAACAATCCCTGTTTAGATGGCATAGAAGATTTCATGAGCAAGCCTTTTCATGAAATTGATGAATCCATTGCAAATCAGTACGACATCAACAATTGGCTCAGAACATACTTCATTAAAGAAACAAACTAATGCTTCGTATAACAAATAACACCATCATTTACGTATTATGCCCATCATACATCAAATCAGGTGGGCCAGAACTGGCACATCAGTTGGTAAAGCAAATCAATGATTTTAATGGCCACGCGGAAATCGCATACTATGACATCGATAACAAAGATTTAAAAATAAACGATTCTTTCAAATGCTATGTTGATTCATTTACCGATGCAAAGAAAATAATCGACGAGCCACAAAACATCGTCGTTGTTCCTGAAACACGTCCTGAATTTTTAAATTGGTATAAGAATGTCCAAAAATGCATCTGGTGGATGAGCGTTGACAATTATTACATGGATCATTGTTTTTTTAAATCCCTATCTACGTTTGGCTACAACGGCATTAAGCGAATCGTCAATACAATTCTTAGCGAAATTAAAGGACATCCTTATATAAGCAACAACATTTTGCACCTGTATCAAAGCGAATATGCAAAGAATTTTCTAGTAAAAAAAGAGATAACGAATATAATGCACCTTTCGGACTACCTAAATTCCAGCTATTTAAATTTGAACATCAATACAGATCGGCAAAATCAAGTCCTCTATAATCCAGTAAAAGGCTTTAAAATCACCCAAAAATTAATGGAACTCGCTCCAGATATAAAATGGATTCCATTAAAGGGAATGACGACCGAACAAGTCAAGGAAACATTACTTCATAGCAAAGTTTATATCGATTTCGGAAATCATCCTGGTAAAGACAGATTTCCAAGAGAAGCGGCCATGTGTGGATGCTGCGTAATCACAGGAAAACGCGGAAGCGCATATTTTTCGAAAGACGTCCCCATTTTGGACGAGTTCAAATTTGACGAAACGAAAGAGACGTTGACGCAAATTATCGCGAAAATACGAACGTGCTTAAACGATTTCACTTCGCAAGTTCCCAAATTCAATAACTACCGCGAATTCATAAAAGGAGAATTCCAAATTTTCCAAAACGACGTAAAAAACATATTCCTGCAAAAAGACAGCCAACTCTCCTAAAAGCCCATAAAAATGCCTCCGAAAAGCATCAAAAAGAATTATATCTACAATCTGCTCCAGCAAATCCTAGCATTTGCGACACCGTTGATTACGATACCCTATGTATCCCGAGTGTTAGGCGCAGAAGGCATAGGCATTTATAGCTATACCAATTCTATTGCTTTTTATTTTACCTTATTTGCTGCTCTCGGTACGTCAACATATGGCCAACGAGAAATTTCGTATGTCCAAGATGACAAAGAAAAAAGAACTCAAGTCTTTTGGAATACAGAAGTCCGATGTATCATAACGACATTAATTTGTTTAATCGTTTACGGCATATTCGTCTTTTTTCAAAAGCAGAATCAGTTCATTTATTTCATTCTGTCCATATCTATTATTGAAGTAGCTCTTAACATAACATGGTTGTTCATGGGCATGGAAGAGTTCGGTAAAATTGTCAAGTGCAACATTCTCGTTCGTATTCTTAATCTTATATTCATATTCACATTCGTCAAAAATAAAACCGACTTGCCAGTTTATGTATTTGGGCAAACAATCACTATGACTATAGGCTTTTTATGCCTATGGCCTTATCTCCCCAAATTTGTCGGAAAGCCTAAATTTAAAGATCTGCACCCATTCAAAGATTTTAAAGTCGTCATATCCATGTTCATACCGACAATAGCCATTTCCATATACACGGTACTTGACAAAACAATGATAGGCGTATTAACAAACAATGCCGCCGAAAATGGATTTTACGAGCAATCCATGAAAATAACCAAAATTGCACTCACTTTTGTGACGGCTTTAGGCGTTGTCATGATCCCAAGAATAGGAACTCTTTTTGCGAAAAACGAACAAAAGCAAATACAGCAATACATGTACCAAAGCTACAGATTCGTTTGTTTTCTCGGGATTCCTTTTTGCTTAGGCATTATCGGAACTTCGTCAAATTTTGTTCCATGGTTCTTCGGGGCCGGCTTTGATAAAGTTATCCCAGTACTCAACACATTATCTTTTGTAATTGTAGTCATTGCCATCAGCAATGTCACCGGCATCCAATATTTAGTACCAACCAAAAGGCAGAATTTGTTGACATTAAGCGTTCTTGTCGGAGCCGTAATCAATTTCATATGCAATCTAATAGCCATACCGAGTTATGGAGCTATTGGAGCAGCATTTGCCTCTATCGGAGCAGAAACCGCTGTTACTATAACGCAATTAGTCATCGTCCGCAAAGAAATCTCTTTCTGGAAAATTTTAAAAAATTCAGTAAAATACATAATAGCGGGACTCGTCATGTTAGCTTCACTTTGTTTTTTAAAGCAACATTTAACGAACACGATTATTAGCACAACAATACTAATCTCTTCAGGAGCCATTATTTATATTGGCCTATTATTCATTCTACAAGACGATTTTTTATTGGAAAACGCAAATAAGCTAAAAAGAAAACTGCTAAAAAAACGTTAGTTCAAGAATTGTCACAAATTTATTTCTCATTTAATTGAGAATCAATCCATTTCGTTCTTTCTTTTATCCAATTTTTCAAATCATTTACAGCTTCATCATACGATTCATAGGAATTGCGGAGCCAACGTTTTGACACACCCAAAATATCCCATCGTTTAAAATTATTACGTGCAGCAGACTTCAGTTTTAAAGAAACATCGTCTATTGAATCAAGTACAGATTCAAACAAATGGTGATTCTCTTTCCATTTTTTTACTGTGTTTATTTCATACAAAGAATCCCTGAACAGATAATAATTCCAATAATTACGGACATGCCATTTTTCAGTTAAATTAAAATCTTCATAAGAATGATTTCCATAAGCCAAATCAAAATCCCACACAGGCCCCATTTTTATTTTTTCGCCCTGAATCCATGAAAAATATACGCTTGTTGTAAAATACCCATCTGGATTTTTTGTAAATTCCTGGACCCAGTAATGCTTTATACTTTCATCAATATCGATCCAATCATCTAATTTGTTGACTCCTGTAGTTTTAACAGTCTTCAAATACTTTTCAAAATTTTCAACATGCTTAAGCACCGTTTTCAAGACGCTATCATTCGCGTCCTTTGGATCATGCACCCTAAAAGCCCTTCCTTTTCCATCATCCGTTATAACATCTGAAAAAAAGACCTGCTCATAATTTCTGTATTTTGCATCGAATTCTACAATATAAGAGCTATCATCCTTAGGAATATTCACCCGATTCTTCGCGATTTTGATGGACTCCGCAAGCAGATATACACCTAGATATTCTCCATTCAAATACAGTTCTGCAAATTCACAACGCGGGGCATAATAAGCTTCTAGCGCACCGGACAAACGATATGCAATGTAATTCCGCATCAAAGATTTATCTGCATAATTCGCAATAAGAACCCAATCCTTATCTTTGGGCATGCCAAACATAGACTGTTTTTTTTCAAACTCAATCTTATAGCTTTTTTTGGGCATTTCATTCCAGCTTGTGTTGCCTCGCCCACGAATAGTCAAATTCAATATTTCACTTTCATTAGTCGAATCGCCCCATATTTGCATTTTCGCAGGAATCTCAGTTTCGCGATCTTTTATCTGTTGCCGATATTCAGTCTCAATCACGATTCGTGAAATTCCTGCATAAGGATACTCCTTATCATCAGGCTTAAAAGATTCGGGATAATCTCTTGACAACGAAGATTGTTCATTAATAGACTCATCCGCATCAAAGCTATCACCACATGCAGCAAAAAAGATCATGACAAGAGCTAGGCATAAAAACTGCATGTACGTAATCAAAGGCATACTTTAAGACTTCAAAAATTCAAGTATTCTTGAACGATAGTCTGGAGCTTCGTCGTATGCGGCATGGCCATAATTTTCATAAATGTAAAGCTCAGTCGGGACTCCATTTTGCTTTAGCGTTTCTGCAATTTCCCTTGATGCGATTACGCCTAAAGTTTGGTCGAGTTCCGCGCCCAGAACAAACGTCGGGCATTTGATTTTGGAAAGGCCGTCGTACGCTTCGAATTCAAGGCAAGTCCGGGCCAAGATGCTAAAACGCTTCATGTCCTGTTCGGTCGCATTCGAGTTCATGTACATCAAAGTTTTTTTGTACTTGCGGATGGTCTTTTCCGAAAAAACTTTATCTATAAAATTCGAGCAAAGTGCTTCGACATCGCCTGATTCTGCCAAGCGTTTCCATTCCGTCATCACCGCACGGGACATATCGTTCAATCGAGACGCACTGCAACCGAGCACCAAGCGTTCGACCTTTTGCGGGAACAGTTCTGCGATAAGCTGAGCGATCATGCCGCCTTGCGATATTCCAATGAAACAAGCAGACTTAAGGCCCAGAGCGTCCATGGCTTCGGCTGTGTCTATAGCCATTTGGTCCATGGGGTACGACTCGCCGAAATCTTTCTTGCGGTCGAATAGATAAACGGTAAAATCTTCCTTGAATATTTTATATGAATCAGCCACTAACGATGCGATGCTCATGGTGCTCTTAAGGCTCATGCCCGGCAGTAAAACAAGCGGACGCGAACCGGTACCAAATTTGGCATAATCCATTTCAAAATTTTCAGTCTTGACGGTATGTACTAAATCTTGTTCCATAATCAAAAGATACTATAATTTTAAAGTTTTCAAATATGTTTTTTGTTCATCGGTGATGCGATAGCTCTCAACCGCTTTTTGAATCGTCTTGTTGTGCGTCCATGGGGCAAGCACATGTTTTTCAATGAACGGCAGCGTCGCTTCGTACTGCTTGGCTAGAGCTGTTGCAAAGAACCAAGCCACCATCATGTTGAGGTAGTATTCCTCGCTGCGAATTTTAGAGACCCACTTCAAGAATTTTGGATTGAAGTTTTCATCTAAAAAGAACGACATCAACGTTTCAATGCCGAAACGAACCGTATAGACATTGGTCACCGGCGCATTGATCCAACGTTCGACATCTTTCAATAGTCGCTCACGATATTGTTTTTTCGCAAACACCTTCGGACGCATCTGGTCGCAAGTCGCCCAGTTGTCGATGAACGGTAAAAAAGCGTCAATATGCGATACACAATCATCGTAATCTTTAATCAAGGATAAAATAAAAGCATGAACTTGATTTTCGTCGTAGTACTCATGCGGGAGCATTGAAAGGAATTTTTCTATATCAGGATGACTTGCAATTTTTTTTGCAATCGAGCGCAAGTCCGGAGTGCGTACGCCGATGATGGACTTTTCATCTGTTGTTGGGATCAGCTTGCTATGAAATTCCTTGAATTTCAAGTCTTGCTTTGCAAAAAGTTCTTTTTGAATTTCGTTAATGATGGTCATTTTTCTCATTTGATATAGAATCCAACACCCCCGTTAAAAGCCCAATACGATCCAGAAAAACCGCCGAACATATTGACAGCCCCTAACCGGAACTCTAGATATTTATTGATTCGCATCCCTAGCATAATATATTGCGTTACCACTAAAGGATAATCAAAATTGGCATTTAATTTGTCTCCGTCCCAATCCTCACCGTACGATGGATGTGGCCTATAAACATTTATAGAATAGCTTATTGATACAGGATCTATATATGCACTGGCAAAACCGCCATATGTAAAATGCAACTCCATGTCAGAATTTTTGGTAAAAGAACCAGCAACGAGTTCCTCTTTTGAGGTCCATGCATATTTTACACAATTATACTCTGTGCCCGAATACTCAAAATTGCGGGCATGTAGCCAAATTCCAAGAGCAAAGCCGATTTCAAAATGTTCCGAATTAAATCCGAATAAAAAATTTCCATCTCCGCCGTTATCGATGCCCACATTTACGCCCCATAGCATATTTTCCATTTTCCGAATGAAGTCAAAGGAACCTGTTACAATAGGGAAGTTGATGGTATAGGCACCATTTACATTTTCTTGTATTGTGTCTATATTAAAACCATTGCAATTGACAATGTCTTTGCAATTTCCAACCTTGTTAACAATGCCGGAAAGTCTTTTCTTTTTATCGCTTCCGGGATGAACGTTTGCGGATAAACGCATTGTCGATTTGTGAGGTTCCAAATAACCGCCTGCGCCCCGTAGTTCATGCGCAGCCGCAACTTCCATATCGAAAGTTTCTACATGTCCGTAACTCCCCGTTATGGTGCAACCAGAGAGAAAGAATAAAATCAAGACGAAAAACAGCACAAATAAATTTTTCATATGTTACGTTCTGATACTAGCTTCTTCGAACTCTTTTAACTGCAATTCTTGAATCATGGTTTCGAGACTGCATAAATCATAGTCTCCATAAACTCTATCCGCCGTTTGCAGTTTGCGTCCATTTTTCCCATTTTCAACTTTTTCTTGAAACACTTTTTTGGCAAGCCGCCACTTCGCTAAAAAATTCTTGGCAACGGCAGTCATATCTTCAATGAAGAAATTATTTACAACATGCACGTAATCCGAAGACGGTCTGCACTTGATGTCATGAATTTCTTTTTTACAGCATGGACAAAGAGCCGAGGCGACGCAAGAACCCGAAGATGGAGAATCAACAAATTTATAAACAACCGCAGTTGCCCCACAATCACACTCGACTGTGAACTGTTCACAGTTCCAAATTTTCAAAAGCGTAGCTAGCCTCAAATTGATAGAAACTGGCGCGCCGCAAAAATTAAACTCGCAACTCGTCCGCACTTTGACGGAATCCTCAAAAATATAATGCACATCGATATTGGCATAACGAGGTGTCGCAAAAATTTCATCCTTATGCCTGACAAGCATGCCAAGAGTTTCGAGCAACAGTTTGCGTTTGCGAGCAAAACGTTTCTCACGCAAATTGAGAAGTTCCTTTTGTTCCTCTTCTTCTTGCTTTATGGCTTCCGCAATTAAAGGCATGCCCTCTTGCGTGGGCATACCTGATTGAACAAATGATTTACGGGCATTTAGAGACATAAAGAACTCCTTGGCGCAGCTTTTTTACTGACATCCATGCTATAAATATACGTGTAATTTTTAAAATAGTACACATTCGAAGGGAAAAATAAGATTAGGTTTTGTAAGTTCACAGCCTAACCAAAAGATTTTTCTGCATTTTGTAGCATTAATCGCTAAAATAACCGCGTAGATTGTAAACCAAGTTGACCGAAATCCGACTAGCGTCAGAAAAAGACTGGCCCAAAGTCCAATCGTAGCGCAACATCAAGGACAGCCAATGAGACTTGGAACTAGACGCTAAGAGGTTATACCCGATATCGCCACCCATGAACCAGCCTTTATACGATCTATCATACGCGCCTCCCCAAACAAAATCAATAAAGACGCCTTTACGCTGCGAGAACCTGTGGACCGATTCAAACGCCCATCTAGATTGGGTCTGGCCCATAGTACCCGCATAGTCCAGCTCCCAAAGCCAAGAATGATAATCCGAAAAACCCCACACCAAGGCAAAGCGCAAATTCGGATACCATTTGCCATAAAGGTCCTTGCCACCAGCCGCCACTTCTAATCCGCCATAATCAGAAAGATAGCATAACAGATCAACGAAAAGACCGGCAAAGAATCCATCGACAGAACTTGCAGATTGCGTGGCACGGCACCTCGCCTCATGGGTATTTGAGTAATCCAACACTTCGGTATCAGGGCGGTCGGGCTCCACCTCCTGATCCATAACCAGACATGTCAACGAATAAACAACAGATTGTATGTTGTCGTTCTGCGAGAACTTTTTATGAACTCCCTTGACAACCTTGGAACCATGCAAGCGCACCATCCCCACCCAATAATAATCTTTCAATTTTATCAAGAACATCTGAAGCTTAATCTTATAGCTGTCATCAGAAAGCTGATACCCAAGCACCTCAAGAGCCTTTTCCGCTCTTTGGGTTGCAAGATTCGCCTTACGATCTTCAACATCTACAATCACGGGATCCATGAAAAATACTTCGGACGGTTTTTCGCCCTTGTAAATCTTGGGAGCGTATCCGAAAGATTTCGTAAGCATCGTTTCCACCGCATCGTCAACGTCATCCACTTCCGCAACCACGGCAGAATCAGTTTCAATTTGGCCATCCGCCAGAAACTTTTTCATTTGTATTTGATGCATCACAAGGTTAGATGACGAAAAAGAAACTCCAACGTTTTCAACATTATGACTGGGAACATACCCCAATTCCGCCAAATAGACCGTCGCCATAGCCCGGAGTTTCTTCGACGAAAGGTCCCGCGGGCCACGGCTTTCACCTTCAATAACTTGCACGCTCGCAGCACCAACATACGCAACGAAGAATATAAGCAAAGTAAAAACACGTAAAAATAAAGACATGAGACAAATGTAGAAAAACGCTAACGTTGTAATAGCGAGTTTTTAATGTCTCGCATCGTCAATACTAGCTGAGTCTAGATATAAAATTTTTGATTACCCTACACTAGTGTCCACTAAAAATTTAACATAAAAAGAGATTGTCAAAAAGGTCGAGGGTTTCATCCTCGACTTTTTCTTGTTTTTCGGTATTTCTTGCAGTCAGAAGTTCCTTAAGTGGGGCTTTATCGGTCAGCGAAATTCCTAGAATCATCAATAAATCCACTTGATGAATCCGCAGCACCATGAACGAGAATCACATTGTACTTTGCCACTGATTCCATCGGTTGCGAAGGATGCGCAACAGAAGCAGAATACAGACTTAGAAGAACTAGAGCTAAAAGAAAATGTTTCATTATCTTCCTCCTATCACATATAAATCTTCAGCATTATAGAACACTTCTTTTCCAGAAGAATCCATAAATGTGGATATATTCATCCAAATTTCAGGAAATTGATTATCAAATTTTCTATTAATAGACACCCCCTTTAAATAAATTTGGGGATTTGAAAACAAGTGCGATTTCGAATTCATCGAATTCAAATAAACCTGCGCAACAGACCCATTCCATTTAACGGCCCCCTCAAAATAATCGCCAACATAAGCATCATGTTTTTTCAGATTTAAGGAGTCCATCAGTACACCATCTATAAAAAGCCAAACCATTTCATCTCCAAAATTTGTTTTTTTCAACCCAGCAAGCATCCCATCTAAATAAACAACATCCTCGCAATCTTTAAGCCAAGTGTAATCCCCTTCTGTCAAGAGTTCGTTCACATTCCCAGTCGCCGTATCCAAAATCGCATATTCACACCCCTTGGCTCCAATCAACAAAACATTACCATTTGCCCAAGGTCTAAAACGAGTGTAATTGAAACCGTCATATCCACTACAAGGACTACTCCATTTCAATTTTTTTGTCAATTTCGGTTGTTCACCTATTTTCCAAAAGCCAAATTCGCTATAATCGTTCTTAAGAAAAATAACCATCGAATCTCTATAAAATCCACTCATAAACGCAACAACAAGATTTGAAGTATCTCCCCAATAAATCGATTGTTTTTTTCTGTAATTAGCAAGAAATAGCCCATAATTTTCGCACCCCCCGTTACAACCCCCATATCCCATCGGACCAGAACCTTCATGGCATGTACTATACGAACGACAGTTATATAGTAAAACCAACGAATCATCCACAAGAGAAACTACTCTAGGAGCAGACCGCCCTTCCCACTTAAAATTCACGTCATCCCCACACCCCCACATGCCAACGCAAGCAAACACAGCTATTACAACAACAAATAGCCTTTTAACGTCAGCCATCATAAAGGAGACCTCCTTTGCCACCAATCCAAAACCAGAAACGGCTCTAAATTACGTGACGAAAATTACATACAAATGTACTCTATTTTTTGTACAAAATCAAGAGCAAATTTACGAATAAAAAAAATTACAAATAAATTTAATATTTTTCATTAATATGTAAAAAAAATGCATTACAAGAGGTTTTATAGGGCCGGTTTATACAAAAAAAACGCTCACTCATGCTTGAGTGGGCGTGATTATAAGGGTTGGGTCGGGGCTGAAGCGAGGGGGAGACCACCCCCTCCATACACAAAAAAGACCGCAGCATTTTATTGCTACGGTCTTTAATGTTCTGGATCCTTCGTGCTTACGCACTCAGGATGACGTTCGCTTTAAATCTCTTCGATGCTTGCGTGGTATTCCTGCAGGCTCTTCACGGCACCATGGCCATTACGAGCTGCCGCGATGCCCTTCACGGTGTTGTAGGCACCGGCGAGGGTCGTGATGTAGGGAACCTTGTACTTGATGGCGGCCTTGCGGATGGCGCTTTCGTCCTTGATGGCGTCGCGCTTTGCCCACGGCGTGTTGATGATGAGGTTCACCTGCTTGTTCAGGATGATGTCGAGGACGTTCGGGCGACCTTCAGCAATCTTGTTCACCACTTCGCACTTGACGCCGGCCTTCTCGTAGAACTTGGCGGTGCCTTCGGTTGCGTAAATCTTGAAGCCGAGTTTCTGGAATTCCTTGCCGATTTCGATGGCCTGTTCAGACAAGTTAACCTTGTCGGAAAGGCTAATCAGCACGGCACCTTCGTTCGGGAGGAAGGAACCTGCGGCTTCCTGGCTCTTGTAGTAAGCGAGGGCGTAGTCGTCGGAGAGGCCGAGCACTTCGCCAGTGGAGCGCATTTCGGGGCCGAGAACCGGGTCCACCTTCGGGAACTTGTCGAAGGGGAACACGGCTTCCTTGGCACCGTGGTGGTTGAACTTCTTATCCTTGAGCTTGAGGTCTTCGAGCTTCGCACCGAGCATCAGGCGGGTCGCGAGGCGGGCCATCTGGGTGTTGCAAACCTTGGAGACCAGCGGCACCGTGCGGGATGCACGCGGGTTCGCTTCGAGCACGAACACCTTGCCGTCTTCGATGGCGTACTGCATGTTCATAAGGCCGCAAACGTGGAGGGCTTCAGCAATCTTCCTGGTGTAATCCTTGATGGTTGCCAAGTTTTCCTTCGTGATGGTCACCGGCGGGATAATGCAAGCGGAGTCACCGGAGTGAACACCGGCAAGTTCGACGTGTTCCATCACGGACGGGATGTAAACATGTTCGCCGTCAGAGAGGGCATCGGCTTCGCATTCGAGAGCGTTGTGGAGGAAGCGGTCGATGAGGAGCGGACGATCCGGGGTCACGCCGACAGCCTTGGCAACGTATTCGCGGAGCATGTTTTCATCGTAGATGACTTCCATGCCGCGGCCGCCAAGCACGAAGCTCGGGCGGATCATCACCGGGTAGCCACCGATCTGCTTGACGCAAGCGAGTGCTTCGTCGATGTTCGTGGCCATGCCGCTTTCCGGCATCGGAATGCCGAGCTGGTCCATCATCTTGCGGAACAGGTCGCGGTCTTCAGCGATATCGATGGAGTCGATGCTCGTACCGAGAATCTTGACACCTTCGTCGCTCAATGCGCGGGCGATGTTCAGCGGAGTCTGACCACCGAACTGCACGATCACGCCAGCCGGCTTTTCCTTGTGGTAAATCTGGAGCACGTCTTCCAAAGAAACCGGTTCGAAGTACAGCTTGTCGGAAGTATCGTAGTC
>NZ_JAFWOM010000068.1 GCF_017545445.1 Fibrobacter sp.
ATGGCGAAATTTACGAAAAAACGGCAAAATCAAAAAACACACATTTATCGGGTAAAATGAGACAAGCAAACCCAATATAATCAAGGCTTCCGGCTTGATTTCCTCTTTTTAATCTTGTCTCATTTCTTCCGCTTTAGCATACTGAGAGAATCAGAATGTTCATGTACAATCCATTGCGATATAGTTTGTTGCCACAATCTAAAAAACTCATAGATTGCCACGGGGCTTCACCCCTCGCAATGACAATATAAATATTCAAAATCAATTGGAGGTTGCCATGACATTCTATATTTAATGCTAAAGGAGATTTAATGAATTCTATTCCCCGGCTCGGTGGTTCGACAGGCTCACCAACCTTAATTCAGGTCTAATGGCATAAACGACTTCGACGGGATTACAACAGATAGTTTATTTTATGGCAATCACATATAAAACAATTCATGATTTTTCGGAACAAGATTTAAAGGACTTGTTCCTTTCGGTGGAATGGTCTTCGGGACATTTCCCAGACAAACTTGTTATCGCGATGAAGAACTTCAAGACGGTCGTATCGGCGTGGGATGGAGACAAACTCATTGGCATGATTTGTGCGATGGACGATGGCATCATGAACGCATACGTTCATTACTTGCTCGTGCGCCCGGAATATCAAGGAAAAGGTATCGGCAAAGTTCTTGTCGAAAAAATCAAGGAAACATACAAGGACTACTTGCGTATCGTCGTCGTGGCATACGACAAAGAGATGGATTTTTACGCCCACTGCGGATTCAAAAAAGCAAGCGATGCAAGCCCGATGTTCATCACGAGCTTGTGGACGTAAAAAGAACTGTATCTGCAATTGAAATCGTGTAAGCTGGCCCCGGAACACTTCGACATTGCTCAGTGCATCGCAGAGTACGGGGTGACAATGCGATAGGTGGCGTGTATGCTGGCCCCGGAACGGAGTCCGGGATGACAATGCGATAGGTGGCATGTATGCTGGCCCCGGAACAGTGTCCGAGGTGACAATGCGATAGGTGTCGTGTATGCCGGCCCCGGAACGGAGTCCGGGATGACAATGCGATAGGTGTCGTGTATGCTGGCCCCGGAACGGAGTCCGAGATGACAATGCGATAGGTGGCATGTATGCTGGCCCCGGAACAGTGTCCGAGGTGACAATGCGATAGGTGTCGTGTATGCCGGCCCCGGAACGGAGTCCGGGATGACAAAGCAAGGGGAAATATATCTGTGATTAGAACCGGCGGGAATGGCGGCAATACTCTTCGTATTCTTCGCCGAAATCACGGCGGAGGCGTTTTTCTTCGCTGAGCACTTGGACCATCATAATAGCAAAGAAAGCGACGAACACGATACAAGCTTGCCAACTCCACAGCCACACCGCAGTGCCCATCAAATAAATTAATGTTCCCGTCAGCATCGGATTGCGGTTAATCTTGTACGGGCCTTCGACCATCAAGTGTTTTGTACGCGGGGCAACTTCGTGTCCAAATGCATCCATCGGGTTTCCCTTGCCGCGACTGCGCATATAGACGATTGTCCAAACGCTGAGCACGAGGCCAGCAAGCATCACGACAGGCGCCACGATACAACGCCAAGTGTCAACAGGCCACAACTGAGGCATTCCCGACGCATGCCACATGATTGTCGGAATGAGCATCACAAAAAGAATCCCACCCAACAGATATCCAATAAAATCTCTTAAACGTTTCACAAAAGCCTCCCCTGTTTAAAAGCCCATACTTTGCATGGGCATCATTTCATTTGTTCCATCAAAATAAAATTTTCCCTCCTTGCCATTCGCTTTCGGATAACGCAAGGAAGGATAAGCAGGCATTTTACCGTTTATCGGCTAATAATCATTCCCATGAACAAACTCTTTTTCCCCTGCGAGACTGAGAGTATGATGTTCTGTTTTCCCAAATGACGCGGCAGAGCGAATTGACATTCCGTTCCGTCCATAACGTTTTCGTACAAAAGCAGACCGTTGGGAGAGAATATCCTCACGTTTTTCAATCCTTGCACTGGTGTAAACATGTGAATTACCCCGTCGTGCATGGCGACTTGAACGCGGTTCGGCGACGCAACCGGAGCGGCAAAAGTCGTACCTTCAGAAGAACTCGACAAAATTTCTTCGGATGAAGACGACGCTTGTTCGGAACTCGAAAGAATCCATTCCGACGAAGAAGATTCTTGTTCGATGCTAGACGAACTTGAAACGGCAGAAGAGCTCGACAATTCCGTGACGCTGCTCGAAGATTCGATTTGCGAAGAGGACGAAATTTCGGAACTTGAGGAGAATTCTGCGGAACTCGAAAGTTCCATTTCGCTACTGGACGATGCGACTGCAGAACTTGAAACCGGTTCCGACGAAGAAGATTCTTGCCCGATGCTAGACGAACTTGAAACAGAAGAGGAACTTGACAATTCCGACGAGCTGGAGGATTCCTCCGATGATGACGACGTCACAGTCATGGTCACGTTAAAGGTGACATATTCCCTGTCCGCGGATTCCGTAATGTCGGAAAGTGCGATATTCATGTCGCGTCCGTTCCAAAAGATGAACTTGTTAAATTCGGTTACTTTTTTGGAACCGGGGAAAGGATCCGATGCCGCAGCATATTTGCTTGTTTCTGGCCAAGCCTCTTCGATATCGACATGCATATGGTCGCCGTCATTATTGATAGTCTTGTTCGACCAAACAGAAGCGACGTAGTCAATATGCCATATCAGCATTCCTGAATTAGTTTGCCCTGAATCCCATTTTTTACGAGTCCTATATTCTAGCAGGAACATCTCGTTAGGGTTTTCTGGATTGGTAACGCTGTACGCGACGTTGCTGTCAATTTTGACTAATCGCACCGGCCCGTTGACGTTGAGTTCTATGGGAGCGGCCATCCAGCCTACGGACATTCTTTCGAACGCAGAATAGAGCGGCGGAGCGCAACTTTTTATGTTGTCCGAGTTGCTAGGGCAGTTATACGAACCGTTTGACATGAGGTCCCAGCTATGGGGAACCTTGCGAGGATTTTTTCCGCCCAGGTCGTACAGGTCCGGCAAACCGAGAACGTGGCTGAATTCATGGGCAAATGTTGCAATTCCGTTCATTTTTGTAGTATGGTTATCGACTTTATAAGCGCTTCCGCTAATTTCATTTGAACATGCGTAACGGTTGAGGCGTAAGCCGTTTCCCACACTTTTATTGCCTATGTAACCGGCGTGAGGCCAAATGGTTTCGATGACTCCCGAACTGCTTGCACCGATGCCTGCATAAATGAAATAGATGAAATCAACGACCTTGTCGCTGTCGTTGTCATACTTCGAAAAATCAACTTCGCCCCGCTTCATAAGCGTATCTACAGCTTGCTTAAAAGCCTCTCTCGCTCCATTGTAGTTTCTGTCGCTTTGTGATTTGCCGCCGTAATATTCTCGCGTTCCAGGAACGGTGATGGGGCCATATACGTCAAAAGTCGGGCGGAATTCGCCCATGGAATTTGTAATAAAGAAGTCTCTGACACTACCGACGTTATGATTTTCGTTGTATCCCTCTTTATTCAAAAAGTCCCTAAATGTGGCATTGGGGTCTGCGCTTGCAAATTTCACATCGGAGAATTGTACAAGAACAACAATTCCGCGAATGTCTCCTTTAGTGAGCTTGAGATTCGGAGTGGGCAATCTTTGGATTCTTGGATAAGCGAATTTCGGGAGGCCGTAATCCAGCAAATCTTCGTCGGGCGCTTCTGCTAGCATCTTTTTGAAAATCGCATCTGGGTCTAGCTTTGCCAAGAACTGGGCATCCGAAGAACTGCGTTCATGGGCGTTTCGAGCGTAAATCCCGGAAGACTCGCCTGATTCGTCGGCATAGGCGTAATACCCAAGAACATCTTTTTGCAGAATGTAGCCGTCAGCTGTTTCAAACACGTGAAAACGCTCGTCACCCACCAAACGAACCTCGACGGTGCTGCCGTCGGGCTGCTTCAAATTGAAAGTTTCGTCACTGGCGGGTTCGGCCATGCTGCAAACGAAACCTGTCATCACAAGAAATGCTATCGGAAAAAATTTCACATCCGCCTCCATTTGTCACCATCAAAAACTATAATAAATTTTTCAAGACGTGGTAATTTTTTTTCGAGTAAACCTATGGATATTGCCTTATGTGGCGAGAATGGAATATTGGGAAATCGGTGGGCGGAATCTCTTTCCGCTTTTTTATTACATTTTTTACGTGAATCGAGGACTCGTTTTCTAGGCGACCGCGAAGGAACTAGTGACGATTCCTAAAACCTACAACCTATAACCTAAAACCTATGAAATTCAAGCGCATTCTCCTCAAGCTCAGTGGCGAAGCCCTCGCAGGCGAAAAGGGCCACGGCATCGATAACGTTATCCTCTCCGACATGGCTTCGGAAATTGCATCCATCGTCAAGCAGGGTGTGCAAGTCGCTCTCGTGATTGGCGGCGGCAACCTCGTTCGCGGCATTTCCGCTTCTGCAGGTGGCATGAACCGTGCCCAAGGCGATGCCATGGGAATGCTCGGCACCGTGATGAACGGCCTTGCCATGCAAGACGCTCTAGACAAGCAGGGTGTGGATTCTGTGGTGATGTCCGCTATCCGCATGGAACCGGTTTGCGAATTCTTCGACCGCCGCAAAGCCCTCAAGCTTTTGTCCGCTGGCTCCGTGGTCATTTTCTCCGCTGGTACAGGCAATCCGTTCTTCACGACGGACAGCTGCGCCGCTCTCCGCGCCATCGAAAGCGAATGTGACGTGATCATGAAGGCCACCAAGGTCGATGGCATCTACACCGCCGACCCGGTCAAGGATCCGACCGCCACCCGCTTCGACGATATCAGCTACAAGGAAGTCATTTCCCGCGGCCTCAAGGTCATGGACACGGCAGCAGTCGCCCTCTGCATGGAAAACAACATGCCCATCTTCGTGTTCAAGATGGAAAAGGGCAACCTCACGCGAGCTGCGATCGAAGGCGACCTCGGTACGCTCGTCCACTGCTAATTAGGCGATAGGGTGTAGGTATTAGTTTAGACCGATGCCTGCATTCGAGACGAACTAGTCCAGCTCGGCGTTGGCCGGGCTTTTTTTATTCAAGAACCATATTTGGAACGGCGTTACTGTTGTTGGGCAAATTCTTTCAGCTGCAACTCGTTAATCATTGTTTCTAGGTTGCAACTTTCCCCATCACCGTGAAATTCCGCGCCCTTTCCGTACCAGATTGGCGAATGACCTTCGGAAACTTTTTTCTCGTATTCCAATTCGGCAAGCGTCCATTTGGCGGTAATGCTCTTTGCAACTTTTTCAGTGTTTTCGTATAGCTTGAGGAGCAAATGTCCCATGTAATTGCCGAAGCTGCGGTTTCTAATGTTGTGAATTTGTTCTTTGCAGTGGGGGCAAATTGATGCCGCGATTGATCCGCCCGAAAGCGGGGAACCCGAAAAATAGTAGATGACCGCTGTGCCACCGCATTTGCACGGAATCTTGAATTGCTCGTTGTCCCATAATTCGAGGAGCGAACCTAGCTTGAAATTGATGTTCACGAGGGTGCCTGCAAAATGGTACTGTTTCGCAGTCGAGATGGGGCCGATATAGCATCCGCCACCTTTGATGGCGTAGTGCACGTCGATATTGGCGTATCGCGGTGTTTCGAGGATTTCGTCCTTGTGTCTAAAGATGAGGTCGAGGTTGTCGAACAGCAGCTTTTTTTTGCGTTCAAATCTTTTTTCGTTAAGCTTCGCCAATTCCTCTTGCTCTTTATTTTCTTGTTCCATTTCGTCGCTGATCAGTTTCAAACCGGCATTCTGGCGCTTGTATAGCGATGCGAACGATTCGGGATGAATGTCTGGCTTTTTGAGGTAGTCGCTAATTGGTTTTTTGTCGTCGAAAATGATTGCCATAAGGAATCTCCTGTTAATGTCCTTTATACTATCGCATTTCTATGCATAAATGTAAATACATGCATAAATCTAAAACTAAATATACAAATCCCATGTGACAAATGCTGACGCTTAGTTAATTTTTTTTGAAAAAGTGTCTTTTTTTGCAAAAATCGTCAAAAAAAAGAAGCCCTCGCATTTCTGCGAAGGCCGTTTTGTCCCGATTTATTCTAGAGTTGTCTATTCCAGAGCCATCTTCGCGGCTTCAGTCGCATGGATAATGGTCGTGTCGTAGGTGGGGAGCTCGCTATCTTTTGCGCTGATAAGCATGCCAATTTCGGTGCAGCCGAGAATCACGCCTTCAGCACCGCGTTTTTTCATTTCTGCAATGATTCTCTGGTATTCCTTGCGGGATGAATCGAGAATTTTGCCGAGACAGAGTTCGTTGAAAATGACATTGTTTATGAGTTCGATATCTTGGGCGTCGGGTATCATGACTTCGAGGCCTGCGTCTATGAGGCGGTTTTTGATGAAGTCTTGTGTCATCGTGAATTTGGTGCCAAGGAGGGCGACTTTCTTGATGTTGTCACGCTTGATGCTGTTCGCGGTCGCATCGGCAATGTGGAGAATCGGGATGCGGATTTCTTTTTCGATTTGCGGGACGAGCTTGTGCATGGTATTCGTGGCGATAACGATAAAGTCGGCACCAGCGATTTCGAGGCGTTTTGCCGCATCCGAAAGAATCTTGGCGTTTCCGTCCCAGTTGCCGCTCAACATGTTCGCTTCGAGTTCAGCAAAATCCACATTGTACATCATGATTTTTGCACTATGGAATCCGCCAAGTGCTTTCGCAATTTCTTTGTTCAGGATTTCGTAATAGGTGATGGTGCTTTCCCAGCTCATTCCACCGATAAGTCCGATAGTTTTCATTTTACGTTCCTTTTATAAATCCATAATCATAGTCGTTTTTTATCGCAATTCATCGATTGTTTTTTGCAAGTTCGCGAGGAACTTCCCGGCGTGAGCTCCGTCCATTTGCGTGTGGTGGAACTGGAACGAAACCGGCAATTCATAGCGGAAAAGTCGCTTCCTGTAACGCCCCCAAATCATGAAGGGGTTGTTGAAAATACCGGAATTCATTCCGACGGCACCGTCGATTTCCGTATCGATAATAGCCGATGTGCCAATGACCATGCTGTTCTCGGACAAGTCCCAATCCTGGCAACTTTCCGCTACGATTTTTGTGTATTTGAGGTAATCGCGGTTGAATGTCGCCAAATCTTCGGAATACGGAATGTCGCAAGAGCTGACTTCGCCTTCGTCGTTTTTCACGATTGTATTCACTGCGATCGAATCGTATTGCATGAGCTTGCCGTTGACTGGGAGCATATAAAACACCTTAACGCTTGATGCAGCTTTGCCGATGCAGTAATCCATAAGCATGTTGAATTTTAAAGCACGCTTCTTGCTAACCTTCACGAGTCTTGTGACGTTCAACGATTTGAAAAATGTTACCATCGGATTTGGAGCTTGCATCCAAAACTCAAATGCTTTTGCTCTGCTTGTGCTTTTCGGATCGATTTCTTTTGCCATAATGAACTGTTGTTGAAAATTTTTATTTTGATATATTTGGTTTGCTGCGTCATGTCTTTTGTTCGGCGTGGTCCAGTTTCATCACTTTCACGGGGCGCTTGCTACCGCCATAAAGATTTTCGCAGTAGCGCATTTCTCCGGTTTCGCGGAATCCGCATTTTTCCATCACGCGACCGGAGGCAGGATTGTCGATGAAAAAGTCGCTCCAAAGAACATCAATGTGCTTTTCATTGAAGCAATAGTCTATCATCAACTTCAAAGCTTCAGTACAAATTCCTTTGTTCCAGTAAGGTTTTGCAATCCAGTAACCGGCTTCGGCTTCGTTCTCGCCGATGTCGATGTTGCTTTCGCCTTTGAGCAGGTAGCCGATGCAACCGATGGGTTCACCCGTCTCTTTCAGCTCGATAGCCCACATGTGATCACCGCCAAAAATTGTGCGGATAATTTGCAAACTTTCTTCTACGGATTTGTGTGGTGGCCAGCCTGCACGCGGCCCGACATCTGGGTCGGATGCGTACTTGAACAAAGCTTCGGCATCGCTTTCGTGCCACGGGCGCAGTAAAAATCTATCTGTTTCCATCATTTCTTGTAAATTTCGACAAAGTGTTTAACGTGCTTTTCGATGAGCTTCAATGCTTCTTTTTTGCTTTTGGGCTGGCGGTCTGCTTTTGAAACGAGAACCGTTACGGGGGCGATGAGTTCCATGGCAAGCAAGGCGGGGTCGTCTTTTTGGAATAGCCCCTTGTTCATCAGATCTTCTATAATCTTCTGGTACATTTTTTGAATGCCGTCCATTTGGTGGCGTGTTGTGATTTCGGCAAGGCGTTCATTACGGAATTGTTCTTGTACCAAGAATATTCGCATTTTTCGGATGATGGGGTCGTTTATTGTAAAACGTATTCTTTCTGTGGTCGTGCGTAAAAATTCATCGATGTTTTCGGGCAACTTGCCGATTTTTTTATCGGAACCGAAGTTTTCTTCGTAACGGGCTTCTGCCGCGTCAATCAACGAATTTAAAATGTCTTCTTTGCCCTTGAAGTGCTTGTAAAGCGATGGCGCTTTGATGCCCACATTCTGTGCAATCTGCTCCATGCTGGTCCCGTCGAATCCGTTCTCGGCGAATAGCGTCAGGGCTGTTTCTAAAATTTTTTCTTTCGTAGATGTCATGCGGTTTCCGCAAGGTGATTTGTTAATTGGATTTGGCTAATAAACATTAGCCTGATATTGACCCAATGATAGCTAATGAACGTTAGCCTGTCAAATAGCCATTTTTGCAGTGCATTTGATTTTTTGGTCTTTATAACGGGAGAAATATTAATTTTTTCCTTTGCATTTTCCCCATTTTTCGTATGCTTAGGTTTGTCAAGAAAACAAGGTGTAAAAATTTGTTCCCTAAACGATTTGTTGTTATTTTCCAGATTTTTTTTACCTATATTTCAAAGCGTATAACAAAAGCTAGGGATCCTTCGACTCCGGGCTTCGCCCTTTGCTCAGGATGACACTGAGTGGGTGTATTCCGTAATTGAATATCCTTCGCAAACCATTAACAACTGTTTTACTAACCACTAACCACTGTTTACTACTATGTCTGAATATTCTGAAAAGATGGACAAGGCCATTGAGGCCACCGAACGTGAATTTTCCAAGATCCGTGCTGGCCAGGCAAGTCCTGCCATCCTCAACGGCGTGCGTATCGACTACTACGGCACCCCGACCCCGATTTCCCAAGTGGCAAAGATTTCTGTGCCTGAACCGCGTATGCTCCTCGTGACTCCGTGGGAAAAGCAGCTCGTCGATGCAATTGACAAGGCTATTCTCGCCGCAAACATCGGCCTTACCCCGATGAAGGATGGCAACTGCATCCGCGTGACGCTCCCGATCCTCACGACGGAACGCCGCAAGGAACTTGCAAAGCTTGCCCGCAAGCATGCCGAAGATGGCCGCGTGGCTATCCGCAACATCCGCCGCGATGCGAACGACGCTATCAAGAAGAACAAGGACTTGCCGGAAGACGAAGTCAAGAAGCAGCAGGACGAAATCCAGAAGGCGACTGACAAGGCCATCGCTGAAATCGACCGTCTGCTCGCCGAAAAGGAAGCAGACATCCTCAAGGTGTAGTTCGGGGTTTGCGTGGCAAATCAACTTAGACATGTCGCCATCATTATGGACGGCAACGGGCGTTGGGCTCGTAGTCGCGGTTTGGAGCGTTTTTTGGGTCACCGCAAGGGGACGGAATCGACGATTGATGCGGTCGAGGTGGGCGTAAACCTCAAGCTCGAACACATGACGTTGTATGTTTTCAGTTCCGAGAACTGGGGCCGCCCTTCCAAGGAAGTGGACTACTTGATGAACCTCCTTATCGAGATGGTGGTGAAAGAAATTCCCGACCTGATGGAAAAGAACGTGAAGCTTACGGTGATTGGCAACATGAACCGTTTGCCCGAAAAGCCGCGTGCAAGCCTCCAGTCCGCAATTGATATTACGGCGAACAATACAGGCATGCAGTTGAACCTTGCCATTTCTTACGGTGGCAGGCAAGAGATTGTAGATGCGGCACGTTCCATTGCGACCCAGGTTGCAGCGGGCACGCTCAAGGCCGAAGATATTGACGAAACTTTATTTGCAAAAAATCTTTATTTGAAGGGTGCTCCCGATCCGGATTTGGTGATCCGCACCGGTGGAGAATTCCGCCTTTCGAACTACTTGCTTTGGCAAGCCGCGTACAGCGAGTTCTATGTGACGAACACGCTCTGGCCGGACTTCACCAAGGAAGAATTCATGAAGGCTGTCGAATTTTTCAACACCCGCGAAAGACGTTTTGGGAAGGTGTTGCATGAGTAATCTTGCTCAGCGATTGATAACGGCGTTTGTCGCTATTCCAATTGTTTTTGCTTTATTGTGGTTCAACGATTTTAGCCGCATCGGGCTTATGTGCTTTTTGGGTGGCGTTGGCGCTTGGGAATGGGCCATCATGGCATCCAAGATGTACAAAGGGCCGGACATGCGCTATTTGTCGTTTGCGTCGTCGCTTGCATTGACGCTCGCATGGGCGCTTTCCAAGGGCGGTTACTTTGGACTCCCGGCGGTGCCTTACGTTGTCGGCATGACGTTCATGGCTATTTTCGCGATTTACATCGGCGTTGCTTTTGCAAAGGTCGAAATTGATCACTTGTTCCCGTGGCTTGTGATGCAGCTCGGCGCTCCGCTTTACGTGGGGCTTTGGGGCGGCATGAACGTGCTCATGATGGGCAACGGTCAAGGCTTTGAGCATTGCTATCCGTTCATCTTGGTGATGACTTCGTGCTGGCTTTGCGATACTGTCGCTTACTTCTTCGGAAAGTTCGCTGCAGGCAAAGGTCCGTTCGGTCGCCATTTGTTTGCACCGAGCATCAGCCCCAAAAAGACGTGGGAAGGTAGCATTGCAGGTTCCATTGCGACGGTTGCATGGGTTGCATACTGGGTCAAGTGCAGTGCGTCTCTCGCTTCGTTCGAGGTGGAACTCACTTGGGTGACCGCGATTGTGATCGGGCTCCTTTTGACGGTGGCTGGCCAGGTGGGCGACCTCTTGATGTCTGCGCTCAAGCGTTGGAGCGGTACCAAAGATTCTGGAAATTTATTCGTAGGCCACGGCGGCGTGCTCGACCGTTGCGATTCGTTCCTCTTGGCGGCTCCTGCTTTGTACCTGTTCATGGATTTTTTGAAGAGTCTGTAATTTCAGAAATTGCATAAGGCAAAATAATATTGAACTGAAAAGCCCCTTGCTTGCGCAGGGGGCTTTATTTGGAGGAGCACAGGTGATAAGGAATTATATATTTGGAATTTTAGGGTTCGTTATCCCGTGTTCTTTTCGGTAAAGGGCGAGGTAGTCGATAACGCCTGATTCGGCGCCTTTCACGGGAATGTAACGCAAGTTGTTCTGTGCATCGACAATGATGGCAAGCCCAGCAATGTAGTTTATCCAATGGTAGTCTTCGTGATATTTGAGGGCTACTTTTTTATTGGAACCGAATACGGCTAGCGGCATCACCAAAATGTCGTGCGAGACCATGATGCTTACGCGTTTCCATTTGGATAAGTTCTTGAGAATGACTTTCTGCATGAATTCTTCGGCACGTGGCTCAAGTTCATAAAGTGCGTCGGGGTAGCCGCCTTCGTAAGCCCAGTGGCCCATGAGTTCGACGGAACTGCCTTTCATGTTGAGCTGGGTCGCGTATTGGGCGAGCGAATCCGCTGAAATTTTCAAAAACCAGTTCCCGGTGATGTCGTAGTTGGTGATGAGCTTCGGGAGGTTTGCTTCGCCACGCCCTTTTGAAATGTTATTTGCAGTTTCGTTAGTACGCACGAATCCCGAGGTGATGTAGCTGAATTCCTCGTCGCTTTTGAGTGTTGCGCCCAAGTCTTGTGCCATCTTGACTCCGTTTGCGGTGAGTTCCGTTTCGATGGCGACGTTGTCCTCGCGTTCGGAATGCCGGATGATGAATACCGCTTTTTCGTCTGCGGCAAGGCTCTTGTAAACATCGGCGACAGTTGCGAATCCGTTTTCGTCGAGTGAAATGTTGGCGGCCTGCGTAGCGGACGACGCTGGCGGCGGATTTGCGGAGCTGGAAGAGCCTGCGTCAATTGCGGATGGTTGCGAAGAAGATGTGGCCGTTTTCTGTTGTGACGATGTCGGCGTGCGTGCAGACGAACTCGGATTTCGGGTCGATGACGAAGAACGCCGATGGCTGCTCCGCGAAGAGCTGGAGACTTGCAAGTCGGGGGCTTTTGCGGAACACGACGATACCGCAAGAACAGCGGAACTTGACGATGATGCTGCGTTGCTGGATCCTGCTTGGTGTGATGATGCAGAACTGGAATGGTGTTCTGAAGTCCCTGCGCTTGAATAAGACTGTGTCGCGTTATTCTCGCTAGAACTTGAATTTTGTTCAGAAATCGTGTCGTGCGGCGAAACGAGTGTGTTTGAGGAGTCTCCGCACGACACGATAAACGCTAGGCATGCCGAGGCAGCGAACAGTGGGGCTGGATGGCGCATTTACGAACCCCACTGGTAGTCGCCAGCTTCATAGACAGGATTTTCTCCGTTGAATCCGCGTGGGCGTTTTACTTTGTCATCGAATAAAGTCTTGTTGAAAATGCGGAAGTCGCCGCGTTCGTAGCTCTGGAACGAAATGTGGCAGAAAATGGGGCCTGCCGGCATGTATTCGCTGTAGCTCATGGTGCGTTCGCCTGCCGTATAGAGGTAGTTGAAGTACTTGCCGTTTAAGACGATGTGTAGGCCGATGTTACCGACGGTGAACCAGCGTCCTTTGGCGAGAATGTTCTCGTGGTGGGTGTCATCGTAGTCCATCACGACGAATTCTGCGTCTCCGCTCTTGTCCAGATGGAAACGGTACTTGTGGTTTCCGCCGCAGCAACGGCCATCGAAGAACCAGGTGTAACCGCTTGCGGCTGCGATTCGCGGATCGCGAACGCTCGTGTCGGGGTGTGCGAGCTGCTCGTCGGTGACGATTCGTTCTGGCTCCACGGCAGCAAGCAGTTGCTGCAAGGTTTTAGGACTGCTTACTGTCGGGAGGCTTACTTTGTTTTTAGCTTCGCTTGCGGCACGCCTGTACAAACGGTACGGAATGCCGTCATCGCTAATCATCGTGAGTTCGTCTTCGCTGAACACGTAATAGGCGTATGTCTTTGTGCCGCTTCTGGTAACAACGTTGAAACTGCGGTTGTTCAAGGTGTACCACTGCCCGGAAACGTTTGGGAATCCAGATACGGCGGCGGTTCCGTCTTCGCCGATGACGACGGTGTAGTCGTCGCTAATCCATGCCTCGTCTGCGGCGGTAATCAGGCGGCAGTCGCGGTTCTTGTCGCCTTCGCAAACTGCTGCAGAGGGGTTTGCCGCTTCGCAAGGGCTGACCATTCCCGGCAGGAGCTTTGTAGAAGCTCCGATTCGAAATCCCATATCGGCGGCTCCATCACGGCTGCGGATGGCCCTGCGGCTCACGCGTGCAAATTCAGCGGGTTCACCGTAACTCCCGCCTCTTCGCGTCTTGTTGCCGCTTCCCGTGAGCTGTACCGGGTTCACCTTGTCGCCCGAAGTGTAGCCCACGAGCCAGTCATAGACCCATTCCCAGGAGTTTCCGCTCATGTCGTAAAGCCCGAGCTTGTTCGGCTTCTTGGTCGCGACATCGTGCGATTTTCCCCCGCTGTTTTCGGAATACCACGCTACGTCATCGACGTTGTTGCTGCCCGAAAATTTAAAGTTGTCCGCAACGCCGTCTTTGCCGCCACGTGCCGCAAATTCCCATTCGGCGTCAGAGAGCAAACGGTATTGGCGCCCTGTCTTTTGCCCTAGTTTGCAGGCGAAGTTGTTGGCATCGAACCAGCTGACTCCAATTTTGGGAGCCTTGTCCGATTCCCAGGCATTCTTTTTTCCGCCCATGACGGCGTTCCATTGGGCTATCGTCACTTCGGTCGGTGCGATATGGTATTCGTCAACTGTTACTTTATGCGATGGCGTTTCGTAAATCTTATCCTGCTCTGCACAATTGTCGCAGCCGCGCGTGTAAGTGCCGCCAGCCACATAGACCATGTTGAAAGCGACTCCGCTGACTGTATCGGCGAAATTTGCAGGCGAGGTATAGACAAAAGAAGTGGCGCTTGAGCTGGAGGTGCTCTGTACTGTTGAGGATTTGCCTTGCTCTGTCATCGAAGAGGAACTTCTGTGCGAACGCCTGCTGGATGATTCCGGCTGAGTCCCCGCGGAAGTTGCATGCGAATCTGTGGAAGTTGTCGCCGAAGCGACAGACGAAGTTCCTGGAGACGTAGCCGATGTCGCCCCGTTTCCCGACGACAAGTTTGCACCGCTGTTTCCAGCGGAACTACCATTTGACGGATTGTCATTCGAAGCAGAACTTGCTCCAGACGAAGCCGAATCGACAGCTACAGATGAAAGATTGATTTCTGGCCCGGAAACGTCATTACTAGAAGAATCCGAGCAGCTCCAAAACATCCCCACTGCGCAACAACACGCAGCGATTACACCCGAGGAAAGTATGCGCATAAGCACCTCCTTCGAGCAACAAACCTAACCCAATTAAAATATATATCTAAAAAATTTAGAAAGGAATATAAAATCATGTAATCGTTTCTTTACTTTTCCCGTAGCATATATATGGATTCGCCAAGGTTTATTTCATATTAATAGAGTTCTTGGTTTTGTGCTTTAATCCTTGGCGGAGTTCTTTATTATTCTATCTTTTAAAAAAAGCAAGTAATTTTTTCGAGGTTTTGAAATGAAAAATGTAGTTCTCTTGGGTGCGACCGGTTCTATCGGAACTTCTAGCGTCGATGTCATCCAGCAGCATTCCGATATCTTTAACCTTTATGCCGTGGCTGCCAATAGCAGCGTTCAAAAAGTTGCAGAAATTGTTCGTAAGTACAACGTAGAGCGTGTATGCATGTTCAACGAAGCTGCCGCGAAAGAACTTGAAAGTGTGCTCGGCAAGAAGGTCCTTGCCGGTATGGACGGTCTTTGCGAACTCGCTGCCGACCCGAAAGCGGACATTATCATCAACGCCTTGATGGGTGCTGTGGGCTGCCTCCCTACGATTACTGCAATCGAACATGGCAAGCACGTGGCTCTTGCGAATAAAGAAACGATGGTGATGGCAGGCCCTGTTATTTGGGACAAACTTGCAGAAAATCCGAAGTCCTTCATCACGCCGATTGACTCCGAGCACAGTGCTATTTTCCAGTGCCTCGAAGGTGGCAAGCGTGAATCCGAAGTGGAATTCCTTGAAATCACGGCTTCGGGCGGCCCGTTCCGTGAATGGCCTATCGAAAAGTTTGAAAACATCACTGTCGCTGACGCTTTGAATCATCCGGTGTGGAGCATGGGCAAGAAGATTACGATTGATTCAGCGTCCATGATGAACAAGGGCCTCGAAGTGCTCGAAGCTCACTTTTTGTTCCACATTCCTTACGAACAGATTAAAGTCGTTGTTCACCCGCAGTCGATGGTGCATTCGCTCGTGCAGTTCCGCGACGGTTCCTTGATGGCCCAGCTCGGTGCTCCCGACATGCGAATCCCAATTCAGGTGGCGCTCACGTGGCCCGACCGCCTCAAGCTCGAAACCAAACGCCTCGACTTGCCGACGCTTGCAAAGCTCACGTTCTTTGAGCCGGACTTTAACAAGTTCCGTTGCTTGGCACTCGCATTTGACGCTGGCCGCCGTGGCGGTATCGTTCCTGCGATGATGAATGCCGCAAACGAAGTCCTCGTCGATCGCTTCCTCAAAGGGAACCTCAAGTTCACGGACATCCCGAAGTACGTGGAAATGGTGATGGAAAAGGCCCCGAACGTCACAGGCCATCTTTCCTTGGAACAAGTTCTCGAAGCAGACAAGGAAGCCCGCCGCATGACGGAAGATTTTCTCATAAGGAAATAAACTGATGAAATATCTGTTGTACTTTGCTTTATTTGGCGCCGCTGTTTTTACGGCCTGTGGCGATGATTCGAGCAATCCTGTCATAAATGAGGGAACTTCTTCTTCGTTTGTTTCCGATAGATCTAGTAGCAGTGCCGTTTCCAGCGTTCCTGACGGGTCTTTTGTCGATTCCCGTGATGGCCAGGTTTACAAGATGGTCACTATTGGTAATCAGGTATGGATGGCCCAGAATCTGAACTTTGAATCGCCAGATAGCTATTGCTATGAGGATAAAAAAGACAACTGTACCAAATATGGTCGTCTTTATAAATGGTCTGCGGCTATGGACAGTGCCGGATTGTATAGTGAAAATGGCAAGGGATGTGGCCATGAAGTGTGGGATTGTACGCCCACATATCCTGTGCTTGGTGTTTGTCCTTCAGGATGGCATCTTCCTTCTAAAGAGGAATTTGAAACGTTGCTTGAAACTGTTGGCGGAAAATCCATTGCTGGAAAAAAACTTAAGAGCACGACGGGATGGAAAACGATTGTTCATGACCCTAATGGCACGGATGATTTTGGTTTTTCTGCAGTTCCTTCTGGAAGCCGAGGAAGTGATGGATCTTATGGACAACTGGGTTCTTATGGAGACTTGTGGACTGCTACAGAAGACTTCTTCTCGAGTGCATATGGTCTTTTCCTGTTTAGTGAGGAAAATAAGGCAGAAGTTGCGGGATTTGATACTCGTTTAGCTTTTCCGGTTCGCTGCGTCAAGAACGAACTTTAAAAAATCAATTAGTGCTACGAACCTAAACGTACACCTAGAGAATGTCACCCCGGATTTATTCCGGGGCCAGTTTTTTATACGGAACAACCGATGCCGGCATCCTTCGACTACGCTCAGGACAGGCTCCGGCCGGCATGACAACGAACGCATTGTCACCCCGGCCTTAGTGCCGGGGCCTGTTTTTTTTTACGAAAATGAATTTTTCCACGAAAAAGATATATCTTTAAAAGAAAATTCAAAAAGACTATCAAATATGGACGATTCGATTACATTACTAGGGAGCGACAAGCCTAAAACCGCCGATGCTAAAGCGTGGCTGCGATTCGTGCAGGCATTTACGCTGACGTTAGGCTCAGGGTTGATGTTGGCGGGCATAATTTTCTTTTTTGCCTACAACTGGGAGCTGATGCACCGTTGGGTGAAAATGGGCATCGCCGTCGCGTTGATCCTTGCGGTTTTTGCTGTGGCAATAAAAGTGAAAATGAGCGATTTCACTCGCAAAATTGCGGTATCTGTTCTGAGTGGGCTTGTGGGCGTGTTTTGGGCTATATTCGGACAGGTTTATCAGACCACGGCCGACTCTTATGTATTTTTCCTCACATGGGCATGCTGCATCTTAGTATGGGTGTATGCCACTGATTTCTATCCGCTTTGGGCGATTTTTATTGCTCTTGTGTCGATGGGCGTGATACCTCTGTTTCCCGACAATCGTTGGTATCTGACGGTGCTTATGCTCTACGGTGCGGCGTGGATTGCGTTTTTTGTTTTTGCTCCAAAATATCTGCCTAATTTGTCTGCTCCGCCATCGTGGTTTACAAGTATTTTGTTTACAATAGAATTCGGTATGGCGGTGTGCGTAGTGTGTTTTGTAATTCTTAATGAAGCGGGTATGCGTCATGCCGTAGTAGCTGTGCTTAATCTTTTGATGGCTTTTGTTGTAACTGTAGCAACAATATGGTGTTCGCTGAGGCAAAAGAATATATGGCTATATTCAATGTTGTTCATAGGTGCGTTGAGTGTGCTGGAATGTGTTTTTGTCAGATGTCTAACATATGAATTTGGCGGACTATTACTCCACTTGATGCTGAGTGCAGCCGCCTTGGTGGGATCAACGTTCGCTATTGTAGAGCAATACAAAAAGTGGAAACAGGAAAAATCTGAAACGTCAACAAATCAATCGGTGAATGATAATGGAAGATAACAGCCGTAAATCCAAACATTTGCCTTGGCCCTTGCTGATAGTGATGGGCATAGGCGGAACAATCATTGCATCGCTGTTGACGAGCATGGTGGCACTTGCTGTGCGAGGCAATGTGTTTGTATATGGGGTGTTGTCGATCGTTGCGATTGCTTTTGCGATTGTAATTGCACGAGACGATGGGTCTGACAACAAAGATGTACAATCGCTGTTGGTGGCGTATCCGTTGTTTATCGTCGGGTTTGCATTCGGGTATGTTGCTGGTGATCATCACTTGACGCTAACTCTAGTGTTGCAATTTGTTGCAGCCCTTTTATCATTTGCGCTGAGCAAAATCCATTTGTGCCGGCAGATGCTGCTTTGTTATGCTTCGGTAGTACTGCCGCTCATTAGCTTCTCTTATTTTGACCTTTTGCGCTCTGGCCGTGCCATGAAAGATGGCAATATCGAAATGTCCTGTTTTGCAATTATCGTAGTTTATATGGGCATATTTGCCGCCACCATCAGAGATAATTGGTTTGCCTCAATAGGGATTAAAGACGATTTGAAAACCATCAGGTTTGCGACCGCCGTGGTATCAGTAGCGCTTTTATGGTTTATTCACAGAGATAATACTGCTTTTGCAATAGTCTTTGCAATAATCGGTTTCGTTATTGCCTGTATCTTGTTGCGTAAATATGTTACGGGCCGAAGGTTGATTGAGGGGTATGTACTTGCTCTGTTATGTTGTGCATCTACGGCTGTGTATCCTGCGATGGCGTTTCCGATTGTGGGGATGCTTTTGTCGTTTTTGATTCTCGACTATGTATGTCTGGTTATTTTTTCTGCAGCGTTTATTTGCGGAATATCATTCTTCTATTACGATTTAGATATGTTGCTGATAAACAAGTCGTATCTGCTGATGGCTTCGGGTGCGTTATTCCTGCTGATGTTTTACTTTATTAAACGTGTAACCAAATGAGCAAAAAATATAAAATTGTACTAGCCGCCAATCTGATATTGGTACTCGCGTTCTTTGCCTTTTCCGTGATGCAAAAAGAAACGCTGATTGCCAAAGGCACTGAAATTTTGTTACGTCTCGCGCCTGTTGACCCCCGCTCGCTTATGCAGGGCGACTATATGGCGTTGGATTATGAGATAATGCGTGAGATTGGCTACAAATCTAAATCCGGCTACATCGTGGTAAAAGTGGATGGTGACCGGGTGGCTGAGTTTGTACGCATCCAAGATGATAAGGATGTAAATGACGGGGAGTTTATAATCCGTTATAAGAGGAATTCGGGAAGATTGAGTGTCGGAGCGGACAACTACTTTTTTCAAGAAGGTTCTGCTAAAAAATTCGAAAATGCCAAATATGGCTTGCTAAAAGTAGATTCCGATGGCAACAGCATACTCGTAGGATTATGCGATGAAAATGGGCGTTTGATTGAGTAGGGAGTTGTTGAAAAGTGACTCCGGTTGTAAAATACAACAATAAAAAATAGTTTACATTAAAGCTTTGAATTTGTTTTGAGTTTAAATTGATATAAAACGTTCCTAATTTCAGAAACGTTCTTGATTGGAGTGTGTATGAAAAAAATAATGGTAGCGGTTGGAGTAACCGCTGTTCTTTCGTTTGCCCAATTTGGCGGGGGTTTTGGCGGCGGTTTCGGGGGCCCGCAAGGGAGCGGCGGCGTTCCGAATTCCGATAAAACAGCCGATGTGAACTACGTTGGCGATGGAAAGCCCTACCATACGCTGGATATCTACGTTCCCAAGGAAGCTAAGGAATCGTATCCGGTGGTCATCCACACTTACGGCAGCGCCTGGAGCAGCAATAACATGAAAGGTTCTGCGGACTTGAGCACCATCTGTGCAGCCTATGTCAAGGCGGGCTATGCGGTCGTGACCCCGAACCACCGTGCTGCAAATGATGCCAAGTACCCGGCCCAGCTGCACGACATCAAGGCCGTGGTGCGTTTTGTTCGCGGCAATGCGGCCAAGTACAAGTTTGACACGAATTTTGTGGCCGTGTCCGGGTTCTCTTCGGGCGGTCACCTTTCGAGCCTTACGGCGACGACTTGCGGTTTGAAAGAGGGCAAGTCCGGCTCGGTGACAGTCGATTTGGTCGGCGATCTCGGCGAATTTACATCGTTCAGCAGCTGTGTTGACGGTGCCGTGCTCTGGTCTCCTCCGACCGATATTTATACGATGAATCCCATCAGCATGGGTGGCTCTGGCACAATGGAAGGTGCTTTTATCGGTGTCGAACGCGAAGGCAATAAGGACAAGTGGATGGTCGCGAGTTCGCCCTATTATGCAAGCGACGACGACCCGCCGGTTATCATGTTCCATGGCACGTCCGATAACGTCGTGAACATCGAACAGAGTCAGGAACTTTACGATTCCCTCAAGCACCACAATGTGGTAACAGAATTT
This sequence comes from Fibrobacter sp., assembly GCF_017545445.1. Lineage (GTDB taxonomy): Bacteria > Fibrobacterota > Fibrobacteria > Fibrobacterales > Fibrobacteraceae > Fibrobacter. The sequence continues at coordinate 20,304 of NZ_JAFWOM010000068.1, forward strand.
GTCAAGGTGTCGGGAGGTTCCCATGGTGGCGACAAGATGAACTCGTCCGAGAATTTGAGCAAGGCGGTCGCCTTCCTAGATAAAGCTCGTGAGGCCAAGGCGGCAAAGGCTCCAGATACAACGGTGGCGGACACTTCGAAGAAGGACACTGCGGTCGTAGATACGTCTAAAAAAGACACTACGGTAAAGGATACCACCGTGAAGGATACGACGATAGGTCTTATACCAAAATTTGCCAAATTTTTCGATATAGAAATTCGCGGGAATCATTTGTTTGTTCGAGGAATGGAAGGCGCATTCCGTTATACGATCATCGCTGTCAACGGCTCTCGCAAATTTAGCGGTGTTTTCCGCAAGGAATTGGACTTGTCATCTTTACCACCTGGAATTTACGGGATTATGGCGGAGTCGCCTTCGGGTGTGACGAAAATCATTCGATTTGTGCGGAAATAATGCATTGGGTACAGTTGTAACCAGATTGTCCAATAAAAGTTGGGCAATCTTTTTTTTAAAACATAGATTATGTTAGGTGAATACAAATAGGAGTGTCTTATGTCCAAGTTCGGCTTGAAACAGTACATGTCAATCGCGGTGGCGTCGCTTTCGCTTGCGTCGTCTGCGTCTGCGGCAACGGCCTATATCAACCAGGTCGGTTACCGCACGACGGATCCGAAGGAATTCACGTTGTTTGAGGGGTCTGGCGATATCGAAATCGTGGATGCCGCCGGAAAGACGGTGCTCACGGTGACGCCGAAGGCCGCTTCGAAGTGGAGTCCTAGCGGTCAGAGCGTACAGCTCGTCGATTTCTCGGAATTGAAGACCCCTGGCACGTACAGCATCAAGCAGGGAGGCCAGGTTCTCCGCTCGGATTTGAAAATTGCGGACAAGGTTTTTGAAGATGTCGCAAAGGCTTCGCTCAAGTGGTACTATTACCAGCGTGCGTCCATGGCTCTCGAAGAGCAGTATGCCGGCCAGTGGAAACGCGATGCGGGCCATACGAATGCGACTGTTTCGCTTCATAATTCTACGGGCGGTTCGGGAACAATCGAATCGAGCAAAGGCTGGTACGATGCGGGCGACTATGGCCGCTACATTGTGAACTCGGGCATCACGACTTACACGCTCCTTTCGCTTTACGAACATTTCCCGGATTACTTCAAGACGTTCAAGTGGAATATCCCTGCCGAAGGAAATCTTCCGGACTTGCTGGCCGAAATTAAGTACAACTTAGATTGGATGCTGACCATGCAAGCCGAAGACGGAATGGTTTATCATAAACTCACGACGCTCCAGTTCCCGGGTGATGTGATGCCGGCTCAGGACAAGGATAAACTTTATGTTATCGGCAAAGGCTCGGCGGCGACTCTGGATTTTGCTGGCGTGATGGCGGCTGCTTACCGTGTGTATAAACCGTTTGACGAAGCGTATGCGACGAAGTGCCTGGAAGCAGCCAAGAAAGCCTACGCTTGGGCTGAGAAAAATCCAAAAGTTATATTCAATAATCCGATGGGTGTAAATTCAGGCACGTATAGCGACGGTAAATTGGATGACGAGATGGTTTTTGCCCAAATGGAACTTTTCATTTCGACAGGTGACGCATCTTACAAGCCGACATTGAACGCAAATGAGGCGAGTATTGTTCCTGCTTGGCCAGAAATGTATGGCTTGGCTGTGTATGGTGCTGCTAGCCATCCGACGGAAATGGGTGCCGAAGCAGCGACGGCGAAAACGATGCTTACGGATTTTGCAAAAGAATTTGCATCTGGTGCTACAAGGGGTTTTGGTGTCGTGATGTCGAACGAAGACTTTGTCTGGGGTTCGAATGCTGTGGCTGGCAATCAGGGCGTGTTCCTGCTTCATGCTTACTACGTGACGGGCGATCAGAAGTATTACGAAGCCGCAAAGAAGGTGATGGACTATTTGCTGGGAAAGAATCCTCTTGATATGTCGTTCGTAACAGGATTCGGTACAAAGTCTCCGCTTTTGCCGCACCATCGTCCGAGTACCGCTGACAATGTGGAACCTCCTGTTCCTGGCATGGTTGTGGGTGGTCCGCAGCCGGGTGGTGAAGACATCGGAACGAAGACTTGGGAATGCAAGGAGTATCGTGGAGAAAAACTGCCAGCCACATCTTACATCGACGACCGTTGCAGCTATGCGACAAACGAAGTGGCTATCAACTGGAATGCTCCATTTGCTTACCTCGCCGGTGCACTTGAAGCTTTGAATGCCGGTTACGCTCCGTCGTTCGCTGTTGAAGGCGTGGCAAAGGGCGGAACATCATCGCTCAAGCCTTTGGCTACAAGAAATCATGCCACGGCGGACAAAGAAATTCGCCTCCGCTTTGCCGACCAGAAAGTCTTTATCGAAAAGAACGGCAAACGCTTTGATTTGAAAGGTCATCTCATCAAGTAAAAATTTATACCTACCTTAAAAATTCCAAATGCATAGAATCCAAAGCGGCTCTCCATCGGGGTGCCGTTTTTCGTAGCATTAACTCATCTTGAGTGAACTTTCTCCATGTCACCTCGGCCTCCGTGCCCCGTATCTGTCATTCTGGAGCGAAGCGATAGAATCCAGAGCAGTAACAGTGAAAAGAACCGTGTAAGTTGGCCCCGGAACACTTCGACATTGCTCAGTGCATCGCAGAGTCCGGGGTGACAAAGTGGGTACTGAACGGTGCCGGGGCGGTTTCATTTCTGCTAAAACACTTGATACACTTTTGCTCTAAGAAACGTTCGCATGGGTGGAAAATATCTTCAAACGGCTCTATATTATATGGGGTTATGGTAATGCACTTTTTTAAGTGAGGATGTTTGTGAAAAATTATGCGTTAAAGCTTGTGGCACTTGCCGCTATCGTCGCGACCCCAGCAATTGCAGCGACGGCCTACATCAACCAAATCGGTTATCGTCCGGGGGATTTCAAGGAACTCGCTCTCGTTGATGCGAACGGCAATGTGGATTTTGTCAATTCTGCGGGGCAGGTGGTGCTTTCTGTCACGCCGAAGGCGGCATCTTTCTGGGATGCAAGCGGTCAGAATGTGCAACTCGTCGATTTTTCGAAGCTCTCCGAAGCAGGCAAGTACAGCATTAAAGTGAATGGCAGCGTACTCCGTTCCGATCTCGTCGTGAAATCGCAGACGTACGAAGAAATCGTCAAGGCGTCTGTCAAGTGGTTTTATTACCAGCGTGCTTCCATGGCTCTCGAAGAACAGTACGCTGGCAAGTGGGCGCGTGCCGCGGGCCACACGAATCCGACCGCAGAACTCCACAATTCTACAGGTGCGTCGGGTACGATCAATTCGAGCAAGGGCTGGTACGATGCCGGTGACTATGGCCGCTATATCGTGAATTCGGGCATTACGACTTACACGCTCCTTTCGCTTTACGAACACTTCCCGGCTTACTTCAAAACGCTCAAGTGGAATATCCCCGCCGAAGGCTCACTCCCGGATTTGCTTGCCGAAATCAAGTACAATCTTGACTGGATGCTCACCATGCAAGCCGCAGACGGTGGCGTTTATCACAAACTCACATCCCTCGGTTTTCCGGGCGACGTGATGCCGGCACAAGACAACTCTAAGCTTTACGTTATTGGCAAGAGTACAGCAGGCACGTTTGATTTTGCTGCAATCATGGCAATGGCTTCTCGCATTTACAAGCCGTTCGATGCAACGTATGCCTCCAAGTGCCTCGAAGCCGCCAAGAAGGCTTTCGCTTGGGGCCAGCAGAACCCGAGTCGCAATTATTTGGCGAATCCGTCGGATGTTTCGACAGGTGCGTATGAAAACGACAATCCGAACGACGAAAAAATCCTTGCAGGTACGGAACTTTTCATCACGACGGGCGATGCTTCTTACAAGCAATCCGGCTCTTCGGAATACGTCTCGTATTGGGGTGACGTTACGGGTCTTGCCACTTACGAAAAGGCGACACACCAGACACAATTTGGCGGTGATGCGAACGAAGCCAAACAGAAAATTTTGGGTACTGCCGATAATTTTGTCAACCGTGCCGAAAAAGGTTTTGGTGTAGTCATGGCAAAGGATGACTTTGTCTGGGGTTCCAATTCTACTGCTGCAAATCAGGGCGTTTGGCTGTTGCACGCTTATTACCTCACTGGCGAACAGAAGTATTACAAGGCTGCCGTCAAGGCTCTCGATTATCTCTTGGGCAAAAATCCGCTCGATATGTCGTTTGTAACAGGTTACGGCACGAAATCTCCGAAAATGCCACACCACCGCCCGAGTACTTCTGATAACGTAGAAGAACCGGTTCCGGGAATGCTCGTAGGCGGCCCGCAGCCGGGCGGCGAAGACGTTGGCTCTAAAGCGGAGTGGAAATGCGATGATTACAGAACGGGTCAGGCCGCTACGGCTTACACCGATCAGCGTTGCAGCTATGCGACGAACGAAGTCGCTATCAACTGGAATGCTCCGCTGGCATATCTTGCCGGTGCTCTCGAAGCAATCAATGCTGGCTACGCTCCCGAATTTGCTGTTGCTGGAGTCGCAAAACAGGACGTGCCTGCATCCAGTTCTTCTGCGCAAAGCAGCAGTTCTTCAATCGCTTCTAGTTCTTCGGCGGTGAACGTCTCTAGTTCCTCATCGGTCACTGAGCTTGTCGGAAACTCTAGTTCCGCAACGTCTCCTGCTGCAAGTTCTTCATCCGCGGCTTCCTCTAGTTCCAATGGCTCTGGGCACGTCGAAGGATCTAGCTCGGCTACAGAAGCGCTCCACGCTCCGGTGCAAGCCAAGATGCCAAAATATGAACCGCGCCTCCGCTTCGATGACCAGAAACTTTTCGTCGAAAAGAACGGCAAACGCTTTGACTTGAAAGGCCATAGAATCAAGTAGTCAATATTCATTCAATAAAACACTCCTCCAATCACAAAGAAACTTCCCACAGCGGGAAGTTTTCTTTTTTGTCTTCTTGCACTCCGTTGCGGAACGGGATTGGATTGTCATGCCCGCGGAGGCCTTACACAGTTCTATTTGCATTACATCGCGTGAGATTATATTTACTACATTGTTAATATGGTATCGAGTATATTGAACAATTTGTTGATGTTTGTTTTGGGGCTTTTGGCTCTGAGTTTTCTTGTGACAATCCACGAACTGGGGCATTTTATCGTTGCCAAGTGGAATAAAGTCAAAGTGAATACGTTCTCGGTCGGCTTTGGCAAAAAGCTTTTCCGC
>NZ_JAFWOM010000069.1 GCF_017545445.1 Fibrobacter sp.
AGCTTATACAAATTTTTCATAACAAACCACCGCAAAAAAGCTCGCCGCCAACAGGACCCGCAAGCAGTAGAAAAAATGGGTGAGAGCACCATCCAATAAGGATATCACAATCTTATAATAGCTAAAAATATGGCAAAGCGTTAACATTAATTTAAAATTTTATTACAATATGGATATTTACCATAAAAACACAAAAAAACGACAGGTTTAAAGCCTGCCGCTTTTGAAAAACAATCAAGCTATATTAGCTGATACATAAAAATACAGCCTTCGTCGTATTTGGGCTTCACATGCTGGTGTACAAACTTTTCTTCTTCAGCACCCAGCCTATTAAAACCCATCGTCTTGTAATGTTCTATAAGTTTATCCTGCGGAAGGGCATAAATGTAGATGGCCTGAACACCAACAAAAGAACTGAGACACTTTACCAAAGGTAAAATAAACTCCGAAAAAATTGTTGATCCCAGATTTCTTGAATCCGGATGATTAAGCCTGTATGAAGGGTTTCATGCTGTGGTTCCTTGTTCTGTAAAAAACACGGAACTATAATAGCAAAATGTAATGCAAGATATCAGCATTGACTTAAAACTGAATTATCCCCCATTCTTAATTTACCAAATCTGTACTTTTTTATAAGATTTGGTAAATGATTTATAAGAATGCGTTACCAAATCTCACTTTTTATATTAGATTTGGTAATATGGATAAAAAAGAATTAATCGGAAGAGAAGACGAAATCGCACTCCTTGAAAAGTGCGTCAACAGCAAAAAATCCGAATTCGCAGTCGTTTATGGCAGACGACGCATCGGTAAGACTTTTCTAGTCAACCAAGTGTTTAAAGACCGCTACGACTTTTGCTACGTAGGTGGACATAACCTGTCAGAAGAAGAACAACTGCAAAAATTCGCCGAAGCCCTGAAGAAATACGGAAATTCAGCATTCCTCCCTCGATTGAAGGACTGGTTCGAGGCATTCACCAACTTGCAAGAAATTTTGCAGGCAAGCAAAGCCAACAAAAAGGTTCTTTTTATTGATGAAATGCCCTGGATTGACACGCCAAATTCCAAGTTCATAAAAGCACTGGAATCGTTCTGGAATGGATGGGCCGCCCTCCGTAGCGACATCTTGCTGATTGCAAGTGGTTCAGCAATATCGTGGATGGCGGAGAATCTCTTTGAAAATCAAGGCGGACTCTACAACCGGATAACAGCAAAAATTTACCTGCGTCCATTTTCACTGAACGAGGTGGAACAGTTTTTCAAGAACAACGGCTGCCATTGGGATCGCTACCAGATTGCACAGTCCTATATGATCTTTGGTGGCATTCCTTATTATTATAGTCTTCTTAATTTTAGCAACAGTCTTGCACAAAACGTGGACTCTATGTTTTTCAGCAAAAGCGGACAACTCACAAACGAATTCGAGGAACTGTATAGCGTTTTGTTCAGGTCTGCAGATAAATACCTTGCTGTGGTGCGGCTTTTGGCGAGTAAACCCAAGGGACTTTCTCGCGACGAAATACTGAAAGGAACTAAATTACAAGGCGGTTTTTTGACCAAAATATTACTGAATTTGGAACGATCTGATTTTATTCAGGGAATTGCCGCATTCGGAAAAAAGAAAAAAGGAATCGTTTATCGATTGACTGATTTTTTCAGCATATTCTATTTAAAATTTGTCGAACACAATCGAAGCCGAGACATACACTTCTGGACGCACAGCCTCAATTCGCCCGTAGTCAATTCTTGGCAAGGATTAACTTTTGAAACCCTTTGCTTACTTCATGGTGAACAAATCAAAAGAAAGCTAGGCATTTCGGGAATGCTCACGAGCATCAGTTGTTTCCAGAATAAAAACGCACAAATTGATATGGTTATTGACCGGGCTGACCGAATCATCAATCTTTGCGAAATTAAGTTCAGTACGGGGCCATACGCCTTGACAAAAAGCTATTCCGATAAAATCCGCTCGCGTATGGCAGAATTTCAGGCGGCAACAGGCACACGCAAGGGAATTATCAACACATTTATTACAACTTATGGAATCCACCATGGGGCAGATTCCAGTATTGTAGGGAATGAAATCGTCCTTGACGACCTGTTTGCCTAATGTGAATGGAGAATCCTTACCAAGTCTGGCAAAATGACGGCTCTATACCGTAGGTGCATTAAAGCTCAGACTCCTAAGGGATAGACTTTATGGACGACATGCAGACTATGAGAATCGGATAACCGTTCTTGCACGAGTCTGCATGATCGAGTTCATAGGGATTGCCTACGGTGTGTCTTGAATGCAACGAACCGAGAAGCGCAATCTCTTGTAGCTGCCGTCGAAGGACGCTCTACCCGCCTTTAAATACCAAAATTTGGCATCGTTATATTCGCTCTCGGAGGCACTCCAGAAGAAGGCTTCGGAGGCGCTAGAACCGCCATGATTGCCGACTGGGAGTGCAGAAAAGCCACTAGCATTCGTCGCATCCGGCCACCCCACATTGCCCTTAGCCTGTTGTGATGCATAACCAATATCTTTAAACAATGCTTTCCATTCATCTCCTGTCGGAATATGCCAGCCATCTGGGCAAATTCCTTGGTGTGGAATCTCAATCACTCCAGCAGGAACAGAATCCGTCAGCCATTTAGAGTCGATATCCATTGCGGCAGTCCAAGTGTAGTAGCGGCCACCCTTCAAGCAATTTGTGGTATCGTTATTGTAGCACCAGTTGTTACCCACCAAGTAACTGTGAGCTCCTTCGTCCGCGTAGTTCAAGTTCTCCGCCATCACAGTTATGCCATTGATGGTTACAGTCTTGTAAGTGCGACCATCACGTTCGTCTTTTAGCGTACCGTATTCCACTTCGGGATTAAAATAATTTTTGACACCCACATCAAAGTCATACACATGAGTTTCGCGGAACTTATTGTTTTCGCATATTCGAGTTGAATCCTGATTAAAAGTTCTATTCATAGCAACGGTACAAGCCATACCTTCTTGTTCTTCAGCAGTTGTCGCTTCACGCCAAACCCCGGAATCGCACACAAAATAAGTTTTTGTATCTACAAGGCCTGTTACATATTTGCCTTCCTTATCGCAATCATAGCCGACGGTATTGTAGGCAACCTTATCAACCATTAATGTCCATGCATGGTTCGCCGCACAACTGTAATAGCGGTTGTCCTTGCTAGAACGCCCCATTTCACCCGTGCGGTTCGTAGTACAGCCCATCAAGCCCAAATTCACATCATTCGCACTTGCATCACGCCATTGTTTTTCAGCCTCATCATAAACATAGTAGGCCGAAGTGCTGTCGCCCTTTTGAACATCGCCGTCGCTACCTTTAACCCAACCTTGCGTATCCACGATATAAGCGGTAGTGCGTACCCATTCGCGATTTTCGCACTTGTACCAATAACCGTTCACAAAGCCCGTATTTTTGCTCATGTTTGCGGTGACACTTTCAATACAGCCGCCTAACTTCTGTTCTACAACAGACGCATCTCGCCATTCCTTGGTAACAGCATCGTATAGATAATACTTTGATTTCGTTACAGAGCCGACTTTTACTTCGCCGTCTTTGCCGGCAGCCCACCCGTACGTGTCTTTTTCAAAATCGCTCGCAATCACCCAACGAAGGTCGTTTGCGTTCGATCCCTCAGCAGCGTCTTTGCAGATGTAACGTGTTTTTGTTCCTTTCTGTTTGCCAGAGGTCGCCGCTTTGACTGTTCCTGTCTTTTTCGCAGTACAGCTATCTAAGCCGTATTCCTTGTACCAAAAGTTACGTACAAACTGTTCAAAGTTCGGAACTTTAGAAGACAAGCCCCAGCCAGCTACGTTATTACGAATCGTCGCGAGTTTGCCCGCACTATCCGCGTCGGCACTCCATTCCGCAATTTTCATGCGTGTCGCAGCGTCGTCCCATGTTCCGTCTTTTTCCATGTCGTTTGCAATCGTCTGCAAAAGCGTGGTGAGATCTGCTACGGAGCGGTCTCCCTGGAACATGAGAGAAAATGCGAGCAAGGCACCATCTTCATCGGAACTACCTGCAATGTTCAAATCTTCAGAATTGCTGAAATTGGTAGCGTCAATGTTCAGCAAGCCGAACACTTCTTTCTGGGCTTGTTTCTTGGCTGCACGGACTTTCATCTTCTTTTGCGTGACCAAATAAATCACGCGTTCATATTCCAAATGCGTGAGCAAGTTGATGTTCACGATGTTGCGGTCATTTACGTCCGTAATTGCGAACAGAGTCAGCTCCGAATTTGAATTTTGCCCCGTCACTTCGTTGCGGTAGTAGCCGGTCGCTTCGAGCATCACGTACTGGCTCACGAGCATGCGAGCGTTTATCTTAAATTCTCCCTTGTCGTTCAAAATTTTTCCGTTGAAGCTGTTGCCTGTTTGCGTGAGCGTGTGACCATCTTCCATTTCACGAACGAGCACCTTGGAACCCATCAGGAATGGGCCTTTCTGCGTCACACCCGAAACTTCGTCCAAAGAAACCGCAATCTTTTCGGAATCAAGCACAACAGTATCTTGCGTCGTCTCGCTAGGAGCACTGCCAGTATAGAGAATTGAGGAATCCTTTCCGCAAATCACGCGGACAGACTGTTCGTCAATCTTTTCCATGGAGCAACCTGCACCAGCCGCTCCGGTATCACCCTTGTCACCTTTTTCGCCTTGTGCTCCAGTCGCACCGTTTTTTCCTGCAACACCTTGCTTCCCCTGAGCTCCTGTTGCACCCGTATCACCTTTGTCGCCCTTTTCGCCCTTAGCGCCATCCTTGCCGTCTTTGCCATTGACACCGTCTTTTCCGTCGGCGCCGTCTTTTCCGTCCTTGCCGTTCAGCACAACGCCAATGGAATCGCCACCACAGATAATCTTGACGCCGCTTTTGTCCTTGAGTTCCTTTGTCGTGCAAGTCGCAGCCACGCTACCTTCGGCAACAGCATACCACTTGCTATCGGTGCATTTTCTGGGAGCGTATTCGCCTTTGACCCACACCATTTCGCCGTCGTTGTCCTTTTTGCATTTGGGGAGCTTTGAAACATCCGAAATGACTTCGATGCCGCTCTGGTTCACCTGCGTAATGTTCTCGACCGTAGAATCTTCGCCGCAAGACGCAAGGAAAATCGCGATGGATCCTATCGCCACGATGTGGCTCCAGGGTGACATGTTAGAGAGTGACATTTTCTTTTGGGTGGCGTTTGTGGGTTTCATGGCATTTCCCCTTTTCGTTCTGTAAAAAAACACTAACCTATAATAGCTAAAAGTAAAGCAAGGTGTCAATATTGGCTTAAAACATCTTTACAAAGCGAACTCATTCCGTAAAAAAATCCCTCGGCGTAATGCCGAGGGGTTTAATGGCGATCCCGGAACGGAGTCCGGGATGACAATGTAGGCGATGCCTGTCACCCCGTGCGTGTCACGGGGCCGGCATACACAATCTTAGCTCAAGCGGCTGATCATATAACCAGCGCAAACTGCCGTACCAATCACGCCGGACACGTTCGGGCCCATAGCGTGCATGAGGAGGAAGTTCTGCGGGTCATACTTGGCACCTTCAACCTGAGAAACACGGGCAGCCATCGGCACAGCGGAAACGCCTGCGGAACCGATAAGCGGGTTCACCGGGTTCTTCGGAGAGCACTTGTTCATGATCTTTGCGAGGAGCAAACCGCCGAAAGTGGAGAAGCCAAAGGCAACCACACCCATAGCGATGATCATGAGAGTCTGCGGCTTGAGGAAGATGTCGGCAGACATCGTGAGACCCACGGACGTGCCGAGGAAGATCGTCACAATGTTCATGAGTTCGTTCGAAGAAGTCTTCACGAGGCGTTCGACGACACCTGCTTCCTTGAAGATGTTGCCCATCATGAGCATGATGATAAGGGCAGAAGCATCCGGCACGACGAGCACGCAAACGATCATCACCATCACGGCAAACACGATGCGTTCGGCCTTGGAAACCTGGCGGAGAGCCTTCATGCGAATCTTGCGTTCAGCGTCGTTCGTCATAGCGCGCATGATAGGCGGCTGGATGAGCGGCACGAGAGCCATGTAGGTGTAAGCGGCAACGGCGATGGGGCCGATGAGGTGCTTAGCAAGCTTGTTCGCAGTGAAGATGGACGTCGGACCGTCAGCACCACCGATGATACCGATGGAAGCTGCTTCGCCGAGCGTAAAGCCACCGAGAGCGACAGCTGCAAACATGGTCATGAACACGCCAAACTGTGCGCCACCACCGAGGATGAGCGTACGCGGATTAGCGATAAGCGGTCCAAAGTCCGTCATGGCACCCACGCCCAAGAAGATGATGGGCGGGAAGAGTTCCAGATGGATACCCTGGCTGATGTAGTAGTAGAGACCGCCAGTCGGGCTGAACATACCTTCGATGCTCCAGCCACCGTCGTAGAACGCGACGGACGGGATGTTCACCGCAAGTGCACCGATAGCAATCGGCAAGAGCAGAAGCGGTTCGTATTTTTTGACAATCGCAAGGAACATCAACACGAAGCTCACGATCCACATAATCACCATCGGGAAGGTGATTTGCGCGAATCCTGTGCTCGAGGCGAAGTCCGCGACTGAGTTAATAATTCCACTCATTGACTTTTACCTCATTAGGCAATGGTCATCAAGACCTGGCCATCAGTAACAGTGTCGGTTTCCTTGACGGAGATGGAGTTCACAGTGCCTGCGCACGGAGCGACGACCGGGTTTTCCATCTTGAGGGCTTCGATGATAGCCACTTCCTGGTTGGCTTCGACGTGATCGCCGACCTTGACCTTCAGCTTGAATACAGAACCAGCGAGCGGGCACTTCACTTCAGTACCACCAGCAGCAGCCGGGGCCGGAGCTGCGGCAGGAGCCGGGGCCGGTGCGGCAACCGGAGCAGCAGGAGCTGCAGAAACGGCGGAATCAAGAACTTCTACTTCGACGTCGTAGGTCTTGCCTTCGAAACTGATACGGACTGTTTTCTTCATTTTGATTTTTCCTGGCTTATAAGCCTGTTAAGTTTTTAAAAGTTGAACCTTACTTGACGATCGTCCAAGCAGGGGAGTTAATGTTTCTGTAAGCGGTCACGCGGCAGGGCTGACCAAGAGCCTGCGTTGCAGCAGCAGTAGCAATCACGAGGAACTGTTCGTTTGTAAGTCCCGGATGTTCTTCGAGAGCGGCGACGGCGGCAATGCCGAGGAACGCCTGGAGCTGCTTGTTGGTGAATCCCGGATGGATGCTCTTTGCATTCGGATCCCAGTCGCAGTGTGCCGGAGCACGAACCGCAGGAGCCGGAGCGGCAGCTGCCGGAGCAGCCTTCTTAGTAGGAGCCGGAGCTTTGACCTTGTCCAAGCCGAGCTTCTTCATGATTGTGCTCATGATAGTGCAGAGGACGAGGAGGCCAATAATCACAGACATCACGACGATGAGGCCTGTAGCTTGGAATTCGATGAGCTTGCCAATGCCGAACTTCTGGACTTCGCCATGGCACTTGCCACCTTCCATCTTGCCTTGGCAGTATTCGCTGCCGAGCTTAGCCTTTGCAATCGGGAGCACGGCCGTACCGTTAGCATTTTCGACGGAATCGCGGATATCGCGGGCGCGAACGGACTGTTCGTATGTCTTATAAAGAATGGAATAGCCACCACCGTGAGTTTCCACAATCTGGAAAACAGTAGATTCATCCATCCACTTGAGCTGTTCCTTGATCGGGGCGGCAATGGAGTCCGGCATCAGAGCAATCTGCTCGTCAAAACGGCCAACCTTTGCACCCTTGGAAGCAGCAGGTTGAGCTACGAAATCAGACGCGAAGGCACCGGAAACCGTTGTCACCGCGGCAAAAATCATAGCTTTCTTTAGTGTATCATTCATATCGGAATGCGTCCATGTTTATTAAGTGAACTGTTTGATAAAAATCAACGCGCGTGAATATAGCAATTTTAGGGAGTGGTTAGTGGCTAGTGGTTAGTGGTTAGGAATGTAAAAAGATCGTTCTTATCACGATCCTGTTTACTAGCCACTGTTTACTAACCACTGGCGAAGCCACTACATCGTCATCGTGCCGGAACTGAGGCCCTTCACAGGCACATAGCGGATAGAACCGTCAGTACCCATGATAATTGCAACTCCAGCGAGGTAATTGATCCACTGCTTCGTATCGAAATAACGCAGATTCACCTTGCCCTCCGTGCAATAAACAACAAGCGGAACGACAAGCATGTCATGGGAAATCCAGACCGCCACCTTATTCACTTTTTCAAAGCGTGGTTTCACGACTTCAGCGATATATTCATCGCCACGAGACTTCATCGGGTAGAACGCATCGGAGTAGCTCCCCCTGTACGCATAGGCCGAAGTGACCACCCAGCCGCCACCATCGGAATTCTTGTATTCTTCGAACTTCGATTCGTCTTTGACGAACCATTCGCCGTCCAATTCCGGAATGGTATCGTTCCCCATCGCCGTAATTCCAGCTCCCAGAGCGATATTTTCGCACGTTTCGTAGCTACGTGTGTAAGTCGAATTGGCAAAGTAAATATCTTCGCCCTTGAACATTTCGCCTACGGTCTGAGACTGTTTCTTTCCGTTCGTCGTCAAGTGACCTTTTTTACCAGTGTCGTCACCGCGTTCCGCATGGCGCAAGAAGAAGATGACTTTTTCGCCAGCCGCAAGGGATTTCAAGACATCGTCAACACTAGAGAAATCAAGGATTTCACCCGGCAGCGGTTCACGCCAGCCCCTCTTGCTTTGGTCATAGACGTACAACTTATTCTGGTTGATAATTCCGTTCTTAATTTGTCCATTGTAATCGCCCTTCAAGCCGTACGTATCCTTTTCAAGGTCCGTCGCAACGCGCCATGACTTGGTCGAGGCATCACAAATAAAGCGGATTCTCGGGCCATCGGGCTGTTCGTAATAAGAGACAAAGTATTCGCTTTGGCTATTGTTCACATGTTTCACTTGCCCTGCGTTCATCGTGCCGCAGGTTTCAAAGTTATGCGTTCTCGTCCAGAAACTACGCACATACTTTTCGAAGTCGGGAACTTCGCCAAGCTTCCAGCTTTCCATGTTCCTGCGGATTTTTGCAAGCCCGCCTTCCGAGTCTAGTTTTAATAGTTTATCTGCAAGTTTCGCTTTCGTATTGTTGTCGCCCCAGTTTCCGTCGCCCTGGATGTCTTCGGCGACGCGGTTTGCAAAATAAAGCATCTCGTTTGCCGAGCCATAACTCTGCATCATCACGGAAATGGCAAGCAGCGCGGCACCGTAATCGTCATTGTCGAAAATGCTCAAGTCTTCCGCAGCCTTCTGACCTGATGACGCGGTCGCCCCGCCACGATTCCAACCTCCGTTGAAACCGCCCGTCGAGCCGCCAAGACTAATGCCAAAGGACGAAAGCACGTCGCTCAACGCACGCCCGCTTTGGCTCCCGATGGGCTGGTTGTTGCCCGCATCTTGCACAAGCTTCAACACACGCGGTGCAGCCATGTGCGTCAGCATGTTCACGTTGAAGGAATCGCGCTTTGACAAATCGACAACCGCGTTGAGCTTTAAAAGAGATGATGACTGGCGGCCTGTCAACTCGTCCCTGTAAAAACCGTACGCTTCGACCTTCGCATAAGGAGAGACTAAATCGACTCCGTCAAAGGCAAACGTTCCGTTCGCCGAGACGATGCACGCTTCGTGCGTTCTCCTAGTTTCTGCCAAACGCTTGGCGCTGTCCAATTCTACAATCTTTATAGACGCGCCCGCCTGGAACGGTCCCTTTTGCGCGACACCCGAAATGCGGACGCCCTCCCTACGGTACACCGACGTAGCAACGGAATCAGAATCCGCAGCAGGAGCAAACATCGGCTTGTACGCCCTTACTTTTTTCAAATTCAAAACGCCATCTTTGCACGTTACGCCTTCTGTTATCTGGACATCCGTTTCCCACTTGCCCGATAGGCAATAGTAAAGTACGCCCGCAAGCGTATAGGCTCGGCCTTCGCTGGCTGCATTGCATTCGGGGAGCGTTTCCGGCTGTTCTTCAACAGACGAACTTGTGGGTAAACTGATTGAACTCGATGGAGTATGCGAGGCAGACGACGTTACAGGAGTAGATGCACTAGACGTTTTCTCTACGTGGGTGGTATCCTTGGTCCCATTGCTACTAGAGGAGTGGCGTTGCCACCGGTGCGTCGAGCTGCTCGAACTATTTGAAGACTTTTCCACCGAAGAACTGGATTTATTTTTGTCCTTCGAGGAACTGCTTCCAGAGCTTTCTGGCGAATCATCGTCTATCGAAGACGAACTGATTTCGGAATCCACTCCATCGCTCAAAACAGCGATGCAATCGTCCCCTTCGCACGGCAAAGTACCGTGATGTACAGAGTCACACGCGGTCCATACTAGAACCAATGAAATTAATAACCACCGAATCCTCATAATTTGAAGTTAGTAATTTCTAGTTCATAAATCCCGAAGCCAACCCTCGAATAACGACATAACGGCGATTTCCGTCCTTATCGATGATGATGGCGACCCCGGCGAGGTAATTAATCCACTTTCCGTTGTTCTCGTACTTCTTAAATTCAATCTGCAAATTTGAGCAATAAGCCACAAGCGGCACCATCAACTTGTCATGCGAACTCAAGAGGACAAATTTTTCCTTGGTGTATTTTTTTGCAAGGACATCTTCGATGAGTTCCACGGAGCGTTCAGCAAGATTATAATAGGCGGCATTCGCACCCGTCGAATAGGCTCCCGTATAAGCGTACTTGGAAGTCACTTCCCAGCCGCCGCCGCATTCATTCTTCGCTTTTTCGACTTCATCGCTGTTCTTCGTGTACCAATCGTCATTCAACTGCGGAATCGTATCGCGCTTGTCGTAAGCCTGTCCGCGGCCTTTTGCAATGGACTCCACCGTCTGATGGGCACGCAAGAATTCCGACGCGCCAAGAACAAAGTCTTCCTTGAACTTTTTGAGCCTTGCACCGACTTGTTCGGACTGTTTCTTGCCGTTGTCGGTAAGCGTCCCGCCCTTGCTCGTATCATCGCCGCGTTCCGCATGGCGCAGCACAAAAATCACGCGTTCATCGTCCTTGATGCTTTCATAAACATCCTGGATATCGACAAACTTATCCGCATTGGATTTCAGAACAAAATATCTATCTTTTTCAATAGCGTTTGCCTTGTGCCACGTCTTGGTTTTTCCGTCATACGCAAGCAATTCGCCTGAGAACGCGCCACGACGTACTTCGCCATCTTTTGCCGGAGTCGCATCTCCCATGACATCCTTCAGACTGTCTGGGATTGCTGTCCATCCCTTCTTTTCGTCGCAGATAAAGCGTTCACTGGACTTCGTAACATCGTCGTACTTCGACGCATAGAAATTGCTGGACTGGTTCTTGACAAAGAATACTTCGCCTTTAGAACTGGCATCGCAAGTGGGGAATTCAAGTTCAGTTAAATAGAAATTCTTGAGGTAATTCTCAAACTTGGCTGCCTTGCCTATCTTTTTTTCGATTGATTTTCTAAGCGCTGCAAAACCGTCTTTTATGTCGGTCGCAAGTGCCCAGTCCGCAATCGCGAGTCGGGTTCCGTCATCGTCCCATTTACCGTCATTGGCCACGTCAGCAGAAACGGCTTTGAAGAACTTTGCAAAATCGCCGTTGACGCTACTGGCACCGGCCTGCAACAGGACCGTAGATGCTAAAAGTGCCGCCCCTGATTCGCTGGCGTCAGAAACATGAATATTCTCGGTCACGTCAAAATCAATTGATTCGAGATTGAACATTTTCCACACGTCTTCGGCGGCTTCAAACTTCGCTTCTTCAAACGACGCCTTCTTTCCACCCAACAGCTCAAGAGTGCGTTCCGCTTCAAGCGTCGTCAGCAAATTCAAATTGAACTTTTCACTCGAAGTCGCATCGCCCAAAGCCTTGAGCGAAACCGACGCAGACTTGCCGTCCGTGACATTTTCTATTTTACCATCAACCGAAATTTGCACATAAGGTTGCGGCAATTCTATTTTCTTTATCTCGTATGCGCCGCCTTTGCCGACATCACCTGAAAAGGCAATACTCGTTTCTTTGTACGCATCGGCGGTATCCAACTGCACAATGCGAACCTTCGCCTTTGCAAAATCATCCAAGGCGACAACGCCCGAAACAGTTCCATCCACGAGCACATAAATGATATCCAGCCCTTCAAGTGTATCAATCTCCATCAAAGAAGAACTCGAAGACAAAAGAGTCTCCTTTGCACTACTTGACGAAGTACCCTTTGGGGAGCTTACGCTAGACAAGGTGGTTTTCGCGCTACTGCTAGAAGAAACAGGTTTTTCATTACTGTCGGAAGAAATTTCCGAATTAGGAAATACAGCATTGTTGCTGGAATCATCACCGCACGCCACAAGAAGTGTGGTAATCAAAACAGGTATATAAAGCTTTTTGAGAATAAATCCCATAGAATGTCGCCCTCTCCATCAAAATTTTACGCCTAACAAAACACCCCTTAGTTAAAAAATATAATTATTGTGTATTTTTTGCAACAAAAAAGATACAAAGTCCCTGCCAAAAACCCTCAATTTAATAAATGCCCATTTTGCTGTTTCTTATTGTTCGATGATAATTTATTTGGATCTTTTCCTTTGGTTTTTCTAACCGCTAACTACTTTTTTATAATTAAAGCATAAAAAAATCGCTCTAGCAGAAGGTTTATAAAGTGGCTAAAAACGTTAAAGTTTGGGCTCGTCAGATCTTTGTGTGTTGCATTTTGATGCTTGCGGTGTGTGCTTTTGCGCAACCGTCTGCGCAGGATTTGCAGGACTCGTTGGATGCAGATTCTCTTTCGAAAATTTCGCTTGCGCTTGATGTTGATACGAATGGCGTTGTTGATACGAATAAAGTTGAGCATATTGATGCTGGGATTGAAAAAATTCCTATTGCAGAAAGAGAGTTTTTCCCGAGCGGTTTTGTTATGGAAATAGCTTATGCCGCACCAACGGTGATACAAGTCCCTTTTTTAGGAATGCGTGATAAATCTGCGGTATGGGGAAATGAGTTTGTTGCTACTGGATATGCGGTAGTGTCAGTAGATGTTGAATTTCGGTCAGGTGGGGTAAGAGTTTCGGATGAATTTTTGTGGGCATTTATTTTATCTGTGTCGGTTTCTGGAAATCCCAATGATCCTACTATTAACAGAGAAAAACGTGAGAGAATTTCAGAATGGGTTGAATACATAATGATTGGCAATACTTATTGGGCGTTGTCGCAAAATGCGAAAATTGGGTTGTTTGAATCGCATCATTTTGTGGATTATCTCTTCAGCAGTGCCGCTTATTCTGAATTTTGGGAATTTGGTTGGTCACAAGCTGTGGGACTTAGGTATGTTTATTCGGGAAACGCAAAAGATGGAGGTGCTTATATTGATTTGGGCGCACACGCGAGAATCACGAATAAACATTTCCTTTTTGGCGTATTCGTGCAGCTAGGAATTTTTGGCAATTATAAGTAAAAGTCACTGGATCCTGTCGGCTTCTGCGAACCCTCCAGGATGACACCTTTGTTTCTACTGCCTACTAACCACTAATCACTAACCACTAAAACTTTACTGGATCCTTCCCCTTACAGGGTCAGGATGACGAATAAGCATTAACTAACAACTAATGACTAATGACCAATAACTAATAACTAAATCTTCACATTTTTTCTTCCTACTGTCTACTTCCTACTTCCTACTTTTTTATATTTAAAACACAAAAAATTTTTCACTCTAACAGAAGGTTAATAAAATGGCTAAAATCGCTAAAGTTTGGGCTCGTCAGATCCTGGATTCTCGTGGCAATCCGTCTCTCGAAGTCGATGTCACTCTTGACAACGGTATCGTTGGTCACGCAGCAGTTCCGAGTGGTGCATCCACTGGTGAACGCGAAGCTTGCGAACTCCGCGACGGTGACAAGAAGACCTATCTCGGCAAGGGCACTCTCACTGCCGTGAAGAACGTCAACACCAAGATCGCTAAGAAGATCGTTGGCATGGATCCGTCCAAGCAGACTGAAGTTGATGACGCTATGATCGAACTCGACGGCAACCGCATGCTCAAGAACACGCTCGGTGCAAACGCTATCCTCGGCGTTTCCATGGCTGTTTGCTGCGCTGCTGCTAAGGATGCTGGCCTTCCGCTTTACCAGTACATTGCTAAGCTCCATGGCACTGAAAAGCTCACCCTCCCGTGCCCGATGTGCAACGTGATCAACGGTGGTGCTCACTCTTCCGCTCCGATCGACTTCCAGGAATTCATGATCGCTCCGGTTGGCGCTAAGACGTTCTCCAAGGGTCTCCAGATGGTGACCGAAATCTTCCACGCTCTTAAGGCTGTCCTCAAGAAGGGTGGTTTCGACACGACGGTTGGTGACGAAGGTGGCTTTGCTCCTGGCGTTGCTATCAAGCCGGCTAAGAACAAGTTCGGTTACGAAATCAAGGACGTGATGACCCTCGAAAAGGCTCTCGCTGCTTTGAAGACCGCTACTGAAAACGCTGGTTACGTTTTCGGCAAGGACATCAAGATTGCTCTTGACGTTGCTTCTTCTGAATTCTGCGACAAGGATTCTGAAAAGGAAGGCTCCAAGGCTGTTACTTACACGTTCAAGAAGAGCACCAAGAAGACCCTCAAGTCTGCTGAAATGGTCAAGCTCTATGAAAAGCTCATCGACAAGTATTCCATCTTCTCCATCGAAGACGGTCTCGATGAAGCTGACTGGGCAGGTTGGAAGGTTCTTACCGACAAGCTCGGTGGCAAGATCAACCTCGTGGGTGACGACCTGTTCGTGACCAACCCGACCATCTTCGACGAAGGCATCAAGGCTGGCATCGCTAACGCTATCCTCATCAAGGTGAACCAGGTCGGTTCTGTTTCTGAAACCCTCGCTGCTATCAAGCGCGCTCAGGTTGAAGGCTATGCTCCGATCGTTTCTCACCGTTCTGGCGAAACCGAAGACACCTTCATTGCTGACCTCGCCGTCGGTACTGCCGCTGGCCAGATCAAGACTGGTTCCCTCTCTCGTACGGACCGCGTCTGCAAGTACAACCGCCTCCTCCGCATCGAAGAAGAACTCGGCAAGGCTGCTGTCTATGCTGGCGATCCGCGCAAGGGTGCCAAGGCTTCTGCTCCGGCAAAGAAGGCCGCTTGCAAGAAGGGCTGCGCTAAGAAGGCTAAGTAATCTAATTTTTTAGAGTTACTAAGAGAAGCCGCTCCCATGTGGGGCGGTTTCTTTGTACAACGATTAATTACTTTATTCTAAATCACGCAATTTGCGATGTCCCTGACATTTTGTTTTTGCTTTTTTAGATGTTCAAAACTTGAAACCCCGCCCAATTCTAACTATATTTGGGATTAAACAAAAATAACCCTTCAATCAAGGCAAAAATATGTCAGATCGTTTTATCGTGACCGGTAACTTTACCGATGATCCGTTTGCCATCGACATGGCGCAGTACATCGGTCTCCGTGAAGATATCTCCGACGTGGTCTCCCTGAAGACTTTCGCCAACTCCGAATTCTGCCCCCGCTACATGCTGGATGTGGCCGACATGGAACATATCGGCAATCGTCTTGAAGGCAAGATTGTCTTGATTTGCTCGGTTTCGAACCACGAACGCAGCCGCAACGACTACGCTATGCGCAACTGCATCCTCGCTCGCGCCGCCAAGGACAACGGTGCCGAACAGGTCGTGTTGGTTGAACCGGACCTCTTCTACAGCGCCCAGGACCGCGGCCCGCACCGCGTTGGCGAACTCGAAAAGGACCGCCCGGATATCGACCTTAAAAAGTTCGACGGTCAGGCTTTCACGAGCCTCCTTTACGCCCAGCTTTTGAAGACCGCCGGTGTCGATGCCGTTGTCACTTGCCACAACCACAGCATCAAGGTGCAGAACCTCTTCAACGAAATTTTTGAAGGCAACTTCCACAACTTGATCCCGACGGACGTTTACGCCCACTACATCAAGAACAGCAACTTTGTCCAGACCGGTAAGGACGGCAACAATCTCGTGATTGTCTCCCCGGACAAGGGCGCACGCCCGTTCATGAACGCCGTGTTCGACGCTCTCCAGCTCCCGGAATGCAAGCGCGTGGTGATGGACAAGGTTCGCACGGGCGAACGCGAAATCTCTATGACGTTCAACCCGGAACTCTCTGACATCAGCATCGAAGAAATCGAAGGCAAGGACGTAATCGTGTTCGACGACATGGTCCGCACCGGTACGACGATTGTTCAGTGCTGTGAACACATCAAGAAGGGCAACCCCAACCGCGTCTGCTTCGGTGTTACGCACTTCCACACCAGTGCCGAAGCTCGCGAAAAGCTCAACAGCCCGGCGATTGACGAAATCCTCACGACCTCTACGCTCCCGGACATCATGAACCGCGACTGCCAGGGCCGCCTCCGCAAGAAACTCACCGTGCTCAAGCTCGGCAAGTGGATTGCACGCCACGTGATGCAGATGTACGGCATGGACGACGGACGCTTCCAGAAGGACTTCTACAAGATCGATATGTCTTCCAAGAACCCGCGTTGGCCGCCTGCATTCTTCTAAAATTTGTTGTATATGGAAAAGAGTCCCGGGCGGCAACGTCCGGGATTTCTTTTTTAGGGGAAAAGGGTAAAAATTTCACTGGTTTGGAATTTTAATGATAAATGGTATTATTTTTATAAGGTGATAATTGGGATTCCTATGACTGAAGAAAAATCGATACCGTTGACTGTTGATATCTTGGAGGGTGTGGGCATTGGACTTTGGGCTGTCGAAATTGACGATGGCCAGGCTCCCCGAATGTTCGCTGATAAAACCATGCTCAAGTTGCTTGGGCTTGATGCGGGGCTTTCGAGCGAAGATATTTTCCATGCTTGGTTCGACAATATCGACCCGGAGCATTTTGCTGAAGTCAAAGCGTATGTCGATAAGATGAGCGCGGGCGAGAAGGCCGAAATTCAGTATCCGTGGCATGCGCCTGACGGCCACGTCCGTTTTGTTCGTTGCGGCGGGTCCCGTAATTTTGATTATAAAAAGGGGGTCCGGCTCGAAGGCTGGCATCGGGATATTACCGAACTTGCCTTGATTCAAAAGACGACCGAAGAAGAATTGCGTGATGAAATCAAGGCGATGGACTTGGACGCAAAACGCGAAAGTTTCTTGAGGACCCTCAATGAAAAATTGTACGGCAAGGCGATTCTCGACAAGGCTTACAGTTACTTCAAGGTGAATCTATCCGAGGATAAGGTCTATAGGCCGTTCGTCCAAATTGTCGAGGGAAAATCCGAAGATGTGAGCGGCTTTTTTGGCTCCGATTTCCCGTCTTACAGTGCTGTAGTGGATCGAATTGCGAACCAGCTTGTCGATAAGGAATACCGGGATGCGTTTGTCCAGCATCTTTCGGCGAAATCGCTTATCGAGCAGTTCCAAAAGGGCGATTCTATCCCGGAATACACATGCAGGTTCTATTCACCGCATATCGGTTGGCATTACAGCCGCTTTGTCTGCTATGTGTCCAAAAATGAAATTTTGAATGAGTACCAGTCGATGATGGTTGCGTACAATGTTTCGGAACAGCAGAAGCAAGATGCGGCCATCCGGGACTGTATAGATGTTCTTTATAAGGAAAAACGCTCAAAGGATGCCATTGAAGATGTGCTTTCGACGCTTGCCTCTTTTTACAAGGCGGACAGGGCTTATATTCTGGAATGCGACAAGGAGAGGTTGAATCTCAACAGCACGTATGAATGGTGCCGGAAAGGGGTGAAGTCCAACAAGGCGATTCTTCAGCGGCTTCCGTTTGAAATTGTTCATCCGTGGATAAAGACTGTTGGCGATAGGGATGCCGTCTATCTCGATTCGCAAAATGATGAATCCGGCGTTTGGGAAAAACTGTATAGCATTTTGCCGGTGCAGGATGTAAAGAGCATTAGCGTATCGACGATTGTGTCCAGTGAACGGCGTTATGGCTTTGTCGTGCTGGACAATCCGAAAGAATCGCTGAAGAGCTTTACGTTGCTCAAGTTCGTGGCGGGGTTTGCCGAAAACGAAATCAACCGCAGAAAACGCATGGACGAAGATGCCGCCGTGACCTCGCTTTTGGCATCGGATTATTCGTGCATTTTCTATTGCGACCTCGAAGCGGACCAAGTGACTCCGCACAAGCTGAATGCCAACATCCAAAAGCTGTTGGGCAACTCCCTCAGTGAAATGACTTATAGCGGGGCGATTGACTTTATTGTGAGTAAAGTGGTCTCTCCCGAAAATGCGGATGTTGTCGCAAGAAAGCTTTCGCTGAAAAACTTAAAACCGATTCTCCAGAAGACCGGCATCACGAGTTTTGAATACTTGAACTATGCAGACAGGTTTTGCGAATGCAAAGTCGTTGGTGTTAACAAGAAGCAGAAAGCTTTTGTGATTGGCTTTGCCGACAAGGATGAACAAATCCGCACGGTCCGCATACATCAGAAAAAGATCGAACAGGATTTGGAAATTATCGATGTTCTTGCGTCGGAATATTCGTCGGTTTATTACATCGATTTGGAAAAGGATTCCATTACGCCTTATTCGATGAACAAGGAATCGGAATCGCTGTTCGGGAGCAGTTTCCGTACGGGTATTTCGTATTCCGACGTGTTTGACGAATTTGTCGAAAACGTGGTCTGGGAACGTGACCGTCAGATGGTACGCTATGCGGGTGCCCTTGAAAATATCAAGAAAGAGCTAGCGCTGCAAAAGACATTTATTACAACGTATCGCGGCAATGTCGAAGGTCGGCCTCATTATTGCGAAATGAAGTTCGTGAAAGTCGGCAACGAATTCGATAGCCCGAAAGCTGTTGCGTTGTGCCTTGCCGAAAAGGATGATTTGATTCTCAAGGATTTCGTGAACGATATTTTGTATGATGACTACGTGTCCATTTACTTTGTGAATGTCGAAGACAATTCGTTCCGCACCATCAAATCTTCTAACCTTTCATTGGTGGATAAGCGGCCCGCGTATAGCACTTATTCTTACGAAGTCAAGAAAATAAGCGAAATTGTGCAAGCGGAGTATGAACAGGATTGGCGTAAGCTGTCGAACTTGTTCTATGTGCAAAATTTTTTGAAGAACGCCGACCAGCGTGAGCTGGAATTCAAGATTGAAAGTGGCGAATGGCTGCGGGCGAAGTTTACGACTATTGAACGCAATGACGACAACGAGGTCGTATCGTTCGTGCTTTCTTTTATGCTTTTGAGCGATGACCAGATTGAGAAAAATGAACTGGACGCAAAGATTGCAGAACAGAACGACTTGCTCGAAAAACAGCAAATAATGTTGCAAAAGGCTCTTTCGATGGCGCAGTCGTCTGACCGTGCAAAGACGGCGTTCCTCTCGAACATGAGCCATGATATCCGCACGCCGATGAACGCCATTGTCGGCTTTACGGGGCTTGCAATTGCCCACATTGACGAAAAAGAACTTGTTCTGGATTATTTGAAAAAACTTGCTCAAAGCTCGAATCATCTGCTATCGCTCATCAACGATGTGCTTGATATGAGCCGCATTGAATCGGGCAAGATGGTGATTGCAGAAAATGCAGAAAACCTCTATGAAATTATCGACGCACTCAAGGATATTGTCCAGGCGGATCTCCATGCGAAAAAACTGACGTTTGAAGTTCAAATGAACGTGACCAATGCCGGAATCATGTGCGACAAGCTACGCTTGAATCAAGTGTTGCTCAACGTGTTGTCGAATGCGATTAAATACACGCATGACGGCGGTTCTGTCGAGTTCTTGATTGACGAAATGAAATCGGCAAAGCTAGGTGCCGCGCATTTTAAATTCCGAGTCCGCGATAACGGCATGGGGATGAACGCCGAGTTCTTGAAGAAAATTTACGAACCGTTTACGCGGGCGAATTCTTCGACGGTGAGCGGCATCCAAGGGACGGGTCTTGGCATGTCCATTACAAAGAACATTGTCGAGATGATGGACGGTTCTATTGAAATCTCTAGCGAAGAGGACAAGGGAACCGAGGTTGTCATCGATATTGATTTTATGCTGCATGATCAGAACTGTGTTGGGAAAAAGCCGTTGTCGTTCAACTTCAATTTTGCGGGCAAGAAAATCTTGCTTGTTGAAGATAACGAAATGAACCGGCAAATCGCATGCGATGTTCTGGCGGATTATGGACTTAAAGTCTTTACGGCGGAAAATGGCCGTGAAGCTGTTGAAATGATGAAATCTTCTACGCCGGGGCAATATGACCTTATCCTTATGGATGTGCAGATGCCTGTGATGGACGGCTTTACGGCGACTCATGAAATTCGCGCTCTCAAAGAAAAGTACAAGTCGAACATTCCGATTATCGCCATGACCGCGAACGCCTTTGAAGAAGACCGTCGCGCAGCTTTTGACGCAGGCATGAACGAGCATATTGCAAAACCGATAGACCTTGAAAAAATGAAGTATATTTTGGCAAGGTTTCTTAAAAAGTGATGAATGAATGATTAAAAATATTGATGATGTTCACAGTGAAAAGGTGATGCGTCGCGATCACTTTATTTTCGCTATAGTTCTTGTTGTTGTTGCCGCTTTGTCTTTTTTATTTTCGTGTCAGAAAATTTTGAAGATTGTCAAGGATAGTTGTTTTAGTAGGCTTCAAGAATATGCGAATGTCGTATCGCATGAATTTATTATAAATAATCTGCATTACGGCGGAACGCTCCAGTTTGTGGCGACTTCATTGGAAGATCGCTCGGAGTATTCCGTCGATAGTGTGCAGTCATGGCTCAAGGACATGCGGCCTTTTTTAAAGGACCAAAAAATCAATGTCCTCTTGCCGGGCGATACGGTGATTCTGCCGAATGGCCTTGTCACTCAGGCTTCTGCGATGGGGCTTTCTTATGAAAAAGAAAAAACGACAGAAGCGCATGTGACTGTTCGCCTTGAAGGTGATGACCAGAATGAAAAATTCCTATACCATTTTGTTCCTGTAAAAAATCAAGGGCAAACGGTTGCCATGATTTTTTGGAGCTATAGCTTGGGACTGATCCATCAGTATTTGCGGACTGAAAAGGGCTATGACCGCAAAATGTTTGTCTATGTCGTCAATCGCGAAGATGGCAGATTCGTGGCGGATACGGAACACGATTCGTTGAAGAGCATTTTTGATTATAAGAATGAAAAGGACAATGAAAGTGGTTTGTTCTCCGCCATTGTCGATAGCATCCTTGCTGGTAAAGAAGGGCAGGCGTGCATTGAAAATTATTGGGAAAGTTCCAATTGCATTTATTTCCGTCCTATAGAAATTGGTAATTGGAGCATTTTAATCTCGTCTCCTGAAGAGTATGCAATGAGCGATATTCGCAAGATTCGTTTTATTTTCCTTTGCTTGGGAATAGGCGTGTTCTTGTTCTTTGTCGCTTATTTTATCCTTTTGCGGCGCGTGGCGATACGGTGCTTTGCCGAAGAAGCGGAACGCTCCGCTCTTGATGATGTGGGTAAAGTTCGTTACATGCAAATGAAATTACTTGGACTTCTTTCCAAGAATTTTACCAATATTTATTACGTGAATCCTGAGACCGGTTCTTACGTTGCGTATTCCAATGCTAAAAATGATTTGTATAAGGAAATTACAAGTCGTTTCGACTTGAATGCTTCGATTTACGATATCATGAACGATGATGAATTGACGAAGATCCACAAGGACGATTTGGAACTTTGCCATAGCGTATTCAACAAGAAATCCTTCCTTGAAGTTATGAGCAATTCTGAATCGAGGCGTATTGTTGATATGCGTTGCTTTATCAATGGTAACTGGGTTTGGATTCGCCATACGCTGATTGGCTTTGCCGATGCCAAGGGACAGGGTTATGTGATTATCGGCGTCGAAGACGTGAACGACGAAAAGGTGGCTATCGAGGCTGAAAGAGAAAGGTTGTCTGTTATCAACGGACTTTCGGAAGACTTCTCTCTAGTTAGCTTTATCAATCCGGCGACAAAGGAAGACCATCTTTATTACGTCAAGAAAAATGATTGGGCCGATAACCCGAACTGGAAAAAGGTCGGAAATTTTGAAGATCGCTTGAATTTGATTGCCAATACGCTTGTTCACCCAGATGATCGTCAAAAATTCTTGGAGATGACGAATCGTGATGTTGTTGTAAATAAGCTTTCGTCAAAGAATGCGTATTATGTGAACTTTAGAATGATTATTAACGGCACTGTTGAATATTGGCAGTTGAAGTTCGTGATGGTGGGTAAAGCCCCCGATGCACGGGAACAGATTGTCGCAGGATTTATCAGCGTCGATGAATCGACCCGCTTGCAGTTGGAACAGAAGGAACAGCTCGAAAGTCAGGCCGAGGCTTTGAAACAGGCTCTGTCGTCGGCACAATCTGCAAATAATGCGAAAAAGGAATTCTTGAACAGCATGAGCCACGAAATCCGTACGCCGTTGAATGCGGTTATCGGACTTACAGAACTGGCATCTTCGCATTTGGATGATAAAGATCGTGTCAGGGATTGCTTGATCAAGATCGATCAAAGTTCTGACCGCTTGCTTTCCATCATTAACGACATTCTTGACATGAGCCGTATTGAATCGGGCAAGTTTGATCTCAACGAATCTCCCACGCACTTGTTTGAAATTATTCACGAAGTGGAACGCGACGTTCGGGCCGATTTGCGGGAAAAAGATTTAAAATTCGAAATTGATTACGCCGACATCAATGATGAAGAAATTGTCTGTGACAAGGATCGCTTGCGTCAGGTCTTGCTTAAGATTCTTTCGAATTCGATCAAGTTCACGAAAGAGGGCGGTTCTATTTCGATGAGCGTCAAGGAAGCTCCTCTTTCGAAGTCGAGCTATGCGGCTTACGTGTTCTGCATCAAGGACAACGGTATCGGCATGAGCGAAGATTTCCTCAAGACGGTCTATGAACCGTTTACGAGAGGGGTTGCCGCATCGAGTGATGTTCGCGGCATGGGCCTTGGGCTTGCCATAACGAAAAACACCGTTGAAATCATGGGCGGTCAAATTGAAATTGCGAGCCGCTTGAACGTCGGTACGGAAGTTACCGTGACGTTTGAATTCAAGCTGGTGCAGTCGAAAAAGAATGAAGTCAATTCGATTGAAGTTGAGCAATCGGGCTTTGCCGGAAAGAAAATTCTTTTGGTCGAAGACAATATCCTCAACCGCGAAATCACGATGGAACTTTTGCAGGACAACGGTTTTATCGTGACGGCTGTGGAAGATGGCGATATTGCCGTGAAGATGCTTTCGAAGGCGTCGTCGAGACCGTTCGACCTAGTGTTGATGGATGTCCGCATGCCTGTGATGGACGGCTACGAAGCGACAAAGTGCATTCGCGCGTTCGAGAACAAGGACGTGGCCGAAATTCCGATTGTCGCTATGACCGCAAACGCCTTTGACGAAGACCGCAAGGCTTCTTTCGAGGCTGGCATGAACGAGCATATCGCAAAGCCGGTCAGTATTGAAAAGTTGAAGGATGTGCTTTCGAAGTTCTTGTAATATTGCGTAAAAAATGATGGACGCGAAAAATTTTTTGAAAAACTTATCTATATTGATTTGCATATGTCAGCACGAGTAACTAGCAGCGATAAAATTGAAGACATGTTTCCGGAAACCCCGGTACGTAAGATTATCACCCCGATAGAACGCCTCATGAAGGTGGAGACGACTGGCGGCATAGTGCTTATCATTATGACACTTGCAGCCCTCGTCTGGGCGAACCTCAGTCCTGAATCGTACGAGCATTTTTGGCATTTGCCGTTCGTAGTGACGATTGGCAGCTGGGTGGGCACGGGCGATTTGCACTGGTTCATTAACGATGCCTTGATGACGATATTCTTCTTCAACATCGGGCTCGAAGTCAAGGGCGAAATGACGTATGGCGAACTTCATGACCCGAAGGCGGCGAGCCTCCCGATTATCGCTGCCGCGGGTGGTATGCTGTTCCCGGCGCTCATTTACTTGGCGCTTTGTCCTCCGGGAACGTCACACGGCTGGGGAATCCCGACGGCGACGGATATCGCGTTCGTGGTCGGCTGCATGGCGATTTTGGGCAAGAAGGTGCCGCATGCGCTCCGCGTGATGATTTTGACGCTTGCGATTGCAGACGATATCGGCGCGATTCTCGTGATTGCTATTGGATATCCGAGCGGCGACGGCATCAATTTTGCGGCTCTGGGAACCGCTTTTGCTCTCCTCGTCTTGATTAACTTGCTTTTCCGTATTGGCGTTCGCAACTTGCTTTTGCATGGCGTGATCGGCGTTGCCATTTGGGCGTTCTTTGTCAAGTCCGGCGTGCACCCGACGATTGCGGGCGTGCTGCTTGGCCTCTCTGTTCCTGCAAAGCCGGTCGTTGCAAAGGGTATGGTCGCCAATTTTGCGAATAGCGTGGGCGATGTGCTTTCTGGCGACGAGAAGGTTTCTGGCGAAGAAAAGTACCGCGTGTTCAATTTGCTCCAGCGTGGCGCCCGTGAAAGTGTCTCGATGCAGGAACGTTTGTACAAGCCTCTCGTGCCGTGGGTGAACTTTGCGATTATGCCGATCTTCGCTCTCTCGAATGCTGGTGTCGAAATCAAGCTTGGCGGTTTGGATGTTCCTGTACTTAGTGCTGTTGCGCTCGCCCTTGTGTTCGGCAAGCCGATTGGAATTTTCCTCTTCAGCCTGTTGTCTGTAAAGATTGGCGTTTCCAAGAAACCGAGCTACTCCTGGAAGGTGCTCTGGGGCGGCGGCATGCTTGCCGGTATCGGATTTACGATGGCTCTCTTTGTCGCAGGCCTTGCCTTTGAAGACGGCTCGAACAAGGATTCTGCAAAGCTTGGAATTCTCCTCGGAAGCTTCAGTGCTGCAATTCTTGGCACAATTTACATGAGCATCGTATCGAAGAAGAATAAGCAGTAGGAAGTAGACAGTAGTCGGTAGGAAGTTGGAGGTGAGGAATAATTGTTCTCGAAGCCGTCATCCTCGATCTGTCATCCTGGAGCCTGTCATTCTGGAGGCACGGAGTGCCGATAGAAACCATTATTTCTTGAATAGCACTTGGCGATAGGATCCAGTCACAGTCCTAGTAAGCAATGGCGAGTAAACAGGAAATGTCATCCCGGACTCTGTTCCGGGATCGGCTTGCAAACTAAGCAATAACTGACCCCGCAACAAGTGCGGGGTGACAGACTCAAATCACTAACCACTAATCACCAACCACTTTTAATTTAAATCCTAACCACTAACCACCAACCACTGTTTACTAATCTCTCGTCTCTCGTCTTTGTATATTCGCCTTCGGCTCATATACCAAATGCTGGGCTCGGTCATGGGTGTGCGAGCACCCCCGCGAACGCTCGCCCTCCGCATTTGTCGTCTCTCGTCTAATATGCCTCATTTCGTCTATATGCTCCGTTGCAAGGGTGACCGCATTTACACGGGCTATGCCGTTGACGTGCAAGCTCGCTATGAAGAACATTGCAGTGGGCGAGGGGCTAAGTTTACAAGGGCGTTCCCTCCCGAATGCGTTTTACGCACATTTGAATTGCCAGATTACAAATACGCCCTCCGCTTGGAAGCTCGCATTAAAAAGCTCAAACGCCCGCAAAAAGAACTCCTCGCCGCTGGCGACAAAACGCTGGAATCAGAATTGCTTGCTGGCCTCGGCGAAACACTCAAAAAGCGTGCCTCAAGAATCCGTCGTGAAAAAGCGAGAGCCCGTGAAAAATTGAAATCTTGCGAGAGCCAAGAATCTCGAAAGAAAGTTTCCACGAAAAAAAATCAGGAAAAGTGAAACGTCTATTTTCCATTCGGTCGGTTCTTGGCCAAAAATGCTAAGATTTCCGACGTGTCGGTTAATATACGCCCATTAAAATGAGGTCTTGGTATAGATGCAAGCTTTTCTGCGCGTTCCAAAGACTCTGCAAAACGCTTTGAGCCTTCAGGACTTATCACAAAATTATGCGTAATGCTTGATGTAGCCATATTTACTCCTAATATTGTGCCCTTGTGCTCTACGTTGAAAGTTAGGGGCCCGCCTCCCCAAAGGGTTCCTGCAGCGTTTGCTGCGACATCAAGCAGAGAGTTCAACTTGCCCCACGTATGGGGATTAAGAATACAGAGATAATATACTTTTTCTATAAGTATCGGTCAAGGGTTCGCGCATTTGCCAAATTTTGGGTTGAAGAGTCCTTAATGGCGTGTTTGTGATGGTGGTGGCTGCTTTTCGATTTAAAAATGAGTATTTTATTACTGAATCTTTTTTGAACGTCGATTATGCTATCCATCGAAGCTGCAAAAAATTTAGAGGATCTGTTCCAGATCAAAGCCGCCATCATGCGACAAAAGCTCGAAGATGTTGGCGGTCGAAATGGCGTGATGGAAATTTTGGATTTGTCCCTTGAAGCATATAAACGTAAAGATTATCAGAAATCGCTGAAAATTATTGCCCCGTTGATGGAGGCTTTGAAAAATCATCCGTTCGTATCAAATGATTCGGTTACGTTCGTTTCTATTTCTGACAGGATGGAGTGGGCACTTTATCTGCACTACTACCAAGCTTCTTCAAATCAACAGATAAAAAATATCAGTGCCGTATGTCCTGCGGATTGGATTTACCGCCAATACGCTTTGACTTCTTTGGATTTAGGGGATTATGATGGTGCACGGAATGCGGTGAACGAAGCTATCAAGTGGAACCCGACGTCGGCAAAATGCAGAATCTTGTTTGCGATGCTAAGCAGTGCAGAAGGCCACTGGGATGAGCTGCTCCAAGAGACGATTTCTGCCATGAAATGTGCGTACCGTTCGAACGATTTGGTCCATTGCTTCCGATTCCTGAAAGATTATTTTATTAATAAAAAGATGTATAAAGAAGCGGTGTATTGCAGTTTTTTGCGTGCTCGTTTTTCGTCTTCCCACGAAGTGCTGTGCGATATTGTTGACGATATGATTGCGCTTGTCAATAGGGCCGATTTTGACTATAAAAGCGTCACCGATGACGACATGGCTGAAACCTGCAATAAGTATGGCTTTTCATCGAGCTTTTATCCCGAAGTGCTTACGGTCGCCCAGAGAAATTACGAAGAAATGTATTTGGCGGGAAAGACTGAAAAAGCAAATTATTTTGCACAAATTATGGCGGACTTGAAAACGGAACAAGAAAAAAGAGATTCCATCAGTTTAAAGCAACTCGTCGAACGTCACCGAAACATTGTGAGCTAGGTTTTATTTTGCAATCAAGTCTATGACGAGGGCGATTGCCATGCCGATGCTGCAAACGCTGATGAATCGCTGAATGAACTTGTTGCCTTTTTTGCGCTGTGTAAAACTGCCGAGGTAGCCGCCAAGCCACGCTCCTGCTGCCATGACGAGGGCGATGGGCCAGTCGATTTTTCCTGCAACGCCAAGAGCGATCGTGCTTACGAGTAAAAATACATTGGTAAGTGCGTTCTTGAGAGCGTTCACGTGAATGGGGTCAAGTCCGGTGTAACGCGTAAGCCCGAAAATTTGTACGAAGCCGACGCCGACTTGCACAATGCAACCGTAAATAGCGATGGCGAAAAAACCGAGGGCGCCTTTAATCGTGAGCTTTGCTGGCGGAACTTCGGGAGGCTTGCCGAGAATGTCCTTGCGCAAGTTGCTCATCACGACCACAAGGCAAATAACAACCGCGAGAATCGCTTGGAACAGTTTGTCTCCAATGCGGACTAAAAAACACGCGCCAATCAGCGCTCCTAAAAATGTCGGCGCGAGGAGTTGCAAGAATAATTTTTTGTTCAAATAACCGTGCCGAGCGAGGTTCAACGCGCTGCTGAAATTCCCGATGATAAGCCCGATGCGGTTCGTACCGTTTGCGACAGTTGCAGGGAGCCCGAGAAAAATCATGATGGGGAGGCTAAGCGTAGAGCCGCCTCCGGCAATGCTGTTGATGAGGCTTACGACTCCGCCCAATATAAAGAATGCTGGATATTGGGCGTAATACCACCAGTCTGTCACTTGCCGAGTTCCTTTTCGATGAACTTCTTGTTGCTTTCGACTTTTTCTTTTTGCGTTGTTTCCGGGTATTCCGCAAGGCACTTGTCAAGCGCTGCGATGGCGTCGTTCAGCAATTTCTTTTTCTTGGCTTCGTCTGTTTGCTTTTGCGATTTTGCAAAGAATTGCGATGTCGCTTTGCGTTGCTTGTTACAGTAAGCGTCGGCGAGGACGATGTATTTTTCGTTTGCTTCTTTGCGGAGCTTGCTCGACTTGAGCTTGTTCAGCAAATCTTTTGCCTTGTCGAATTTCTCGGTGGCGATAAGCGTATCGACCTTGGCGAGAGCTTGTTCGGGGTCGTTCTTTTCCCACATTTTTGCGGTTTCGGAATCGACTGCTTTTTCGAGTTCTGCAATGTGGTCGATGAACGCCTGTACGTGAAGCGTGTCTTCGAAATCGCGGTAGCGGATGCGGAATTCTTCGGTTTGCTTGCGGGCTTCGGCGAATTGAGATTTTTCATCGGCGAGAGCCTTGATTCCGTTAAATTCTTTCGTCGCTTTCTTTAGCGTGTTCGTATAAGCGATTTGCTTTTGGCCTTTGGCCCAGTTGGCAAGCGAATCGCCCGGTGCGAGCTGTGCAATCAAGCTGTCTGCCGTTTCGGCGACCATGCTGTACGAAGACTGTACGCGGTTCATGTTCTGAATCTGGAGAGCCATTGATTCGAACTCTTTCGCTTTTTCTTCGCGACGTTTCCCGAATGCGTCACGCAACGTGTCCGATTGGGCTTGCCATTGTTGCCACATCGGAGCCATCGAAGAAAAACTGTTTAGGATAACAGAAGCGGAATCGCTTTGGCCCGCTCTGTTGAGCGTATCGGCATAGCTGAACACGTAATTGGCGAGTGCGGGGAAAGCCTTGTATGGGTCCATCGTCGTTTCGAGCGTGCAGTGCGAAAAGTGCGTCTTGTCGCAAGGCGGCAACATCATCAAGACCGTATCGACTCTAGTTTGTACGAGAACCGTCGGCGTTGCATCCTGGGGTTGGTCGGGAGTTGTCAACTTGAACTGGTCAAGGATTTGCGTTGCGCTGTCGCCTGTGACAACCTGCATTTCGGAGTAAGTGCCAGTTTGTGTTTCTGCGGCTTGAACTGTGTCTTGCCCTAAAATGATAGACGTCTGCGTTTTTTCAGCGGGAGCTGTATCTGGAGAAGGGCATTGGTAGGCGATGCACGCGGTGAGCGAAAATGCTGCGGTGATTGCTGCTGCTTGAACGAGAACCGTCGATTTTGACATGAAACGCTCCGAAAAATTTCGTTAATTACAGGACTAAAGATAATAATTTTTTAGTGGCTAGTGGTTAGTAAACAGTGGTTGGGGCGTTGTCATCCTCGACTTGATCGAGGATTTAATGATTCTTCTTATTCTTAGAACTGCAATACCGCGTTGATGCCGCCGCCGGCACTTGCCAAATTCACTGTGGGGATGATTGTAATTTGTACAGATTGTTTTTGCAATTTGTATTGTTCCAAAGCCTCTTTATATTCGTCCCGCTTAACGGCATGCTTTTTATGTTCTTTGTATTTATTAACATTATATCCTAAAACAGCAAATCCGGTAAGAGTGCAAACAACACCTGTAACAACCAACATAGCAGCCGCTAATGCGTTTCCCATGGCTTCACCAAAAGCATTCGCATTATCTTTGATTGAATTGTTTTTTTTGGATGATGAAGATTCTTTTTTGCTTGGGTTATATGTTATTCCCCAAATGAGAAAAGCTATACCTACACCAGTTACGCTACCTCCAACAGCGATTCCGGTAACATTTGGTTTATAGTTTGCTTTTTTATTTTCTTGAGTAATTAAATCTTCGTAGTAAAGAATGGTGCTGTCGATTGCGGCAATGTTTATTGTGTTATTCTGTTGTGTGTTGGGTTTGACAATGTTTTTTTGCTTTTGTGAAGTGAGTTTGTTCAAGTCAATAAACGCTGGTTCATTGTTTTCTATTAGATTTGCTTGACTCTCTGTAGCGAATACGTTGCAGAAAAACGAACCACACAGTAAAATGGCGAAAAAGATATTTCTGCAATTTGCCATAAAATTTTCTCCTTATTTTTTGTAAATATATACTATGAGTAAATAAAATGTTACGTATTTTGTAAAAAAAAACGTTTTTTGCATTTTTATTCAATAAATGCGCAATATCTTGCACATTTGCAATGCTAAGAGAGATTAATCAAGGACTTCACCTATGTTATTCTGGAGCGGAACGTAGTGCAGCGATAGGATTCCCTTCTTCGTTATCCTCGACCTGATCGAGGATCTAAGACATTTATCTTTACAAAAACCTAGCCCTACTGCATCACTTGTATGTGATAATGTTCCTTACCGACGCGGAGAATGAACTTGCCCGAATGCGGCACTGCAATGTTTAAAGAGCCTGCATTGAAGTTCCACATTCCGCTTTTGATAACCTGCCCAATCGCATTGACGAGCGAGTAATTGTTTTTCGAATTTCCTGACGAATTTGCAATCCTGTTCACAGTAATGTTTCTGCCTTGCGTTGCAATGCTGTAATTTGTTTGAATATTTTTGACGCTGCCCATCGAACGCCTATACTTAATCGAATTCGTGGAATCGACAACTTTCGGCTTTTCAGACGTTGCGATTATCGCGGTGATGGATTTTGCGGGGAGCGTAAGCGAAATCTTGTCGCCTGCGATGGCGGCTAGAATTGGAGTACCGCATTGATGCCGCCACCGGCGCTAAGTAAATTTACGGCAGGGGCAATTATGAGTTGGGCCGATTTCTTTTTTTGTTTGTACTTGTTCAACGCATTTTGGTAATCATCGCGTATATCAGCATTTCTTTTATGCTCACTGTATTTACTCCTGTTATATATATAAACAGGAAGACCTATAAGAAGTAAAGGAATTGATCCAATAACAGCAATTGCTCCTCCGAGTGCTTCAAACCCGTTCGATGTATTTGCTTGATATAATCCTGTGATAAAAAAAAGGGAGCCTATGAAAGATAAGGGCGCTCCAATTATTATGCCGACGACATTTTGTGAGTATGAAGCGTCTTCATTGTATTTCTCTATCAATTTTTCGTAAAATTCGACACTGTCTATTTCCATATTGGTGTTGTTTATGCTTGTTTCGTTGTGCTTTGTAATGTGCCATGTTTCATGCCATGGTGACATTCTTTGTGCTAATGCATTGCCGAACAGTGCGCATACCAATAAAAAGACTAAAATGATATTTTTACTCGTAGCCATATAATTTTCTCCTTATCCTCTGTAATATACTTTGGTATAAGGAAAAAATTGCATATTATCTACAAGACAATATTCCAAAAAAGAGGATGCTACTCCCCTCATATTCTCATATGTCACCCCGGATTCATTCCGGGGCCGACTTACACGGAACTTTTTACTGTCATCCCGCGACCTGTGCTGAGCTGTGTCGAAGTAAGGCGGGCTGGACTGTGCAGTGTTTTATCCCTAGTTCTATAGTAAACGATAAAAGTGAGTTCTCATAAAAACTGACCCCGGCACAGTGGCCGGGGTGACAATAAAAAATATTTCGTCTAATCTGCGTCTGCTTCGATAGGCACGAATGCGTTCTGGCTGTTGAAGTTTTCAGGCAAATCCCAGTCGTCGTCCTTGGGCATGGCAGCTTGCGGTTTTGGCGGCTGAACGACGGGCTTTGCGGTTTGTGGGGCCGGTGTGCTTGCCGCGGTTGCGGTTGATGTTGCCGTTCCCTGCTGCGGTGCGGTTCCAGCGGCGGGCTGCGTTCCTGCGGCGTTCTTCGCGGCTTCGGCGGCACGTTTTGCAGAATCGGCCTTCATCACTTCGGAAACGGGCCTTGCATCAGCCGGAATCGCCTGCGCTTGCGTCGTTTGCGGAGCTGTTCCTGCCTGCGTCGCGGAACCCGTTGCGTTTGTTTGTGCTCCGGTATCCGGTGTTGCGGTCTGCGGCATCGGCAAGCTTACGACAATGCCCGATTTTGCGATGGTTTCTGCGGCAATCTTCTGCACTTGCGGCGGCGTGAATCCCGGCACGTCGAGCCACGGCAGCGGGCGCCCTTTTTCGCCGCGGAGTAAAGCTTCGCCGGTCAGCGGGTCAACTGTCAATTCGCCGCGTTCGTTTGTCAGCATCAGCGGCACTTCGCCTGTTGCAATCATCGAAATATCGAGGAAGTCAATCTGCCTTGGAATTCCGAGAATTTCAATTTCTTCCTTGGCGAATTCGGCCCATTGCGGGAGGCCGCCCGAAGCGCCTGCAATACGCGTACGTCCCGATTTCAAGGGCTTGTTGTCGTCAAAGCCGACGTAGCTTCCGATAGCGACAACGCTATCCAGCGCGATTCCGTTCTTTTCTTTCACGTACGTCGGGAGCGCTCCCAAGAATGCCACGTTCCTATAATCGTTTGTCGTACCCGTCTTGCCCATCACCGGGAAGCGGAGCTTGTTCGAACCTTCAGGATTCTTGACGCTGAGCGCCGAGAGTTGGCTGTGGGCTGTACCGTTCGTGAACACGGAACGCAACATGACGCCCATCTGGGTCGTTACAGTATCGTCAAGCACCGTCTTGGATTCCATCTTGTTCCTGAAGATGACGCGTCCATCGCGGTTCCTGATTTCCTTGATAAAGCAGGGGTCCGACCAGTCGGCATCCTTGCATTTGAAAACTTTTCCGGTGAGAATCGTCTGGTAGGCAGTGCTGATTTCTGCAAGCGTAATGTCGTTCACGCCGAGCGGCATGCTGAACACTTTCTGCAATTTCTGGTGGATGCCGATTTCGTGTGCGAAACGTGCGTATTCCGACATGGAAAGGGCTCGACGGTAATCCGGCCAATAACGCAGGTGCTCCATGCTATAGTAATCCGCGTCGCTATCGACGGGTTCAATCATCGCGTTCAAACGCTTGAAATCTGCAAGCGAGAAGTTGTCTGCGAGTTTCACGGAATCGAGCGGCAACAAGTTTGCTGATTCATCCGGATCGAGTTCCTGGATTTCGCGGGCTCGCCAAATTTCGGAGTAACGCTTGAAGTTGTGGTTGACGTACTTCGTCATCTTGGCGTCGCGTTTAGCTTGTTTTAAGCCGATGTCGTTGAACGTCCCGTAACGCAGATTTTGCACGGCGCGGGCTTGCAATACTTTGCCGTCGTTCATGTAGCGCTCGACAAGGGCGTCGCGGGCCTTTGTGAATTCAATTTCACGCTTGACTTCTTCTTTTATCATGAGGCCAAACTTGTCGCGTAAGCGTTCGACGAAGCGTATGCGTTCTTCACCCGGTTCACGTGCAAATCCGTTTTCGCGGGCGACATCTTCGAATTCCTTGTCGGATAGCTTGTCCAAAAGATGTTCCAGCAGCCAAACGCTGGCGATGTTTTCGGAACGAGTCGCCGCCCACGCGATGCTCACCACGTCGCCCTTGTTCTTGTGGTCGGGGCGCGGGAAATAGAACTGGTTGCCGTACTGGAATGCGTTGAATTCGTTTTCGAGGTTGTCGAGATAATTCCAATGGTATTTCAGCGCGAGTGCGTAAAGGAGCGGCTTCCAGCTGGAACCGAGCTGGCGGAGCGCCTTGAAGCTACGGTCAAATCCCGTGTTGTGGAACCCGCCCTGGCTTGCGAGTACCTTGCCGTTCCGGATGGCGATGAGAGCTCCTTGCAGTACCGGTTCCGTTTCGATTTTGCACGGGGCGTAACCGTCAATCGGGGTTTCGTCGATGATGCTCACGAGGAGGATGGCGCCCGGCTTGAGCTGGGTCGCGAGAATCTTGTTCACATCGCCGCCCGCGAGTTTCGCAAAGTCGTTGACCGCCTGTTCTGTAACGATGCCTTTCAGTTGTCCGAAGTTCAGCTTGAGCGATTGCAGTCTTCCGGTCGTATCGAAAAATACGCTATCGACGGCGCCGTACAAGTAATCGCCTTTGCGTGCGGTGCGTGCCCTGTTCGCAAATTGAGCCTTGGGGAGCACGAAACCGCCCAGTTGCAGCTGCAAGTTGCTGATGTTTGTCTGCAATGCGCGCTTGGCGGCGTCTTGGGACTTTGCGTTCAACGTTGTCGTGATTTCGAGCTGGGCCTTGCGCCAGTCTTCGATGCCTTCTTCCTTGAACAGTTCGTGGAAGTAGTCGCTGTCGAGGCGTTCTTCCAAGCGTTCGAGCGTCGTGCTCATCGTGAAGCGGAAGTTACCGTGGTTGAATTCCAGCGGCTTTTCGGTGGCCTTGTTCATGTCGGCCTGTTCGATGTAGCCTTCTTCGACCATGCGCCCGAGCACGTACCGGAGTCTATCTTCGCCACGTGCGATAGCCATTTTTCGGCGTTCTTCGGTACGTTGGATGAACGGGTCGTAGTTGAACGGCCCCTTGACCGAGCCGGCGATGAATGCGCATTCGGCAAGCGTCAAGTCCTTGAGTTCCTTGTTAAAGAAATACTGTGCCGCGATGGCAACTCCCTTGCCCGTGCCCGAAACGTGGAACTGGTTCAGGTAAAATTCCAGAATGTCTTCCTTGGAGAAATGCTTCTCCATGCGCAGCGCGTTCAGGAATTCCTTGAGCTTTTCCTTGATGCTGCGTTCTTCGCGACCGAAAATGTTCTTGACCGTCTGCTGCGTTAGCGAGGAGCCGCCCTGGGTGATGCGCCCGGACTTCACGTTGTTGACCATGGCGCGCATGAACCCCTTGAGGTCATAGCCGTTGTGCGTCCAGTAGCGGGAGTCTTCGGCGGCGATAAGGGCGTTGACCAAATTGACCGGAATGTCGCCGTAAGGGACATAGACGCGGTGGTTCGCATCGAAGAATGCACCTAGCAAGCTTTCGCCGTCTTCATAGAACACGCGGGTTTCGCCCGAAAGAACCTGCAAAATGTTGGCGCGGTTGAATTGATTGTCCGGGTCGCGTTCCGGGAGAATCTTGAATACGACAATATAAAAGGGGATGCAGCAAATTAAGGCTACGAGGATAATGGCGACAATGATTTTGACGAATTTGTTCATTTTTCTTTGTAAATTGTTGTCTATTAACGACTTACAAGATACAAAAGTTTTGGCGGGGTGTCTTGCAGGAACCGCGATTTCGTATAAAAATAGAGCTTTTTTCAAGGAAAATTAATGTTTTTACTTATTACCCCTTGAAATTTTTCTGAAATTTTGTTAAAATTAGTGTCCCCAAGATGGGAAGATGGCCGAGCTGGCCGAAGGCGCGTCCCTGCTAAGGACGTATAGGACTTAATCCTATCGCGAGTTCGAATCTCGCTCTTCCCGCTGAAAAGCCCCGAGTCGAAAGACTCGGGGTTTTTTCTAATGACAACGACCAACTACTAATAACCAATGACCAACAACCAATATCCAAAAAACAAAATAATTGTATATTCCAATATATGAAACAAATTATCCTTTTGATGCTGGCTGTTTTTTGGGGAGCGTGCTTTGCGGAGCCCGATTCTTTGACTGAACATGGATCAGAATCGTACCAAGAAGTTTCGCTTCCTGCATATCATTCCGATAGTGTCATGTTTGCGGACAGTGCTGCGTTTTACGAGTCGTTGGCGGATCGTTACAAAAAAGAGGGAGAAAATTTGTTAAAAGGCACTTCTAGACAAATGATATTGGGTGGCGTTTTAACATTGGTTGGCCTTGGTTGTTTGGCCGTGATGAAAAATCACAAAAATCCCTCGTCACTAGGAGGTCTAGGTGTGATGGCTCTTTCTTTAGGGGCAACAACTGCCGGTATCGTTATTTTCTCAACCAACGGAATCAGAGATGGTAATGGTCGTCGTAAAATGAAAATGTCCGAAGAGTACCGGAAAAAGGCCGAAGAGTATCGTGAAAATGCTTGGAAAGAGAGATACCGAAGGACTTCGCAAATGAAGATTCAAATTGTTCCTGAAATAGATCCGTTGAACAAGACGTTTGGAGCGAAACTTGCTTTGAGTATTTGACTTTTTTTGCAATCAAAATGCTGTTATGTTGTATGCTTACATATTAAAAAGCGATTTTGACTCATTTAGTATGTAATTTTTGCGGAAAAACGGCTGTATTTGAACGTTTTTGCAGAAATAATGCCGATAAAGCCTATTTTAATGCGTTTTGAACTGGTTTTAGCTCAATTTTTACATACTAAAACGTCAATTTTGTTGTTTTAGTATGTATTGTAATAAAGTAATGCTGAAAACGGAATGCAATTTTACTCTTTATAAATTAATTTAAAGTTCCAAAAAGCGGAACTTCGGAAAAACTTGATTTCGCTTTTACCGCAGTCTATATTTTGTGGTGTAAAAATCAGCAGTTCCGTTGGTTTCAAAAAATGGGAGTTTATATGATTATGCAAAAAGAGGATGCTGTTCCGGCGGTTGCGACATCCGGTGAACTGGACAAAAAAGCGTCTGTGGAGACGGGGACATTTGTGGACCCCCGCGATGAAGTCGAATATAAAACATGCAAAATCGGCAAGCAAGTGTGGCTGGCAGAAAACTTGAAATTCGAATTGAATTCAAGAGATTGCGTTGCCTACGATGACGACTATCAGTATTTCGATAAATACGGTTACTTGTACACAAAGAAGGGATTGGAGCGTGCAATTCCCGACGGTTGGCATATCCCGACAGAGCAGGAGTGGGAAACGTTGATTCGCTTTGCGAAAAAGGACGCTCGCTGTAAAGACGTTTTGCAAGTTATCGCGTCGAATGAATGGGTGAAATCGAGTTCCGACAGATACGGTTTTTCGATGATGCTTGGTGGCATGGGCGACAGCGATGACTATTTTGACTTGATAGATATCTCGGCGCATTTTTGGTACGTCGACAAGTTCAATAATCCTTTGAGTCATGACAAATTCTATGGGTGCGTGCGTTTTGAAGATGGCGCGGATGAGATAGACTTTGACGATGATGTCCCTGAGTATGCGTCAGTCCGTCTTGTCAAAGATGCTTGATAAATGTTGCCTTTGCGGTATTTGTCGTAGTATTTCTTGAAGAATGCGCTGGTTTTTCTGCCAGCGTTTTTCATTTTTTGTAAAACAAATTGTGACAACATCTGCACAGATGTTCTATGGATCCTATCGACCCTTTGGGCCTCCAGGATGACCGTTAAAAACATAGCACATCCAACAATCTATTAACCACTAGCCACTAACCACTATTTACTATCTTTGCTCTCGTATGAAATATTCCATCCCTGATTCAGTGCTTTTGAAAGCGGCCAGTGAATACGGCACTCCGCTTTGGATTTATGACCGTGCTACCATTGAACGTGCTGTAAAGGACGTGCAGGTTTTTGACACTGTGCGTTTTGCCCAAAAGGCATGCCCGAACCTCTCCGTGGTTTCGCTTATCCGCAAGCTTGGCTGCGCTGTCGATGCCGTGAGCGCTGGTGAAATTGTGCGCGCCCTCAAGGCCGGGTTCAAGGGTGGACAGCAGAAGGGCAAAGTTCCTGAAATTGTCTATACAGCAGACATCTTCGATCGCGATGCCTTGGAACTTGTTAAAAAGTACGACATCGCCGTGAACGTGGGTTCGCCGGACATGATCCAGCAACTTGCCGATTTCGGCGTGAAGTCTGAACTTACGCTCCGCGTGAATCCGGGGTTTGGCCACGGGCATTCGAGCAAGGTCAACACGGGTGGCCCGCTCAGCAAG
Source organism: Fibrobacter sp. (assembly GCF_017545445.1). Lineage (GTDB taxonomy): Bacteria > Fibrobacterota > Fibrobacteria > Fibrobacterales > Fibrobacteraceae > Fibrobacter. The sequence continues at coordinate 37,619 of NZ_JAFWOM010000069.1, forward strand.
CACGGCGTGTGGCACGAACAGATCAAGGACTGCATCAAGCTTGCCCAGAGCAACGGCATGTGGATTACCGGTCTTCACATGCATATCGGTTCCGGCACTGACTTTGAACATTTGGCACAAGTTTGCGATGCCATGGTCGATGCTAGCCGCCGCTTGGGTTCTCACCTCCGCACGATCAGCGCTGGCGGTGGTCTCCCGATTCCGTACCACGAAGAAGATAAAGCAAACCGCATTGACGTGAAGGCTTATTACGACCTCTGGGACAAGGCCCGCAAGAACATCCAGCAGAGTATCGGTCACGACGTTCACCTCGAAGTGGAGCCGGGGCGTTATCTTGTTGCAGAAAGCGGCTACCTCGTGACGGAAATTCGTGCAGTGAAAAAACAGGGCGATAATTTGTTCTACTTGCTCGACGCTGGCTTTACCGATCTCGTTCGTCCGAGCTTCTACGGCAGCTACCACGGCATTTCTATCGTCGCTCGCGACGGTCGCGAACTTAACGAAACTGTAGATGCTGTTGTTGCAGGCCCGCTTTGCGAATCCGGTGACGTGTTCACGCAGGAAGAAGGCGGCTTTGTCGTGACGCGCAAGCTCCCGAAGGCTCAGGTTGGCGATCTGTTGATTCTCCATGATGCCGGTGCGTACGGTGCCGCCATGAGCAGCAACTACAACAGCCGTCGCTATGCTGCCGAAACGATGTACACGAATGGCGAAATCAAGCTCATTCGTGAACGCCAGACTTTCGAACAGCTCTTGCAGAACGACAGAATTATTGAACTGTAAACGTCACATCGCGGCGATTCGTCATGCTGAGCGGTGAATAGCCGCGAAGCATCCAGTTAAGGTATGAATCCGCTTGTCCTCCCTGCCTTTTTATACTGTCATCCCCGCCTCCGTGCGGGGATCTCCTTTGCTAAGGTTTGTGTTTAGAAGTTTTTGAACAATCCGTATATAGCAATCCGCGTGCCAAAAACGAAAAACGCCCCGAAATACTTGAATTTCGGGGTTTAAATGTAATGGTATATAGTAATGTATATGAAAATACATTTTTGTATAAACGGCAAAAATTGCAGTGTTTGATTAAGATTGGTGAGCCCGCCGAACCGCTGAGTAGGGCTACGTAGTAGCCAATCCACAGTGTATCGTGGAGTGCTTTCAGGGGGCACCCTTTGGGAACCCGCTTAAATACTGGGTTCCAGAGGGCGTTTTTCTACCAGCCTTTTTTGAGCACTACCTCTAGGCGACTTTTTCTAGAGGATTTTTCTCTAACTCGTTGATACAACGAGAGATAACCAAACAGGTTTTTTGCCGTCGTTTTGAAACTACTGCTCAAAGGTCGTGCCTTGACATTTTTTATGCCTTAAATATACCTCTTTTTGGCCCAAAAATCGCAAAAAATCCCCAAAAAACGGAAAATCCCTGATGTCGTGGCATGGGATTTGCTTATAACGCTTGTTGCTTTTTCACAAGACAATATTGGATCCTTTGCCCATGAGAGCTTAAGAATTGTAAGCCAATAAATTGTCAACAATTCTATACCGCCGCTGTCGTCATAACGATTCGCGCGCGTTTTTAATTGCGGATACGGAACCCTTCGGCATCGCCCCTGATGATTCGGGCGCGGAATATATTTTCGTATAAGCGGCGTTACCTGCTGATGGTGTAGCGCCCTCCGCCGAAGGTCGTGTTTTTGCCCACTCCGATTTGTGCACCTATAGACAGAATACGCCCAGCATCTGGAGAAATGTTTTTCAAATGTACTTGGCCTGTAAGCCCTGAACAGTCTATGCGTTTTTTTTGACGGCTGCTCAATCTAAATCGGTTGCTTATGTCAGTGCTGGCGGTCGATGTCATGGCGAGCATCTGCTGCAATAGTTTTTCTTGCGGCCATTCGGTGCTTTCGCCGTAATTGTTGCAAAGGAGTTCGGCTCGTTGGAGAAGGTTGTTGCAGAACATCTCTAAATCCCAGTAGCGGGATTCTTTACGGTTGAGGCGGAACGATGTTGGACTGTAGAAGACCAGTGTTGCGGAGTTCGCTGTGAGCGGCGGCAATGTCGCGATGTCTAGCGTTTGTGGGGGGCGCATCCCGTCAAAGTAGAACCGGTTGGCTCGCCTTCCTATGCCTTCTTCGCCAAGGATTTCCGGGCTTTCTTGCAACAAGGGTTGTAATTCTTTGCTGTTTCCAAAAAGGTGATTTCTAGCCCCATGTGGTCGCAGTTGTCGGGGATGTCAAAAAAGCGGATATTGATGGAGCGTGGCATGGGGCCTTCGGGGGGAATGCTTGTTCCGGGGAGCGTGCCGAGCAGTGCTTTGTACAAATTTATTAGCCCCTGTGTTTTTTCGGGCCGGCGGTTCTTTTTGATTTCGTCGAATAGATAGTAGCCCATGGCTCCGCGGACACCGGCTTCGGGGAATCTGCTAAAGTCGGGCTTGTTCTCTACGACAAGCCTGTAGTAGATTCTTGTAATGAAAAGATGCGGAATTTTGAAAAATTCTTGATCGTTGTTCATGGAGTTAAATATAGAACGAGCGTGTTTGCTCGCGTGGTGCTCTCTTGTCTGTGCGTTGCCTTTTTTCTATCTTTGGCCACGGAATAAAACTATGGGAAACTTACGCGCTATCCTCATGCCCATCGCTATTCTTGCGGGCATCCTCATTCCTCAGGCGCACTTTTTAGCGCCGCTCTTGCCGTTTACAATCGGCATCATGATGTTCCTTACGTTCGTGACGAAAATTCCGCCGCAAACGCACGGTTACACGTTCAAGATTGAAGCCCGCGCGTTTATCGCAAGCCTCGTGATTATCGCTGCCCTCTGGGGCGTTGTGGAACTTTTCCATTTGCCGCGCGAGGTTTTGCTTGGCGGTGCGATTATTGCGCTTTGCCCGCCTGCGAACGCAGCTCCTGCGATGGCGAAAATGCTTGGCGGCAGTGCGTCCTTGGCGCTCAAGATTTTCCTGAGCGGCAACTTGATTGCGTGCTTTAGCATTCCGATTATCTTTGGCTATTTGACCGGTGCCGAGGCGGATCTTTCTGAAATCGCGATGAAGATATTCAATACGATCCAGCCGATTATCAGCATCCCGCTAGCGTTTGCGTTTGGATTGCGCAACTTTTACCCGGAACTGGCCGACCGTGCCGCAAAATTCCAAAAATATACGATGTTCGTGTGGACATTTTCGGTGTTCATTATTTTGTCCAAAGCTAGTTTCGATATCCGCGAGATGGGTTTTGCCGACTTGTGGAACAGCGGCAAGCTCCCTCTGATGGCTGCGGTATCGCTTGTACTTTGCCTTTTGCAGTTCTGGCTCGGTTGGGTGTGCGAACGCGGTCGCCGTCCGATTGAAGGCTCGCAGAGCATGGGCCAAAAGAACACGACGCTCGTCATCTGGGTCTCTAGCCTTTATGCGGGTCCGGTGGTCGCTCTTGCCCCTACGTGTTATGTTGTCTGGCAAAACCTTGTGCTCAGCTACATGACCGCGAAAATAAAGCCGAAAAGCGGAAATTAGGGCAGTTCTAATTACAATAACCCCATACCTCAAAGGTCGCCAATGGCGACCGTGCTCATACCACAAACCTCATCCCTCTAAACCACTGTTTACTAACCACTAATCACTTCCCACCGCCTTCTGCTATCCCCTAACTGCATTTTTTCTTGTTCTTTTTGCAAAGAATAGTTTATATTTACATCAAGGGGAAAATACTATGGGGTATTCGAAATATGTATATCTGCTTTTGGCATTTACGTTACTTCTTTTCGTGACGTTTTTTGTGCGTGACTGGATTGTTTTATATCAGTGCGGTGCAGTTGATTCTTGTCTGAAAAATTCCAGCCATTACCAGCATATTGCAAAATTCATTGTACCGATCCTTGCTGCCATGATAACGTTGTTTATTGGAAAAAGGTCCATTTGTACACGTGACCGTCTGTTATTGCAAGCAGCTTTTTTGATGATTATCTGTGCAGACTTCTGCTTTAAAATTTTACACAATTACTTTATTCCTTATGAAGAAAATCAAGGTGAGTTTATTTCGTTCGGAATTATATTTTTTATGCTGGCGCAGCTCCTGTTCATTTACCGCCATACGCGTGTGAGCGATACGGACCACACGTTTCCGTGGATTCTTTTTTTCCCGTTTGCAGTGTCAATTTCAGCAGCGGTTCTTTTGATGTTCCATATTTACGACTCGATTATGTTTTTTGCGGTTATCTCGTATGGACCGTTTCTATTTTGTTCGCTATATGCTGCATGGAAAACTTTAAAGAAAAAGTATTTCCCTAAACGGAATGCTCGCTTGATTAAACGGGGATTGATTTGCTTTACGTGCTGCGACTTGCTGACGGGGCTCTCGCTCTTGACAGGTGCCGATCATTCCGCTTGCGAGATTATGGCGATTATCTCGAATAATTTCATCTGGTGCCTTTATACTCCAGCCCTTATATTCCTTGCGTTGAGTGGTTTTCGTCACACGGACTAAGCATCTTGATTGACACGTTGACTTAAAATTCTATAATTTCCTCTGTAAAAGAGGTTGTGATGATTATTGATTTAAAAGGTATGGAAACGACTGTGCTCCCGAACTTTAAGGGGGGCGAAAAGGAATACAAGGCCAAGATGTATTTCGACGGCACAACGCGCATTATGCACGGTACGCTTGAACCGGGAGCTTCCATCGGCTTTCACAAGCACGAAACCAACAGCGAAATTATGTTCTTTGTCGCGGGCAAAGGCAAGGTGCTTTTCGATGACGGCGTTGAATACGTCGAAGCGGGTCAGTGCCATTTTTGCCCGAAGGGCCATTCTCACAGTTTGATTAACGAAGGACCGGAAAATCTCGTGTTTTTTGCTGTGGTCCCGGAGCTTGGATAAGAGACTGCCACGGAAGCAGAACTTCCACGCAATGACAATTTTTAATTTATAGGAGCTAAAATGTCTAAACTGATGCGTTCTATTTCGGGTATCCGCGGAATCGTGGGCGATACTCTCACTCCGCAGGTTTTGCAGAGTCATGTGCGCGCTTTTCTTGAAATCACGAAGGCGAAGCGTGTGGTGATTGGCCGCGACAGCCGTCCGACGGGAGAGGCTATTGTGCAGTTTGTTGCAGGTGTTTGCCGCCTTTCCGGTGTCGATGTCGTAGATGTCGGGCTTTCGACAACTCCTACTGTGGAGCTTTTGACGACGCATTTCAAGGCTGATGCCGGTATCATCATTACGGCTAGCCATAACCCGCTTGAATGGAACGCGCTCAAGTTCCTCAATAGCAAAGGGCTTTTCTTGGGCCCGAGCGATGTGAATAAGCTCTTCGCGCTCGCTGATGCAAACCAGTTCACTTATCCTGACTACCATACCATGGGTAAGTACGAAGTTGCTCCGGATGCAGACGGCGTCCATGTCGAAGGTACGCTCAAGATTCCTTACGTTGATGTCGATGCCATCAAGGCAAAGCATTTCAAGGTCGCTGTCGATGCTGTGAACGGTGCCGGTAGCTTTATCGTTCCGCGTTTGCTGGAAGAACTTGGTTGTGAAGTTGTTCGTGTTCATTGTAGCCCGGACGGAACGTTCCCGCGTGGGGCTGAACCGATTCCTGCAAATCTTGGTGACTTGCGCAATGCCGTGAAAGAGAACGGCTGTGCGGTGGGTTTCGCGGTTGACCCGGATGCGGACCGTTGCGCTCTCGTGAGTGGTGAAGGCAAGAGTATTGGCGAAGAATACACGCTTGCCATTGCTGTCGATGAAGTCCTTGCAAAGCAGAGGGGTGGCGTTTGCGTAAACCTCTCTACAAGCCGCATGAATGAAGATGTCGCTGCAAAGTACGGTTGCGAATTTAGCCGTGCCAAGGTGGGCGAAATCAACGTAAGCCTCCAGATGATTGAAAAAGGCTGTATCATCGGTGGCGAAGGCAACGGCGGCGTGATTTTGCCTGCTCTCCATTACGGTCGTGATAGCCTCGTGGCTGCTGCGCTTGTGCTCAGCTGGATGGCTCGCCATGGCGGCGGTCCGGAAAAGTTCGTGGCCGAGAATCCGGCTTACGTGATGCCGAAAAAGAAATTCGATCTCGGCGACAAGAAAGTTGCGGATATTCTCCAGAAGGTGATGGTCGAATTTAACGGCTGGAAAGTTGATGAACGCGATGGCCTTTGGCTTGGCAAAGAAAAGTCCTGGGTGCATGTGCGCGCAAGCAATACCGAACCCGTTATCCGCGTGATTGCCGAAGCCCCGACCGTCGTCGAAGCCGAAGCCCTCTGCGCAAGAGTGGAAAAACTCATTTAGTCGGAAGTAGGTAGCGACTGCGTCATCCACGAAGCCTGTCATCCTGGAGGGAGCTCGCGACCGATAGGATCCACTAAATGGTATTTTTTGCATTGTCACCCCGGATTTGTACAAGTACAAAGCCCTTCGGCTCAGCTATGAAAATGCAAGCATTTTCGCAGCGTTCGCCTTGGTTGCTTTTATTCCGGGGTCCGTTTTTTTTTGCATTGTCTTCCCTGGCTCCAGAGCTGAGTCTTATACGTCTTCGTCATCCTGAAGGCGTCAGCACGAAGGATCCAGTTAAATTATTTGTTGAATTGTCACCCCTGCCCAAGGTCCCTGAGCCTGTCGAAGGGCCGGGGATCAGTTTTTAGAACTGCGTGATGAATTCCCAGGCGGTGGGTGTTGTCCACACCTTGCCGTCGTCGCTGGCGTTGTATGCGTGTTTACCGTCGAATGTGCACCACTTCACAGGGAAGCGCGGATCGACTGTCTTATAGTCGTAGCACACGTGCTTGCCGCCGGAGTATTCTTCGGCCTCTTCGCCGCGAGCGTCGGTGAAGTTGCCGTCGGCGTCAGGTTTTCCGTTGTTCTTCAGGATCCTGTCGCGGGCACTGCGGCCGAGCTTGGGCGTACAAAGTTCGTCTCCCATGCCGACAGTCCCCATCCATGCGATGGGGAGTCCCTTGTTCTTGGGCAAGTAAATCACTTGGTCCATCGTTGCAAATACCACCACGCCACGCAGGCGGTGCTGGAAATCCTGTGCAAGTGCGTTACTGAACATGGCGCCGAAGCTAAACCCGACGGAGAACACGCGCGATGTATCGACGCAGAGGTTCTCGTTCAGGTAGGTGAGGAATTCGTCAAAGAAGATGTGGTCCTTGTCGTCCCCGCATCGCCATGGATTTTCTGTTTCTTTCCCGGATCTATCTGTTTCAGTCGTGTATCCGTGCGGCGCGACGAAGATGGTGTTCTCCTTGGCGCCTGACTGGTTCCTAAGTCCATAGTAGGCTTCCCTTGTTGCCACGTTCTTGGCGGAACCGCCCATGTAGTGCATGCCGAACACAAGGCGGTAGGGCTTGTTTTTGTCGTAATTTTCGGGCATGGTGAGGTAGATTTCGTGCTCGATGCCGGCGCTGGTGAACTTGAAGTTGTCTTTTAGCGTGTTGTCCTTGCCGCAGCCCTTACTAGGCGTGGGCGCATTGCCCATCGCATAACCGAATGCGTAAGTCTGCTCGCCGGGGGTTACGGAACTCGCCTTTTTGAGCTTCAGGGTTACGGTCGTGTCGAGGTTCGGAATTGCGACTTTCAGCGTGTCGAACCCGGAAGCTATGACACGGAGCGTGTCCCCGTCACCCGGTTTTAGCAAAGCCTTATGGCCACGCTTGTCGTAAGTTGCATCTGCGGTGGCGCTAAAACGGGAACCGTTCGCGGTGAACCGGACCGTTTCTATGGCGCTACCCACGCGGACCTTCGCAAAGTACGTGCCTTGGGCGGTCACGCCCTGCCTCAAGTCGACTTGGCCTGAACCGAGCAAATCCTGGCGGAGAACACGGTTCCCCATTACGTCGAATATGCTCACCTGCACGGGGGCGTTGCTGCTCTGCGAAAAACGGAGCACCCCGTCGGAGATGCTGATGTGCCCAGGTTTGAAACTGCCGGAAGGCAGGGAAGTCTGGTCTTCCTGGATGGTGAATTTGCCATCTTTGTCAGTTTGTGTGGAATCTCCCTTGGCAAGGAGTTTTATGAGTGCGCCCGAAACGGGGGCTCCGCTCTCGTCGGTGACCGTTCCGGCCAGCTTGAACGCCGATGCCGTAGAAAACGCTGTTATCAGCGCCATAGGGAATACGAAAAAAAAGGCTTTTTTCATGATTAAGCTCCTTTCTCGTAACCCCAAAGGCTTTCGATTTCTCGAATGCCAATATAGACAATATAATTTCTAAAAGAACGAAAAGAACGTGGTAAACAAAATTTTCTAAAAAGCCGATTTCTGTTATTAGGTGGGGACTTTTGTCATTCTTGACCTTGTCATGCCGGATTTATTCCGGCATCTCCTTTTTTGCCGTCATCCTGAACTTTGAAACAGTCATCCTGGAGGGAGCGCATGCGACCGATAGGATCCAGAGAATTTGAAATTGAGATAGTCATCCTCGACCGTCAGGGAGGGGATCCATAATTTCTTGTTTATATTTATGTTGGATATTTTTTTTGTGTTTCCTGTCGGTTTGAGAAATGACAAGAGAGGGATTTTATGATGGGTGAAATTAATAGACTGATTGGTGTTGTGATGGTTGCACTCGCATGCGTATGCATGTGGGGGTGTTCGGATGATGTGTCGTTTGAATGGGAAAGAACTCGACGCAATGCTAAAGTTGTCGGATTTGTTGATGACTCATTGGTGATGGTCGGCGATTATCGTTTTTGGTTGGAAGTCACGGATTCATGGAATGGCGAGCACCTTGAAGAATCTGGTGCTGGTAATCCACGTTTGTGTGTCTATAATTATCGCGTTCAAGAGGATGGGCCGAGATGGTGCGATTCTGTGGCGGAGCGGAATAATTCAGGGCGGTTCGGTGGACAGATGACCGATTCGATTATTTGGGGTGGTGATTTTACAGCTAAAATGAGATTATGGAAAATTGGGGAACAACCGCATGAAATTGCTATAGCGAGAAGGATAGAGGATGGATGCTCCGGTATATTTAAGATAACTTCCGTAAAACAGTGGCTTGATGGAACGTTTATCGGACGAGGGGATAAATCGTTGAATGTGGGTGGAGATAGTTGTCAGTATGCAGTTTTGGATACTCTTGCAAGAATGATTACTTACAAACGTCTTGATCAAGATTTGGAATGGATTAAGAAATGTAATGATGTGAGAGCGAGGGGTGATGATGTGTATTGTGTAATTTTGGATGATGAAGGTGAAAATAGTGTTGTTTTGAAAAATGAAAATGATACAATCCCTGCACCTCGAAAATTTGCAATTGGCGGTTTTTGGGGCGATATGATTAAAATGAGCGGAAACATTTGCAATATAAAAAATGATAAAATTACTTGTTCTGATGTAGTATGGTATGGTAATGAATTAAAGTTTTATCAGAATGGTGAAATTATAGTTGATTTGAATTAAATATTTAATAGGATAAATTATGAAAAAGGTGCTGTTGTTATTTTTTTTTTTGCCATCATGGGTTGGTCTGTTCCCAAGCCAATGGAATCTATTGACTAACAACTATAAACTAATAACTATAAACTAATTCCAAAAAGGGCTCGCCAATCGGCGGGCCCTTAATGTTGGAGGTGTATGAAGAAAAATTAGAACTGCTCGAAGAACTTGTGGACTTCTTCGGGGACCCAAGTGCTTTCCCAGTTCCAGCCGACGCCCATGTTACCGGTGTCGTGGGCGGTCCACTGGTGGTCTCCGGGCCAGCTGCACCATTTGACTGGGAAGCGTTCATCGACGTTCTTGAAGTCGTAGCAGACGTGTCCGGTGTTACCGTTGACTTCTTGCGGTTTTTCGCTGCTGGCGTCGGTGAAGTCGCCGTTGGCATCAGCCTTGCCGTTGCGCTTGAGGATTCTCGGGAGGGCGCTGTTCTTGGCGCGGTTGTAGTCGCAACGACCGTCGTTCTTGCCGTGAACGTTCATCCAGGCAATGGGCAGGTTTTTCATATTGTTGCCTTCGGGGAGCCAGATGTTGTAATCGGCCACAGCGTAGGTGGCGGCGGCACGGACGCGGTGCTGCATGTCCTGCATCAAGGAGTAGCTGAACATGGCTCCATAGCTAAAGCCATTAATGAACACGCGGCTGGTATCGATGCAGTAGTTTTCGTTCAAGGTCGTGAGCGTCTGGGCGAAGAAATCATGGTCGCCCTGGCCCTTGTTCCACAAGCCTCCTATAGCATCCAGCGAGACGAAAATGTAGTCGCCGTTCTTGTCGAGCACCTGCTGGCCGTAGTACGGAGTCGGATGGTCATAATCTGCGGCGTGGTGCACGAAGTCCTCGCCATTGCTGCCGTAGCAGTGCAGCGCAAAGAGCACCTTGTGCGGCTTCTTGTTGTCGTAGTTCTTGGGCAGGGTGATAAAGTATTTGCGGGTGTCGTTTCCGACTCTAATCTCGAATTGGTCGCCGTTTTCGACGCTCTTGACTTTTCTCAACGTGGAATTGGTGCCGCAGCCTTTACTCGGGGTCGGATCGTTCTTCAATGCGTAACCGAATTTGAATGTCGGTGCGGGAGGAACCGTTTTCGTGAGCTTCACGTTGAGTGTGGTGTCGAGAGTGCCCAGCGGCACCGTGAGCGTATCGAAACCTTCGGCGATAAAGCGGATAGCTTCGTCTTTTTGAGCGTCCTTCATAAGGGCGGCTGCACTTGCAGAGCCGAAAGAGCTGCTGAAGCTACCGTCTGTCGTGAACTTGAAATTCTGCTTGGCACTGCCGACGGAGACTTGTGCGAAATACGTGCCTTGAGATTTGATGCCCTTGCTCAAGTCAAACGTGCCGGAACCCTGCAAGGATTTCTTGAAAACTTGATGGCCGAGCGAATTGAAAATCTTGACTTGAACAGGCTGCGAACTGCTCTGGTAAGAGAGTATGCCGTTGTTGATGTTCACGTAACCGACTTGATTTCTGAAAGCCGGGGAGATTGCTTCAAGAGAATCCTTCTCGTCTTCGTGGATGGTGAATTTGCCCTTGTCGTCGGTCTTTGCAGTCTTGCCCTCTTTGAGGAGGCTTACCGAGGCGTCTTTGATGGTCTTGCCGTCTTCGTCAGATACGGTACCCGTTATGGTGTAAGCTGATGCAAATCCGCAGAATGCCAAAAGGCACGCTGTCGTAAAAACATGGGATGACTTGATAATCATGTGGACTCCTTTTTTCCCAAATACCCCTAAATGGTAACACACCCATTATGAATTAATTTATAATGCGATGGGGCTAAGGTCTCACGCCGAACGTTCATGCCTATGGACGAATTGTCTATAAAAAGATGTTTACAGTAAAAATATGGACTCGCCGCTATTCTGAATTATGATTAGAATAGACGTCATTCTGAGTTGATTATGATTGGAATAGACGTCATTCTGAGTGAAACGAAGAATCCAGTGAAGTCTTGAAAGTTACGACAAGAAATAACTGGATTCAGGATGACGGTACAAAAAAACGGCTTCCGGGGAAGCCGTCTTTTGGTAGAGAGCTGATTATGAAATTCGATTAGAACTGTTCGAAGAATTTGTGAACTTCTTCGGGAACCCAAGTTTCTTGCCAGCCGGCACCGACGTTCATACTGCCGTTGTCGTGAGCGGTCCACTGGTGTCCACCCGGCCAGCTGCACCACTTGACCGGGAAGCGTTCGTCAACAGTCGTGAAATCGTAGCAGACGTGTCCGGTATTGCCGTTGTTTTCCTTGGGCTTTTCGGCACTTGCGTCAGTGAAGTTCCCGTTGGCATCGGCCTTGCCGTTACGCTTCAGGATTCTCGGGAGGGCGCTGTTCTTGGCGCGGTCGTAGTTGCACATGCCGTCGTTCTTGCCATGAACGCCCATCCAGGCAATCGGCAATTTTTTGGCGTCATAACGGCCCGGATTTGCGGATTCTGCCGGCAGCCAAATGTTGTAGTCGGCGGTTGCATAGACGGCCACGGCGCGGAGTCTTTCTTGCATGTCCTGGGCGAGGGAGTTCGTGAACATAGCACCGAAGCTAAAGCCGGTTGCAAAAACGCGGGTCGTGTCGATGCAGTAGTTGTCGAACATCGCGGTAATCATCTCGTCAACGAACTGGTGGTCTTCCTTGCCATTCCATGTTCCGTTGTCATTGCCCTGCGGAGCAATAAAGATGTAGTCGCCGTTCTTGTCCAGATTCTGCTGGCCATAGTACGGAGTCGGATGGTCGTAGTCCGGAGAATGGTGCACAAAGTCTTCGGCTTTAGAGCCCATGCAGTGGTTTGCGATGAGGAGCTTGTGGGCCTTGGTGTTGTCGTAGTTCTTCGGCAAGGTGATGAAGAACGTGCGGTTCTTGCCGCCGACATTCAGATTGAATTGCTCGCCATTTTCGACCTTTCTGTTCGATTTCAACGTAGAATTCGTGCCGCAACCCTTACTCTTGCGCGGTTCGTTCTTCAAGGCGTAACCGAACTTGAACGTCTGTTCAGCCGGGGTGCTTGCGGTGAGCTTCACGTTGAGAGTCGTGTCAAGCGTGTTGAGGGCGATCGTAAGCGTGTCGTAGCCTTCTGCGATGAAGCGGATGGCTTCGTCTTTCTGCGCTTCCTTCATCAAGGCGTTTGCACTTGCAGAACCGAAAGAGCTGCCGTAAGTGCCGTCAGTCGTGAACTTGATCGTTTGCTTTGCACTGCCCACGGAAACTTGTGCGAAATAGGTGCCGCGTGCTTTGATACCCTTGCTCAAGTCATACGTGCCAGACCCCTGCAAGGATTTCTTGAAAACTTGATTGCCAATCGAATTGAAAATCTTGACCTGCACCGACTGCGAACCGCTCTGGTAAGAGAGAATGCCGTTGTTGATGTTCACATAACCGACTTGATTTCTGAAAGCCGGATGGATCGCATCGGAGGTATCCTTTTCGTCTTCGTGGATAGTAAATTTGCCGTCTTTGTCGGTCGTGGCAGTCTTGCCTTCCTTGAGGAGGCTTACCGAAACGTCCTTGAGGGCTTTGCCTCCGTCGTCGGAAACCGTACCTGTTATGGTATAAGCTGATGCGAATCCGCAGAATGCCAAAAGGCACGCCGCAGTCATAATATTAGGTGCTTTGATTGTCATTGATACTCCTTTTTTCACCAAACCTCTCTAAAAACGCACTCTTACAAACCAATCTAAATTGTAATACGAATAATGTTTTGTAATGAATCCATGCGGCTATGGACGATTTGTCTATAAAAAGATTTTTACGTTTTCTGGTTCTGTATATGCCGACCCCGGAACACTTCGGCGTAGCTCAGTGTATCGCGGTGTCCGGGGTGACAAATGAAAAACGGCACACAGCCATTCAGCGTGGATTATGATAGGGACAGTCGTCATTCTGACCCTGTAAGGGGAAGAATCCAGTGAAGTCTAGCATGTAACAACAAGAAATGACTGGATCCTTCGGGCTTTCAGCCCTCAGGATGACGGTCGTGGGTGGCGCGTCAAGATGACGAGGTGCAAGTGGTGTCAGAATGACGGTCGTGAATTGCGTTAGGATGACGGTACAAAAAAACGGCTTCCGGATGGAAGCCGCTTTTAGAGAGCTGATTATGAAATTTGTTTAGAACTGGCCGAAGAATTTGTGGACTTCTTCAGGAACCCATGTGTTCTGCCAGTTGCCGCTGTCGTAAGCCGTCCACTGGTGCTGTCCGTTCCAGCTGCAGAACTTGACCGGGAAGCGTTCGTCAACTGTCGTGAAGTCGTAGCAGAGGTGACCGCTGCCGCCGACTTCCTTCGGGACTTCGCTGCTGGCGTCGGTGAAGTTTCCGTCTGCGTCAGCTTTTCCGTTGTTCTTGAGAATTCTCTTGAGGGCGCTGTTCTTCGCGCGGCTGTAATCGCAGGTGCCGTCGTTCTTGCCGTGCACGGCCATCCAAGCAATCGGCTTGCCTTTGTTCGTCGGCAGGTAGATGTTGTAGTCGGCGGTTGCAAAGACTGCCACGGCGCGGATGCGATCCTGGAAGTCCTGGGCGAGGGAGTTGGTGACCATGGCGCCGAAGCTGAACCCAGTCACGAACACACGGGAGGTGTCAATGCAGTAGTTTTCTTCGAGGAGCGTGAGGAGTTCGCCAAAGAAGATGTGGTCCTTGTCGTCACCGGTGCGCCACGGCATGAAGTCGGTATCGCCATGCGGGGAGACGAAGATGAATTCGTTATTCTTGTCGAGCTTCTGCTGGCCGTAGTACGGAGACGGATGGTCCTGGTTTCCGCTCATGGTGGCGAATTCTTCGGCGTTACTGCCCATGCAGTGCATAGCGAAGAGAATCTTGTACGGCTTCTTGTTGTCGTAGTTCTGCGGGAGGCTCACCCAGAAATCGCGGTTGAGGCCAGCGCTAGTCATCTTATAGTTCTTGGCGCCGCTCTTGGTTGCGACTTCCTTGAGCGTGGAGTTGGTGCCGCAGCCCTTACTCGGAGTTGGCTCGTTCTTCAATGCGTAACCAAATTTGAATGTCGGTGCCGGAGGCTCGATCTTCTTGAGCTTCACGTCGAGAGTCGTGTCGAGCGTGCCGAGAGGGATGGTAAGCGTGTCGTAGTCTTCGGCGATAAAGCGGATCGCTTCATCCTTTTGCGCGTCCTTCATGAGAGCGCTTGCACTAGCCGAACCGAAAGAGCTTCCGTAGCTGCCGTCCGTCGTGAACTTGAAGTTCTGCTTTGCGCTGCCGACTGTTGCCTGTGCAAAGTAGGTGCCTTGGGCGGAGAGGCCCTTGCTCAAGTTGTACGTGCCGGAACCACGCAAGGTCTTTTTGAAAACCTGGTTGCCAAGAGAGTTGAAAATCTTGACTTGAACGGGCTGCGAGCTGCTCTGATAAGAGAGAATGCCGTTGTTGATGCTGATGTAGCCGACTTGGTTTCTGAAAGCGGGAGAGATGGCTTCGAGAGTATCTTTTTCGTCTTCGTGGATTTTAAATTTACCGTCTTTGTCGGTCTTTGTGGTTTTGCCTTCCTTGAGGAGGCTTACCGAGACATCCTTGAGAGCCTGGCCTTGATCGTCCTTGACGGTTCCTTCGACCGTGTAGGCGTAAGATGTAGTACATAATGCCGCAATAAATGCAGCAGAAATAAATGAAAGACGTTTCGCTTTCATTGAACACTCCTTTTTGAAATCCAAATATCTCTTTGGACCCACCTTAACCCATCTATAATTTATTTTCATCATGGCGATGAATCTTCAATGTAAATATAATGTTATGGACAATTTATCAATAGAATTTTAGTTTACAGAATAAAAAAACAGAAAAAATAAGGTATATGGTCTGCTGCTTAGCAGACCTTGCTAGAAAACAACATTTTTAACGGATTTTATTGTCTTTTCCCTATCCCCTCAACCTGTACAGCACGCACGCAATGTCGATGGCGCGCGGGAGGCTCATTTCTCGGCTCATCCCTTGCGGCAAGTTGCGGAACCCGACATTCCTGATTTTTTCGCAGAGAGCGTTAATGCATTCCATGATGGTCGCGGGTTTTGAGGATTCGTTATTGCTTGAACCGTTTACGGGAGCGTTGTTGCTTGCCGCATTTTGGCAAAGATTCAGCAACATGAAGCCAGCGCCAAATCGCTGTTGCCTATCCACAAGCGCCCCTGCTTTGGAAGTATCCGAAACGAGGAACCCAATTTGCAACAACGTGTCGCCTGAAATTTTCACCTTGACTTGGCGTTCTACGGCAGAAGCGGGTCGAAGCCCCGGAAGCAATGGTTTAACGTACTCCGCAAAACTGCGGCATTGCGGTTCTACGAACGTGGGCAATCCCGGCACGATTTTTGCAGCAACATCGGTGCTGTCCCCATCGACTGTTCCGCTAGCGATTCCCGCAGCTACGCCATTTATCCTCGCGCATTCCGCCTTATACGATGTCATGACGATAATGTTGTCGGCCAAGTCCAAAAAGTCACCGCAAGCACCCGCTACTAGGATAAAGCTACGCCCCTGGATCTCGCGGATGCGGTCCGTCAGTGGGATTAACGGTTCGCGGTCATCTCCCAAAAGCTTCCTCACTCGCACATCGCGGATTAAAAAATTCACCGCCGACGAGTCTTCGTCAATCAAAAACGCGTCGCTGCCCGCTTCCATCGCTTCCATCAAGTTCGCGGCTTCGCTTGTCGAGCCTGATGCGCAAGCTGTTGTAAAGTTCTTCGTCGAAATTCCGCCCGGCAAGTCGCGCACGAACGGCGACAAGTCCGTTCCGCGAACGCTGCGGCCATCTTCGACTCCCACGCGCACCGCCGATTCGCTTATGACAATGCCTTCGCGACCATCTCCCGGAACATGCGGGTAAACAGCTTTCGTCAAAGCTTGCAAAAGCGTCGATTTTCCATGGAACGCCCCGCCGGTAATCACCGTGATGCCTTTCGGGATTCCCATGCCGCGAATCTCGCGACCGCAAACGTCAAGCGTCACTTCCATTTCCGCAGGAGCCTTAAACGGAACGGCCCCGTCCATCGGCAGTTCGCTCAGTCCCGACGCACGCGGGAGCACGGCTCTATCCGGTACGAACGCGCAAAGACCGCGCTCCTCAAGTTGTGACAAGATTTCCTTGCGTTCTGCAAGCACGCGGTAATATTCCAAAAGTTCAGGCTCCACGCCCTCCGGTTTCGACTCGTAAGAATTGTATAACCCCGCCGACACCAAGTCCGGGAGTACCATCGTCAGAATCTCGGCGGCATCTTCCGCCTGGATTTTACGTCCGTCGCCTGGCAAACGCACTTGCAGGCAAGCCCGCAATTCGCCGTTATCGACCCACAGCGAATTGCGCACTAGCATTTCAGGTCCAGCGGCGTCAAAAACGATGGATGCGTCCTTGCCGGGATATTTTTCGCGTACCACTTTACCCAGTCTGCGGAATAGAAAATCGCTCAAGGCCAAGCGACGCTCGAAAGTGCCGCCCCATTCGCTAGGATAGCCGAGCATCTGCAAGCTGGATTTTATCATTATGCGGGATGCCGGTGCATATGGGTCGCCCTGCACATGGAGAAAATCCAGCACAAAGTCCCCAAAGTCCCACGACCTGTCCGCGAGGGACTTGTAAAGCCCGTAATTTTTCCCTTGTAAACTGCGAATTTTTTGGTAAAGCGCTTTCATACGCAAAAAAGTAGTTAATCTATACCAAATATTTACGTACTTTTTACGGCACTTTAACACTTATTGTGTAAAAAAAGAATTAAATTCTTAGAGTCGAATAATTCATGTACAAGCCAAACAGGAGTTTCTCCCATGAAAAAGCTTTATATTTTTGCCTTGATGATGGCATTCCTCTTTACTTCCGCCGTCGCAGACGACGAAGATCCACCTCCGCGTGGCAAGTCCGCAACCATCAATATCATCACTGAACCGCCTAACAGCGACGTGTTCCTCGGCGGTGAACCTCTCGGTAAGAGCCCGATTAAGGACAGGGAAGTCAAGTCTGGCCGTCAGACGCTCGTCGTCATTGACCAGGGCTTTGAACTTGTCAACAAGCGCGTGAACGTTTGGCCGGGTACTGACACTCGCAACAACTTCGACTTCAGCACCAAGATTCCGAAGGGTCATATCAAGATTACGACGAATCCGCCGCGCTGCATTATCTTTGTCGATGGCGAACAGTCCGACAAGACCGACGGTGCAGAACTCGTTGTCCGCAACCTCGATGCCGGCGACCACACGGTTCGCGCCCAGTGCAGCAACCGTAAGAGTGCAGAAACGCTTGTCACGGTCAAGGGCGAAGAAACTATCGATGTTCATCTGGATGCAACGACTAGCTCCGGCAAGAAGAAGAAAAAACGCTAATCTTCGATTCGATAGCGAACGAAAAAATCTTTTTTCAAAGAACTCTCCTTTTGGGGAGTTTTTTTTGTATGTTTATAACAAATCATTTAACTTATCATTCCAATTAGGAGTATATAATGTCAAAAATTTGGATTCTCGCCCTTTGTGCAAGCATCGCCCTTCTTTCTGCCTGCTCTAGTGGTGGCGGTAAAAAGGTTACCCGTCTTGACGCCAACGAAGTCACGGACCTTTCCGGCAGCTGGAACGATACCGATTCCCGCCTTGTCGCCGAAGAAATGATCAACGATTGCCTCGGTCGCCCGTGGTACAATGATTTCGCTGCACAGAAGGGTTCTGTGCCGACTATCGTGATTGGCAAGGTCCGTAACAAGAGCCACGAACATATCCGCGTCGAAACGTTCATCAAGGATATCGAACGCGCCCTCATCAATTCCAGCAAGGCTGAATTTGTTGCGAACGCCAACGAACGCGAAGACCTACGCAATGAACTTGCCGACCAGCAGGGCAACGTCACCGACGAAACACTCAAGGATGCCGGCATGGAAATTGGCGCAGACCTCATGCTCACCGGAACCATCAACTCCGTCATCGACCAGGAAGGCGGCGAACAGGTGGTGTTCTACCAGATTGACATGGAACTCACCGACATCCAGAGCCACCGCAAGGTCTGGATTGGCGACAAGAAAATCAAAAAGTACATGTCCCAGAGCAGCGTGAAGTTCTAGTTTACTAGCTATGAGGTCGTGCTTCGCACTTTGGGCACGCTTCGCTTTGGGCTGTGGGTACTCGTAAACTCGCAATGAGGCCGCTCCACGTTGAGCTTTTCTAATTACAAAAACCTCATACCCCAAGGCACGTGGTTCGACAGGCTCACCAACCTTAGCCGAGCCCATACCTCATACCTAATACCTTAACGGCTCGCAACTACGCGAGCATTTTTTATATAGATTTACCAACATGAAACGTTTATTCCTACTTCTTGTATCTGTAATTCTTTTCACGGCCTGCGCCAACAAGTCCATCACGCGGTACGAATCGCTCGCCCCTGTCTTTGAAAACGAAGGGTGCGAAGCCGCTATTGCCGAAATCAAAAAGCAGAAAGATGATTTGTATGGAGATAAGAGCGAGTTTCTCTATTACTTTGACCTAGGTACGCTGTACCACTACAATGGAAATTACAAAGAGAGTGCAGAAGCTTTTGCCAATGCTGAAAAAATTTATGACGACCTTTATACGCGTTCTGTCACGAACGAAGCCGCCGCCATCGTCACTAATGACAACATCCGTCCGTACAGGGCCCGCCCCTTCGAAGTGCTAGCCCTTCACGAAATGCAAATCATGAACTACCTTGCCCAGAAGGATATCGACGGTGCTTTGGTCGAGGTGAACCGTGCCCAGAAGGCGATGACCGGGCTTTATCAGAAGGATAGCGACAAGACGAACGACAACGGATTCTTGCGCTACCTCTCCGCTATCGTCTATGAAATGGCGGGCGAACCTGATGAAGCTGCAATCGCCTATTACAAGACGGTCAAGGCTTACGACGAGAACATCTTGAACCTCCCGAAAGAAGCTCGCGAATTCATCATCGAAAACTTAAGACGTGCCGACCGCGTAGATGACATCAATGCGCTCAAGCTCGACAATTCGATTGCGACTCCCAAGGCGACGGCGGCTCACGATCTCGGTCAAGAAATCATTGTGATTGGCTATGCCGGCCACGGCCCTATTCTCAATGAACTGAGAATGTCGGGCACCTACGTGAGCGGTGGACTTTTGAACCTCACCTACAAAGACAGCAAGACGGGCAAGACTCAAAGTACGACCGTGAATGCAGTTCCTGTCGAAGGAG
The DNA here is from genome assembly GCF_017545445.1 of Fibrobacter sp. Classification (GTDB taxonomy): domain Bacteria; phylum Fibrobacterota; class Fibrobacteria; order Fibrobacterales; family Fibrobacteraceae; genus Fibrobacter. The sequence continues at coordinate 57,171 of NZ_JAFWOM010000069.1, forward strand.
CCTCCAACGGCCAGACTTTCCACATCAGCATTGCTCTCCCCGAGGCGTACTCTTTCAGAAGCCAGGTCAATCATTTCAGCGTTTCCGTCGATAACCAGGCTATCGCTCGCCCTGAAAAGGTGATGGCGCTTGACAAGGAACTCGAAATGAACCTCAAGGACGATTTTACGAATACCATGACTCGCACGGCAATCCGCGTTGTTCTCCGCACGATAGCTTCTCAACTAGCAAAGAAGGCTATGAAGACGGACAACTCTCTTATCAATCTCTTCACGAGCATTGGCACCGATGTCGCCCAGAGCCAGCTCGAAAAAGCAGACCTCCGCATAGGGCTTTTCTTGCCGAATTCCTTCCAGATGACGAGAATTCCTGTTGAACCGGGTTCACACCAGGTGACGGTCGCCGCCGAAGGCGATGCCGGGAACACGGTCAAGGTTTATGATTTCGGTAGCGTGAACGTGAAAAAAGGCGAAAAGAAATTCATATTTGTGCCTGCGGTCAAGTAGTTGAATGCAAAAAACGCGAAAAAGCAACATTTTTATGAATTGTAAATACCTTTTTTCTAAATAATTATTTAGTTTCAAGGCAAAAACATTTCAAGGAGAGAAATCCATGAACTTCAAAGTCATTTTTGCTGCAGCATCTTTGTTTGCTACCCAGGCCTTCGCTATCGCAGGCATCGGCTTCCACTACAGCCCGAACGTCGGGACCACTCTCAAGAGCGGCAAGCAAGCCCCATTGAAGGTCAATGACAAAGAATATCCAGTCGAATTCAGCCATGGCGACTTTGACTACATTCAAGGTTTCGGCTTCAAGGCTTGGATCGATATCCTCCCGTTTGTCGATGTCGAAGGCACGTTCAACATCCAGTTCGCGTCTTATAACGCCACCCTTTGGGCCGATGGCGAACCGCATCGCTTGGAAATCGAACTCGGCGGCACCCCGTTTGCAAAGGCTACACCGAAGTTCATCGCCATGAACGCCGACATTTCTGTCACTAAGCCGTTCTCCATCCCGCTTTTCCCGATCCGTCCGTATGTCGGTGCCGGTCTTACCATTTATTGGAATACGTTCATCTTGAACAATGCGTTCGTGGAAGGCGTTCTTGAACGTTCTGGCAAGGATCTCTCCGGTAGCAGTGCAAAGGAAATCGCCGATGCTCTTGCTAAGAATGTTGTCGATGCCGCCAAGGACAAGGGCCTCAACAAGAGCGTTGGTTTCCACTTGCTCGCAGGTGCCCGCTTCAAGCTCCCGATTATCCCGATTGCAGCTTACGCAAACGTCAAGGTGTATCTCGGCGGTGAATACGATAGCGATATCGATGCCGGTCACGTTGCATTTGAACTCGGTGGCGGATTTGCCCTCTAATACTTTAATTTTGTATAATACTTTTAAAAACGCAGGTTAGAAGAGAGTAGGAATCAAGAATGACTCAGAATACAAGCAGCACGAACATCCTTATCATCGAAGATGAAATTGCCATTGCCGAAGGTCTCGTAGATCTCTGCGAACTCAACGGCTACCGTGTCAAGCATGTCATTGACGGCGAAAGCGGCCTTGCCGAAGCGCTTTCTGGACAGTACGGACTTGTACTGCTGGATCTTATGCTTCCGGGCATGGACGGCTTTACCGTTTGTGACAAAATTCGCGAAAAGGACAAGAGCCTTCCCATCATCATCCTTTCTGCAAAGAATTCGGATGACGATATCATCAACGGGCTCAAGTTCGGTGCCGACGATTACATCCCGAAGCCGTTCTCCGTGCCGATGCTCCTTGCTCGTATTGAAGCAGTGCTCCGCCGTAGCCGCCAGACGATGGAAAATGAAGGCAAGCTTGTAGCTGGGAATCTCCGCGTGAATTTCCGTGAATACACTGGCGTCCGCGGTACGGAAGAGCTTGCGTTTACTCGTAAGGAAATCGAAATTCTTGAATACCTTTGGAACAACCGTGATCACGCCATTCCGCGTTCCGAACTCCTCCGCAAGGTCTGGGGTTACGAAAATGCGGAATCCGTCGATACGCGTACGGTCGATATCCATATCACCAAGCTCCGCAAGAAAATTGAAGATGATCCGGCTCATCCGAAACTGCTCGTCACGTTCCGTGGCGAAGGTTACCAGATGCGTTCGGCTCCAGAATGCGAGAAGTCCGTATAAACAAGCTAACTACATACCTCTCTAGCAAGTTCAAGTCTCTCCGGAAACTTGTTCTTGCGTCTAAAGATCGTCTCATTTTTGTGGCGATTTTTGTCGTTATTGCGATTCCCGTAATCGTACTTTTAAGCCATTCCTACGCACAACTGCAAACGTCGTCGCTCTTCGGTTACAAGGAGCACGCGTTTTCGGTGTTGCAGAACGTGAACAAGAACATTACGGCGGACTTGGCGATTGAAGACAGGCGTTCCTATGCCGACTACCGCTTTATCCGTGCTGTTCCTGTGTTTGGTGGCGAAGAAATCACGATGTCCGAACTGGCGGAGTTTCCGCTGCGGAGCCATTATGTGGGCTTAGTCGGGCATTTCCAGCTTGACCCGTCCGGCAATCTGAGTACGCCGGTGCTCCCTGATGGTGTTCTTGAAAGCATTCCCATGGTGGATAAAGACAAACGCGTGGCGATTCGCAATAAAATAAGCGAAATCCTCAATGTGTCGGGATTCTCTGCGATTTCGTCTGCGACTACGATTGTTCAGTCCTCTAGCAGTGTAGAAAATAATGCTGATTCGACAATCAAGAACGATAGCCGCCTTATTGACCAGATTTACAAGCAAGACCTCGATATTGCAAGTTCGCAGAGAAAGAAGAAAAGCAGCAAGTCGCGAGTCGAACAAATTACAAAGACCGGGGACTTTGCATTCGGAGTCGAATCCACAAAACTCGATACGACGGGTCTTCTCGTCCGTTTAATTAATACGGAAACGACTCGTTCGATGGAAGCGGAAATCGACTTCTTCCAAGCAATTGTTGATTCTAATTACATTATATTCCACCGCACGGTTAGGCGTGGTCTAGATGTGTTTATTCAAGGTTTCATTGTTGATGCTCGTGCTTACCTCACGAACCTTGTCAAGAATGAAATCGAAAAGTACAAGGGCGTCACGAAAGGGACTCAACAGGATCCTCTGGTGTTAGCGTTTTATCATAAGGGAAAATCTTTTGTCGCCTTTGGTGAACGCAATAACGTTACGACGGAGCTTTTATCGGAACCGTTGCAAGCGCCACTTTCGGAAATCACGTTCAAAATGTTTACTACGCAAAAAGCGCCCGGCGGTGAATTTGTCATATTCATCGGACTGTTGATGCTTGCGGTGCTTGCGATAGGCCTTATTTCCATCTATCACGTGACGCAAAGCCGCATGAAACTTGCTGCCAAGCGTCAGGACTTCGTCTCTGCCATTACGCACGAACTCAAGACTCCGCTTACCGCTATCAAGATGTATGCGGAACTGTTGCAGAGTTCCTGGGTCGCGAACGAGGAAAAGAAACAGAAATATTACGGACAAATTGCAAGCGAAGCCGACCGCCTTTCGCGACTCATCCAGAACGTGCTGAACCTCTCCAAGCTCGATGGCAACCGTTGGAATGTGCAGCTCCGCATGGACAAGCCCAAGAGAGTTTTGGATGACTTTATATCGACTTACAGCAAGAACGTCGAAAAGCAAGGTTTCTCGCTTACCGTTTCCTCGGATACCGATGCAGACAACATCAGTCTCATGATTGACCGCGATGCCATTATGCAGATTCTGATGAACCTTGTCGATAACTCGCTCAAGTTCTCGAAAACCGCCGATTACAAGATGGTCAACGTCGAGCTTCGAATCAAGGATACGGACATGTACCTCGCGGTCCGCGACTACGGTCCGGGCATTCCGCCTTCGGAGATGAAGAAAGTCTTCCAGGAATTCTACAGAGTCGAAAACGAAATGACGAGGCAGACGAGTGGCACGGGCATCGGGCTTTCGATGGTCAAGAAATTGTGCACGCTGTGCAACATGACTATTGAAATTGAAAACGCGAACCCCGGCCTACGTACGAAAATACACTTCCCGTCGTTGTCGATTTAAGTGGTTAGTGATTAGTGGTTGGTGGTTAGGAACGTCATCCCGGACTTGTTCACTTTGACTACTTGCAGTTGACGCTTCGCGTCAGCAATTTCGGCTCAATCATAAAATCAAGCAAGCTTGATTTTGCGATACTCGCCTTGAATGCTATTTAGTGCTTAGTAGTCATGGTCCGCGAATGGGGACGGGATCTGTTTTTTTTTCATCCTTATAGCTCGTCGCTTATTGTTTATTGTCCATTACTCTTAGCCCAAACCCATTTACTATATTTTTTAGGAGTTCCGCTTTAAGCAGGAATCCAAAAATTCAGGAGATGAGGCATGACTCAGGACGATATTATCAAGAATCCATCGGATTATGATCTTTCTATCGAAACAGTGGGCAAGGGAACGCTAAAGTCCCCGATGAACGGCGTTCCGTTCGTTTCTGAAAATGACAAGGTCAGCTTAACAACAGATATCAATCTCATTTCCGATTACCTTGCGAAGGGCATTCCAGTGCCTTCTCTCGAAGCCGCTGGCCCTCGCGAGACGATTTTCCACGACCCGGCATGGACGCGTGCGGGCATTGTCACGTGCGGCGGCCTCTGCCCCGGTCTTAACAATGTCATCAAGGGCCTTGTGCAGGTGCTCTGGTTTGATTATGGCGTAAAGAACATCTTCGGTATCCCTTACGGCTATCGCGGTTTGAACCCGAATTACGGTTATTCTCCTATCGTGCTGGACCCGGATGTCGTCGATGCCATCCAAGAAGACGGCGGTACGATTCTTGGAAGCTCCCGTGGCATGCAGGACCCCTCCGTCATGGTCGATACGCTCATGCGCTTGAACATCAACATGTTGTTCTGCATCGGCGGTGACGGCACGCTTCGCGGGGCACATGCCATTGCCGAAGAAATTAAGAAACGCAAGCAGCCTATTTCCATTATTGGCATCCCGAAAACGATTGACAACGACTTGAACCTCATCGACAGGACTTTCGGCTTTGAAACGGCTGTGCTCAGTGCGACTGACGTGATTACAAGTGCTCACATCGAAGCGAACGGCGCCTACAACGGTCTTGGACTCGTGAAGCTCATGGGCCGCGATTCCGGATTTATCGCCGCATACGCATCGCTTGCAACGACGGTCGTGAACTTCTGCTTGGTGCCGGAAGTTCCGTTTGAACTCGAAGGCGAAGGCGGGCTTTTCAAAGCTCTCGAAAGCCGTTACGCGAGCGGCAAGACGCATGCCGTGATTGCTGTTGCCGAAGGTGCTGGTCAAGAACTTTTCAAAGATCAGGAAGAACGCCGCGATGCCAGCGGAAACGTGTTGAAGAACGATATCGGTGAATTCTTGACCCGCAAAATCAAGGAACATTTTGATAGCGTCGGGAGAGAAATCAACATTAAATACTTTGACCCGAGCTACATGGTGCGTAGCATTCCAGCCAAAGGCACGGACGCGATTTTCTGCTTCCAGCTAGCTGAAAGTGCAGTACATGCAGGTATGGCCGGCAAGACGGACATGGTCGTCGGCAGCATGAATGGGGCGTTTACGCATGTTCCTATAGAATACGCGGTCAACGAACGCAAGAAAATCAACCCGAACGGAACGCTTTGGCACGCCGTTCTTGGAGCAACGCGCCAGCAAGACTACTTCTCCGGCAAGGGCAAACGCAGCAAATAACCATCAAACCATTTATACATTATGCTAAAAAAAGAAGAAAAAGTCATTATCCGCACAGCCTTGATGGAATACCGCAATCTTTTGTTTAAGACGTTCCACGGAACCGACGAAGAAAAGACGCGTATTGCCATGGTGAACAAACTCCTCCAGAACTGGAAAGTTTAAAATACATGAAAATTGCACCCAACATATTTCTCGTTTTGCTTTTTGCCGTAGGCCTTGCCGGTGCAAACGAACATTTGCATTTGGCGGATTCCTGCTATGCTGCAAGAGCGTTGCATGCAAGTGGTGTCAAGGCAAATCCCAAAAATGCGGAAATCATGAAGGACGCGTACAAAAAGGCGATGGAGGACCCTTCTGTGCTTGAAAAAGCGACCGAAGGTTACGTCAAGTCGCTGTATTTTTCTTTCAGGTTCGTCAATTTTGATAAGAACCTGCGGAAGGAAAAACTCGACAGCCTTAAAATTGTGAGCGAATCTGCTTACAATAAATTCCCCAAGAACAAAGAAATTGCACATGTGTATGCAAGTGCCCTTTCGATATGGGGGAACGAACGCGGTGCCCTCACTTCGGTAAAAGAAGGGGTTGCCACAAAAGTTCGCGATGTCGCTACCGCTGCCGAAGACTGGCAAGTTCTCGGGCGTGCTCATACTGTCTTGCCTTACGTCCCTGTTATCTTGACATGGCCCGATTCCAAGCTTGCAGACAAATACCTCAATCTCGCACTCGAAAAGAACCGCAAGGACGTTTATAATTATTACTACCTTGCCGACTTTTACAACAGACAAAAGCGCTATGACGATGCTGTGGAACTGATTGTGCAAGGAATGGACTTGAGCATTCGTCCTGGATTTGTCTTTGAAGATAAACGCGGTCGTTGGCATTTACAAGAACTTTGCAAGACGATTTATAGCAAACAAAAGAAAAAATTGTCGCCAAAACATTTGGAAGACTGCGAAAAAATACAGAAAAAGTCTGAAACTGGAAAAACGTAGCAGTTGTTTTGCCTTTTTTTAAAATGTAAATAAAATTATCCATTACCAATAAATTTTAGTATATTACAAAAGAGACTAAAAGGAGGAGTGGATAAATGAAAATCTTCAAGACATTAATAACGACAATAGCGGCTTGCACCGCATTGAGTGCGTCATTTGCATGGGCTGACTTGAAAAAATCGCAAACGGGCGATGACGTTTGTTCACCGAAAATCCACTTTAAACTCCCTAAGGGCTGGTCTGATGCCTATTTGATGATTGCTGGACAAGGAATCGCCTTCCCGAAACCTAGGCTGGGTGACAACGGCTGGACGATGCTTGATCTCGGCAACACAAAGACCGACGACGACTCCTATTTCTACATCAGCGGTGTCAACAAGAACGACTGCTCTAGTGGTAAGTGCGTTACAAGAAATGGTGTCAATGTAAGGCCGAATAACGCAAGGATCGAGGGCTTTTCTTGCAAAGATGTCGGGGCAGATGGTGAAATTTGGATACAGGAGCTCCCGGATTCACAAAAAGAAGGTCAAGTTTATGTAACCACGCAAAAACCGAACATCAAAGAGTTTTACGTTTTCTTGCCTGAAACAGCAATGTGGTATGCAAGCATGCCCATCATTGAAGAAGATGGCAAACCTCATGAAATGGAAATTGATGCCGATCACTGCGGTTGGTACGTTCGTCGTTATGTCGATGAAGCGCTTCCCCAAAGCGTAATCATCTATAGTAAAAATGATTCTGGTAAAAAAAGAGCGATTGGCATGGGCGGCGAGAAAGCTTTAAACGAAGGCAAGGCGGCGGAACCGATTGTGTTGGCGGACTTATTTGAACTTTTCAAAACAGACCGTGATTATCATGACGCTGTTTATTTCTTGGCTGACGAAAAGCAAGCAGATGCCCTTGGCAGTGACACTTATGGTTGGTCTGCAGTACAGCCAATTGGCGCTGTTGGCAATTGTTCGTTTGTTACAACATTCATCATCTACGATACCGATGCCAGTTTGCATCCGTCGTTCTCTTGTTGGGGTCAAGGTGGCGAAGGTTGCCAAGCTGCAAGCGGAACGGCTGCACAAGGCGTCGATAAAGCGACCGCCCTTAAAGCTATCAATGATTGCATGGGCGTTACCACAGGCATTGTCGAATCAACACTTGATTCGAAAACGAAAAAGCCGAAACTTTCGGCTGCGGGTAAGAAATGCTTTATGGACGAAAAGTATTTCAACCAGCTATTCAATTACACCGAAGGCGTGAACGAAATGAGCTGTTACGACATGCAGTTTAGTCTTTCAAAAGATGGCAAATGGGAATTCGACTCCGATAATATCGCAAGCTACGGTCTTAAAACTCCTGTTAAAGGCGGTTTCTATCCTGTAGAAGCAACGTCAGACAAAGATCTTCGTTATGCGGATTCTCTACAAAAACCGCTGCCAGCCGCACGTACAAAACGGACGGCCGAAGGTCCTGTATATTGGGGACCGGAACTCCGCAAAACGGACCCGGCTGAACAACTTCCTGTCATCAATCTTTTCTGCAATGGTGCTGGCTGGGATAAAGGATTTAACTGCAATGGGCTTTTTGCCGATGGCGAAAGCACAGAAACTTTTGTGAAGGAAAAACTGAATCTTGATCCGCAAGCCTGCGTGTTTGGCTGGAGTTGCGATGACGATGCTTCCGCTCCCGAAGGCTGGTCTGTTTATGCTATCGGCACGGAAACTTCAAGTGCTCAGGCTCAAGGCGAAAACGTCACGCACCGCTGGACATCTGAAGTCGGTAAAGATGGTAATGGAGGCCGCAATCAGCATTTCTGTGCAGAAACTCACGCGACATTCCGCTTTAGCAAAGGGCAGAAATTCAGCATCAGCGGAAACGACGACATTTGGGTGTTTATTGATAACAAACTTGCTATTGATATCGGAGGCACTCACTTAACTGCACCGGGGTACGTCGATTTGGATAAGTTTATGCCCAATGCCATTGTGGATTCGCTTTACGATATTGACATTTTCACCTGCGACCGTCGCACAACATCGAGTAACTTGAGCATCAAGACGAATATACCCCTTGCAAATACAGGAGATATTCTTGAATCTCTAGTAGATTCCAAAATTACCGATTCCTTGGCAATGAATGAAAATTATCGAATCGGTTATAAGAAATCTTTACCTTGTATAGCATCTCCTAGAGACGCAAAAATTATTGAATACAAGCCCAAAACCCACATTTCAGAACCAATTAGATTCATATTCACTAAAGACAAAACAGGACAAGATTCCACCCAAATACTTATTAGTGAAGCTGACTTTGAGGCCAATCCAAAGCAGTTCTGCGAAGGGGACGTTTGTGGTATTAACGTTAGCACACCGGATACTCCAATAATTAACGATGAAAAATTGAAACAAGTCTATGCCCCTGGCGAATATTACCTTGTCGTTAAAGTCGGGGACCATACGATCGCTATCGATGTCGATCTTGAAAATACGATGGGTGTCGCAAATCGTAGAATCGCACTCGATGCTCCGTCATTCAATATTTTGAAAATGGGAACGCTTGAATTTGCAATTGTGACAAGCGAACCGAACAACGCAGATCGTTACGCTGTCATGGACATGAAGGGGCAAGTTCTTTCCGCCGGAACGTTAAACAGCAACGAAACCCGCATAAAGGTATCGACTGCTGGCGCATACATCGTGAAAGTTGGATCAAAGTATAAGCAAGTCCATATGAAGTAGAAACGAACTTACAGAATTCAAAGATTAAAAATCCTAGTGTTCACTGGGATTTTTTTTCTTTTTAAGGGAATGTTAGAGAAGTCTCAGGGTGACGGCGTGAAGGTCTTATCCGTGAGCAACAAAGCTCCGGGGAAGTATTCATGGGCAGTGATTGGTGATGATGAATATGCTGCTCGAGATTGTTGTAAAGTGGTGTCTGGAAAATGTATAGATTATCAGTATTTTGAAAATATTGGCATAAAATTATCAAATATCAATACCCATATTTTCAAGCAGCTTCACATTCATGAAATTGTAGCGAGACGTGATACGAGAATGTTGAATCCTTATTATGGTTATGCGTCCTACAGATATTCTTGGGATGGTTCGCTCGTTCCTGATGGTCGTTATGCGATTTCCATTGAACATAATGGCGCTGTCAGTGGCGTGAACATCCTTCTGAAATAAAAATGATTAAATTGGCCGTAAATGATGCGTTTGTATCATTTACGGTTATTTAATTAGTGTTTTATGTGGTTTAAAATCGTAAAAATTTTATTTTTTTTTAGATTTTTGTATCATTGTATATTGACATTTGATAATTTTGAATGTATATTCTTTATCATGAAGCCAATTGTCGAATATAATGATTACCGAGCCTATATGGCGGACTTTTACGAAGAACGTAAGAGAACTTCAGCTTTTACGTGGCGCGAGTTTGCGAAGGTTGCCGGGTTCACGTCACCCTCGTACTTGAAACTCGTTTGTGATGGCAAGAGCAGCCTCAGTCGCGTGACCATGAACCGTGTTGCAGTTGCTATGGGGCTTGTCGGCTATGAAGTCGAATATTTCGAAGCGATGGTGAATTTTGGTAACGCCCAAAAGGACGATGCTAAAAAAGAATATCTTGACAAGATGATGTCCATTTTGGTCGCGAATAAGGTACGCGTGATTGACGAAACCGCATTCGAGTATTACGACAGCTGGAAAAATCCGGTTGTGCGAGAACTTGCGCCTATGATGCCGGGTGCCATGCCGGGAGAAATCGCTAAAGCATGTACGCAAGATATCAATGCGTCTGAAGTCCGCAAGTCGCTCACCTTCCTTGAAAAAACCGGATTCCTCAAACAGACGGATGAAAACGTCTATGAGCAAACGGACAAGGCCGTGGCTGGTTCCAAGGAGGCTTTGCCGCTTGCCATCCGCATGATGCACCGCGAGATGGGACGGCTCGGAATCCAGTCCATCGACGAATTTAGTCCCGAAGAACGAAACGTTTCTGGCGTTACGTTAGGCGTAAACCGCAAGGGCTACGAAGAAATCGTGAAAGAACTAGACGCATGCCGCAAGAAGATTATTTCGATAGCGGCGAATTGCGGAAAGCTCGACCAAGTTTACAGATTGAATTTACAGTTTTTCCCTTTATCCAAGAAAGTCAAGGAAAAGGCGGAGGAGTAATATGGATAAGAAACTTTATGCGTTATACGCTGTCGTATTTTCGCTGACAATGCTTGCTTGTTCGAACGATTCTATTTCGGGATCGTCTGAAGATCCGAATGCAGTGACTGCTGAAAACCTGTCAAGCGGTTTTGATGTTAATATTTCATCATCTGCGGTTCTGCCTGAAATGTCATCAAGCTCTTCGGCGAAAAATCTCTCAAGTTCTTCTAAATACATCCCAGTCCTCTGCAAGGCTAGTGTCGATTGGGGTTATGATGGATGTTTGATAAAGCCACCTTCAGGGGACGGTGATTTGTGGTCGTATGGTCTAAAAGTAAAAACGGACGCTTATGCAGATGACCCTTCCAAATTTGGAGAACGTGCAGGAGAGTTTTTTGTAGAGACAGATTCTATCGAAGGTGGAGAAACTAAACTCTATTGGTTTGGGTCTGATAGAAAACCTTCTAACTTTGAAAGTTGCAGCCTTGAAGGTTACATTCATGCTAATGTTGTGTGGAATAAAGGAAATCTTCCCTATGAATTGGGTCATGATCCATATTTCAATATCGGCTTTTATGTAGCAGGTTTTGATTCCAATGGTAACGCGATGTCAGCGGATATCTCGAATTGGAACGGAATGTGTTTTGTTTATTCTGGTACAACGAACCCAACAGTGCAACTTGATTTGGGTGATTCTATCAATAAAAAATTGGGGAATGCTTTGCCGTCAGTGACTCTGTTTAACAAACAGGAACCGCAATGCTTCGAATGGAAGGATTTCAAACAACCTGCCATGGAGAAAAAATATGAAGTTATTTCTGGCGAAGAAGCTGCAAAACATGTGGAAAAGGTCATTTTCCATTTCCAAGCTCTACCAAGAGAATCTTTTGGCGATGCTGGGGATATCCTCATTTTGGCTATTGGCACAAATAGAATAGATCCAAATCAATCTAGTTCTTCATCCGTCCAATCACCTAGTTCTTCGGAAAGCGACCCGTGCAAGGAAAGGGGCGGCAAGGACTGCGTTGTCAGTGGACACGGAGACCTTTGGTCTCCAAACAGTTACTACGTAAATACAAGGCTATATACGGATGGCACATCTAAATATGGAAACGACCGTTCCGGTTACTTCTTCTTTGAAGATGGTTCCGCAAAAGGTGCTGAAACATGGTTTGAATTTTATGGAACAGACGAAGTCATTACCGGAAGTACTAAAGATGGGCGTCCTCGTTACTACGTAATTGATAATTTGTCTGCTGGTTTGGATCTTATGAAAGGAAGCATGGACAGTGATCCGTTTTTTGATATCGGTTTTTATGTAGCCGGTTTTGATACAGATGGCAAAATGCTTTCAGCCAACATCCAAAACTGGAACGGAATTTGCGTTGTTGCTAATTATGAAGGGTCTAACGATATAAGGCTTACGATGCAAATGGATCTTGGGAATTCAATCAACTCTAAAATAGGCGATGCTTTGCCGGAAGTGGTTCTTGAAAGCAGTGATTCGACTCAATGTTTTGAATGGAATCAATTCAAGCAACCCACTACGAATAAAGAACACGAAATTATTTCTGGCGAAGAAGCTGCTAAACATGCAGCTAGAATAATATTCCATTTCCAAGCATCTTCAGATGACGACCTTGTCGTGTTTAACATATCGGCTATCGGCACGAACAGGGATGATTAAGTTACCGCCTTTGGCGTAATGTAATCAGAGCCTCAACAACCGACCCCGGCATCCGTTCGACAGCGCTCAAAGCTGGCTCTAGCCGGGGTGACAATGGACAAATGAAAAATACTAATGTCTTTTACTATATTTTTTACAAATAAGTTACAAATCACCCCTTGCCGGCATATTCAAATATTGGTACATTACCGCATGACCCTTAAGTAGGCCTCAGGCATCCGAAAATTTTCGGATGTTTTCTTTTTTATCAGGAGGCTAAATGAATCAAGGACAAGCTCCTTTCCGCGATCATGATGGGTTCTTCCATTACGTGTATGGCGTTCCTAAAAATGCCAAAACTTTGTTGAACATCTGCCGCAAGAGCAACCATAATCTTGACCGGATTCTTTCCGATGTTGATTTGGATACGCTTGTGCGCTTGCCGGGTTCGTACAACGAAGTGGGCGAACGTGGTGAAGCCGATATCGCATTCAAGGCCCGCATTTTGAATGGCGGGGAAATCAATGTTGGCATTCTCATGGAACACAAATCAAAAAGAAAGAAGAGTGTGCTCAATCAAGTGGGTCGTTATGCCCTCAGGGTCATTATGGACCATGATGACGAAGTTTTCAGTTGGATTCCCACAAAAGCGATTATCATCTACAATGGGCCTACAGAATGGGATCCGCTGGCTGAATTCCGTAAAAAAGCTCGTGCTAAGTTTCAAGGAAACGAACTGCCTTTCGAATGCGTTCTTGTAAATCTCGCGAACATTGATGAATCCGTCTGTCTCGAATCGGACACTCCCTCTGCGGCCATCGGGGCGATTGCGATGAAATACGCCTTTAACCCAGAGGGGTTCAAGGCTGCAATTTCGATTGTGGAAAAAATGCTTCAAAAAATGCCAAGCGAAGAACAGACTACTCTTATCGAAAAAATCATATTATATTTACAGAAAACCCCTTCGCTTCGGCAATGTGAAAGCAAGCTTTCACGCTGCTCTCAGCTTGAAGGTTTTTTAGGAGAGTATATTGATGAATTTGCTGTGGAGGAACTTCAAATGGCATGGAAAAGTATCGGACAAAGGATGGGCTTTGTAAGTGCCGGTGATGCCCGCCGTGCCGCTGAAAAAGAAGGTCGTAAAGAAGGATTTAAAAGGGGGCTCGCAGAGGGGCGTTCGGAAGGACATGCAGAAGGGCGTGCAGAAGGACATAACGATGCTTTTGATGCGATGCGTAAAATTGGGATTTCCGAAGAAAAAATTCAAGAAGCTATGGCTTTGCTAAAATCCTAGTGTTTCATTGTGACGCAAAAAAATGACGGATTTTAATCCGTCATTTTTGCTTTAGATCCTCGCCTTAGTTCGACACGTTCACTACAAGTCGCGAGGATGACGACTTCGTCGTTACTTCTGCGCTTGCACGGCGGTGAGAGCGATCGTATAGACGATGTCTTCGACGAGGGCGCCGCGGGAAAGGTCGTTCACCGGCTTGGCGAGGCCCTGGAGCATCGGGCCGATAGCGATTGTGCCATGAGCAGAGCGCTGCACAGCCTTGTAGCCGATGTTACCGGCAGAGAGGTCCGGGAACACGAACACGGTAGCCTTGCCTGCGACCGGGCTGTTCGGGGCCTTGAGGGCGCCAACGCTTTCAACGGTTGCTGCATCGTACTGGAGCGGGCCATCGACGAGCATTTCGGGGCGGGCGGCCTTGGCTGCGGCGGTTGCTGCCACGACGAGGTCCGCATCCGGGCCCTTGCCCGAATTGATGGTGCTGTAAGAGAGCATGGCGACGCGGCTCGGGAGACCGAAAGCCTTTGCAGTGTCATCGCACTGGAGGGCGATATCGGCGAGTTCTTCGGCGAGCGGGTTCAGGTTGATGGCGCAGTCACCGTAGATGTAGGTCTTGTCCTTCATGCACATGAAGAACACGGAGCTCACGGACTTCACGCCTGGAGCGGTACGGATAATCTGGAGTGCCGGGCGGAGCGTATCTGCCGTGGAGTGGATAGCGCCGGAAACGAGGCCATCGACTTCACCGAACTTGAGCATCATCGTCGCAAGCATAACGTTGTCCTTAAGAGCGGCACGTGCGGATTCCGGAGTCATGCCCTTTGCCTTGCGGAGTTCCACGAGAGTCGGCACGTACTTTTCGGCAAGCTCGGCACTCGGTTCGATGATTTCGATATTGGCCGGGAGCTTCACGCCTACAGACTTTGCCGTAGCTTCGATTTCGGCTTTCGAGCCGATGAGAACCGGCACGGCGATGTTGCGTTCGACGGCGAGGCATGCTGCCTGCACGGTACGCGGTTCGGAGCCTTCCGGGAGCACAATGCGCTTCACGCACTTGGACGCCTTGGAGAGGAGACTTGCGCGGAACATGGCCTGGCTTACGCGGCGTTCTGCAGCCGGTTCAGCAAGGTCGGCTGCGAGGCATTTTTCGCAACGGAGCAAACGCTTGGGGCAGAAGAGTTCTGCATCTTCGCCATCGGCAAAGACCTTGGCATCGAGAGCGGAGGCGAGATCGTCGTTATACTTGTGGGCAATGACATCGTTCATGCCTGTTGCGCCTTCCACGATTACGGCATCGACTGCATCGAAATCCTGCTTGAGGAAATCAGCGCAAATCTTTTCCATGAGCACGGCGGACTTGCCGGCCTTGATTTCTGCGACGCTATCAGCGGCGTTGACGACATCGAGCGGCTTATAGACCGAGGCGATGAGGCCTGCCTTGGTAAGGGCATCGACAATTTCCTGGACTTTGGCTTCCATCTTCTCGGCAGCCGTGGCGACTAGGTAAACACGATTCATTTTTTTTCTCCAGTTTTTGAATTTTCTAGAGTAAAAGTAGGATTTTTTTTGTCAGGCGGGCTTGAACAATCGCTGAATATCGGGACTTGACCGGATTCTTTGTGGCCCCCTTGGGATGACTCGTATGGATCCTATTGCCCTCGGCTTCAGGGGACGATCCCAACCTCCAACTTCTAACTTCGTACTAATCCCTAACCCCTATAACCTACAACCTAAAAAACGACTAACGGCCAAAGACAAATGTCTGAAATGTTTATTTTATTTTACGATATTTAGAATTTATGCAAAATACCCAATATGGGTATGTAATAATTATTTAAAGCATGTTGACTTTGGATTTTTATTTTTATTTTTAGAGATACGTGTATGGGAAACACTGTGGGATAGGGGGAAATTGGTCTTTCTAGGAGTCGCCGATGAGGTTCATTGCGCTTTTTAACAGGGTTTTGGTGTGTTTGGCGGTTTTTTGTGCCTGTGCTTTTGCTCAGACGGTTGCTGTGGCGCATATCATTTACGATGGCAACACTTTGCAGTTTGCCGACAACGAAAGCAATTTCGTGTATAGATCTGTCGAGAAGGACTCGGCGGGCTATTTTGTCATTTCGTTCGACAATGAGCGACTTGCCGAAGGCAAAAAGGACGTGCGCCGTTTACGTTTCGGCATCGGTTGCAGCGGCAATACATGCGCCACGGACTTGAGTCCCAACAACAAGCCTACTCTCGGGGAGCTCTTCCCCGGCTATAGAGAGAGCGATTATGTGAATAACAACGAAAAAAAGACTCCTAAGCAAGAAGTCTGGATTGTTATCGATGACGGTTCGTTGACGTATTCCCCGACGAAACCTCAAACGACCTCCAAACCCAAGACCCACATACGATTCCTTGCTCCATGGACGAATACGAATGCGATTTTGCACGTAAACGGCTTGGAAAAGCCTATGAGTCCGGTCGGTTCCCCGTATTGCGGTTGGTTCGAAAGCAAGCTTACGAAACCCCTTGATTCTGCAAGAGTTTATTTCCGGCAGACCATCGGTTCGACGTATGTCGGAGTGGAAGGGGCGACTGAAGATAAGTCTGCTGTAGAGCCTATCAACTTGGATTCGGCAATCGCCGTTAGCGACACGGTTTGGGTCGTGGCTTTCCAGTACGGTACACCCGAAGTTTATGTCGAGTATCCCGGAGTGCTTGGCGAATGCCTCCCGAAGATTCTCCCCGTGATGATGTTCGACTGGTATGATGGTTCTATCAGTTCCGACGGTTCAAAAGACGGATTCCCCAATTATGGTGCTAAAGGCGGTTCTGGACGCACGGGCTTTGATATTCGCGGAGTGCCGATGTATGGCAATGGCACAAGCCAGGACTTTGGACAGGGCGGCTGTGAAGCATCGCCGATGACGGGAATGGTCGAAAAACAGCTCGGCCCGAACGGGGTGCCGGTGATGTCGAAGAATTTCCCCAGTGACTGCAAAAATTCATCGCACCTCAATAGCTGGTTCCTTCCCGAAATCATTGCCGAAAAAGACGGCAAGCAATATTCCAATGTCACCTGCCGCGACCTCGAATTGACTCTCACGGATGATGGTTTCTGGCTTGGGCAGAAAGATGACGAAAGCCCGGAACACGGCTTGTTCTTGCTAGACGACTTCCGCTGGCTCGATAGCGCCCATACCGTCGAAAACCCGCATTATGATTCCATCAGCGGAGGAAACGACGTTCCGGGACATCACAACTTCGGCTTTGCCATGAAGATTCAAGCAGAATTTGTCTATGTCAAGGGTCAATACTTTGAATTCAATGGCGACGACGATGTCTGGGTGTTCATCAACAACAAGCTTGTTGTTGATATCGGCGGACAGCATAGGAAAGTCAAGAAATCCGTAAATTTGGACGACCTTGGACTTACTCCGGGCGAGACTTACCCATTCCACATTTTCTATGCCGAACGAAAACGCAACCAGTCGAACTTCATGATGAGAACGTCCATCGACTTGAAGGTGGAATCCAGCATGTCTCTTTCGGATTTTTCTACGGATTCGACGCTTATCAAGAAACAGGTATGGCAGATTATTCGCGAAAAGACGCTTGCATGCGATTTTTCCGCAAACCCGGATCAGGTTCGCCAAGAACGCGGCCCTTCGAATTTTACGCTGTTCGGGAAGAGTCTCCCATCGACAGGAATTGCATTGAGCAAGCTCGATTCGCTCTACTATAGTGGCATCACGATTACGGATGATTACACGTTCCTTACCATCAATACGAAGAACATTTCCCGCATGCAGGCACTCCCGCCGGGAACTTACTACGTGCGCATATCCCTCAAGAACAACCCGAAAGAGTACAAGGATGTGTATTTTGTCGTCCCGCCGACGGAACTCCCGAACATCGCTTTTGCAAACATCATAGATTCCAACTACAAAGTGTTTGACGTTGTTTCGCAAGATTCGCTTTCCTTCGACAAATTCTGGAAACCGCTCGGAACGGAATTGAATCGCGATATCAGCAGCGATACGCTCCCCATCAACATGAACAAGAGCGAAAAGCTCTGGGCTGGCCGCATTTATCCTATCAACGTGACTTATGTTGAAGACTGGGCTTTGAACTATAGCGGGATTACCATCAAGGTGACTACGTCGGATCCGAAGCTTGTTCCGTGTGATTCCCTCGGTAACGCACTTGCAAATGGCGAGTTCTTGCTCATGGAAGGGAAAAACACGTTCTATGTCAAGGCGACGGGAAACGTAGTTGACGGTGTAATTGACGTTTCTACCACGGCGGCAAAGAACAAGAGCATCAAGTGGACTAAAATCAATATCGCAGAACCCCCGGTTCCGCAAATCGAAACGGCGTTCATCTACGACCGCAATGGCGATGGACGCGGCGACAGCGTATGGATTAGCTTCAACAAGCCGCTAGGCGGCAACAGCGTATTGGATTCCCTCAAGTTTACGTTCGGCTCGACGCATTATGAACTGCCCAGAGTCGCTTACAACAATGGCGATCGAGTGATTACCATCGTTGCAGACGGCGACGGGTTCGGGACATCCATTTCAACGGGTGGCGCTACGGAACCTTACTCTGGAAAGATTAGTGTCTGGTACACCTATACGAATCCGGAAGACCGCACGGTATCGAATTTTGCTGTCGATGGACAGCTTGGCGACGGTATCGGCCCTATCATCATGGCGGCAGAGATTGGCTACACCGATGATGGTAAGACTCAGCTCTCGCTTACTTTCAGCGAAGGGCTTGACAGCAAAAACATGAGTTCCAGTCTGTTTGCGTTCCGTTGCTATGGCGGTGGTACATTAACGACGATCGTGCAGGATGCGGATTTTGTGTCCGTTTCGTCTGCAAACCGCTGGATATTGATTTACTCGAAAAAATCAATCTCTGACATTCTTCCTATTGTCGGCGACTCCATTCGCTTCAGGCCGCCTTCCGAAGGGGGATTTGCAGTTGATCTCAATGGTATTCCGCCTCACGAGATGAATCCGTGGGTGCGTGTTACGGGTGAACAGCGGATTACGGTCACCAGCCCCTCTGTCGTCATGATGGACAAGGATTCTCCGAATTTCGAAAAAACAAAGGAAATTGCCCGTAGCGATTCTGCGACGATTCCTATAATTGTCAAGAGCGACAAGCCGCTCACGGCAAACGATGTCGGCGATATTTACGGCGTGCAAGGGCATTACCTCGGCGATATGAACATGTCCGAACTTGTCGAAAATGAAATTAGCGAAATTGCGAAAGTCGTAAAGACCGCTACAATGTACGAAGACAAGGAAGCGGTCAAGAATGGTAGCCCCTCTACTTCTGTTTCTCTTGAAACCATCATTTCCTTGATGGACCAAGGAGTGATCAAGCCCAAGGATGCTAAGAATCGTTTCGGCGTAAGCGAAGTCGTTGTCAATGCCTACGAAAATGGCCTTTTGAACAAGGACAATTTGGTCCATTACATGCATGGCTCTAAGGATGACATCAAGAGGCTTGCCGAATCCATGGCTGACAAGACGGAACTCAGCTACAAGACCATATATTACACGAGCCTTGGGCATTTCGTCAATAGGGGCGAGGGTAGAATCGCATGCAACGATGATATTTTCAAGACGGACGGAGCCGTGAACTGCCTCGGGAATGACGGACATATCTTCTTGGCCATGAACCCGCTCAGCAAGGGAAGGATTATTGGCACAGGCGTTTATATTGGCCGTCTCGAAATCCGCCTCATTGTGAACGGCAAGAGAATAACCAAGCGCACGCAGGATTTTCTCATGGGATTCCGTCATCCGAATCTATCTATTTCCGATTTTGACTTGAATAAGTAAAAATTAAGATACGATTCAACTTCTGATTTGTTCCACCCCGGTTTAGGCCGGGGTCTTTTTTTTAAAAAACGGAACTTTTTTCCCGTCTAGGAGCTAATTTTTTTGAGTGTTGCTATCATCACAATTAATTTTACAATCCAAAAAAAAATTTTTTGATAAAAATCACAAGTTTGAGTGTATTTTCAATAAGGTTATAGCCTAATAGTGTTCAGGGAGTCGTGGATGCGAGTTAAAAAGATTTTTTCAGCTTTATTATTTACACTCTTGTGTGCAGTCGTGTCGTCAATGGCTGCGGATTACAACGTTCTTGTAAAAAACGAATCCACTCGAAATAACGGAACGAACCTTTATGTTCGAGTTCGAAATTCGAATCAGATGGTGGGCGGCACATGCACTGCTCTTAGCCGCTATGACGACGGCTCTTTTTACGCCAAGTTGGCAATGGAAGAAGCTAGAACCCCGACGCTGACTTTTTACACTAGGGCTAATTGCGGGGGGACTGCTATAGCGACTGTCAGGCCATTTGCAGGCGCTGATCCCGTTTCAAGTGATGTCATCATTACCATTACTAATACCGGGGCGACTCTGGCCAACAGCCCGGACCCGATTACGCCGCCACAAACGGCAAATCCCGGTGGAGACCGCCCTGATGGCCCGACTGGTCCTGGCGGAGGCCCTACCCCAACTCAGACAAAACGGAAAGTCATACGTTTCTTCGCTCCGTGGACGAACACGTCTGCAATTGTTTATGTCGCGGAAGGCGATTCTGCCAAGATGACAACCGTAAAAAATTACTGCGGTTGGTTCGAAGCCCGTATCACCCCGCCAACGGGTTCGTTACAGGTCTATTTTAAACAGACCATTGGCAGCACTTATGTAGGCGATAACGTCTATAACAAGATTAACCCTACGACGCAAGCGATTTGGCTCTCGTTGGACGATGCTGCCGCTCAGGCTGATACGATTTGGGTCAAGGCGAACAAGGTCGGGCCTCCGAATGTAACTGCTAAGTATCCGGGAATTTTGGGTGACTGCCCGACCAAGAAGCTCCCCGTGATGATGTTCGACTGGCTGCACGGCAATAAGGGCGATGGCGGAATCACGACGACACGCGACAGGCGTGATACTACTGTTGTGAGGACGACCTACGGCAATGGAGCCAAGGATCAAGACCCTGACCTCGGCCCTATGTATGCGACCAGCGATGATTTCGGTTCCGGCGGATGCGGCGGATCGAATGCAAGGGGGACCAACAATGTCGGCTACATGGCCGGAATGGTCGAACCGATTCTAGGACCGAATGGTGTGCCCGTTCGTGCGGCGAACTTCCCCGAGAACTGCAAGATTACAGAACACCTGAACAACTGGTTCCTGCCTCAAATTATTGCACAGAAGGATGGCAAGAGTTATTCCAACGCCACCTGCCGATCCATCGAACTCACTCTTGACAACGATGGTCTCTGGCTGGGGCAGAAGAATAATCGGAGCAATGAAGGTGGCTTGTTCTTGCTCGACGATTTCCAGTACCTCGATGACGAAAAAACGATTATAAATCCGTTCTACGATAATCTTTCTGGAGGGGGCAAGAGGCATAATTACGGTTTCACCATGAAAATTCAGGCGACATTCGAATATGTCCCTGGCCAGTATTTCGAGTTCTTGGGCGATGACGACGTATGGGTGTTTATCGATAACCGTCTTGTCGTAGATATCGGCGGCCAGCACCAGCAGGTTTCCGGCGCAGTCGATTTGGATACGTTAGGACTTCAAGAAGGCGTCAACTATTCATTCCATATTTTCTATGCCGAACGCCACACCGTCGAATCGAACTTCATGATGAGAACGTCCATCGACTTGAAGACCGAAGCAAGCCTCTTCTATCAAGACCTTTCGACGACCAATGTCCTCGATTACAAGATTTACCAGATTGTCCGCGAACAGGCTCTTGCTTGTGATTTCTCCGCCAGCGCGACAACCAAGGATACCGTCGATGCTCCGTCGAACTTTACGTTGATCGGTAGCGGTGCTTATGCCGAAGGCATTCCTCTCGATAGCGTTGGCACTTGGTTTGGCGGTATAACCATCAAGCCGGGCTTTACTGGATTCACAATCGACACGTCGCTCATCAAGACCAAGCGTGCTTTGCCGCCGGGAACGTACCAGTTGCGTTTCTCGTTGCAGAAAGACGAATCGCAGTATGACGAAATTACGTTCGTCATCGACAAGTACGCCGCACTTCCCATTGTCTATGCCAGAGTGGATAACAGGAATAGATGGACTTCCCTCGGAGCGGATGTCGATGGCAATGTTGAACCCCTCAACAAGGAATCCAATAACCAGTGGGTGAATACTCGTTACCCTGTAAACATCATGTTCGAAGATGGTTCTTCGTTTGACGACATGGTCTATGTCAACACGTCGAACCCGGCGTTCTTCGCCTGCGACGAAAATGGCAGCAAGATTACGGCGGTGACTCTCAAAAATGGCAAGGCGACGTTCTATGTCAAGGCGACTGCTCCTGTCCAGGATGTGACAATCCTTGTTGCAAGCGCCGACGAAGAACAGAAGTCGTATTGGAGACACCTGTCGTTCATGGAGCCGCCAGTTCCGCAGGTCGTACATGCTAGCATATTCGATAGAGATGGCGATGGCCGTGGTGATAGCGTTTATGCCAAACTCAATAAGCCTTACGGAAAAGCTCTGGCTAACAGCTTTGTCAATATGGATTCCGTCCAATTGGAATTTGGAGAGGTGTTCCCAACTATTTTGGTCAATAGGAACAATGTCGGGCATAACGATTTCGACAGTTCCATGACGATTACTGCCAATGGCGGATTCGGCACAGTTCCGTTTACTGGCGGTGCAGAAGCCGTCTATAGCGGAAAGATTACGCCGTTCTGGAGTTATTCCGAAGGCGGGGCTCAGACAACTATAAAGCTCACAAGCGATGTAGCGGATTCGATTGGCCCTGTTATTACGTCGGCAGATATTTCTTACAGCAAGGACGGTTCGACAGTGCTTGCGCTTACGTTCAGCGAGGGCTTGGACTGCGAAAATGAAGCTGATGCTCATTATTTCAAGTACTTCTTTAAGAAAATTGGTGTCGAAAGAAATGATATCGTTCCGGACATTCTTTCGAAGGACAAAAAGAATAAATGGAAGCTGATCTTTAGAAGCATCAGCAACGATAAGGACGATATTCCGGCTATGGGTGACTCTATCAAGCTCGTTCCCGGTGTGCACATGGACCTTTTGCATAGAAGTACTGACCCGCGTAACCCGTTTGTCCGCATTGCTGGAGAACAAAACGTTACCGTTACAAGTTCTCCTGTCGTGACGATTGGCGAAAAGGAAGAATCGTTAGAGATTATCAGGAGCCGTACTCCTACCGTTACGAAATTGTACCAGACGGACGAGCCGAAGACGGCTAAGGAAGTTGCCGATGAGTACGGTGTGCAAGGGCATTACCTCGGTGACATGAGTATATCAAGCTACGTGAATGATGAAATGACGGAACTTGAAGCGGCTGTCAAGGAAGCCAACAACAAGAGTGTTGCGAAGGACGGCAGGACTCTCGAAGATCGCCTCCAGACGGAAAGTATTGATAGGGTGAATAGCGATTACAAACTCGGTGAAAATATCGTCAAGGCGTATAAGGAAGGCTTGATCGATGCTCATGATTTGACGGATCTTGTAAATGGCAATGCTGCGACGAAAGAAAAGGTGAAAAAGATACTTGTCGATAAGACGACTCTTAAGTACGAGACGCTCTACTTCACAAGTCTTGGCGTATTCGTGAATAGCGGTTCGGGCACGCTCACCTGCGTAGATAGCGTTTACAACGGGAATTGCCTTGCTAACGAGAAGAATGGAAAGCTGTTCCTTGCCTGGAACATGAAATCCAATGAAGGGCGTTTGGTGGGCACTGGTGTTTACATCGCAAGGCTCAAGTATAAGATTACTGTCGGATGGAAAGTCAAAGTGAACCGCACGCAGGACTTCCTCTGGGGTGTACGTCATGGACGGACTTCTGGCTTTGAAATCGATGTGAATTACTAGAAATAAATTCTCTCTCGTCTCTCTAAAGGCGTCTGCGGTGGCAGACGCTTTTTTGTATGGATTCTTGCTTGCGGAAAAATGCAAAAAAATGGCCGCGCCGATGCGCGACCATTTAGATTTTTGACAAATTCACGACTTATGCGAAGTTGTACAAATCCGTGATGTCGTTGTTGTTCTTGTCGTACATCCAGAACTGGTTGATGTGGGCATATTCATCCTCCACAAGGGAAATGGTGATGTTATGCTTGTATTCCAGATAATTGAACATACGGTTCAGGTCCTTGCAAAGAACATCAATGACTTGAGCGCTGACTACAAGCGTCACTTCGCGGAGACGGCCCTTGGCGTGCGCACGGGCGAGCCAGCGGTCAATCATGCCGAGCGTCGATTCGAGCGTTGCAATGCGGCCACTGCCGTTGCACACCGGGCAGCACTCAGTCTTTTCGGTCATGAGGTTCACGCGGACGCGCTTACGGGTCACTTCCATGAGGCCGAACTGGCTGATCGGGGCCGGGCTAATCGGCGCCTTATCGCGGCGGATCGCCTTGCGGAATTCCTGATAGACGGCTTCACGGTCTTCGTCGGTTTCCATGTCGATGAAGTCGATGATGATGAGACCGCCCACGTCACGGAGACGCAGCTGCTTTGCGATTTCGTGGCAAGCGTCGAGGTTCGTTTCGAGGATGATCTTGCTCTGGTCCTTGCCGTGCACCTTCGGACCCGTGTTCACGTCGATGGACACGAGCGCTTCGGTCTGTTCGATGACGAGGTTGCCACCGCGTGGGAGCGGGACCTGACGCTGCAAGGAACGTGCGTAGTCGTTTTCGATCTTGAAGTATTCGAACAAGCTTTCGCTAGAGCTCCAGAGCTTGACCTTGTCGAGCTTATCCGGAGAGAGAACCTTCAAGTATTCGCGAAGGGCGAAGTATTCGTCGCGATTGTCGATATACACGTAGTCCGTGTTGTCGCCGAAGTATTCGCGAACCGTCTGTTCGATGGAATCGGATTCTTCGTAGATGCAGGTTTCGGCAGGCATGGTTTCGAAGTTGTACTTCGTCTGTTCCCACTTGCTTTCGAGCTCGCGCATCTGCTTGTTGATTTCGAATTCGGATTCGTTGAGGCCGTTGGTGCGGACGATGTAGCCCACGTCGCGGCCCTTGAGACGGCGGACGACCTTCTTGAACTCGCGGCGCTTGACCGGGTCGCGTTCGCGCTTGGACACGCCGACGAAATTTGTACCGGGCATGCAAACCAAGAAACGGCCAGCAAAGCTCAAGTGTGTCGTCAAACGGGCACCCTTGGTACTGATCGGTTCCTTGACCACCTGCACCATGATTTCCTGGCCTTCCTGGAGAATTTCGTCGATCGAAATTTCCTTAGAGGCATCGCCTTCATCATCATCGTCACCATATTCGCGGCGCAACAGTTCGTTGCGGTCCATGGCGTCTTCCTGATGCAAAAAGCCAGCCTTCTCAAGACCAATGTCAATGAATGCCGCCTTGAGTGCGGGGAGCACCTTCTGAACGACACCCTTATAAATATTGCCCAGAACTCGATTAGAGGAAACACCTTCAACAACCAATTCCGCAAGTTCTCCATCTTCCATGATGGCGATGCGCTTTTCGTACGGCGTTTTGCTAATCAAGATTCCGCGCTTACACTTATTTGCCATTAAAACTCCTAAAGGGTAAAGCAAAACTTGATATATCCCCAAGACCAGTCCAAAAGTATGGACCGCATCCGAGCTCCCGATGTTTCTTGACGGAAAGTACCGCCCGCCTGCAAAGCAAAGCCTGGGGACTATAAATATAGATAAGTAGGAAGTAGGAAGTAGGAAGTAGGAAGTGAGAAGTGGTTAGTAAACAGTGGTTGGTGGTTAGGGATTTGGGGTTAGGTTATAGGTTTTAGAGGAGTTAGGACAATTATCACGCGTTTCACGCGTCCATTATAAGGCGGCTCAGCCGCGATTTTTCTCTCCTAATACCTGTCACCTGTTACCTAATACCAATCTTTCGTCTATAGTCCGCAAAGCGGGCGTTCTTTCGTCTAAGGTGGTGGTTAGTGGTTAGGGGAAATGTGGGGGGATATTGAGTGGTTAGGAAAATGTGAGGGGGAATATGAGTGGTTGGTGGTTTGTGGTCTGTGAAAATGCGGTAGGGAAATGGGCGGAGGTAGAAAATTGTGGTTTGCTTCGTGTCATTCTGAGCGAAATGACGCAAGGCATGGAGTCGAAGAATCCAGAGCGGATAAGATATAGATGAATAACTAGAGGATCTACGACTTCGCTGCGATTAATTCTCAGTCGTCTAGTTTGCGGGTAAATCCAACGGAATATGTGAATTTTACGAATATTAAAGATAAAGTAATTTATAAAACGAAATGTTTTTTTTGCGATAGGTTATAAATAGGTCCTTTTGGGGTGTTATGTTGCCCGACCTGTAATATTTTAATATTATTTGTTACATGAGTATCGTTAAATATATCTTCTGGTTAATCGCCTTTTTGATGGGCGTCATTGCAGCTTACGTCGTTCCCGAAGAAACTATGTCCACCGGGGCAAAATTCATATTTGTCGGAGCTTGGGGTGCGGTGCTTGGCTTTGTGTTCTACACCGTCTGCAAGAGGCAGATTGAATCCATCGAAAACGACTTCAACGAAGCGTTGAATAGACCGCAACCGAAAGTCCCGCAGTTTGTATCGGTGCGCTCGCAAGAAGAAAAGAAACCGGACCTTCCGCCGGGAGCCATCCCAGCGGCACAAGCGATCAAGCAGGCTGTGCCCGCTACCGTCAAGAAACTCGATGAAGCGGCTCTCAAGGTTGGGTTCCCGCTGGAGTCGTGGAACGCATTCAAGATTGCCGTTATTCGCAACCGTCCATTTACCGAAGTCATCGATGCTATGCAGAAACTTTTGCCGGAACTCTTCCCGGATGCATCTGGTGTACTTTATATGTACGGCGGCGTGCAGACCGAGCTCTCGCAGATATTCCGCTTCGGTCCGAACGTTATCAGTGACGAAACCGTGCTGCCTGCCGAATGCGCAAGCTTTAATACCGGCGACATCGTCGTGACCGATTATAACTCGCCGGAGGTTTCCAGCGGTTGTACGCACTTGCATCATCGCCCGAAGGGCCTTGCCATCTGTGCTCCGGTCGAAGGCCTCGAAGAACATTTTGGTATCCTTACCATTCAAACAGACAAACTCCCCGATTCCGAAACAAAGGAATACTGGCAGGCCAAGGTGAGCATCGTCTCCGCCGCGTTTGGTCTCTACGTCGCGAATCAAGACCTGAGCATGCGTTTTGAACAACATAGCATCCGCGATGTGCTCACGGGACTTTTTAACAGACGTTATATGGAAGAATCGCTGAACCGCGAAATTACCGCAGCCGTACGTCACAAGTCGCCTATCGGCATCGTGATGCTCTACCCTGATGCGATCCCTGCTGTGCAAAGCGCTCAAGGCCGCCATGCCGTGGAACAGCTCTTCTGGGAGTTAGGACAACGTTTGCCGAGCTACATCCGTGGCGAAGACATTCCGTGCCGCTACTCCGACGATGTGTTCTGCGTGATTATGCCGGGTGCGGACCTTGCCATTACAAGGAACCGTGCCGAACGCATCCGTAACGAAATATCGCAACTCCAGATCGCATACGGCGAAGGAATCCTTGCGACGACGCTCAGCATGGGCGTTGCCGTGATGCCGACGCATGCAAACGATGCCGGCTCGCTCATATATACTGCGGAAGCCTCGCTCCAGATGGCCATGCAGGCTGGCGGAAACCGCGTCGTGCTCGCTGATGCCGTGATGAAGTAAAATCGTAAACGACGTTAACGAATTCCTATTAAAGGATTTCATGCCGGACTAAGGCCACTGAGCCTGTCGAAGTGCCGGCATCAGTTGTTTTCGAAGCCGTTATTGTGGCTCGTTTTTGGCCGTGTAAGGAAAGCAGATTCTTGTATTCCTTGGTTCTGTGGCGAATGAAAATGTCACACTGAGATTAGATTTGCTGTAGGAATGCTTTTAGTGGATTCAGAGCAGGACTATCCAAATTCCAATATTCTTCGTTTTCAAATTGCCAGTTGCCTTTGCCGAGAGTTTTCCGTCAGTGCCCTTCTGCGATTTCATGCAATTTTCATAATCGCTAAAACAGTCGAAAAATAGTTTATGCTTTTCAGTTTGTGCGATGGATTCTAATAAATGTTCAAAAATCCCATCGTTTGAATTATTCGGGAGGAGAAATAAGTCAAAAACAAGACCTTCTTTTTGACCCCTTTCCGTAATATTAGCACTACGGTGGGCAAATCCTCCGTCATTTTCGGGAAAATCTGTATCTACGATTACAACGTTCTTTTCGCGTTTGTTAGTTAGACTCGATAAAAAAGTGAACCATGGCTACCTCATTTCAATGCTTTGGTGTAGCATGTATTCCAGATCGTCTCTTGAGAAAAAGAACGCTTTAAGTTCATCGTTGTCCATTTTTCCCAGATGGAATGCTGCAACTGAGTTGTTGTCGAGGTGTTGTGCTATACCTTTGATTGAATCTAGGTCGTGTGTCGTGGCGAACGATTGCACATTGTTTGTTTGGCACGCTTTTTCAAGGGCTTTCCACAGACTTGCTGTCTTCTTCCAGTTTTATGTCGCGTGACACTTGTTCGAAAAAGGATATGGTTAGATTTCGTATTTCTTCGTTATAGAGGGAAATTTGAATATCCTTCTCTGTATCAAGCTTGTAAAAATCAAGAGAGATATCTTTCTTTTGAATTTTTCTGTAATCTCTAAAATTATTTATATTCAGCGGCAAAAGAGGGTTTGATTGCCCGCATGCTAAAAAAAATTGCTTCAAGCAATGATGATTTACCGCAGTTGTTTTTGCCAAAGAACAAATTGTTGTTCTTTCTTTCCTATATTATCTATGATGGAAACGAGAAAATTTGAGCGGATTTTAGTCCTTTTTTTGTTCCATAAGGCTTTTGGAGGTGACAGAAACCCTGCTGAATCCGAAAATAAGGTGGTTCGGTAAAGATTTTTAAACGAAACGACCCGAAATGGGTGTGACCGCTGTCACAAAAATTGAAAATATATTCCAACTTGGAGTATAAAAAAATGATGAAAAACACATTTTCGTAAAAAAAAATCTATACTTAGACCATCAAAAGTTTGATGAAATTTTTGCGATTTTAAACGAAAAACGGCACTTTTGACAATTTTTAGACTTGACCATGACAAAAATATGACAAAAGTTTGACAAAAGTATTGCTTTTCGAAAAAAAAGTGATTATATTATCAAATGTAAACGAGCAATAACGCTCACAACAAAGAATGTGTAACTAAAACAAGGAGATACACTATGAAGAAGCAAGGTTTTACCCTTATTGAATTGATGGTCGTGATCGTGATCATGGGCATCCTCGCCGCAGTCGCAGTTCCGAAACTCTTCGGTATGATTGCTAAGTCTAAGGCCTCTGAAGTCGGCCCGGCAGCTGGAACCTACGTGAAGTTGCAGGATGCTTACGCATCTGAAACGGGTGCCGCTGGTTCTTGGAAGATGATTGGCTATATCGGTCCGGGTGCTAAGGATAAAGACAATGACAAGAAATATTCTACCAACGTATTCGATTATACTGACGAATTCAAAGGTTCGAATGAGAATACGACCATGGTTGCCAAACTTGCTAATGGTGAAAATGATATGGGATGGAAAGCTGAAGCAAAAACAGCTTTGAACGATTGCGGTATTCAGAGTACTTGGGATTTGAAAATGAAAGCAGCTGGTAATGGTGACGCGATTGCTTATACAGCTACCATTACCCCTAAGGGTACCGGTGCCACTGAACAAGATTGCCTATCTTTGACTGCAAATTTCAAAAGCATCGCTCATAAGTAATCATTAACAGATTTCAAAACTTTAAACGCCCTCCCAATCCGATTGAGGGGGCTTTTTCTTTTTAAGGAGATAAAACATAAATCTACGCGATAAAACGATTCTAGCCATTGCTGAAAGCATTTACGACAACAAACTTGAAAATCTAATTCTGTCAGCAATTCGTGCGAACTGCAAAGTTTCCCGTGAAGAAATGGCCCATTGGGCAGGAGATTCTAAAAAGACATTTTTCGTTCTATCATAATTCGAACTTTCACAAATTATGCAAAAACTTTTTACTTTCACTAATAGTCGTTAATTTAGAAGTGTGGATGAATGATGTATTCAGCTCTATCCACATTAAAATATTATAAAAAAAACGTCCTCCTTCGGGAGAACGTTTAAAATTACTATCAACTCAAACGATTAGTCGTGACCAATGTTGGTGAAGTTTGCGGTCAGAGACTTGCAGTTAGTGTTATCGGAGCTACTGCCCAAATCTGTAATACTAGCTTCAAAGCTAAGAGCTGCTCCGTTACCAGCCTTGTTAAATTTAACCATCCAATAGCTGGAAATCTTGCAATCGTTTAAAGCGGTCTTAGCCGTAGCTCTCCAACCTTCCGTTGCACCCGAGATAGAGCCAACCATGGTTGTTCCAGACGTAGCGGGGTTAAAGGCTCCACTGTAATCGAATACTGTAGTAGAATAATTGTTTACATCAGTCTTAGAACCCGGAGCAATGTAGCCGATATTAGCCCAGTTTCCAGCTGCACCAGTTTCTGCAGCGTGTGCATCCTGCAACTTCACGTAAGTTGATGTTAAAATTGCGGTTCTTGACTAGGTGAGTCTTTTTGTATATTTTCTTGTATGGATAAGCAAATAACATGGACCGTTGCTGCAATTAGTGAATTTGCGAAAGTAAAAGCGCTTTCGGTAAAGCAAGCTTTTAATTATCTGAGCCTTTTTAAAGGAATGGATTTTTTAGAAGCGCACTATGGGGCTGAGCATTTGGTCTCTTTTGACGATACCGTTGAAGATTTGACTGCAATCTGTCAAAGAAACGGAGGCCAGATACAATGATTTTGTACCATGGATTTAAAGCATGACTCCTAAGCAGGAATTTCTCGTTGAAGGCATTGTCAGCGATATGGCCAAATGGCTGATGGAAGAACGTAAATTTTCATTGCAAGCAGCATTGAGTCTTATCTATAATTCAAAAACTTTCGAGTTGCTCCAAAATCCGGCAACAGGCCTTTGTACGGAAAGTTCCGCTTACAATTACGATTTGCTTGATTCCGAATTAAAAAACGGAAAAATTGTACAGACGGAAATTTAAAATTTCCACTTTGAATCAAAGCCGAGAATCCGTTCGCATTGGACGTTCTTTATCATGTTCATTTGCGAAAGGCGTTTTTCAGTAAATTTGTCGTCACATGGCACTGATAGCGGAGTTTCGCGGATTTCTTCGACGCATTTTTTGATTTCAGGCGTGAGTATTGCACGAGCCGGGGCAACGTAATCGCTGCCAATTACAGGGCCTCGCTTCGACAAGTATTCGTCAAAGTCTGGCATTGATCCGTCGGCTCTTACGCCGAAATCAAAGCCGTCTTCGGCGAGAGGGACAAAAGCCATGTTGAAATCAAAGCACGGATTCAGCTCGGTGCGTTCAAAAGTCTCGTTGTTGACCAAAAAGCCGAAATTTCCAAAATGACGGTCGGAATTCAGCGTTATGCAGTCAGCCACTACCATGCGACGGAATTCGTCTTCGCAATTGAATTCGCGATAAATTTCAAGTGTTTCTGGAAGTCCGTATTTTACACCGTTCTTCAAGAAAAGACTAACTGGTTTGTAACCAAATTCCTGGCTTGTGAAGATTTTACAGTCAGATACAACTCGACCATCATATTTTTTTAGGTCGTATTTTACGGATTTGCAAATTTTTTCAAAGACCTGACTTGCAAGAACTTCCCCGTATGGCTCAAGTCCTGCATTTCTTGCTCCAGAGCTGCCCGTTTTTATAAGATGAATTCCGTCTTTTTCGTTCAACCAGCATTTATCGTAAGCACCGTCAGTTGTGAGTTCAGGAGATGTGGTGGACATCTGAATTCCAAACAATCCGTTCCCATCAAACGACAGCTTCGAAATCACCTCGTCAAAGCGATTTTCGTATAGATTGACATCTTTCCAAGTTACATTTTCACGTTCGCTTTTTACCCAAAGCGTATCGGTTAAGGATAGGCAATGCGTAAGCGCTATGAAACCACTTTTTGTTTTACCCCCACATAATTCTAGTATTTTATTTACGTGGCTACGGTGTTTTGCTGCGCTTCTGTTCGCCACCCATGTAGATAGTGGATCACACCAAAATGGTAAAGGGGCATTTTTTTTTACAATTTTGCAAAATTCAAGTTCTCCTTCACCTTCGATGATGAAGTCGCAAAGGGGAGTGTCTTTGTTTATGAGAGTGTAGATTGTATTTTGCATATTGGTTATATATGATATAGAATAATTTGGAAAAAAAGTCAATAGAGCTCATTTTTTCTAAACAAGGATTTCTGCTTATACAGAAAAAGACTCCCAAATTTGGGAGTCCTTATTATTTATAATCTTCTTAAAGATTAGATTACTGATGTGCAATGTTTGTGAAGTTTGCGGTCAAAGCTTCGCAATCTGCGTCAGTGCCACCACTAGACTTAATTTCAGCCTTATACTTAAGTGCGGAACCATCGCCGGACTTATTAAATGCCAACGTCCAGTAGCTAGAAATCTTGCAGTCGTTCAAAGCTGTTTTTGCCGTTGCTCTCCAGCCTTCTGTATCGGCATCGATAGAACCGACCATGGTTGTACCTTTGTCAGCACCTTTGAACGAGTTGGTATAATCAAAGACATTGGTGGTATAGCTTTCAGGACCGTTTTTGCCACCCGGAGCGATGTAACCAATCTTCTGCCAAGTACCAGCAGCACCAGTTTCTGCAGCGTGTGCATCCTGCAACTTCACGTAGGTTGCGGTCATTTTGGATGATGAAAAAATTAGTTCAATATTACGAATGGCACCCAGCGCTTGTAGAAACGTTCCTGAAATTTTATGGGGGATAGGATGGGATTGTGATCGCCTTGGATGATGAATCTTGTTTCGGGGTGTTTGCGAGCTAACGATGCGATTGTTTTTAAAGTTTGCGTTAATCGTTTTGTATATGCGGAGTCGATAGAGTCTGGGTTGCTGTTGTAGATATCAGGAAATTCGTCCATGGGGAACTTTGTGTCTCTTGTAGTCCATGCGACAAAGTGCTTTTGTGTTGTGTCCGCAAGAATGCTTTCGATTTGCTCGATCATTTTATTGTCGTTTAGACCGTTGCCGTATATGGCTTCGTTAAAGCCTATATTTCTAATGTACTTGAATCGGCGATGTTCTAAGCTGTCTCCGCCGAATAGAAATGTTGTTTTAAATCCGATGTTGTTGAAAACTTTTGGCATAAATGTTGTATCTCGACGGCGAGTTGAATCGCGCTGAAGTTTGTATATAAGGTCTTCGCGTTCGGCAGTGCGGGTGCGGCTGTACATGCGGTGGTGCATGCCGAATTTTTGTGGAATGCCCTCGAATGTTTTTATATCGCGTGCAAAGCGACTTGTATCAAGCGGAATGCCCCAGCTTTCGATAAGGATAATGACGTTGCTTCGTGTTGTGTCAATGTAGTCTTTTGTGATTGACGCGGAATCTGTGACAATAATTTTTTTTGATAGTTCTTCGGGAATGGAATCCCTTTGGAGAGTTTTTGGGGCTGTTCTTTTAAGATAATCAATTGTTGGGAATTGGGCGAGCGGCTGTGCAGGATATTGGTTGTATGCTTCTAAATGCAATATTAGAGTTGCGAAAAGAATAAAGCAGATGTTGTTGAATTTGAAAGGCTTTATTTGCCAAACCATGGCGATAGCGAGACTGCATGTGGCAAAGGGGAGTATTCCGTACCAGCTTGTATTCCAGCCTTTTATGGCTAGCTGATTTTGTAAATCTATCCAAGCGAAAGTGATTAATGCGATGGTTGAAAGCGCTAGTACAGCCGCAAATACTATGAACTTGGTTCGTTCTTGTTTTGTCCGTTTTGGAGTGTTTTGTAGTAGCTTTTCCTTTACAAATACAATAAACAGTAACAGTCCGAAAATTTCGTAATCGAATAATCCTCGAACGATATCTTGACCTTTTTCGAAGGTGAGTAAGAAAGGTACGATTGTGACGAGAGCGCATGCAATCAAGGGGTAGAGGAGTCGTTTCATTGTTCATCCTCCTTTGATTGAATGTTTGGGACTTGTACTAATCGGTATTTATAATATGTCATGTTGCCAAATTTGGCAAGAGTATCTATGGCAACGCTATCGTAATAGTGGCGCTGCAAAAAATCGGTTAAACCTGGCTCGTTGAGAACAATAACATTGTCATGAACAACGTCTTTGATGGGATTGCTGATGTTAAAGTCTGCGAGTGCGTCCTTGATTTCGGGTAAGTAGGGTGTCCAATAACCGAAGGAAACTGTACGACGGTAGCTGCCAATGGGAGATGCGATGTAGGGTGGATTGCGATGATGGCTAAAATGCATAAATGCACTCATGCTGAGTAAGAACATTTTGTCGGGTTGATTGTCAATGTATTCAAATACTTTGTCATAATCGGTGGTGTCTTCTGCGGCGATTGTGCGTAATGTTCCTGTAGCAGGATTGCGAATCATGTTGCCAGAAGTTGCATATGTAAATATGTTTGCTGTGGCGATAATTCCCAATACTATATAGACGAACTTGTTTGGAATATTTCGTGTGAATTTACCAAAAAGCGGAATGGCGAGTACGCTTGCATAAAGCCAAAAGCCGCTTTCGACGCGATAGACTAGGCGACCAATTGCAATTAGATGAGCCATAAGTGCTAAGGTAATAAAGAGTGATGCCCATAGGTAAAAGGATTTTCTAGGATTAGTTAAATAAATGAAAATGCATAATATAAACCAAGTCCAAAATAGGGGGGAGTGGAGCGTTTTTCCGAGTGCATTCATCAAGTAGCGCGGAATGAATTCAGGTGCGTCTATATCGCGGTAAGGCGGAATGATATCAGTGTAGCGTTTGAGGCTGTCAACGGAGAATACATCTGTGTCGTAATGCACCCATTCTGTGAGCATGTTGTAATCTTTTCCAGAAAGACCGAGTTCTTCTACGTCTTCTAATACTGCATTTTGGTTGTAATTGCTGTTGTCGCCGAGGGTAACACGCGGTCCTTGAAATTTGTTGAAATCTTCGTATTCAGGCGCTTTGTATATATTTTGATCAAAGTTGTGCATCGCGAACGCACCAACAAAAAGGATGGCGAGTCCTGCAATTACGTGGTATTTGGCTTGCCAACATTGCTTAAGTATAAATAGTAATCCAAGGCAAAAGAACGGCATGCCCATGAGGAACGCTTGCCAACGCATTACGCTGCCCCAAAGCATTAAGGTTATGCCGAGAATGAAGGGGAGAAAATGCTTGTCATCCTGGAGCCGAGAGGCGATAGGATCCATAGAAGTATGATTTTCTTTTGCGTATGTAATTACTCCATATGCAAATAGCAACATGCCGGCGGCACTGAGAATAGAAGCACATTGTGTGAATTGTACAACTAGATAAAAGTCGCTTGCGAATAGTGCCGTGAATAGAGTTGCAAGGATTGTTCCCCAGCGTTCGCCGCATTTTTGTAACAGTACATAGCCGATGGTAGTCAATGAAATAAAGACGGCGAACATTTCGCCTATGTAATACCATCCGATTGTAGGGAATAGGTGATATAAAGGCAAAAGTACATATCCGTAAATAGCGTTTACGAAAATCAGGTGAGGATTGTATTCTGTTCCAAACGCCCCTGTAAGTCTTGCCGCCATGAAGTAGTCGTCAACCGCACCAAATTTAAGGTCTCCGAAAATGAGGCAAAGAGCGAGAAAGAACAGATTGATGATGAGAGAATATGTAATAGCACGTTTAAATGGCATGATAGAAATATATAATTTCTGTATCCTATGACAATCCTTTACTGCTGTCATTTTGGCTTCTTGACGCGTTATGGTCGTTTTTATATATTCAAGATATGGGAATTTACGTCAATCCAAATAATGTCAACTTTCAAGAAGCTCTGAACTCGCCCATATATGTGGACAAGTCTTTGCTTATTGTCGAAATAAATAAGCTTGTAAAAACAAAAAAAAAATATGTGTGCGTTTCTCGTGCTAGGAGATTTGGCAAAAGTATGGCTGAGGATATGCTTAGCGCGTATTTCAGCAAGGGTTGTGATAGTCGAGAACTGTTCGCCAACTTGAAAATCGCAAAGAATCCAAGTTTTGAAAAATACCTGAACAAGTTGAACGTGATAAAGTTCGATTTGAATGCGTTCTATTCGGATTTCGAAAACGAAGAAAATAATGAGAAGAGTAATCCTAAAAAAAGGGACATTACTTCTATTTTTACAAGAGAAATCCGGATGGAGTTGCAAGAGGAGTTCCCGATAGCAGAAATAAACGGAACCGATTCCATTCCTAGTTCGATAAAGAAAATTTATGCCAAAACGGGCGAACAGTTTGTTATTATCATCGACGAATATGATGTGCTTATTCGCGAACGTGTAGCCGATTCTGTTTTTGAATCATATCTTGCTTTTTTGAATGCGATGTTCAAGAATGCTGATTTATCGCCAGCAATTGCACTTGCTTATATAACGGGAATATTGCCGATTGTTCGTGATAAAGTGCAGTCGAAACTGAATATGTTCGATGAATACACCATGCGAGATTCTTGGTCGCTTGCTGAATTTGTCGGATTTACTGCTGAAGAAGTCCGAGATCTTTGCAACAAGTATTCGGTTGATTTTGAAGAATGTAAACGTTGGTATGACGGCTATAACATCAACGGCATTGAAACCTATAGTCCCGAATCAATTGTTTCGACCATTAGGCGAAAAAAGTTCAAGAGTTATTGGACACAGACTGGCTCTTACGAAGCGTTGCAAAATTATATCCTGATGAATTTTGACGGCATTTTGGATGACGTGAAAACGATGATTGCCGGCGGATGTGTCCATGTGAATGTGGAAAGTTACCTGAATACGATGACGGACTTCCACAGCAAAGATGACGTGTTTACTTATTTAGTTCACTTGGGATATCTCGCGTATGATGAGGATTCGGAGCGGTGTTACATTCCGAATCGAGAGGTGCGAGACCAGTGGATTTTGTCGGTTCGTCCGGCTCCAGAATACAAACTTCTAATTGAACTTGTAGATTCCAGTAAGCAACTGATGGAAAGTACTATCGAAGGCGATTCTGACGCAGTCGCAGATGCTTTGAACAAAGCTCACGAACAGATTTGTAATAACTTAAATTATAATAACGAAGGGACTTTCCAGTCGGTAATTTGCCTTGCATATTTTTATGCAAATCTTAAATATACTGTTATCAAGGAATGTCCTGCTGGCAAGGGAGTTGCCGATGTGGTGATGATTCCGTATGTGCCGAATACGCCTGCTCTTGTTATAGAGCTCAAACGAAACCAATGCGAAAAAACTGCACTTACGCAGATTCGTGCAAAGAACTACGGCAATGCTCTTGAAAAGTATTCTGGCGATTTATTGTTTGTCGGTGTGAATTACGACGAAAAGACGAAAGAGCACAAGTGCGTCATTGAAAAGTTCGTGAAGTGAATTCGCTATGTCCAATTCAAAGCAAATTCGTGTTTGTCAGGTGCTTCACGGGATTGTGGGCGGGGGGTCGGAACAAGTTGTTTTGAACTATTGTTCACGAATGCGTGATATTCATTTTGATTTGTTGTTCCAGTATGATCCGAATCCACAGATTTTGGAACGATTCAATGAGGCTGGATTCAACTGCATTCAGATTCCGGATAAAGTACATCATCCATTTAAACATCTTTGGACGATGTTCAAAATGTTTCGCAAGGGCCATTACGATGTGGTTCACAGTCATCTTGATTGGTACATGAACTGCTACGTGTGTTTTTTGGCGATGCTCGCTGGAATAAAAAAACGAATCGCCCATCATCATCAAGCGTATTCGAAGTGGGGGCTCCTTTGTGCTTTGTTCCGCATCCCCTGCAAATTGTTCGCGACTCATTGGCTTGCCTGCGGTGAAGCCGCCGCCATTAACGGCTGGGGCAAAAATGCGCTAAAGAAAGGCAAAGTGACGATACTCCCGAATGCCATTGACCCGGAACGGTTTAAGTTTAGCGAAAAATCTCGCCAAGAAATTCGTGCGAAGTATGGAATTAAGGAAGATGATTTTGTAATTGGGCATGTGGGACGTTTTTTTCCGGAGAAAAATCACAAGTTTATTGTTCGATTATTTG
Organism: Fibrobacter sp.; assembly: GCF_017545445.1. Classification (GTDB taxonomy): domain Bacteria; phylum Fibrobacterota; class Fibrobacteria; order Fibrobacterales; family Fibrobacteraceae; genus Fibrobacter. Next base: position 95,127 of record NZ_JAFWOM010000069.1, read on the forward strand.
AAAGAGTTCTGCGTCAACGTTCTAATTGCTGGCTGTTGCTTGTAGGGAATGGTCCGTTGCAGCAGGAAATTCAGGAAATGGTGAAAAAGTTAGGATTTGAAAATAGAGTTATATTCGCAGGCTTGCAAAAAGATATAGTTCCATATTATGGTGCGATGGATGTGCTGCTGTTACCTTCGACTCGCGAAGCGTTCCCCATGACTTTGGTGGAAGCTCAGTATAATGGGTTGCCTTGCGTTGTTAGCGATGCTGTGCCGAAAGAAACTGCGATTACGGAGAATGTTTATCCATTGCTGATTGATGATATTATGCCTTGGTGTGAAAAACTTGGCTTGATGGAGCTTGTGGTTAATCGCGAACAACCGCAGATAAAAAGCGGACGATTTGATATAAGAACTTGTTATAAAATGTTAGAATCACTTTATCAGATTCCATAATTTTAGAATCAGTTTTTTCCCAAAAATTTGAATCAATAAATTTGCGAAGCGTTGCTTCGGGCCAATCCAAGAAGCTGCGTAATGATGTATTGTGCGTGTGTTCTCTGAAATTTGAATTTTGCCAAACTCGGAAGGTTTGGGACAAAAGTAATCTGGCGGGTATATGTAAACCCCTTCAAATTCGATGATTCCAGTTTGGGACTGTAGTCCTTTTTTTAATAGATGTTCGGAAAAATATTCAACAATCGTCTTCTTGTTAAGTTCACCGTCGGAAGTTTCGAATTGCAGATTTGCGTATATGTCCAGCATTTCTTTTAATAGATGAAATTTGGGCTCGCAGGCAAATCCAAGACCGGGGTTGCATGCGAAGTAACTCTCATTTTCGCGACCGAAATAAGCTCCTTTTGCGAGAATGTCGTCCATGGGTTTGATGACTTCTACATCTGTATCGAAATAGATTCCGCCATTTTCATATAGAGTTTTAAATCGAGCGTAATCGCTGACAAAAGCGTATTTTTTGTGCTTGTAAGCTTGCGCTGTATATGGAATAGAGTTTACGTCAAAATTATCTTCGTTCCATTCCTTGATCTCATAATCAGGAAAAAACTTTCGCCAAGATGCAATGCATTTTTGTGCTAATGGCGGAAGTGGATTGTGACCAAACCAGCAGTAATGTATGACTTTGGGAATCATTTGGAATACTTGACTAAAAAGTGTGGTTGTATAGTGATAATAGTATTGAGGCTAAAAGTACGGATGCTCTTGAAACGCCTAATTTTTTTGCTGTTTGATGTATAGATTCTGTTTTGCAAACAGCATGTCGATATATGCCAATTGCGAGAAATCGATCTCTCCACGAATTAGGAAATGCCTCTAGTTGTCCCTTAGCCCAAAGTAAACGACCTTGAGGATTACGTTTGTCTTTAGAGTTATCTTTTGTTAGTCCGCCTTCTAAATAGGAGCAGATGTAAATGATTTCGTTGAACCAGCGTAGGTAATAACCATCTCGCGCGATGGCGTTCCATACAATCTCTTCAGAAATGAAGTTTTCTCCAGGAATTTCAGGAAACGGATATTTTTTTAGGACTTCAGTAAAATAAATTTCGGCTTTGTCACCTTCTAGATGGTATTTTCGGCGTTCCGTATTTTTTGCATCAACAAAATCAGTGGAAGGCTGTTGGCCGATGACTTTATTATTTGTGAAACCGCGTAATCCTGCAATTCCACACCATTTGTGTGATGCGTCTAAAGTTGTGACCCATTGGTTGATTTTCTCAATTGTATTAGGGAGTAATGTGTCATCGGAATCTACAATGAAGAATAATTCTCCGTTTGCGTTTTGAACCCCACGATTTATTGCTCTATGTTTCCCTCCGTTTTCCTGTTTTAAGTAGCGAATAGGGAATGGATGTTGTTTCGAAAGTAATTCAGAGAAATATTCATCGGTGTCATCCGTGCTACCATCATCCACAACCAACCATTCGAAACTTTTATTGGATTGTGCTAAAAGCGATTGATAGAGGTAGTCTATCAATTGCCTGCGGTTGTAAGTGGGGGTGAAGACGGTGATGAAGGACATTCTAGTAGTTTTTGAAAGACTCGATGAACTGTTGAATATGCCATTTTTTACTAACTAAAAGCAGAGTCCAAAATGCTTTTTTCCTGCAAAGATGGCATGCAATTTTTTCGGTAAGGGTAAAACAGTGTCTATTGAAATTAATGAGGGATTCTTTACAATAAGGGTTGTTTAAAAAAGATAAAAATGTTGATTTCCTTTGGTTTGTAGAAATGTTTTTGTCGGGTCTATAAATACATTTATCTAGAGTATATAAAATACATTGAATAGTTCTGTTGTAAAATAGTTCTGTAGGAATTAAATCTGAATACATCTTTGCTATATTGTTGATGGATTCTAGATAAAAATAAATCTCATTCTCATAATTTGCTTTATAGGTTTGGGATGCGGAATTGAATCTACAGACTTGAATGTAAAAATGAGAATTTGCCAAATAAGAAATTTTATTTGTTTTTAAAAAGGCGTTTAAACAGAAATATTGATCTTCGGAATAATGTAATTCGGTTTGAAATAGTATGTTGTTTTCCTGAATGAATAATCGGCGGTATGCTTTACAACATACTCCAGCTAGTATAAGACCGTTGTTGTTTTTGGGAAAATATAATCTTGTAAGCATGTTTCTATACTGAATAGGCGATGCTATAGAAATGTCATGTTTGTATAGATGGTAATGAAAAATATTGTTCTTTTTTTGGGAAACCTGTTCGAATAATAAAATGTCAGAATTCCATTCTTTTGCTTTATTATATATTTTTTCACAAAAAGTTTCTGTAATTCGATCATCGCTATCCACAAAGGTTATATATTCGCCTTTTGCTTGTTTTATACCGAAATTGCGCGTCGCAGATACCCCGCAATGGTCATGTTTGAAAAATTTGAACCTAGAATCTCTTGTGGCATATTCTTCACAAACTGAACATTCCGTTTCTGGAGCTCCATCAGAAACAACGATAAATTCGCATTCCTGCATAGTTTGGGCGACTAATGAATCTAAACATGCTCGTAGATATTTTAGTGGAACTTTATAAACGGGAATGATAACTGAAATTTTAATCATAAATCAAAATTCCTTTCTAATGTGGAAAGGGAGTTTTCTGCAGAGAATGTATAGAAAAGGAAATTTGGAAAATATCTTTAAAAAGAATTTATGAAATAAAGGAACTTGGGAAAAACTTTCTTCCTGAGTGTATTTTTGAAAATCAGAAAGATGTTTTTTTGCTTTGATTGGTGTTTTATTAGATTCAAACCAATAAGCGCATAGCAGTTGCCAACAAAGAGGAACGATTAATAATGGTAACAAGTCTTTTTCGTTTTTATCTTTAAAAAAAAGATAGCGTTGTTCAAAGACTTCAAGAACATCCCATGGATGGCGGCTTCCTGTTATACTATTGGAATGTCGAAAATAGTAGTATAGAATGCAGTTTGTATATACAATCTTTTTTGAATGGTAAAATAGAATGTATGTTGTGTATTCGTCTTCGTGATATTTCCCAATTGGAAAATGCAGATTGGAAAATAATTCTTTTCTGTAGAGTTTTCCACAAGAAATTGTAAATGCTATATGGTCTTGTGAAAATAAGTGATAAAGGGCTTCTTTTGAAGAATATATTTGTATTTTAGAAATGTTGTTAGGCTTATTGCAAATGTCGTTTGTTTGAATATTTTCTCCAATGGCAATATCTGCATTTTCTTTAATCGCTAATTCAAGTAAAATTTCAATATATTTTTCATCAACCCAATCGTCGCTATCTACAAACGAAATATATTCGCCCTTGCAAATGTTAAGACCTGCATTCCGAGCGTCAGAAAGTCCACCGTTTCTTTTGTGAATGACTATGATGCGGTTGTCTTTTACTGCGTACTCATCACAGATTTGTGGGCAACTGTCAGGAGAACCGTCGTCAACGAGAATAATCTCGAGATTTGTATAGGTTTGATTGACGATGCTGTTCAGGCAACGTCGAAGATAGGGCTCGACTTTATAGATTGGAATGATTATAGATATTAAGGAATTTGGTTTTTGCATCGATGTTAATTATTTTATGAATGAAATAATTGTTTTTTCCCAATGGCAAATTTTAATTTTGAATAAAAATTAAAATTTATTCCGGTTATGTTCCAAATGAAAGGAAAAAAATGAAGGGCTTTATTAATTTCAGTCCAAAGGTGGGGTTGTGTGTGTTTTATTGAGCTATATAAAATTTTCATGTCCTTATTGTCTGTATCATTTGAAATAATATTAAATAATACCATGCCGTAATATCTGATTAGCTGATTTAGCATTATGTTGTATTCGATTGAATTTAGGTACATAGGGGTTTTATTTAAAATGGAATTTATTACCATTGCTAAGTGGTGCCTGTTTTTTTCAAATTGAGCAGTTTCCATTGATTGGCCTTCTCTCCCTAGACGATATTGGTATAATTCTAAATTAAAGAAGATAAAGGTTTTTGAGTATTGTAGGGGAATGAGGTAGTATTCCATATCAGTATAGCATACACCTTCTAAAAGCGTTAAATGATGGTTTTTTAGAAGTTCTAATCGGTAGGTCATGGAATGCATGCTTAAAATACCACTGATATCGTTAATATTTTTGCTTCGAAGGTTGTTTATTAGAAATAGGTTGTTTTCTTCTATGTTAAGAGAAAAAATTTTTTTTTGATTTGTAATTTCAGTTCGTGGGGTAATGACTAAATCTGCATTTGTTGTTTTTAGTTTTTTTATAAAATCTATAAGTGCATCGGTATTAACCCAGTCATCAGCATCTAGGGGCCTAAAATATTTGCCTTTAGCAATGCTTAATCCTGCGTTTATGCAAGAACCATAATGACCATTGGGTTTGTCAATTATAGTTATGATGTCAGGTCTTCTTTTTTCGTATTCTTGCATTATCTGAAGAGAGTAATCTGTGCTACCGTCATTGACTAATATTATATCCAAATTAGAAGGAACGTCTTCTTTTGTTATTGAATCTAGACAGCTGTGTAAATATTTCTCCATATTATATGTAGGGACCACAATGGATAGTATTTTTTCTGAATTATTCATGAATTTTACTAAAAGTAGAAGTGATGTTTTTTAAGATAATAAAAAAAAGAGGAAACTTAAGACTAACATATAGTATTAATGTTAGGATAGAGTGCGGTTTATTAGGGTATTTATTGAAAAAATATCTTGCGTAAAAAATTTTTTGGGGGTCTGATGTGTTTTTGTATGCCCAAAGACAGTCCCAACATATTTTAGGGTACATTAAATGTGTTTGCTGTGGATGTCTCTTCATTAAGTATTTATATAAAAGTATTTGAGGCTCTAATGCATGAATGGGATCTTTAGTCATTCCCATAATGCTATTGGGGCGTTGAAAGTAATAATAAATGACGTTATTGGAGAAACATATTTTTTTTGAAAGATCATATAAAATATGACTTAGGTACGCGTCTTCGTATAATTTCCCTTTGGGAAATCTCAAAGATTTCCAAAGATTTCTCTTGTATATTTTTCCCCATGAAACAGTAAATGTAAGGCTGTTTTTTCCAAAAAGATTTTCTATAGCTTGAATTGAATTTAGTGATGAATACTCTGATTGTAATACTGTTTGACTCGCAATATTGTTGGTTGTTTTTTCATGCTTTCCAACTGCAATATCTGCATTTTCTTTTATCGCTAAATCAAGTAAAATTTCAATATATTTTTCATCAACCCAGTCATCGCTATCTACAAACGAAATATACTCGCCTTTGCAAATGTCAAGGCCTGCATTTCTTGCGTCGGATAGTCCGCCATTTTCTTTATGGATGACAACGATGCGTTTGTCTTTTGCTGCGTATTCGTCGCAAATTTGTGGACAATTATCAGGAGAGCCGTCATCCACAAGGATGATTTCCAAATTTGTATAGGTCTGGTTGACTATACTATCTAAACAACGTCGCAGGTATGGCTCGACTTTGTAAATGGGGACAATGATGGAGACTAAAGGCTGGGGCATTTTTTTCTCCTATATTGTCCTTATCAGCTTGTGCTGAATAGTTTCTAGTATGTCGCTATGTTTTTTAAGAATGGGGTCGTTCTTGATGATTTCGAATGCATTGTCGATTTTTTCGACGAGGCCATTGAATGTGTCTAGAATTGTTTTGGGCTTTAATCCGATTTGATTTCCCAGCATTTCAAAATCGGCCTGATTTACTTTTTGAATTTCGTAATGCTTGCCGATTTTCATTGAAAGCTTTTGCGTGAGGTTTGGGTAGGCTAGAGTACAAACCGTATCGTACATGGGCGTCAGTTTCACAGAATTGTCTTGGAATATCAAAGAATAGTTTTTCCCATGGGCGTCGCAGTTCCCGATAATGAAGTTGAAAAGTAGGTATTGCAAGAATGCGCGTGTTTCTAGCAAAGGAATAGTAGTCTGTGTTTTTATGAGCGTGTATATGTCTGCGATACTTGGACCACCGTCGTTCTGGTATTTGTTGTTGCTCAATATTCCGAGTGCTTGGCAGGCGTCTTCTTGGTGCAGGCGTGATATCTCGTTGCCTTTGCAGAGGCGGTCATAACGCTCTATTAAGAGAAATTCTACGTCCTCAATCTGTATAAGTTTTGTATTTGGAACTTGCAATCCGGATTGTTCTGCCAACTTCATGCAGATGTATTCATTGGCAGATAGTGTAGAAAGTGTACCTTGCCCTGTGGGTTTGACGATATGAGTCGATGGGGCTCCATTTTTAGGCATATAAAATTTCCCGTTTTTATAGGCGAGGGGGAGCTTTTCTTGTGCTCCGGCAAGTGAAAGACGGAGCTTTTCTTTGGCCTTGAGTAAGGGGCGGGCGTCTATGTTTCTGATGTACTCGACTAAATTCTTTTGAGATAATGTTTCGTAATTTTCTGGTGAAAAAGTATAAGTGCTTTGGATCTTGTTTTGTTCACCTTCAGGCAGAATTGAGACCATTCCGGCGCATTCTCCGCCGAGTTCCTTAAGTAGTTTGAGAGTGCTTGTCTCGGAAACATGTAAATAGTCGGAAATTCTTTTTTTGACATCTCCTTCTGGTAAAAGTCCTTCGAAAAATGGTAAGCACTTTTTTTGAGGATATTCATTCGTGCTCAACGGAAGCGAAAGGGAAAGCGGTGGAAGCCCTGCTTCGATATAGGCCGGATCGTATGAAAAGACGACTCCGTTTTGGGCCGTAGATGTCAGGTGACCCGCTAGATTTTCGCCTAGATAGACCGACAACTTCATTTGCTATCTCCGTTTTCGCTAACCTGGATTTTGAGGCCTAACATCAACATCACATGAAGAACTTTTTCTAGGTGAAGGGTCTGTTTGCCATTTTCAAGTTCCGAGAAAAAACGGAGTCCGACACCACAAAATGCAGCGCATTCTGCTTGCGTTAGTTTGAGGCTTTTGCGTCTATTCTTTATTGCTGCCGAAATGTCTTTTGCACTTTGGATGTCCATGTCTTAAATATAATATTCCCGAACGGGAAAATCAATAAGGACTACTGCAAAATATGCGAAAATATTCCCGAACGGGAATATTTTTTGAGGACTAGGATTTTAATCTTGAATTTCTTTATCCACGTTCTCCATATCTGTCAGCCAAGTGTCGTAAAAGTTTGAATTTTTCCCGTATGAATTATCCATTAGATACACGGTTTTGCCCATCATGGCTGATGCGATGGCTATGTGCAAACGTGTAGAGTAGATTGTATCATATTGGTTTATAAAGTTGATGCAATCTTTTAAGTATTGCGGACGGTAGAAATGTATTCGCATCAGATCTATCAGGCGGTTAATTGGTTTGACTCCTTTGATATTTGCAAAAAAGTTTAGCCAGCCAACGATGTAATCTGCACGGTCGTATTTAGTGGCTTTGTATTCGAATGTTGGCCAGTCGTGAATTTCTGCATTTGGTGGGATGAAACTTGGTGTCGTGTCTGTTTTTAATTCTTTATCCAGGCGTTTGGCGTATAGAACTTTTCCAGTTTCTTTATTGTTGATTTGGCCGTATTTTTCAAAATCTATAAAGAAGGCCATGTCGGGAACGAGAAGGATTGTATTTTTGGGGAAGTGTTCCTTCATGAATGAGTACGAAACTTTATCACGGGCGCACATTGTCACATTGGGATGTTGCGCAAAGAAGGTTTCATCTTTTTTGATGTTTTCAGAATTTTCGTACCAGACTGTTTGTGGAAAAATTATAACTCTGTTTTGAGGATGTAATTCAATAATTTCTTTGCGAAATTTGTGATGTCTTTCCCAGAGGTCACCAAAATTTCCGCCGCCCTGTAATAGTATAAGAGTGTCTTTAGGAATGTTGTGATTGTAATATGTAGATAAACTTGCACTATACAAACATTTGTGCTTTACCTGCTTTAAAAATCGCAGAGTCCCTTCCCAAATGAGTGTGTCGCCAATGTTTTCGTAATAAGGTAATTCTAGATAAACGTAATTAAAATCAATCAGCGGAAGTAACTGCTGATTGATTATTTGGCGAAGTTCTAATAATTTTTTTAAGTAATTCATGAAATTATTTTTATCAGTCGTTGTAATGCATTCCTAAAGTGTAATCTGAATATGAATTTACGGAATAAAAAAGGAATGTGCGTGAAAAAAGATGTAATTTCAAATTCTGTTTTTTGAATAAATTTTATTGGTGGATTGACGTCTTCAAATTGCTCATATAGGAATTCCTCCATTTCTTTTGTATACCAGTGTGCTTCTTTTCTATTTCGTAGCTGCCCATAAGATGGGAGGGGCATAAGAGATGGTATACATCCTTGAGAGAGAAAGTGTGATGAGTTGAGGCAGTATTTGCAAGTACAATTTCTTCCGATTGGATGAAATGGAATTGGTTCTTCTGGTTTTTCAAAAATATTGTATTTAAATCCATTCCCGTAGCATCCGGTAAGTATACCTGATGCCATATCTAAGGTGGCGCTCCAATATCCTGCGTAACAAAACTCTTTTCTTTTGACCATGAAATTTTTGCATGTAAATTCGAATAATGGCGAATTCATTTCACTACCAATGTGTTTGTATTCTTCAAATGATAGCTTTGTCATTGGTGTGAATGTATTATTACTTTCGTCTCGGGTTAAAGCAACTTGGGGAAGTGCGCCTACGTGCTCTAGGGATAGTTTTTTTATGTCTTCCCAATAAGGGATATATTCATCAACTAAATTAATTTGAAGAAGGATTGAACATCCTGCTTCACGGACTTTGCGGATGTTCTTAAAGAACGTCTCTAATAAATTTCTTTTTTTTAATTCAATGTAGTGAAACGAAAAAGAAAAGTGAAGATGGTTGTGGTAGCCCTCGGTCTCGTTTAATAATACGTCAAATTTGTTAGAAATTGTCCCGTTTGTGGTTATATTTACAAAATGACCTTGTTTAAGAATTTCCTTTGTGATTTGGGGTAACTCTTTTGATAGTAGAGTTTCTCCTTGAGCTGTCATTGAGATGAGGGAGGTCCCCCCAAGACGTTTTTTTGAAAGCGATTTGCCTATTATTTCTGGCGAATAATTGTAATGGCCAGGATCTTGTTTACGCCTTCCTTGCTGTATTAAGTAGCAGTAACTGCATTCCAAATTACAAGTAGAATTTGGTATTAGGCATTCTAGAAATCGTCTCATTATATAGTTTCCAATCCTGCAAATCCTTCAAGAGGTATGTTTAAGGGTTGTCCTAATGCGTCCGTACTTCCGCATATTTCTAGGTTTGCTAAATGAGGGCTATGAAAATAATGGATGCTTTTATTGTACAAAAGTAAGTCAAGAATTAAATTACCGTGATTTAAATATTTAGGAAGTTTGATATTCCGTTTAATTGTAAAATGTCCGGCTTCAAAATGTAATAATTGTCCTTTATAGGTTGATTCGGCGAGTGTTGCTAAAGGAAGATTGCTGGTTGTTTTGAAAATTAATTTTATATTGCTCGTAAATTTTTGAAGAGAATTTCCATTTATTTCAATTTCAAGACTTTCTTGATTTGGCACGATTGTTTGTTGTGTGGACTCGTTTTGGTTGAGTTTTATAGATTCTATTGATATGAATGGCAATTTTTGGGTTATTGTATCAACCATACGAGTTTGGAGAATGGTTGAACCATATTTGAGATAGTAATCTATAGAATTGTCAATATTGCCGCTGAACGCTATTTCACCGTTGTTTAAGACTAGTCCTCTTGTGCATAGGCTTTTCACCGCGCCCATATTATGGCTCACGAACAGCACGGTTCGGCCTTCTCCGCGGCTTACGTCCTGCATCTTGCCGATGGCTTTCTTCTGGAATTCGGCGTCGCCGACGGCAAGCACTTCGTCCACCACGAGGATTTCGGGTTCCAGGTGTGCCGCGATGGCGAACCCGAGGCGTACGGTCATGCCGCTGCTGTAGCGCTTCACGGGGGTGTCCAGGTAGCGTTCGCAGCCGCTGAAGTCCACGATTTCGTCTAGCTTGCGGGTAATCTCGGCGCGGCTCATGCCCATGATGGCGCCGTTCATGTAGATATTCTCGCGACCGGTCATCTCCGGGTGGAACCCGGTGCCCACTTCGAGGAGGCTTGCAATGCGGCCCCGTGCGCGGATGGTGCCGGTGGTGGGGGCGGTCACGCGGCTCAGCAGCTTGAGGAGCGTGCTCTTGCCGGCGCCGTTACGCCCGATGATTCCCACGACGTCGCCCTGTTCCACCTTGAAGTTGATGTCCTTGAGGGCCCACACGTATTCGCTTGCGCCCTTGTGCGCGCGGTCGTTGACTTCGCCTACTTTGAGGTAGGGGTCTTCGCGGCGCAGCACCTTGGTCTGCCAGAACCTGTTGAGGTCGTGGCTGAGCGTCCCGGTGCTCACTAGCCCCAGTCGGTACTGCTTGCTGATATTTTCAAATTCGATGGCGGTCATCTTGTTGTGTAATATAGATTAAAAACCGCCTAATGGCGAATATGTGTGGGTAACATGGCCGAATTTGGCCTTTTTAGTTGGATTCGCCATTTTTTAGAAAAAGAGAGAAATTTTTCTTTAAGTATTGACAGGAGCTGGCTTCAAAATTATATTTAATAGTGAACAAATGTTCTAGTGCTCAAAAATTCAAATTACTGCGGTTTTACGCTTGTTCGCAGGGAGGTGATGATGAAAAATGTTTTAGACGGTGGTTGCTATACTCCTCAAAAGAATGTATATTTATTTAAAAAGTGGTCAAATATAACAAAAAATGTTGACTTTGACGATATAATGAATATAAGAGAGTGGATACATAGCAGGGAAATCCGTGGCAAGTCGACATTCTCGATTGCCGATGTAAAGGATGCTTTCATCGAACGCCCCGCTAGGAGTATAAACACGGAACTGTCGCGCCAAGTGTCCCGTGGGCGTGTGCAATCCGTATATCGCGGTTTCTATGTCATTGTGCCGGTCCAGTATCAGCTGAAGGGCGTTGTGCCGCCGAATTATTACATCGACAGCTTGATGAATTATGTCGGTAAGCCATATTATGTGGGGTTGTTGTCGGCGGCTGCCATGCACGGGGCCGCCCATCAGCGGGCCATGAAAACGCAGGTTATGACTGTTATGCCGCGGATCAAGGCGTCTGGCAAGAATTCTTTTCTTGATTGGAATTATCGACAAGAAATCCCGGAGGCGTTCATCATGAAGAAAAATGCCGAAATCGGAACGTTGCGTTATTCGGGGCCGGAGCTAACCGCGATAGATCTTGTGCAGTTCGCGTCGCATGTTGGCGGTTATCAGCGTGCGTCCACGGTGCTGGCCGAACTCATGGATTCTGTGGATATTGAGCGTATGCATGGACTGATTTCGTTTACGTCTGTTACAACTATTCAGCGATTAGGGTATTTGCTCGAGTATGTACTTTCGAGGCAAGATCAGGCTGATGCTCTTTTTCGGTTTTTGAAGACGCAAGGTTCCTGGAACAGTATCTTGTTGAGCAACGATCAAGACCGGAGAGGGAATGTTCCGGCAAATCGTTGGCATGTAAACGGCAACGTCAACATCGAGGTGGATGACTTATGATAGACCGCGCTTCTATTATGGCTTGGGCCGAACAAGCCCCGTGGACGGACCCTGCGATGGTTGAACAGGACCTGATTATTTGCCGTGCTCTTGTGGATATCTTCAGTGACGATTTTTTGAAAAATGAATTGGCATTTCGAGGTGGAACTGCTTTACATAAACTTTATTTGCAACCACAACCTCGCTATAGTGAAGATATCGACTTGGTGCAGATTAACCCAGGACCGATAAAACCGATTCTTTTCCGACTTGGCGAGGTTCTTGACTGGATGCCGGATCGAGTTACAAAGCCCAGACGCTATAACAATACGGTGCTTTTTCGGATGGAATCCGAGGTTCCTCCAGTTCAGCCGATTCGATTGAAGATAGAAATTAATTGTTTCTAGCATTTCAATGTTCTTGGCTTACGCAGCATGCAGTTTAATGTGAATAGTGATTGGTTTAGAGGTGACTGCGAAATTACGACTTATGCGTTTGAAGAATTGCTCGGAACGAAACTCCGTGCTTTGTATCAGCGCAAAAAAGGACGAGATTTGTTTGACCTGCAGGTTGCACTCGATAAAAGTTCTGTAGATGTGCAAAAGGTTATGGAGTGCTACAATCGGTACATGGATTTTTCTGTAGAAAAGTCTCCTAGCTACAAGCAATTCATGCAGAATATGGAACTGAAAATGCAAGATTCGGATTTTCTGGACGATACCGAATTGCTATTGCGGCCCGATGCTGACAAATTTGAGCCGGAACGTGCTTTCCAGATGGTTCGGGACGCTTTTATAGAAAGACTTCCTGGTCGAAGAAAGTGACTTTTACGTTGCCTTCCCGTATTATGGGGTAAGGCCAAAATGGGTTACTTTATTCGCTAATTTTTCTAAGCATATAGCTTTCATGTACCAAGTGACTTGATATTTTACCCAGTTCAGCGTTGAGGTCGTTTATGCCGATGCTTTCTACGAGTGTTTTTTGGTCGCTAAAAAGGTCTGTGCCAAAACCGAGCTTGTCGCCTTCGATGTCAAAATTCATTGAGCTTAGAATCGTCGGGAACATGTCGATGTCTGAGAAAACTCTGTTTTCTTCTGATGATGGCTTTTTTGATGAATTTATAAATATGTCGATCCATTTACGGTTAGGAAAGTCTTTTACTAAACGAGTTCCCATAAATAGGTGGTCGCCGAAGATTACAATGGATGTGTTTTGGTAGATTTCCGCCTTGTTTTACCATGTAATCTTCAATACCTAAGTTCATTCGTTCTATCAAATCATCAGGGCCGTAGATTTCATCCATCTTGTGATCAGTCACGAGATTTTGAAATTCCTTGAAACATCCGGGATTCCCTTGAAAGAAAATTTGTCTGTATCCATTTTTATTTAGAATTTTATAAAGGCTTTTATAATGGTGCAATATGGGTGTTTTGTCATAATTGATAACGAATAGAATCCCTAAAGAACGAGAAAGCATTGCGGCAAAGGTTGCCCCGGAACCATAAGAATCAACGCCACCGCCAATATGATTTTTGCTTTTCCCAAAGTTTATATTTTGCTGTGCTAGTTGCGTAATTTCTGGAATGAGGTTTGTATCTTGATTGCCTCCATGTTCTTTGTCGGAAAATGTTGTTTCCATAGATTCTATATAAATTAGAATGAGATTTCGCTTTTGTTCTGGCGCTGTAATTTTGACTGAATCTGGGTTAACGTAGTTTTCTACAAAGAATTTTGAATAAGATGCGCTTTTTTCGGGTTCATTTTTTAAGATGTGTATGTATTCTGATACGGGTATATCGCTGACAAATAGTGCAATGGTAGCGGCAAAAATATTGTATTTTTTAAGTAGTTTTTGAAATTCATTTTCCTTATCTAAATCATCATTTGATTGCAATGCCATGTGGTAAAAAAATGGCTGATTTGGGTCTTCCCGATGAGCGAGAGCCGCGACCAAACTTGTTTGGCCATGGCCGAGCGATAAGGGTTTCTGCAAGTTGATGTCCTTCAGGGCCCACACGTATTCGCTTGCGCCCTTGTGCGCGCGGTCATTGACTTCGCCCACCTTGAGGTAGGGGTCCTCGCGGCGCAGCACCTTGGTCTGCCAGTAGCCCGAAGGCGAGTGCAGCAAGAAAGAACTTGTTCTTTCTTATTGCCGAGTCAAGGAGCGGACGCCGTAGGCGTCAAAATCTGTTCAGGTCGTGGCTGAGCGTCCCGGTGCTCACTAGCCCCAGGCGGTACTGCTTGCTGATATTTTCAAATTCGATGGCGGTCATGTTGTTGAGTAATATAGATTAAAAACCGTCTAATGGTGAATGTATGTGGCTGACGTGGGCAAATTTGGTCCTTTTTGTCTAAGTATTGACAATGACTTTCCTCGGGGTTATATTTAATAGTGAACAAATGTTCTAGTGCTCAAAAATTCAAATTACTGCGGTTTTACGCTTGTTCGCAGGGAGGTGATGATGATAGAATGGAATATTTTGACGAGTGTACTAATATTATTTATATTTATTAGTATGAATGTCAATAGTAAGGAAAAAATACTGATGAACCTTCTCTCGGCAAGGGGGGGGCGGATTACTGCGAAAGAGGCTTCTCTTGCGGGTATCCACAGGATGTTCCTGAAACAGCTTGCCGATGCCGGGCAAATCGTAAGGGTGGCGCGAGGGGTGTATCAGTTGGTTTCCGCTCAGGAAGATGAGCTTCTGAATTTGCAGCATCGTTGCCCGATGGGCATTTTTTCGTGTGAAACGGCGTTGTTTCTGCATTCTCTAACAGAACGCGCTCCGTTTGTGTGGACGATGACATTTAAGGGTTTTTACCATTCGTATTCTCTAGCGAAAAATGGAATTGTGGTAAAGCATTCTTCGAAAAATCTTTATCCTCTTGAAATTGTAGAAGTCAAAACGCCATTGGGCAATATTGTTCGTGCCTATTCTGCGGAAAGGACTTTGTGCGAAATTATGACGGCCAAGGTTGCTGCGGATATTCAGACAATAACCTATGCGATAAAAACGTATGTTGGCAGCAAAGAAAAGAACATTCCGAAATTGATGCAGCTAGCAAAGACTTTTCATGTAGAAAAAAAAATCAGGGCGTATTTAGAGGTGTTGTTGTGATTACGAATAACGAAATGCAGCTAAAGGCAATACTGAAAGATTTGTCTGTAAAGTATAGAATTACGCCTCAGGCGACCTTGCAAATGTATTGTCTAGAACGTTTGCTGGATAGAATTGCTGTTTCTCGGTTTCGCAATCATTTTGTTATTAAGGGTGGGTTCTTGATAGCTTCTATTCTTGGAATCGGAAGCCGCTCTACGATGGACATCGACGCGACCGTAAAGGGTTTTAGCGTCAGCTATGAAAATGTTGATTCAATTTTTAAGGAAATTTGCGGCATAGATATTGCCGATCAGTTGTCATTTTTGTTTGACCGAATTGAAGAAATAAGAGAAAAAGACGATTATCTGGGGCTTAGGCTGTTTATTGAATGCCGTTATGGGAAAATGAAAGTTCCTTTGACTGTTGATCTTACAACGGGTGATACAATCATTCCATGTGAAATAGAATACGTGTATAAATGCGTGTTTGATGACAAGATGATTCCGATTTTGGCTTATCCTCTAGAAAATATTTTTGCTGAAAAACTCGATACGATTATTTCGAGGGGTGTGGCTAATACGCGAACTAGAGATTTCTACGATGTATATACGCTTTATGCGTTGAAGAAAAAGGAAATAAATTTTGAAACGTTAAGGATTGCTCTTGAAGTGACTTCTCGCCGGCGGAATACTTTTGAACTTTTAGGAGGGTATCCGCAGATTTTAGAAACGATTAATGTGGATTTTTGGCAAAATGAATTTTGGAGAAGGTTTGTTGCTAAGAATCCGTTTGCTAAAGGAATAACTTTGTCGCAGACTATTGATTGTGCTAAGGAATTACTTGAGTTGGCGAAAATTTCTCGGCACTTTGAGTCACTTTAAGTTTCTGATCATTTAATGTTACGGAATTAAGTAATATTGTAACGTAATTACACCGTATCCATGAACGTGCGTTGAACGGCCTTCGGCCTCGCAATGACATCCTAGGTTACGAAGCTGCGAATCATTTATGTTTCAATATTTCGTAACCGACGGGTCATGTGCTTGCACAATGACAAAGTCGGTCATCTTGTTGTGTAATATAGATTAAAAGCCGCCTAATGGCGAATATGTGTGGGTAACATGGTCAAATTTGGTCCTTTTTGTCTAAGTATTGACAATGACTTTCCTCGGGGTTATATTTAGTAGTGAACAAATGTTCTAGTGCTCAAAATTTTAAACGCTGCGGTTTTATGTTTGTCCGTAGGAGTTGATGATGAAAAATGGTTCTGTAAGTTTGAATTTGTGGCTGTAATATTGATCAAGGTTGAACTTTTAGGTATATTTAACACTGCAAAATATACACTAATGTTCGAATTTGGAGTGGCTAGCTATGAAAGATTGTGAAAAAATCATCGAAATGGCTCAAAAAGGTAATGGAATGGTCACGGCTACGGACGTTTCAAAGGTTGGGCTTCAGCGCCGCGCCTTGACAGAGTGTGTCTTGGCGGGTACGTTGAGCAAGGGGGCGCGCGGAGTCTATTTTCTGCCCGATCAGCTTGAAGATGAGTTCGCCATTTGGCAGCATACATATCCACAGGGAGTTTTTTCCGGAAATACGGCTTTATATCTTTTGAAGAAAACGGACTGCATTCCTTACGTGTTTTGCATGACTTTTCCCAAGGGGTACAATGCGAGCGCTGCTAAACGGAACGGATTGAAATGCAAGATTGTGGTTGCTGGGCGTTATAATCTAGGTCTGCAAGAGGTGGTGTCTCCCTATGGTAACATGGTGCGCTGCTACAACATCGAACGGACATTGTGCGATATTGTCGGTGGAAACGATATCCAAACGATGAATCAGGCTTTCAAGGAGTACGCGCAAAGCAGGGATAAGGATATCTCGTTGTTAATGAGTTATGCAAAAATCCTTCATGTAGAGAAACTTGTCCGTAACTATATGGAGATTCTGTTATGAAATTTTCAAATGCTGCCAAATTAAAAGCCGCCGTGAAGAAGATTGCTGTTGAATCTGGAGTGACTGCGCAGGGTGTTTTGCAAAAATACGTTTTAGAAAGATTTCTGTTTCGCTTGGCCGAGTCTAAATACCGCAATAATTTCATCTTGAAAGGTGGCTTTTTGACATCCTCGCTTGTCGGGGTTGCCAAGAGGACGACAATGGATATTGACGCAACGGCGACTGGATTCAGTGTAAATCCGTCGGCTCTAAAAGATATTTTATTGTCTGTATGCTCGATCGATTTGTAAGATGGATTTTCATTTTCTTTTGAAGGAGTTGAAGATATTCGCGAAAAGGATTCCTACCCAGGCCTACGTGCTTATTTGCAGGCCTCGTTTGCTCCGATGACCGTTTCTTTTTATGCTGATATTACGACTGGTGATGCGATTACGCCAAAACCTGTTCTTCAATTATTTTGGTCGATGTTCGATGATGGGGATTATGAATTACTTTCGTATAACGTGGAAACCTTGTTAGCGGAAAAACTGGATGCCATACTTTCTAGGAGTGTTTTAAACACTCGCTCAAGAGACTTCTACGATATAGACCTTTTGTGGAATAGATATAAAAAGACAATAAAAAAGGACATTCTTGCGGAAGCTATACGCAATACGATGTCTAGCCGAAACAATTTGAAATCATTAGATGACTTTGAAAATATAATGAACTCTGTTGTGTCTGATGAAAATATGAATAATCGTTGGACGAAATACCAACAGGAATATGCCTTTGCTGCGGGAAAGAGCTTTTCAGAGGTGTGTGATAGTGTGTTTGATATTCTGAGAACGGCTGTTGAAAAGTAAACTGAGGCGAATTATAATTACACCGTGTCCATGAACGTGCGTTGGATTTTGTTGAATACTACAATTCCGAGTGCGAGGATGAAAACGGCGAAGCCTGCGGTATAGCCGAGTGCAGCCCAGCTGAATTCGCCGACGCCGAGCATTCCGAATTTGAACGTTTCCATGATGCTGGTGAGCGGGTTTGCCTGCATGAGCATCTTGAGGCGAGGGTCTTCGATGGTGCTGAGCGGATAAATTACTGGGGTTGCGTACATCCAAAGTTGTACGATGAAACTGAGCAAAAAAGTGAGGTCGCGGTACTTGGTGGTGAGGCTGCTGAACAGCACGCCAAAGCCTAACGCTAGTGCCGCATTCAGTGCAATGAGTACTGGCGTGAGCAACAGATAAATGTTCGGGTGCACAGGTGCGTTAGTGAAGATAAGGTAATATGCATAGACGATTAGGAATAGCCCCATTTGAATGCTGAGTCGCACGAGGTTGCTTGTAACGGTTGCGAGCGGCACGACGAGTCGCGGAAAATAAACCTTGCCGAACATGTTCGCGTTTTCGATGAACGTTTTGCTCGTCTGGTTCAGACATTCCGAAAAGTAAGTCCAGAGGCAGATGCCTGCAAGGTAAAACAGCGGTTGCGGAAGTCCGTCTGTGCTGATTTTTGCGATGCCGCCGAATACGACCATGAACATGACTGTGGTCATAATGGGCTGGATAAAGAACCACAGCGGCCCGAGAATGGTCTGCTTGTACCATGTGACGATATCGCGCTTGACGAACATGCGGTAAAGGTCTCGATACTGCCAAAGTTCCTTGAAATCTACTTCGAGGAGGCTCGCCTTCGGCTTGATGATCGTGGTCCATTCGCTAGATTGTGTCGCTTGTTCTTGAGACATGTTCTGCTGTTTTGAATTGTTCGGTTGGGTATGGGTATAATATAGATTAAATTTTAAATTTGACCGGTCGCTGTTCTCGGATGTACCGACTCTTTTTCAAAGTACAAGAATTGTCTTTATGGATAGTTTGGTGTATTTTGCTATCGTTGGCAAGTCAAATTCTTTTGCATCGCGGCATTTTACTGCTAATTCATAACGCTGTTGCAATGAACCTTGTGCTCATCCTAAAGCGTGGGCTTCTTCATAGGTTAGTGTCGGGTCTGCTTTTCTTTTGCGTTTCATTTACATCCGTTGTTGGCAAATTGTTGCT
The DNA here is from genome assembly GCF_017545445.1 of Fibrobacter sp. Taxonomy (GTDB): domain Bacteria; phylum Fibrobacterota; class Fibrobacteria; order Fibrobacterales; family Fibrobacteraceae; genus Fibrobacter. The sequence continues at coordinate 114,224 of NZ_JAFWOM010000069.1, forward strand.
TCCATTTTTCATGTGCTGATTCGACAATAGCTGTGTTTTGTAAGAGAATTTCCATAGCTAAGGTGAGACCGAGACTGAAATTTTCGATCGTATTCTACTTTACTACGGGTATAGACCGCACCTTCGGCGCCCTCCCAAATTTTTTCACCCAGGAGTTCGTTTTCAGGATTGTAAAAGCTGTTTAGTACGGTTTTGAAAAGTGCAAAATCATTATCGGTTACTCCTTGTAAAATAAGTTCGCTTTTCTGTTCTATAACATCTGTTTCTGTCACGTCGTATGCGAGCATTTTTACGTTTTGACCATTGGTCAACGGGAACCGAGTCATAAAAATTTTGGACATAATCTCGCAGAATGTGAAAAGAATCCCAATGAACAGGATAGGTGTAAACGATGTTTAATGGAATGATCTTGGATGTTTTGGTCATTTTATCTCCCAATGCCCGCCTTTGTCGGGTCCAATACGCTTGATGATTCCTTTTAGTTCCATTTTCCTCATGTTTTTATTTACGTGGATGCGGCTAATTCCTACGATATTTGCAATTTCGTCTTGCGATGCTGAAGGATTTTGCTTGATTATCAATAAAATTTTTCTTTGGTTTTCTGTAACCTTTTCTGTAACCTTTGGTGTATTTTCGGTTTCGTTTTTGGGAATTTCTTGTGTTTCTTTTCTCCAGATAATTGTTTTAAAGTCATCGTCATCTTGGAATAGTGGCTTTTTTAAACCATATTGTAGGCATAGCTTTACGATGTCGCCAGTTCCGGTCCCTGTCTTTTCTATGTATCCGCAACGTTGCATGGCTTCTGCGATAAGTGGATTGTGTGGAAGAGACTTGTGAGGCTTGTAGAGCTTATCTATTGTTAATCCTTGTGGTAATTGTCCCGGATTCCAGATTTCTAGACGGTTTCTGAAAAGCATTACTTGAACGCTAGCTTTACTTGTGTAGTCACGATGACAGACTGCATTGATAATGGCTTCTTTGACGGCTTCCATTGGAAGTTCTGGATGTGTGGGGACTGCTGCGGTTAGGCCTTGAGCTCTTGTTCCTATCCAGTTGTCAACGCGACTCAGTACGAAACTTGTTGCTTGATCAATCAGTTGAAAAACGTCGCCTTTGTAGATTTGTAATGAAGGAATTGGTTTTTCAACTTTGTTTCCATAAAATTGAGCACATTTTACTTCGGAGGTAATAAAAAATTTTTGAGGTTTTTTGCCGAAAAGGAGAATGGATGCATTGGCTAATTTACCTCTGTCATCTATCATGTCTAAATGTTTTAAAACGTTTTTGACGGGTGTATCGGAATTCAGTTTAAAATTACGTCTCTGTTTTGAAAGTTGTATAAAATTTCGAACTTTTTCTTCGTCAATATCGTCTATGGTTGCCTCGATATTTTTTGCTTGATCAAAAGGACTTGTTCGAATGAGGTCTTTTTCTTCCATGTATAGAACTAAGGCTTTATATACTGCATTTTTCAGTTCTTCATAATCATTAAATGATTGTCTAACATTGTTCTTTTCAACTTTTTGAATGAATTTTATCTCTTTGGGATGCCTGTGCAAATTGTCTTTTTTGATGAATATAAGGCAGGTTTTATGTAGTTTGTTTGCGAGATTGTATTCCTGTTCCGTGGGGGATAAGCTGTTTTTCGATGCAAATCCGTATTCGTCACCCAGAAGTCCAAGATATATATCGCTTTTCACGACTTCTTTAAGATTGATATCAGATGTTTTACTGTTGCTTGCTGGATGGTTTTCAAAAATGAATGGTTTGAAAAATAGCGATAATATAGGATCGTTCGTTAGGTATGAGAACAGTTGTTTGCGTTCTTCGGCAAATTCCCTTTGTACGCTTGAAATAAATATTTGAAATTTCATGAGGTTTCACTCCTAAATAATTTTGCATCTAAATCTATACTTCTCGTATTTTGGCTGTCAAGGGGGCGCTTTGCGGATGGTTGTTTTGAAAAAAATAATTCACCTATTGCATTTATTAAAATTTTGAGTTATATTATAGGTGTATTAAAATTTGTGATGCGGAGATGGAAATTCGTTTTGAAGATAAGGAATTGAAAAAATGCGCTATGGATAGCGGATATGCATTGAAAAGGCTTGGCCAACGACGGGCTCAGTGCTATGCTGTTCGATTGATGCAGATTGACCGTGCTGAAAATTTTGAACAGTTGCGAGGTGTGCCGGGTCATTATCATGATTTGGTCGGCAATCGTGCAGGGCAATGGGCTTGCGACTTGGATCAACCGTATCGTTTGATCTTTAAGAGTACGAATGATGGGCCAATCGCTCAAATTGTTTGGGCAAAAGAACGAACTGCAAAGATTCTTGAAATAGCTGATTATCATAAGTGAGGTTGTATGATTGACAATGATTTCAAATTGGCTGTTGAATTTCCTCCTGGTAGGGATGTGGCCGAAAAAATCGAAGAAATGGGCCTTGATGCAAATGATTTGGCTGCTCGCATGGGTTATACTCCTAAAGCGATAAATGATATTTTGCAGGGGCATTGTCGTATAACGCCGGATGTAGCTATTGCATTGGAAATGGTTACGGAAATCCCTGCGGATTATTTGTTGCGTAGTCAGATGTCTTATGACGAATATCTTACGCGTGAACGCGTCAAGAAGTCGCTGGAAAATCAGTCGCTTTGGAAACAGTCTTTCCCGGAGGAACTCGATGTCCGTGAGTGGGTTCGCAAGGGTGCTGATATGGCGGAGGACAAGTCGTGTTTGCCGCTCTTGAAATTCTTTGCGGTGGCATCCCCGAAGGCGTGGGACGGCTATTATAAAAAGGCGCAGTTGAAGGTGGCGTTCCGCATTTCGCTTGCGGAGGTCAAGGATCCGTATGCGACTTCGGCGTGGATCCGTCGTGGCGAGATTCTCTCGGATCAGGATCCGATGGAAAAGCTGGGGCAGCCTGCGGTTCGCAAAAAGCTTAAGGCGGCTCTCCCTGAAATCATTGCGTTTGCGGCTGCGAATAAAAAGTTGCCGAAACGCGAAAAGCGAATCACTTACTGGACACCTGAGGCGGAAGTGGTTGACGATTGCATGACAGGCTTGCAGGAGCTATGCCGCAAGATTGGAATTCGAGTGTTGTTTGTGCAGAATTTCAAGAGTTCGCCGATTCATGGCATGTACCGCTGGTACAAGGATGTTCCGTTGATCCAGCTGCATGACCGTTTTAAAAAGCGCGAAACGATGTGGTTTACGTTCTTCCATGAACTTGCTCATGTGCTCTATCACGGCAAAAAAGGAATTTGTTTGCAGAATATCGAAATTACGCACAACTATCCCGAAAAAGAGGACGAAGCCAACTGCTTTGCGCAGAAGTGCATGCTGGAGGCTGGATTCGACGTTTAGACTGATTAAAACGTTGTGGCTAAAGACGTTTTTTTAGAACGTTTTTTCGCGCACAACGTATTGCGGCGACTGGTTGATGCTGATGTAAATGCGGCCTACGTATTCGCCGATGAGTCCGAGCATGAACATGATCATGCCGCCAATAAAGAGCAATGTGGCAAGCATGCTGGTATAGCCTACGGGAACGTCGGGGAACATCAATTTTTTGTAAATGACGAACAAGCCGGAGGCGAATCCCATCAATGCGCAGAATAGTCCGATGTAAGTGGCGGCCCGGAGGGGCTTGACGGAAAATGCGGTAAAGCCGTTAATCCAAAGTCCGATGAGACCTGCGATGGTGTAGCCCGATTCGCCTTCGAGGCGGCGGCGGTGCTGTACTTGAACGTTGCCCAGATTCTTGGTGGCGCGGAATACGAGTCCGCTGATGTAGGCGAACGGATTGGGATAGCGCACGATTTCATCGACGATGAACTTGCGCATGATAAAGAAGCTTGTGGTGCGGAGCGTCTTAGGCTGGCCAATAATTGCTTCTGCCATTTTTTTGTTGACCCAGCTTCCAAGGCGGCGGAACAAATGTTGTGCGGAATGCTTGTAGTAGCCATAGACGACATCGTAGCCTTCTTCGAGCTTATCGACGAGCTTGAATGTTTCGCTGGCTGGCGTTTGTCCGTCATCATCGAGACTGATGATATAGTCGCCTGTAGCTTGTCCGTAGCCTGCCATTAAAGCTCCGTGCTGCCCGAAATTTTTGGCGAGGCAAATGCCTTTGATGTGGCTATCGGTCGAGGCGAGGACTTTGATGACTTGCCATACGTTGTCTGGGCTGCAATCGTTTACGAGTATGATTTCGTAATCGAACGGATTGCCGTCAGAACCTGGGCCTGCGGCATTGCGTATGGTCATGGTGTCGCGAATTTCTTGCACCACCGTTTTGATGGTCTTTTCGCTGCGGTAGCACGGGATGACGAATGAGAGCTTCATTGTAAATCTTCCCATTTATTACTTTGGGCAGAACGTGTGGCGGCCTGCATCATGGCGAGGCCTTCGAGCGATGTCTTGATGCCGCAAACGTACTGACTTTTGAAACTGCCGGTTGCGAAATATTGACCGAGGCAGTCGGCAATGTCTTCGTAGTAGTTGGCAAACGCTTCGATGAAACCAGCAGGATGCCCTGCCTTGAATCGGTTGTAACGAGGTTGGTTTGCAATTTTTACGTCGCTGGTGCGGTCGCGGAGGCTTACATTTCCACGGAGGTCGCAAGTCTTGAGCGTTTCGGGTTCTAGCTGGAACCATTCGGCGCTGCCTTCGCTACCGAATACGCGGATGCGGAGTCCGTTGCGGTTGCCGAGAGCCGTCTTGCTGAACCAAATTTGTGCACGAACGTTATTTGTATATTGAACAAGCGCTCCTACGTTATCGATAATCTGCGGAAACAGTCCGAAGGTCGCTTGGTCTGCCACAATGCGTTCCGGACGTTCGCCTGTCAAAAAGTAAATCATGTTGTGCAGGTGGCTGCCTAAGTCCAAGGAAATTTTGGGAATCACAGTATCCTTGAGGCGCCAACTCTGCGGCTTGGGCGGTTCGCCCGATGCTCCCAAACGCATGAATCCTTCTTGCGGCATTTCGACTTGCACTTGCTGGATTCGACCGAGCTTGCCTTCGGCGATGTACTGCTTGAGTTCTCGCACCATCGGGTAGCCGGTGTAGTTGTACGTCGTGCAGAAGAATCCTTTGGTTTCTGCAACTTTCCGTGCGATGTCTTCGCCTTCTTCAAAACTTGTGGCGAGTGATTTTTCGCAAATCACGGGAAAGCCTGCTTCAAGTGCGTCAATGACAATTTCTTTGTGAAGATCCGTCGGGGCTAACACCACTACGGCATCTAGCTTACCTTTTTCGGCTTGCAAAAGTTCCTTATAGTTTGCGTAGGTACGGTTGTCTGCGACGCCCCAAGTTTTGGCGGTTTCGTGGTTGGTTTCGGTGTGTGTACTGAACGCTCCGGCGACCAGTTCAAAATGTCCATCCATTTGGCTTGCTGCTTTGTGGACTTCTCCGATGGCAGAATTAATACCGCCCCCGATAAATGCAATTTGATAAGGTTCCTTCTTCATATTTAGGAATATAGGTTTTTTCTTTTAGAATAGATGGCGGATCAGGTTCGCCATGACGATTTCCCCCCCGTTATTCCGTGCTTGACATGGAATCTTTGTGATGTCAATCAATCACAATTTTCACGAGGTCGGTCATTCTGGCGGTTTTGTCAGTCATTTCTTCTAGCGTGTCGAATTTGAAAAATACAATCCCTGCTTTGTACAAAAGCTTGTCTGTGATGGTTTCGCCGGGCTTGAACCACAAGAATTTTTCAACAATGTTTTTTTGAATTTCAGGGGCGAAGGAAACATCGCGGACGATTCCGGAACATCCGTTTTCGTCGGCTTCGCGGTCAGACATGACGCAGTGACGCAACCAAAATCCTTGCGTGGGAACATCTGCTATGCTGGAGATGTCTTCGCCGGTTTCTGCTTTCACGATGAATTTCGGATAGTCGATGCCAGTCGCGTACTTGACGAATTTGATGTACAAATCTCCTGGCGGGCGGCGGCAAATTTCGATAATGAAAGGTGTGCCGTCTGCTTTTTCGATGTATTGGATATGCAAAATTCCATCGACCAAGTGCAATTCGTGTGCGATGCGTTCGCTGTATTCGCGAAGCTTGGCGAGGCTTGCGTTTTGCGTGGTGCTGGGTGTGTTTGCTCCAGAGACCAGATATTTATTTATATAGTATTGCTCGTTATCAGCAAATGCAAATGCGACTTTGCCTTTGACGAGCATGGCCGAAAATCCGTGATTCGTTCCTTGAACAAATTCCTCGACGACGATGTGGTCTTCGCGGGTGCGGCTTGTGGCGTTCTTGTATGCTTCACGGGCCTCTTCGACATTTGTGGCGCGATGGATGCCCTTGCCGCCTGTCAAGTCAACGGGCTTGACGATAATCGGGAAGGTAAGACTTGCAATAGCTTGCTCGAATTCTTGCTCGTTGTGTACAACTTTTGCTTGCGGTGTCGGGATTCCGAGGCGGGTTGCGAGTGCTCGGTACTTGTCCTTGTGATGAATTTCAAGCGATGTGGCGTAAGAATCGTGTCCAGGAATTCCCAATTTTTCGCAAACATAAACGGTCGAAAGCAACGCGAAATCATTGCAGCCTGAACAAACTGCTTGCACTCCTTCCGTGCGGGCAAGTTCCAGCATGGCTTCTTTGTTACTGAAATCTGCAAATACGGTTTTGTCGGCGTAAGGGTGTCCGAGGCCATCGCGGTTGTTGCCTGTGGTTATCACGTACCAGCCAAGTTCCTTTGCGGCCTTGATTAACGGAATTTCGGCGTGGCTACCGCCTAGCAATAAAAGTTTTTTTTTCGTATTCATTTCACGACTAATATACATTAAAATGTATTAGTCTAGTATGTCAATCCGAATCCGTAGGGGTATAGTCCCTTCTTTCCGTCGCCAACATTGATGGGGATTTGCTTTGCGTCTTTAGGCCAAGTGTGGGGGAGTTTGCCGGTGGGTTTGACCTTGCCAAAAAGCACGTCTGCAACGCCTGCTCCTTCGCTGCCGGGGAGCCATGCGACAACGAATGCATCGGCGACGTTGATAAGCGAGGTGATGGGGAGCGGGCGGCCGGTGATGAACACGACGGCGACTTTGTGGCCTGCTTTTTGCCATTCTTTAATCTGCGCGATGTACTCGTCGGTGCTGTTGAACGACATGTCGGTTCGTTCTTTCTTGGTGATGATTTTGTTGTTAAAGTCGTCGCCTCGATAGTCTCCGAACCATTCTGCGTAAGGGACTTCGCCAATCACATAGACGATTGTTCCTGCTTCTTCGGCGGTTGCGACGCGGGTGCCTTTTGCGACTTCATCAAAGCCTGCTTGAATTGAGGTTGCTCCGGGGACATCTTCGAGAGTGCCCTGCCAACCTTGCGTCCAAGCGCCACATTGCAATCCTGTGTTGTTGGCGTGGCTTCCGGTCACGAAAATTTTGTCGTTGGTGGCAAGTGGGAGAACTTTTTTGTTTTTCAGAATGACCAAGCTTTTTTGCACAGCTTCGCGGGCGAGTTGCCGATGGGCGGCGCTGCCGATGTTGCTTGTAACGCCGACGTAAGCGGATGGACCGTTCGGGTTGTCGATTCTCCCGGCACGGATTTTTGCACGCAAAATTCTGCGGGTGGCGTCCTTGACTCGCTCTTCGCTGATTTCGCCTGATGCAACGAGTTCTTTCATGTTGCTGACAAATGCTTCTGCGGATTGCGGAACCATGGCCATGTCGAGGCCTGCGTTAATCGAATTGCGTATAGCTTCTTTTGATGAAATTCCGGTGACGAGGCCGGGGGAGTAGTCTCCAGCGGCACCCGGTGTCGTTGAACTTTCGATACCTTCCCAGTCCGCGATGACGTAGCCGTCAAAGGCGAGTTCTGTCTTGAGTACTCCGGTGAGCAAAGCGGAATCGACATGCTGGTGGATTCCGTTCACTTGGTTGAAGCTTGCCATGACGCTCAATGCACCTTGCTCGATAGCGGCTTCGTAAGGCGGCAAGTATTTTGCGTGTAGTGCTTTATTTGTTATTTTGGCGTTACCGCGGTCAAATCCTTTGTCTGTTGCTCCGTCGCCAATAAAATGCTTGAGAGTCGTGATGACGCACCATTCGGCGTTGTTGTTGTCGCCTTGCTGCCCACGTACAAATGCGGCTCCAAGGTCAACGGCAAGTTCGGTTGTTTCGCCGAATCCTTCATAGACGCGGCCTCAGCGCTCATCTTGCGGAACGGTGATGGCGGGGGCGAAATTCAAGTCGATGTGCGCAGCCCACATTTCTTCGGCGACGGCTTGCCCGATTCTACGGACAAGTGCTGAATCTCGTGTCGCGCCGAGCCCGATGTTGTGCGGAAAAATGGTTGCTCCATTCACATCGGCAACGCCGTGGACGTTATCCTTGCCGTAGATGACGGGTATTTTATGGTTCCAAGCTTTGGTATAAAAATCAGCGGTGTAAGCTCCGCCCCCTTCTAACGCCGAGCCGCAAACTTTGCCTCCGCAAGTTGTTGACGGGGCTTTGGCCTGTGTCATTTGTGCGATCATGTCGTCGAGGGACATGTTGGCCATGAGACTGTCGATTCTATTTTCGATGGGATCGCGTTTCAAGGCGATGTTGCCGTAGTTCTTTTTACCCGGAATGACGCTGAGCGTTTCTGGGAGAAACCCCGTTTTGCGAACGATGATGCTTTGTCCTTTTTTTGCATTGGGTAATGTAAATGCTCCCTTTTCGTTCGAGAGTGCTCGCATGTTGGACAATAGGTTCGGGAGTGTCCTTGTGGTCACGGCGGCGTTATGGACGGGATTGCCCGATTCGTCAACAATTGAACCCTTGATGTCTGCTTGGGCTATGGCGCAGGCGGCGAATGCAAAGAGGCCGATTTTCGAAAATTTCATAACTATACCTTGCTTTATAAGGTATAATCTACATTAAAAAAGGATGTTGTGAAAAATGAAGTCGTTATTTGCTGTGTACGTTCGGAACCAAACGCTATTTCCCAAAAAATTCCTTCACTTTGCTGCAAACAAATTCCCTGTTTTCTGGCTTTAATCCGTAGAACATGGGGAGCCTGAGCAGGCGGTCGCTTTCGCTGGTCGTGTAGCGGTCTTCGCCGTTGAATCGTCCGAAGCGTTTGCCCGCAGGGGCGCTGTGGAGCGGCACGTAGTGGAATACCGCCAATATGCCGTTTTTCACGAGATGCGCGATGAGCGCTGTTCGCGTTTTAATGTCTGCGACTTTCAGGTAGAACATGTGCGCGTTATGGGTGCATTCCGCTGGAATATATGGTAACTGCAAATCGCCTGCGTCCGCAAGGGGTTGCAGACGTTCGCGGTAATCGTTCCAGCTTTCCATGCGGTTGTCGAAAATCTTTTGTGCATTTTCAAGTTCGGCGTACAGGTAGGCGGCGTTGAGTTCGCTGGGCAAGTAGCTCGAACCGAGTTCAACCCATGTGTATTTATCGACTTCGCCGCGGTGGAACTGCACGCGGTTTGTACCTTTTTCGCGGATGATTTCGGCGTGGTCGGAGTATTTTTTATCGGTAATGAGAATGGCGCCGCCTTCGCCCATGCTGTAATTCTTGGTTTCGTGGAAACTGTAGCAGCCGAAATCGCCGAGCGCACCCAGGGAATGACCTTTGTATGTCGCCATCATCCCTTGAGCGGCATCCTCGATGACGAACAAGTTGTGCTTGCGCGCGATTGCATTGATGGAGTCCATTTCGCAGCCGACTCCGGCGTAATGCACCGGCACAATTGCCTTCGTGCGTTCTGTAATCGCGTCTTCGATAAGTTTTTCGTCCAAATTCATCGTGTCGGGGCGAATATCGACAAACACACATTTTGCCCCACGCATGGCGAATGCGTCAGCGGTAGAGACGAACGTGAACGACGGCATGATGACTTCATCGCCCGGCTGGATGTTGCATAGCAATGCTGACATTTCAAGTGCGTGGGTGCAACTCGTCGTGAGAAGTGCCCGAGCGCAACCTGTTTTTTGTTGGAGCCAAACGTGGCATTTTTGGTTGAACTGTCCGTCACCGCAAATACGACCGCTTTCGACGGCCTGTCGCACATAATCGATTTCTGTCCCTACAAAGGGGGGCTGGTTGAAAGGTATCTTCATATGAAGAAATATATTATTTACTTATCCTTTAAAAAATCTTTTACAAGAAACCAAGCCTGTAAGAATAGGCAAAAGTTATCCCCCATGCAGATTTATTGGATTAAAGTGTTGCTATTTTGAAAATGATTTCTATTTTAAATGGCAGGATGGTGCAATTTAATGGAAATTGAGTTTGGTATATTGAATCGCGAAGAGCTGAAAGAGTCCGTGGAAGTTGCAGCCAGGGCTTATGAGCATTATGAGTACTTTACGAATTTCTTTCCTAATCTGGATGAGAGACGGAGAGTCATTAGATCTTTGATGTACAGATTTATGTTGACGAATTTCGGAAAAACTCATTTCTTGATAGCTAAAATCGATGGGAAAATGGTAGCTGTTGCGCAAATTGATGATGCTCAGTACAGGAGACCCTCGGTTTTGCAGTTTTTGCTTCACGGTTGGCTCATGGTGTATTGCGGCGTGAAAGTAAAGCGTGTGAATCGCTGGATTGCCATGGATACTGTGGCGAGCACGCCGTGCCATGATTACCAGAAGGCTGATCCCAATATTTGGTACACGAGCTCTGTCACGGTGGATCCGGATTTTCAAAGAAAGGGTGTTGGATCAAAATTCATTGGTTTTTGGGAAGATTACATCCGTGAACGTGGTGGAACGCAGTTGATTTTATTCACGAACTCTGAGAAGAATCTTGCGTTTTACAAGAAAAACGGTTTTGAGGTGTTTGATGAGCGGGATATTCCTATCCCTGATGGAAAGACGATGAGAAGCTGGAGCGTGAGAAAAACGTTGTAGCAAATTGAACTGATGATTAATCTTTACCGGCTCCGTAAACTACGGGGCCTTCGTCGTCATCATCGTCATCGCCGTGTTCAGCGAGGTAGGCTTCGAATTCTTCGTCCGTCATTCCGCCTTCGCCTTCTTCGGGCATAAACGACTTGCGTTCGGATTTTTTAGCGGGCTTGCTTTCGGCTGCGGGTGATGTCGGTTTTTCGGACGGTGTTGGAATTGCTGCCGGCTTTGGATCATCCTTGCGGCTTGCACGTGCGCTGCGGTTCAAGTAGGCGATGTATTCTTCGTCTGTCATTTCGTTGCCGAAACTGTAAGAGGAATACTTGTCTTCTTCCGGTTCTTTTTGAACTGGGGCGCTATAGGTGCTGCTGGAATCGTATTTGCTGACGGTTGGTGTAGAATTTGTTGTAAATTGCGTTGAACTTGTTTGTTGCGGCGTGGCTGCGGAACTTGTTGCAGGTTGTGCGAAATTTGCTGACGGTTGCACGGAACTTGACGCGGACGGTGCTGAACTTGCATTGTCGTAGAACGCTTGTGCCTTTTGCATGAATGCCGCAAATTCTTCGTCGCTCATCTGCTGGACTTCTTGTTCGTTCAAGCCTTGGAAATTGGCTTCGGCAGATACTCCGTGATTATCGGTGCTTGACGAACGGATAACAGGAATGTCCTCGTCAAAACTGTCGTCGTATGAAACGTGTAATGTTTCGTTGTTCGTGCTTTCCGAAAATTCTACGTTGTCTAAATTTTCTTCGAAATTTTCATCATCAACGAGTTCTTCGCCTATTTCTTCGCTTTGAGCCTCGTTTATTTCTTCGTCCGGTACATCGGCAAATTCTTCGTCGATGGGTTCAAACGTGTGCGATGGCGTGATTTCGCTAACGGCTTCAGGTGCGTTTGTAATAACTTCACTGGTCGATGTCGCAGGCTCAGCAATGGGTTCATTGACCGCATCGGTGTTGACGGCTGCTGCTTCATTTGCAGGAGTCGCCGCAGTTCCAGTTGCAGGGGCTTGTTCGCTTGTCTGCTGCGCTGTAATTCCTTCAGCGGCATCTGCTTCGGCAATCATATCGGCGAATGGATTTTCCTGCACTTCGGAAATATCCTCGCGGCCTTCGAGCATCGCGTTGAGGTCTTCGTCGGTAACGTTTCTGCCGCGTTCCGTCCAAAGTACGGCTTCGCGCATCGTAGCGGCGAGGTCGCCCACGCTCTTTTCCTTGGAACGTGCAATCGCCTGGCTGCGGATGGTATCCACAAGTCCCGCCTTGACTTCGGGATCCTTGCTGAAAAAGACGGTCTCGTGCGCCATTTCTTCGGCGTACTCGGGGTTGTTCTTTTTGCGGTAAATCCAGATGGGGCCGAAAAGTTCACTTTGGCGGAAAACAATGTCGTCCGTCTTGATCATTTCGAGCATAGCCATGAACGTCACCGCCGCAACAATCGGGTGGGAGTCGTTGTCGAGCAAGTCTTCAAAGAGCGCACGTCCATGCACGTTCAAGAAGTTGTTGATGGCTTGCTGACGGTCCTGGATTGTCACGTAGTCCAATTCGATATGGTGGATCGTCTCGGAAATCTTGGTTTTCAAGCTCTTCTGGTAAGCACGGAAAAGCTGCCAAATGTTTGCGTCCGCGAGCGTATCTTCGTCGCTTTGCGTTTTTTCGAGTCTCCCGCGGGAATACGTTCCGAAGTTCTTCGCTTCCATCTCCTGGAGGCCGCTTGCGACCTGCTTGAAACGCTGGTATTCCAACATTTCTTGCATGAGTTTTTCGCGGTCTTCGTTGTATTCTTCGATTGTTTCTGGGTCGCGTTCTTCGGCGGGGAGCAGTTCCTGCACCTTGAGCGCCATCAAGCGGCTCGCCATGAACAAGAAGTCGCCGGCCTTGGAAAGGTCCGTTTCGGAATACTCGTTCACCCACTTCAAAAAGTCGTCTGCGATTTCTGCAATGGGGATTTGGTCGAGCGTCATTTCCTTTTTTTGGACGAGATAGACAAGCAAGTCCATCGGGCCGTTAAACGAGCCGATTTTGACTTCATAGTCTTCTTGTTCAAAAACATCGGAATCAACCATTGCGTGGAAATATAGAAATTAGAGGTTAGAAATTAGAGGAGGGTGGTTCTGTAATGAAACAGGATGTGTAAATGATCTCATTTGGGAGACTGTTTGTATTAATATTTTTACATGATTTGTGGGGGCCTGTGTTACGGTTTCTGAAAAAATGGGGTGATTTTTCTTATTTCTTGTTCTAAAATTCAAAATTTGTGGTCAAAAAATGAAATTTCGTAATAAAAATATATACTTTCAGAAAAAAATTAGTTATATTTATTACAGAACATTACAGAACTTATCAGAGGGGAGCTTTGATTAAAGTCGTTATGCCAAAAGAATTATTTAAAGAATAGAAGATGCGAATGTACGAATACGTGGAAACCGATAATTCGGTTTTTGGTGTACATGGAGTTTTATTCGAAAAAGTCTCTCATTCCAACTCGTTAAATACTGTCGCCCTCCTTTCGAGGGCGACTTCCCGTTTTTATAGCATACTTCGAGAGGTGACGGCTTGAAAGATTCCGGCTGAGGAGTTGGATTTGAAGAAAAATGGGATGAAAAAAAATCTTGTTTTTCAAAATTTATCGTTTTTTACGTGTAAAACTCAAAAATTTGAGGATTATTCACGTAAAATTCAACGTTGTATGTGATTGTTTTGAAGAAAATCATGAATATTTGTTTTTTTTTAGTTGCAAAATTGGGAAAAGAGGGCTTTTATTGGTGATAAAGAGGCTGAAAAATTCAAAAAAGACAGTGAATTTGTAATAAAATTGTTAATTTGTGTGAAATTTTACGTGACAAATGTTGAAAATTGGACTTTTTTCACGTAAAAATGGGGGAAATGGGATTTTGTAGGTGGGAATGGCTGTTTATGCGGTACAAAAAAGCCCAACCTTGCGGTTAGTCCTTTTTATACCCGCCTTATGACGGTTTGAAAAAAGGACCCATCTTGCGATGAGTCTTTTTATACCCTTTTACGCGGTTTACTTGGGTATAAAAAAACAGCTCAACTTCCGTTGCGCTGTTTTTATACCCCCAAGCGGTTTTGAACCGCTGTTGCGGGAATGAAAATCCCGAGTCCTAGGCCACTAGACGATAGGGGCGATTTGTGAGGACAAATATAGTTTTTTCTAGAATAATGTCAAGGGGGCATAAATAAATTTTTTTTACTGTCATCCCGGCCTTGTGCCGGGATCGGTTGTTTATGATTGCGTGGTGGAAAAACTGGCCCCGGAACGGAGTCCGGGGTGACAATGTAATAAAGAAGACCATTCTTTCGAATGGTCTTTTTCTACCCGCCTTATGACGGTTTGAAAAAAGACCCATCTTGCGATGAGTCTTTTTATTCCCTTTTACGCGGTTTACTTGTGGGTACAAAAAAGGACCAACCTTACGGTTAGTCCTTTTTATACCCGCCTTATGACGGTTTAAAAAAACAGCCCAACTTTCGTTGAGCTGTTTTTATACCCCCAAGCGGTTTTGAACCGCTGTTGCGGGAATGAAAATCCCGAGTCCTAGGCCACTAGACGATAGGGGCGATTTGTGCCGCCAAATATAGATGTTTCTGGGAAATTGTCAAGGGATTTTTTTTGATTTTTTTATTTTTGCTCCTGTGATTCTGAAAAAACGGTTGAAAAAGGTGCTTTGGCAAGGCGTTTTGCGCTTTTTGCCGGTCGCGTTGTTCGCAAGTGCTGCGGATGCGGCCCTGCTTTGGGGAATCCGTTCTTTCATGGGAATCCTTCAAGGCGATGCAGTTTTTTCGCTTGCAGGGTGGCTTGCCCTGATGGTCATCCTTACGCTGTTGCGTTTTGCGTTTTTTGCCTGGAAATTGAACATCTCCGAAAAATGGCTTTACGGAGCCGGCACGTTTGTGATGGCGTGGTTCCTGCATACGCTGCGGTCGCTTTCGCCTCGGGTTTTCCATACGCCAGCAGGGGAAGCGAAAGTTGAGGCGGCCTACGAATCGACGCTTGTATTGCAGAATAATGGCGGCGTTTTTTTTCAAGCGGTTCAGGCGGTGCTCCAGCTTTTGGTGTTTTTGCCGGTGCTGTTTTACATATCGTGGCCGCTGACGTTGTTCCTCTTTATCGTTGTCGTTCCGCTGGTCAGCTGGATGCAACGCTGTTTGCATAAGATGGGGCCAGCCGAAGAAAGTCTCTTGACGGAACGCTCTGATTTTCGCATGTCGCTTTACCATGCCCGCAAACTTTTCCGCCGTTGGAGTTCCCGCTTTGAACGCAAGGAAGTGTCGAACGATTTGATTTCTCAAGTGCGGACGCTTCGAGACGACGGCCTTGCGGTTTCGCTACGCAAAGGCGTGCTTTCGCTGGTGACAGAATCGGTATCCGTCTTGGCGATGGTTTTTGTGCTCGCGTTCTGCGCCCTGCTGATTTCCAAAGGCTGGATGGACGGCACGGGGCTTGTGCTTTATTGCTCGGCGGTTCTCCTTTGTTACAAACCCGTGAAAGAATGCGCCCGCGTCATGCCGCAGGCTCGTTCCGCGATGAGTGCGCTTCGTGTCTTGGAAAAATTCGAATTGCTCCCTTCAAAAAATTCAAGTGCAAACGCAGTTGAATGGGAATGTTCGCCAAATGCAGAAAACTTGGAAATTACACAGGGCGATTTCGCTTACGAAGGTGCCTTTGCAAACTTGTTCAGCAATTTTTCACTGTGTTGGAATACGAAAAAGCCTGTACTTGTCCGCGGTCGCAACGGCGTTGGCAAATCGACGCTGCTCCGCTTGATTGCTGGGCTTGAGGAATGGAACCATAGTAAAATAAATTACAGTTCTCCGTTAAAAAATAATGTTTTTTTTGTCGCACAAGACTTAGAATTACCCCCGCTTCACTTGTTAAAGAAACGCCTCGCACAAACAAATTCTACCGCCGTCATTGAATTCGTGCGTACGGCGCATGTCGATAAGATTCTTGAAAAAGAGGGAATGTCTGGCGGGGAACGCGCCCGTGTTGCTTTGGCGTGGGCGCTTGCTTCGGATTCATCAATGGTCTTGCTCGATGAACCGTTTGCTTCTGTCGCGCTTGTCGATCGCGAACCGCTGTTGACATCGTTCCTTGATGTTGCCGAACAACTCCGCAAATGGGTGGTGCTCGTGAGTCACGACGTACTGTCTCGTGAATTAGAACAACATTTTAATGTCGTGGAGATGGATCATGGCTAAGGTGGAACGCAATTTGGCAGAACGAAATTTATCATCCTTGCTGTATCGTTTTCGCGGCTACATTTTAGGCGTTATCGCGGTCGCTCTTTTCGCATTTCCGCCGAGCTTGTTTCCAGAAACGTTTTGTATAAACGATTGCATCGCAGGCATTCTCGTAGCCGTCCCCCTATACGTGGCTAGTGCGTTTTTGCGAGTGCGGACACGCCAGTTCATTGGCGAACACACGCGAGGCAGTGTCCATGCGGCGGACAAACTTGTAACTTGTGGCCCTTATTCACGAGTGCGGCATCCGCTTTACATTTCCAATACCGGCTTTGCGCTTGGAGTTGCGTTTTTCCATTTGGGCGTTTCGCTTTGGGTGCTTCCGTTCATGCTCGTTGTTGTGGCGTTTGAAGTCGCTTTGTCGAGAATCGAAGACCATTTTCTAGAACAAAAGTTTGGCGACACATGGCGTGCATGGGCTGCAAAAACGGCTGCGGTTCTGCCGTGTTGGAGCACTTCGCGTAGTTCCTGCCGCAGCGACTCTTGTTGTGATTCTGAACACGTTCCTCCACAAAGAACCTTTTGGCAAGCATTTTTTGCAGATTTTTCTACATGGTTTTGGATTTTCTTTTGTAATTTATTGTTGGTATTGAGAAAAATGGTGGTTTTCTATGTTTAAGGTAATGGACATCGCTCGCGAGGCTTTAGGATCTGTAGCTAAAGTTGCAGCCAAAGTGCCTGTTATAGAAAATAAGTATCATGTGAAAGATCGCTTGCGCGGCCCTTGGCCTAAGGGACCGTTCCTTTGGATGCACGGAGCGAGTCTCGGTGAATGCAAGATGCTTTTGAATTTGGCGAAATGCCTCCAGGAAGATTTGTCAGGTTGCCCGCGTCTTTTGGTGACAACGCAAAAAGTTGAAGTGCTTTCGTACATCAAGGAATCGGGCGCGGATGTCGCGGCGAGCATTGCTCCTGCAGATACGCCTACGACGATGAAGTCTTTTATTGCGGCGGTAAAGCCGCTGGGCCTCATTCTTGCCGAAAACGAACTTTGGCCGGGCTATCTCTCTTCGATGATGCGAATTTCGACGCGGCCTTCTGTGGCGGTTGTTTCGGGGCGTTTCCATCGGGCTGTTCCCGGAATGGATTATTCGGCGATTGGTTTTGTGAGCATGCAGACGGGTTCCGACCTTTCCCGATTTTTCAGCGTAGCGACGCGGACGAATAAATCGCGGATGGTGATTGGCGGCGACTGGAAGCTTTTGCCGTGGGTCCGTTCGGGCAAATGCGTTACATCTTCCGAAAATCCGACGGTCGATACGGCGTTTATCTCGATGCACATCCAGGAATGGGCGAGCCTTTGCCGCATGATTGCCTCTTGCATCAAGCGTGATGAATCGGTGGTGCTCGTGCCCCGCCGCCTCTCCGAAGTGGCTGATTTCCGTAAATCGCTCTTGGATCAAGAAATTGCCGTAGTCGATTGGCCGCTCGTGCAGAAGGGCGCGGTTTCGATGGTGTCGCAGTTCGGCGTGACGAAGAACGTGTTTGCTGTTTCTAAAACGGCGGTGATTGGCGGCTCGTTTGCCCGTGGTCTCGGAGTCCATGATTTCTGGGAACCGCTTGAACGGGGCGTTGCCACTTGCGTAGGACCGTATGCAGAAGGACAAAAAGAAACGGTAGCGACGCTTGTTCGTGAGGGCGTTATCGCCCAGTTGCAATCGACAGCGGAATTTTCTAAGCGGAATACGCCTGATGTTCGTTTGGTGCAATCCTTTCTCGTGCACGAAAGTGCTAAAATTAGCGACTCGTACCAGCAATTAATAGATTATTTGAAAAACTTGCTAAAGTAAATTAGGTGAATTATGAAAAAACTCATTTTGGCTACACCTCGCGGATTCTGTGCCGGAGTCGATCGTGCCATCCATGTGGTTGAAAGGGCTGTCGAAAAGTTCGGGACGCCGATATATGTCCGCCACGAAATCGTGCACAATAAATTTGTCGTGGATACGCTTAAGGACAAAGGAGTCGTCTTCGTCGATGAACTGAGCCAGGTGCCAGAGGGTTCCGTAGTGATTTTTTCGGCTCACGGTGTCGCAGAACGCATTTACGAAGAAGCAAAAACCCGTAATTTGCAAGTGCTCGATGCGAGCTGCCCGCTTGTGCTCAAGGTGCATTTCAGCGCAAAACGCCATTACAACGCTGGTCGCCATATCATCTTGATCGGGCATGCTGGGCACGCCGAAGTGGAAGGCACGCTCGGACAACTTCCAAAAGGAGCCATCACGCTCATCCGTAACGAGATGGATGTGGAAAATGTGGTCGTGCCGCAAGACAAGGAGCTCGCCTACATCACGCAGACGACGCTTTCTGTCGCGGAAACACGCAAGATTATTGACGCGCTCAAACGCCGTTTCCCGAATATCATCGGGCCGGAGGCGGGCGACCTCTGCTACGCAACGGGCAACCGCCAAGCTGCCGTTCTCGAACTTTGTTCCGTGGTCGATATGCTTCTGGTCGTGGGCGCGAAGAATTCCTCCAATTCATCTCGTCTGATGGAACTGGGCCTTGAACAGGGCTTGCCGAGCCATCTGATTGCGGATGTCAACGACCTTGACCCGAAGTGGTTTGATGGCATTGACACGGTCGGCCTTTCGAGCGGGGCAAGCGCACCGGAAGTGCTGGTTCAGGGAGTCGTAGATTGGCTGAAAGAAAAATTTGCCCCGATTGAAGTCAAAAATCTTGTAAAATTAGTGGAAAATACGAAGTTTAACTTGCCAAAGGCATTGCAAGATTAACTTTAGCCTTGACAATTTTAAAATTTTTAGCTAAAATTGGTGCCTGTAAAAACAACGGAGTTTAATATGAGCCGCATTTGTGAAGTCACCGGCAAAGCCGGTCTTGTGGGCAACATGGTTTCCCACTCTAATCGTAAGAAGTTGATGAAGCAGCTTCCGAACCTCCAGAAGAAGCGTTTCTACATTCCTGAAGAAGACCGCTGGGTGACTCTCCGCGTGAGCGCCGCTGGCCTTCGCACCATCAGCAAGCTTGGCATCCAGGCTGTTGCTCAGGAACTCGGAATCTAATTTCTTAGGTTAAAAGTTTAGCAAAAACCGCTATGTGCAACATGGCGGTCTTTTGTGTGTTTTGAGAATATTGACTAGTGTGAAAGTCGCGAAAAAAAAGCCCCAGTGCTGAGACTGGGGCTGATTTTATAGAGTTTGTTGCTGAATCCCGTCGCAATTGTGAAACAAGAAATAATGGATCCCCTCCCTAATGGTCGAGGATGACGAGCTTCGAGGATGCTAGATCGAGGACGATGTTACTTCCGAATAAACTGCGGCGTACCTTTGTACTTGGCCATGGCCTGCATGATGCTCCCCATTTCCCATTCTTTTTCTTTGAGGCGGCGGCGGAGCAACGCCACGAACACTTCCATGAGCATTTCGCAATCATAGACGGAGCGGTGCATCTTTTCTTCGTCGATGGTCATCGAGATTTCACCGCGCTTCATGAACATGTTCGCCATGAAGCCGAGCTTGTGGTTTGCGAGTTCCGGCAAGATAGCTTTTGAAATGGCGAGGCTATCGATAACGGGGTTGCCGGGCGTGAACTGCGGGTTCTGTTCGTAGGCGGTTCGCAAAAAGCTCGCGTCGAAGTTTGCGTTGTGGGCGAGCAAAATGGAGCCGGGACCGCAGAACGCAGTGAACTGCTTGAGGGCTTCGCCCACGGGTGGTGCGTTTTCGACCATCTTGTCGGTAATGTGGTTCACATTAGATGCTTCGACGGGAATGAGCATGTTTGGCTTTACAAGCGTGTCGAATTCCGAAATGATCTTCGGAACCACGCGACCGTTTTTCACTTCTACCGTGAACTTTACGGCGCCAATTTCAATGATTTCGTCTTTACGGTTGACAAGACCAGTCGTTTCCAAGTCGAATGCGACAAATTTAGGAGGTAATGCTATCACGGCTGTTTTCCTTTTTTAATTATTTTCACGTAAAAGATACTTAATTTCAATGTCAATAGCTGACAGCGGTAGCGGAATGATGAAATTATCCCACCCTTTTAGGCGAAAATGTTTGCCGTACTTGATGCAAAAAAGCCAAAGGGGGCGATCGCTCGCCTTAGAAAGCCAAAGAGAACCGGGTTTTATTTGGAGGGCAGGCCCGTGCGGGCCGTCTAATGCCATGCCGACAAAGCGGTCATTCTTGAGAGACTTTAGTAGGTGCCTTACGTTGGTCGCTCCGTGCGTGTCCGAACCGCGAGTGACTTCGTAATGGAGATGCTTTGCCGCAAGTGCGAAGATTTCGCCATCGCCGGATTCCGAGACGAGGATGTGGACGTTCTTGTTCTTGAATGCTGCGCAACTTGCAAGGAGGTCCTTGTGCCACAGTCCGAGGATTCCAGGGCGAAAGTCGTCGGGCACGCGAAGCCGGATGCGCAGGCTCCTCATCCATAGAGCGCCGAGCCAAGCGAGCAATTTTGTTTTCAACGAGGGCGATTTCACGCATAAAAAATAGGTTTTGGAATGGTGTAGGACAATGTAAATGAAATTTTTTTGACTTTTTTTACCTTGAACCCTTGATAAACTGCAAATAAATACCTATATTACACCCGCAATTATGGCGACGTACCCAAGTTGGTAAGGGGCGAGTCTGCAAAACTCTTATTCGGCGGTTCGAGTCCGCCCGTTGCCTCTGAAAAGACCTTCTGTGAAAGCAGAAGGTCTTTTTGTTTGTATATCGATGCTCAAAAAACAGACCCCGCAACAGAGTGCGGGGTGACAATACAAGCTGAATTCTAAAGTCTGCCAACGATCTCTAATTCATCAGAACCGCAGCGAAGCCGTAACTTCCTACTGCCCACTAACCACTAACCACTAATCACTAACCACTGCCTACTCCGCCGCAGGCGGCTGCGGCAGCGGATTCTTGCGGGGGCGGCCACGGGGGCGCTTGACGGGGATTTCTGCAGCGGCTTCGGGATGCAGGGCCTTGTTCTTTGCCATGAGCGCTTCGCGGATTTTCTTGGCGCGTTCTTCGATGCGCTGGCGAGCGAGATCGGCGGCAGAAACGATGACGGTCTTGGGCTTATCCCCAGGTTTTGCACCGAACGACCCCTTGAGGACGCGGCCAGAAGGCGGCTTGGGTGGCTCCGAAAGAACGCTTTTCAATACGCGTTTTGGCGTTTCTTCCGGTGCTTTGGGTTCGACGGTTTTGACTTGGGGAACTGGGCTTGGAGAGCCGGTTTGCGAAGATGCGATCTTCTTTAGTATTTTTTTGATGTCGTCGTCATTTTCGCTTTCGTGCGGCTTATCCACCTTATTGTATTTCTCTACGAGCGAGTTGAACTTAGCGTTTTCGCTTTGTTCTTTTTGCGCCAGGCGTTCCCGCTTGGACGGACGCTTTGCTCCGTTATGTTTTTTGCCGACGAATTTTTTTTCTCTGCTTTCCGAGTTCTTGATGATTTCTTCATCGGAAAGACCGCGCAATTCAGGGGGCACTTCGGTAATTTCAAGGTGCTCTTTTTTCGTGGAATCAGCCATGATTTTTGACTCTTTTAATACTTTTTCCCCTTGTCAAGAGGATTTTTACTTTTTTTTTACAAAAAAATTTAAAAAAATTTGAAAAAAGTGTTTGTCAAGGTCTAGAAAAAATTTTCTTTATGGACTATTTTTGGTGTACATGCTTCGGTTTACACAAGAAATATCTCTCGCTTTGCGCTCTATCGCTAATGAAGAAGAGTCGCATGAAATGTCTAAGAAGGCCAGGGAACAATTTGATTTCCTCGGAATCAAGTTGGTTCCTCGCCGTGAAGTCACGTATCCAATCTTCGACAAGTACCCGCCAAAGGACGGGGACGAGCTCGTTTCGAGGGTTGAAGACATGTGGGCACAGCCGTATAGGGAATTCCAGTACGCGGCTTGTGACTACTTGTTCCGGCATCGTGTGCTTCTCGGTGGTCAACACCTCAACTTCTTGAAAAAGCTCATCAAGACTAGAGCTTGGCGCGATACTGTAGATACTCTCGCGTCTTGCGTCTTAGGTGATCTTGCTTTGCGTCTGCCTGCGCTGCGGACGAAAATTGCGTCATGGATTCGCGACCCGAACATCTGGGTCCGCCGTAGCGCGATTATCTTCCAGGTGCAGTACAAGGACCGCACGGACTGGCCGCTCCTGCGTCAGTTCTGCCTCACTTGCGCCAAGGACGACGACTACTACATCCGCAACGGCATTGGCCGGGCGCTTTCTGAATACGCCCGCATCAACCCGACGGAAGTCCGCCGCTTTGTCCAGGACAACGCATTTGCGGAACAGACCGCTCAAGAAATTCTACGTCTCATTTAAGTTAGCGAAGCCTCAGCTTTTAAAAAGACTCCTGCAAAGGGGTCTTTTTTTGTGCTCAGTCTCTTCGGTCACAGTCATCCTGGAGCCTGTCATCCTCGAAGCCGTCATTCTCGACCGAAGGGAGGGAAACCATTATTTCTTGTTTTACACTTGCGGAGGGGAACCATTATTTCTTGGTTTGCATTTGGCGATAGGATCCAGTGATTTTTATTTGCTTTTCTTTTGGGCCTTTGGCTTTTCTTTTAGCGGAAAATTGAATCGCCCTTGGAGAACGCAGCCGTTAGCTCCCGGGTCGCATTCTTGTTTGCGTTTGTTGCAAAACGTTTCGCTTAAGTACTTGCATTCCCAGCTCATAAGCACTCCTTCTTAAAGTGAGCTTGCATGCCCCATTTGCGGGGCTTCTGCTTTTAATTTAAACAAAAAAAGTCTGTTCGCAAAATTTTTGTTCATTTTACATACTAAAAACGGTTTTTGTGAAAATCTGAATGTAATTGAAGAATTGTTACTTTGTGTGTTACATACTAAAGATTTATTTTAAAGGTTTTAGTATGTAATTTTTGGTTCCAAAAGGTTGTTTTTTGGACTTTTGGGGCAAAAAAAATTGTTTGAAAGGGAAATTTTGGCTTTTTGGGGGCTTTTTTGTCTTTTTTTTACATACTAAAACGTCGATTTTTTGATTTAGTATGTATTGCTACAAAGTAACGCACTTTTGAGTGCGTATGATTCGGTAGTTTTCCACTCAAAGGATGATACTCGCTTTAATCAAAGCAAAGAGTGCGGCGGTACGGCGTGAAGCCTGCGTTTTGGATGAATGCTTCGGCTTGCTCGATGGTGGTGAGGCCGTGGTTCTTGAGCACGTTTTCTTCGATGACAATGCTGTTGATGTCGTCGGCGCCGGCGTGAAGTCCGAGTTCTCCGAGCGAAAGCCCCATGCCGAGGAGCGACACTTCGATGTGCGGGACGTTGTCGAGGTACAGGCGGCTGAGTGCGAGCAACTTAAGGTATTCGTCGCCGCGAACGTGGCGGATGGGGAACTTGTCGGTCTGCGGCTGGAACGTCCAGACGACAAAGCTCTTGAAGCCGTGGGCAATGTCCTGCGTTTTGCGGACGTATTCGAGATGCTCGATGACTTCTTCGGCGGTTTCGGCACTGCCGATGACGATGTTCGCGCTGCCGGGGAGTCCTTTCTTGTGGCAAGCGGCAAGCGTGTCGCACCACTGCTGCGCAGGGAGCTTTCTTGGACTCAAGATTTGACGCATGCGGTCGGAGAGAATTTCTGCACCGGCGCCTGGAACGGAACTGAGGCCCGCTTCCTTGAAAATGTCAAGCAGTTCATCAAGTGAAATGTTGTTGAATTCGGCAATGCGGACAAGTTCTACAGGTGAAAAACCGCGGACTTTGACGCCCAATTCCTGCGTGAGCATTTTCAGTACGTCGGTGTAGTAGCTGAGCGGAATTTCCTTGTTGACTCCGCCTTGCAAAAAAATCTGGTCGGCGCCTTTGGCTTTCGCTTCGAGTGTCTTTTGGCGGATTTCGTCCAAACTCAAGACGTATGCTTCGGGGCTGTGGGCTGGGCGGCAAAAACTGCAAAAGCTGCAAGTCACTTCGCAAACGTTCGTGTAGTTCACGATGCGGAATGCTGTGTAGCCCACGCGGTTTCCGGGAAGTTTTGCTTTGCGTACGGTATCGGCAGCCTCGACGACTTCTGTCCACGGGACGTTCGTTAAAATTTCGAGACCTTCCACAGGCGTCAACCGCTCTTGAGCAATAGCTTTTTTCAACAAGGAATTCATCGATTAAATAATAGAAAAGGTTACAGGTTATAGGTTATAGGTTTTAGGAAAAGAATCATGCACTTCGTGCATCTGGGTGGCGTAGTCGCGATTATTGCTCTTTCGTTTAATCTACCACTAACCACTGTTTACTCACCGCTAGTTAGGTAATAGGTCTTAGGTTGTAGGGGTTAGGGATTAGCAATGAGCGCGCTTTGCTTTGGGCTATGGGCACGCTCGTGAACTCGCTCTGTGCACGCTTCGCTTTGACGCCTTCGGCGTCCGCGGCTGCACTCGGTCATAGAAAATGCAAGCATTTTCTGCGACACTCGTTTTGCACGCTTTTGGGCTGTTCTAATTACAATAACCTCATACCCTAAAGCAC
Organism: Fibrobacter sp.; assembly: GCF_017545445.1. Lineage (GTDB taxonomy): Bacteria > Fibrobacterota > Fibrobacteria > Fibrobacterales > Fibrobacteraceae > Fibrobacter. The sequence continues at coordinate 138,799 of NZ_JAFWOM010000069.1, forward strand.
CGAAGGTGCGACCCCATACCTCATACCTACTATCGGTCACTGGATCCCCTCCCTAACGGTCGAGGATGACTGCGAAGAATTAACTAACAACTAATGACCAATGACCAACTTCTACTGCCTACTAACCACTAATCACTAACCACCAACCACTAATCTTTCGTCTTTAGTCTCTCGTCTTTCGTCTAAAAATGTTTCCTAAAATAAACATTTGTTGCGATTTCTACAATGCGTTGTTAGAGTAACCAACGAGTAATTATTTTTTTCACGAACGAAAAATGTACTTTTATTATTTTTAGCGTGGGTTTTAAGGCTCGCAAAAATAAAAAAATGGGTGGAATAGCCCGAATCTTTTTGTAAAAAGAAGATTTTTGTGTTTTTGTTAGTCCATTATTTACATAAAAAAGAGTGAAAATCGCTCATTTTTAAGTAGATTTTGGTCATCGTAGGCCTAAAAGAAAACATATAAACGGAGTTATTATGCTTGACCTTCTTGCTGTCCAGTCCAGCACAACAAACGCAACGATCATTACGCTCGCTTATACCTTGATCCTTGCTTTCATTCTGTCTTCTTCAATCGCATGGACGTACGAAAAAACGTTCCTCGGGCTTTCCTATTCCCGCAACTTCGTCCAGGGTATCGTCTTGAGTGCGGTTGCGGCTTCGATGATTATGCAGGCCATCGGCGATAACGTCGGTCGCGGCCTCGGCATGATGGGCGCCCTCTCGGTCGTCCGCTTCCGTACGAGCTTCAAGGACCCGCGAGACATTATGTTCATCTTTGCCGCTCTAGGTGCGGGTATCGGTTGTGGCGTTTATGCCTGGGGTGCCGCAGTCGGCGGTACGTTTGCGTTCTGCTGTGTCGCTTTCCTTCTTTCGCGTACGGGGCTTGGTACAAAGCACTTCTTTGACGGTATGCTCCGCTTTGCACTCCCGAACGAACCGAAAGTCCGTGGTCAGGTTGAAGATATCATGAAGGGCAACTTGAAGACGTTTATTTTGATAACGATGCGCGAAGTCGATGGCGGTGCCCGCTTGGACGTCGCCTACCAGATCCGCCTCCGTGCGACAAAGCCTGCAGCCGAAATCCTCACGATGCTTTCGAAAATCGAAGGCATTTCGGATGTCCAGTTCATGATGCAAGACGCTACGACGGAAATGTAAGGAGGAATGAGAAATGAATAAACTTGAAGATTTCCTCGATAATTTCTGGAACACTCACAAGAACAATGCGGGTGTCGCCTACGTTTATACCCACAAGCTTTCGATTGCCTGGATTCTCTGCGTCGTTTTCGCCGTAATCCTTGGCTTTGTCTATCAGGGCAAGGTCGCCATGTTCCGTGGCATTGCCGAATCGAGCGAAACGATTATCAGCCTCCCGAGCCCGACCGAAATCGTCAAGGTCTATGTGGTGCCGGGCCAGGAAGTCAAGGCTGGCGATACCCTCGTGGTCATCAACCGCCCGGACCTCACGCTCCGCATTGCCGAACTCACTCGTGAACTCGACGCTCTCGAAGGCCGCAGCAACTTGAGTTCTGCTGAAATCGACCAGAAGGTTGCCGAAGTCAAGGCCAACCTCGAAACCCGCCGCTTGGCTTTGAATGCTGAAATCCGCAACCTTGAAACGGAGTACGAAAGCAACAAGGCCATTTCCGCGAAGCTCAAGAGCCTCTCCAACTCGAAGTCCAAGTCCGAAGGCACCGATGCCATGGCTATGCGCATCAAGAGCCTCAAGAACGAATTGAACCTCGCTACCAAGAGCGCCAACGAACAAATCGCCCTCCTCCGTGGCAGTGGCCGTCTCCAGAAGTCTAGCGGCAAGAGCGAAGCTGCCAACATCCGCAAGGAACTCGCCGAAATGCGCAAGCAGCAGCAAGAACTCACCCAGATTGCAAAAGAAAACTGGGTCGTAGGCGACGTGAACGTCCGCGATGGCGAAAAGGTTTCGAGCTTTGCCCCGATCGTGACGCTTGCCCACAAGTCTCCGACGCTCATCCGTGGCTACATCAACGAACAGATTTACAAGAACACGAAGATTGGCGAAGCCGTGAAAGTGACTACCTTGACCGGTGCCGGAAAGGGCGTGGTTGGCGAAGTTGTCGGTCTTTCGAGCCGTATCGTGCCGTTCCCGACCCGTATGTGGAAGATGCCTGAACTGCCGGTCTATGGTCGCGAAGTGACCATCAAGATTCCCGAAGACAACGAGTTCTTGCTGGGCGAAATGGTCACTATCACTGAAACGAGCATCCGCAATTTGCAAAAGCAGAATCAGCAACAGAAGGCTAAGAAATAAATGAAAAATGTGACTTTAATATCGCTTGCGCTCTCTGCGGCTGCAATCGCTAGCCCCCTTACTTGGGAGCGTCTTGTCGAATCCGCTAAGGACGATCCGAAGTATCAGGCTGCGGAAAAACGTTCCGAGGCGATGTCTGCTAACCGCAACCTCAAGCTTTGGGATAAGCTTGAACTCCGTTACCAGTTGGACGGTTTCAGCTTTGCAAAGCACGACTTTGAACTTCGTGTAACGCCGCAGGCCTTTGGTGAACGCACTGCCGACAAGGAACACTTTGAGGCTGTAAAGAACTATCAGGCGGCCCGCTTTGCCGTTGAACGTTCGACGCTCCTTTATGACCGCTATGAACGTGGCGTGCGTTACGTGTTGCGCAAGAAGATTAACGAAATCAACAAGCAGCTTTTGCAAGTCAATAGCGACCGCATTGAAGTGCTCCACCTCAAGGCCGGTTCCGCTTCGTTCAGTGCCGAAGACTTGATGACCTCTCTCGAAAAGAACGCCTCGCTCAAGTCGAACCTCCTTTCGGACAGTACCGCACTCCGCGATGCTGAACTCAAGCTGAAAATTTGGGTGCCGGACTTTGATGGTGTCGATCTCGATTCAACGTTTATGCCATCCATGGAAGAACTTGCCGAGTTCCTGAGAAATGGAGTGACTGTCGATGAAAACTTCCCGCTGGTAGCTCTTGCAAAGGGCAAGCGCGATTCCGACATTTCCAAGGCTAAGCAGGACGCGAGCAAGGACCGCGACTACATTTCGCACATCGGTATCGGTTACTCGCTCCAGATTGAATCCTTGATGGAAAAGTACAAGGATTTGGGCTACAATGACGTGAAAAAAACGAAGTATAACCAGTACTATAATGAGTTCATGAAAAATAATTGTATTAGCGTCGTTGATGGAGAATGTGCTCGTTATGCAGACGCTGAAGCAGTTTCTGCATACACGCTCAGAAAGCTTGTTGCCGAGAGTGACGATCGCAAGACTGCGGACAAGTTCTTCGTGAACCTCGCGTTCCGCTTGCCGTTCTTCGACAGCAACAAGGATGCAACGCTTCGTGAGCAGATTGCCGTTCTTGACGCCGAAAGCGATTACTTGGACGATGTCCGCGAAGTGAACCAGAAAGTTGCTCGCTTGACCGAAGAAGTCCTCACGCTTATCGACCAGTGGAAGGTCTTGAAGGACTATGCCGAACAGGTGAACGCTAGCGGCTTCATGGAACAGTTCGCCCGCAATGCTGGTTCTGACCCGCTTTTGCTCCTCCGTGCCCGTGAAAGCTCTCTCGAAAGCGACTTGAAGGCTGCTAAGCTTGAATACGATATCTATGCCCGCTACTTGGCTTTGCTCGACTATGCCGGTGGCCTTGCCCGTCAAGATGTTTCAAACCATCTTCGTGAAGGAATCAGGTAGTTTATGGCCGAGGCCCGCGGATTCAGTCTTCTCGAACGCTTCGAACTGAAGTACCATATCCCCGTCGAATGGGCGGATAGGATTGGTGCGTTCTTGGCTCCGTATTGCGAAGAAGACTACTATTCCAAGATTACTCCGGGTGGATTCTACTGGATTACGAATCTTTACCTCGATACGCCGTCGTGGACGTTCCTTGGCTGGAAAAAGAAACAGCTTCTGGACCGTTTCAACATGCGTATCCGCACGTACGGCGAGCACCCTTCTCAAGACGGTACGTTCCATTTTGAAGTCAAACGCAAGATTCGCAATATTTGCTACAAGAGCCGCGCTACCATCAAGGGAATCAATCCGGGCGAAGTCTGGCACATGAAGCCTGACGAATGGCCGTGCAAGAGCAGTAAAGACCGCATGTACCTCAAGGATTATTTGTACAAGACGGAACTTTACGGGGCGCATCCGCGTCTTTTGACGCAGTACAAACGCCGTGCTTGGTTCGGACTCCGCGAAGAGTATTCCCGTGTGACGATTGACACAGGCATGCGTTTCCGCGAAGAAAACGGTTTTGACTACACGGTGGATCCGCAGTACATGCATTCCACAGGAATACCTCGATTTTTCCAGCCGGGTTGCGATGCCGTGCTTGAACTCAAGTGCCCGGCAGCCCAGATGCCGTACTGGATGTTCGACTTGATTCGTGCATTGAATTTAAAGCATGGTGCATTCTCCAAGTTCGGAAATGCGGCCGCAGAATGGAAACGTGTTTACGAAAACCCGAGACGTTTCAAAAGTCCATATTGGACTCGTCTTGCGGGGAATTTTTAATGTAGATTTAATTTGATAAGGTTTTAAAAAAAGGAAGGCGCTTATGAATACCAAAAAATGGCTTGCAGTTGGCACTTGTGTCTCTGTAATGGGTATGTTCTCAGCCTGCTCTGACGACGAAAGTGGTCCTGTCAATCCTCCGGTTGAACTGTCTAGCAGTTCTGTGGCGACTGTCCCGGGTTCTTCTGAAACGTTGCCGCCGAGCAGCAGTGTTGACAACCCGACTCCTTCTTCGGCTATTGTCCCGACATCGTCTTCAATTGGCGCTGTTCCGATGTCCAGTTCGAATTTTGATGATTCCTTGGATGTATCCATAACCAATATGGGTGTTTCGGAAATCATGTACAATGCTCCGGACAAATCGGATTTGGAATGGGTCGAAGTCTATATCAAGAAAGGCCCGGATATTGACAATATGCAGTTGAACAATCTCCGTTTAGATGGTGCTGTCAACTTTGCATTCCCGGCAGAGCCTTTGAAAAATGGTCAGTATGTCATCGTGACAAACAATGTTGACTTGTTCAAGCAGACTTATAAGAATTTGCCTGCTGGGTGCCGCGTCTTTGGACCGTGGGATAAGGACCCGAAGACGGGTGCTGTTGCAAAACTCGTGAATGAAGGCGATGTTGTCGATGTCAAGCTCAAGGGCGAAGGTGACGTGAGCGCAGCTTTCAGTAATGAACCTCCTTGGCCGAGCCTTGCTGACGGTAACGGCAGAACGCTCGTGTATAAGGGTTCTGGTAACGAAGCCGACCCGACTTCTTGGGGGGCAAGTGCTGTTGCCAATGGTAATCCGTGCTCTGGAGACGATAAGGTTCTCGATGCTTCTACTGTTCGCTTGAACGAAATCAAGCCGTATGTTCTTGGAACTACAGATGGCTGGATTGAACTCTACAACTATGGCGATGCTCCTGTCGATGTCAAGGGCTGGGAACTTGAAGCCAAGTTGAAGGGTAAAAAGTGGACTGTCGGCGGCGCTAATACCGTTGTTCCGGCCAAGGGTTATTTGCTTCTTGAAGCGACTGAAGCCGTGTTTGGTGATGGCCTTTATTTGAGCACGAATGGCGATGAAATTTATCTGTACGAAGTTGCTGGTGGTGCTCGCACGGGTAAAGAAACAAGCCTTATGCTTTCTGCTGGCCAGCAGTCTAGCGGTGTCGTGGATGTTGCCGGTACTACGGCTCAGGGGGCCATGGCGACGGAAACTCCGGGTGCCGCAAACTCTGCATTGAAAGCGGGCCCGATTTTCATCAGTGAAATCCATTACCACGAAAACGAACAAGACCTTAATGATTTGGAATTCCTTGAACTTGTGAACAAAGGAACTGCTGAAGTCGCTTTGGTCGAAAGCATCAACAACACTCCGCAAGGCTGGAAAGTCGAAGGCATCAATATGGAATTTGCTGCTGGAGATGCTATCCCGGCCGGAGGAAAAATGGTGCTGTTTGGCGATTCTCTTAAAGGGAAGGACGCTTTGCTCCGTGCTCGTTACGGCTTTGATGAATCTGTGTTAATCCGTTACTATGCCGGTAAACTCTCGAACCGCGGCGAAACTGTTGCTGTGAAAAAGCCCTATTCGTTTGTTACGAGATCCGATGGCACGAAGCAGTGGTATTATGAAATTTCTGATGCTACGCTCTACAGTGACCGTTGGCCTAACATGGGTGAAACTGATGGCAAGGGCAAGAGCCTCAATCGTAAGGAATTTACAACGATGGGTTATGGCTACACCTCTTGGGAAGCGAAAGATCCGACTCCGGGCAAGTAAATTTATATAAGACTGGCACCCCAGCCATTCCCTTTATGCTGTCACCCCGGCCACTGTGCCGGGGTCTGTTATATTCATTTTGAGTTTTAAGCCAAAAGTTCTGACATTTCGTCGGAACTTTTTTTATTACATGAAGGGTTTACGTCGTTTTGGAATTGTTGACAGCGAAATGTTTTTGTATTATTTATTTAGCTATGAAACGGTACATTGGAATTATTTTATGTGGGAGCATGGCTGCTAATGCCGCTTCGCTTTCTTTGCAAGAAGCGCTAGACTTGGCCATGGCTAACAATTCAAAAATCAAGGCCGAAAGGGCTAAAGTCGATATCGCCCAAAGCGGCGAAGAAGAAGCTTTCGCTCGATTCCTCCCGACGGTGAGCCTCACTGCTGGCATTACAAGAATTAACGATCCCATCAATATTGACCTCGGACGTATCCAGCAGCCTTTAAGCGATATCGCGGGGGCTGCCGCCTATTCCAAGGCTTATGTCTCCACGTACAACGGAGCTTATGCTAAAGCTTATCAGGAGGCTATAGGCCAGGCGATGAAAGCGGGCATGGACGAAAAATCGGCCAAAGCCTATGTTGATTCCAAATCCGCCGATATCTGGAGCGGGGTCGTGAGCAGCAAGGCCGCAAACGATGCCGCAGTGCAAATGGCTGAGACCAAGAGCAAGGATTACTCTGACCAAATCAAGAATGCCGATTTCAACATGAAGGTGCAGGACGACTGGTTCTTTAATGCCCGCCTCACTGTTGTTTGGCCGATTTTTACCGGTTTCAAGATATATTCCGCGTACGATGCCGCGAAAGAGAACGTGAACGCCCGCAAGGCCGAATTCGAGATGGCGCAAAACACCGTGCTCATGGATGTGGCGACCAAGTACTTTACGCTCCGTCTGTGCGAAGAATTGGTGGGCATGCGCGAATCGACCAAGAAAGACCTTGAAGAACATTTGAACCGCTCCAAAAAGCTCGAAGAGGGTGGCCAGATTAGCAAGACGGAGCGTCTCCGTGCCGAAGTCGCCCTTGCCGAAGCCGAAAACGCTTACGAAGACGCTCTCCGCGACCAGTCGCTAGCCCGCATGGCTCTTGCAAGCCTCTTGCATACGGACACGAGCCTCACCGCGACGACTCCGGTGGAATCTCCCGAAGGTATCCGTTCGATGGATGAATTCAAGGCCCTCGCTGTGGAAAAGCACCCGGGACTTCGTCAGCTGCGTATCGAACGCAAACGCAACCAGAATGCTGTAAAAGCAGCCCAGGCCGATTACTATCCGACGGTAGCATTGTTCGGCTACAAGGAACTTTATACAAAGGACTTAACGCTCCTAGAACCGGAATGGGCGATTGGAGCCAAACTACAGTGGGATATTTTCAAGGGCGGCGATACACGTGCCAAGGTGAGTTCCGCCAAGGCGATGGACCGCTCCTTGGGCAGCCTCGAAGAAGAGACGATTGACAATTTGAAGCTCCTTGTCGAAAAACGGTGGCGCGAACTGGAACACGCGAAGGGAAGACTCACGAGCCTTGTCAAAACGCGTGAACTAGCGGTCGAAGCATTGCGTAGCCAGAACAAGGCGTACGAAGCAGGTCTTGCGACAGGTCTTGAGGTGGTGGATGCGGAACTTGCACTATCCCGTTTGCAGGTGGCAGACCTCAAGGCTCATTACGACGCCGTAATCGCGTGGCTTGGTCTCCTCGAAGCGGCAGGCGAAGTTTCTACCGCAGGGTCGCTTTTGGTATCAAAACAGCTCGTTGTTGATGCTTCGACAAGCTCAGCAACCGACGCTACTGCCGAGAGTTTTGCGACTCCTGTAGAGCCGGCAAATGCAGTCGAAGAGTCCGCGACTTCTGCGGAACCGATTCCGGCTCAGGCAGATTCGGCGAATGCAGTTAAACCTGCTGAACAAACTTTAGAAACGGAGAAAAAATAATGAACGCATTGAAGATGATTGGAAAAGTTATTGTTGTGCTTGCCCTGATCGTTTTGGTCATTATGGGCATCTCCCAGCTCCAACAGTTTGCCACGCAGCCGCGTGAGCAGTTCTTGCAAGGTCAGATGGAAGCTCGCCGCGTGCTTGTGGCGGGGAAAGTCCCTGGCCGTATAGAACGTTTGCTTGTCCATGAAGGCGATGTTGTTACCAAGGATTCGTTAGTGGCCGTTATCAGCAGCCCGGAAATCGAAGCTAAGAAAATCCAGGCACGTGGTGCCCTTGGGGCAGCAAAGGCACAGGCAAGCAAGGCTCGCAACGGTGCCCGCAGCGAGGATATTACGGCTCTCAAGGCCATGGCAGACCGAGCCCAGGAAGCCGCAACTCTTGCAAAGAACACTTACAACCGTGTGCAGAAACTCTACAACGAAGGAGTCTTGCCGCTCCAAAAACGCGACGAAGCCGAAACGCAGATGAAGGCAAGCCAAGCCGCCGCCGATGCTGCCCGTGCCCAGTACAACCAAGCTGTTGCCGGTGCCCGTAGCGAAGACAAGGCTGCCGCGAACGCTCTCGTGCTACAGGCGAAGGGTGCAAACGCCGAAGTCGATGCGTACCTCGAAGAAACAAAAATCCGCACTCCGATTACTGGTGAAGTATCCTTGAAACTTGCCGAAGAAGGCGAAGTCGTTGGCTCTGGCATGCCGATTATCGCAGTGACGGATTTGAACGATTCCTGGGCGGTTTTCCACCTTCGCGAAGATTATCTCAAGAATGTATCCAAAGGCAAAAAGTTGAACCTCCAGATTCCAGCTCTCGATAAAGTCGTTGAAATGGAAGTCAGCTACATCGCTTCAGTCGGCGATTATGCCACATGGCGCAGTTCCAAGGAAAGTGGCGGCTTTGACCTCAAGACGTTCGAAGTCCGCATGCGTCCGACCCACAAGGTAGAAAACCTCCGTCCGGGCATGAGCGTTTTGCTTTCTGCCGAAATGATTAAGTAATCCTGGATAGAAGGTTATCGTGCTGAAGGGTCTTTTAAAGACTATCGGGAAGGTTTATTTCGGCCACAAAATCGTTTTGTGGATGATTCTTACGGTATTGCCCGTAGGCGTTTCCGTATTTATGCTGGAAATGTTTTCGTCCGAAATTGTACAACATATCCCGATAGGCATAGTCAAGCAGGATAATAGCCAGCTTGCCGATAGGCTGGAAATGGCTCTCCAATCAAGCCCGGTGCTCGATGTGAAGCTGTTGTGCCATGACATGAGCGAATGCGAACATGCGGTCATCCGCGGTGATTTGCAGACGTTTATCGTGTTTCCGAATGATATGGAACGTCGGACTCTCCGCCTGGAAACGCCTGTGATTCCGATTTATTCCAGCGGCCAGAATTACCTCACGAACATGTTTGCGACAAAGGAAATTCGTGCGGTGCTCACCGATGTGGGTTCTGAACTTTTTACAGCATCGTTCGATGACCCGATAAAGACGGAAATCCATTCGGTCGGTAACATCGAAGGCAATTACCAAGGTTTCCTGGCTCTTGGACTTGTGTCTGCGATGTTCCATTTGGCGGCGATGCTTGTGGCTGTTTATATTGGCTCGTTCCCGCTTCGCGACAAGCGCGTGCGTGAATTTTACCATTATGCGGAACGTTCCTGGGTGACGCTTGGAGTCGCTTCGTTTGTCCCGGCGGTCGTCATCCTTTGGCTGGAATACATGGGCTGCTATGCTTATACGCATCGCATGCTTATGCCCATGGGCTTTGAAGAATTCGTGATGGTCTCGGTCGCTCAGCTCTTGATGGTCATTTGCTGTGTCGGGGCCGGAATGGTTTTTGTGGGCGTGACAGGCGTGATGCGTATTGCGACTGGCGTTTCGGGCGTGATTGGCGGCCCTGCGTTTGCTTTTGCTGGCCAGACGTTCCCCGTGATGGCGATGCCGTTTGCCGTGCGCTGTTTTGCGTTCGTGCTACCGCTTACGCATGTGCTTCGCGTGCAGTCCATGATGCTTTTAGGGGATGTCGGCATGGCTGCATCTTGGGAAGTCATCAAGCTTATGGCAGGCATGGCCTTGTTCTGGACTTTATTTGGTTGCCTTGCGATGGTGCTCCGTTGGAAATACCGCTTGTCGCATGATTCCAAGATGCCTGTAGTCGTTGAAGAAAATAGTCACGTCGCCGTTGCTCGTTCGCATTTTAAAGAACTGTTGAATAAAATCAGGAGGCGAAAAAATGATTAGTCGTCTTTTGAAAGTTACCCTGACGGAATGGAAATTGTTCGTAACCGATCCTGCGGCTGTGTTGTTGCTTGTTGTTGCGGGTATTCTCTATGCGTTCTACTATCCGACGGCATACATGAACCAGACTGTAACGAAAGTTCCTGTAGCTGTTGTCGATTTGGATAATTCGGCAAAATCCCGTGAACTTACGCGGATGGCTTCTGCAACCCAACAGGTCGAAGTGAAAGCGGTCTATAACGACATGCTCGAAGCGGAATCCGCCATGGCCCGCGAAGATATTTTCGGCTTCATGGTCATTCCGGAGAACATGGAAAAAGACTTGCTGAACAAAAAGCAGACGAAGATAAACATCTTTACGCATGGTGCCTACGTGATGCTCCACGGCACAATCGGAACGGCGTTTTCGACGTGCGCGCTGACGGTGGGTGCGGTGAGCAAAGTCAAGGCGATTGCTTTAAGCAAAAAAGTACCCTCGGCAAAAGCGATGGCAATGCGAGACCCGATTCCGATATCGATACAGACGATGTTCAACAATACGGGAAGCTATTCGAATTATGTTGTTCCAAGCGTGCTCGTCCTGCTTTTGCAACAGTCACTTGTTATTGGAATTTGCGTGCTTGGCGGGGCGCGCGGACATCGCCGATTCCGCCGTAACCAGCGTTATTCTGAAGTCGAAAACGAGAGTATGCCGTACCGCTACTTGGGCCGTTCGTTGGCATACTTCATGCACTACTGTTGCTTTATTCTGTTCTACCATTGCGTGATTTATAATATCTTCGATTTCCCGCGTCGTGGAGAGATTTTGCCGATGACTGTTTTTGCGATTGTATTCTTGACATCGGTTATCAACTTCGGGATGTGCCTTTCGCAAGTCTTTTTGCACCGCGAATCAAGTATGCAGCTTTTCTTGAACCTCTCTATCCCGATATTGTTCCTTGCGAACTTTAGCTGGCCTAGCTACTTGATGCCGAGCTGGATGGTGGCAATTTCGTATATTCTGCCGAGTACATTTGCCGTGCCCGCATGGCTTTCGATAGAGCAGATGGGCGGAGATATTTACGACGTGGCTCCTAAACTCTATCTGCTCGCGATACAGTCGGTCATTTATCTTGTGCTTGGGCTTCTCCTCACGCATTTCCGCGACAAGACACACTTCAAAACCGGCGACATGTAAAAAATTGCGACAATAAGCAAAAAAGAGTGACGAAGTCACAGACGATTTTGTAAAAGATTTTGTAAATTATTGGTGAAAAAATAGGGTCAATAGCCATTAGTCCATAGTCGTTAGAACCAATGACTATTGACAAATAACTAACCACTAATCACTAACCACTATTAACTAACACCTAATACCTACAACCTATTACCTAATTATGCCATTCGATCCTTTATACATGATGATTCTCGTGGTGACACTCGCCCTTTCGGGGATTGTTTCACTGCTTGTCAAGAAACGCTTTGCTGCTGGTCAAAAAGTCAATATTTCTAGCGGGATTACCGGAGCCGATGTCGCTAAAGCCATCCTCATGGAAGCTGGCATTACCGATGTGAAAGTACTCAAGCATCAAGGGTTCCTTTCTGACCATTACAATCCGCTGAACAAGACGCTTAACTTGTCGCCCGAAGTCTATTCTGGCCGCAACGCGAGTGCCGCAGGCGTTGCCGCTCACGAAGTCGGACACGCCATCCAGCATGCTCAAGGCTATTTTCCAATGTGGCTTCGTTCGGCGATTGTCCCTGCCGCAAACATAGGTTCTAATCTTGGACCATGGCTTGTCATTATCGGCATTATGCTCATGGGCATGGGCAAAGCTCTTGGGCACTCCCTTGCGATTGTGGGCGTTATCCTCTTTGGGCTTGCGACGCTTTTTACGCTCGTGACTGTGCCGGTGGAATTTGATGCCTCCGCCCGTGCCAAAAAGGCTCTCGCCCGTATGGAAATTGTTTCGCCGGGCCGCGAATACAATACGGTTTCGGGAGTGCTCTTTGCTGCTGGCCTCACGTATGTCGCGGCTGCAATTTCTTCCATCTTGCAGTTGCTTTACTGGGCGTATCGTGCCGGCCTCCTTGGCGGTCGCAACGACGATTAGCGATTTGCCGTCTTCGGTTTGTTCAAGCCTCGCTTCGGCGGGGCTTTTTTGTCCATCAATATTGCAGCATAATTTGCGAAAAATGATCAATATTGGTGGTTAGGTGCATTTGCCAAATTTTTTTGCTCATTTCCGTTGAAAAAGTCATATCTTTATAAGGAGTATTTTTCAGGGGAGCAAAATGGAATACCAAAATATTGATATTAGCACTTGGACTCAAGTGGGCGAGGGCGGTAATGGGAAAACTTATGTGCATCCAGACCATCCTGATATTCTTTTGAAAGTGAATAAACCGCCTTTTTGCGAAGAATCTTACGTAAAGCAGGAGCTTGATGCGGCCAATCATGTTTTTGAATTGGGAATTCCGTCACCGCGTATGTACGATATTGTGCGTGTGGGCGACGGCTTTGGCCAGCTTGTAGAACTCATCAAGGGAAAGAAGTCGCTTTCACGGATTTGTGCTGACGATCCGTCGTGTATTGGCGAGGCCGCTTCAATGCTTGCGGAACAGGGTAAGCGTTTGCATACAACGCCTTGTAACACGGAATTTTTTCCTAATGCTAAAGAGCTTGCGTTGAAAGGCCTTGAAAAGTCTGACTTTGTTTCAGACGAAGATCGGAATAAGATAAAAAAATTCATACAGAGTCTTGGTGACGAAACTACTTGTGTGCACGGTGATTTTCAGATGGGTAATCTGGTGGTCTCCGGTGATGGCAAACCCTATTGGATAGATTTAGGGCGTTTCTGCTATGGCTCGTCGATGTTTGATATGGGACATTTGTTTATGCTTTGCTTTGTCTATTCCAAGTTCCCGCAGGCTTTAGAATTGGTTCACATGTCCGAAGAGCAACTGCATATCTTTTGGGATAAATTTGCGATGGCCTATACGGGCGATGCAGACCACGTTGCATTTGATGCTCTTGCCGGTAAATTTGCACCACTAGATATTTGCATCCGTACAATTTGGGCACCGCCATCCGAGGCTCTCAAGAACTTGTTTACAAATTTAATCCATTCCTTAGTAGAAAAATTTTATTAAAAGGAATGACTACTATGAGTGAATTCGAAAAAATAAATCTTGATGATTATATCCAAACAGGTGAAGGTGGGTCGTCGCTTACCTACAATCATAAAAACGGCAAGACCCTGGCCAAACTCTTTAAACCAGGCTTTGAAGCTGACCGTGCCAAAGAAGATTTTTTGACATCGAGTACGGTTTATGAATTGGGTATCCCGACACCCAAACCTTATCGCCTGTTGACGGATGGTTCTCGTTTTGGTGCTGAATACGAACTTATTCAGAATAAACGCTCTCTTTCGAGAATCATTGCTGACGAACCGGAGCGTTTAAATGAGTTGTCGGTGACTCTAGCTCGGATGGTGAAAAAAATACACACCACGAAAGCGGACACATCTCGCATTAAATCAATGAAAGAAAAAATCCGTCAGTTTTATTTGGAAAAAGATTTAGTGCCGGAAGATTACAAAATCAAGGCGTTGCAGTTTATAGAGCGGGTACCCGACACGCCAATGTGCCTTCATGGAGATTCCCAACTGAGCAATGTTATCACAGACGGCAAGCGGACTCTTTGGATTGATGTTGGTGATTTTGGCTACGGTGTGCCGGAATGGGATTTGTGTCTGCTTTGGAGCATGACGCATTACATGGATGCATCGAAAGCGGAATATATCTTTCATCTGAAACCAGAAACGCTTAGGGCTCATTGGGATATCTTTATTTCATCGTATCTAGAAACAACGGATAAACAGCGAATCGAAGAGTTTGAACATAAAATTCTTCCGTTCACATCTGCCAAGCTCCCATATATTTATGATACAGTTTTGCGTATGCGAATGCCGGATATCGCTTTCCAACATTTGATAAAACGATTTGGATAAACTTATGTCTTTGTAAAAGATTTCCATTACAGGGCAAAACGGAACTTTGTAATGGCAATCGAATTTGGTGCATTGTAATGTAGAAAGCGAGGCGAAAATCTTTTGGTTTTATGAGGCTCAGAGCGTAAAGGAAATGTTGTAAAAAATCAAGTATGGATGATTTTTGTTATTTTTTAACCATTATGGCAACTATTCCAACTTTAAAAGAAAATCTCGTTATTGAAAATATCCGCCCGAACATCGAGGGCGGTCGCTTCATGCTCAAGCGTGAACCTGGCGACACAGTGACTTTGCAGGCCGACATTTTCCGCCACAGTCACGAAAAGTACGATGCTGCGATTTTTTACCGCCACGTTTCCAAGAAAAAATGGGAACAGGCTCCGATGCACTTTGTCGATAATGACCTTTGGGAAGGTACGTTTACAGTCGGCAACATTGGCTACTACGAATACAAAATTTGCGCATGGACCAAGGAACCGAAGGACGTTCCGACCGAAAGCCCGGTGATGAAGCTCCGCGTCGATCCGACTTACAGCCGCGTGGGCACATGGTACGAAATGTGGCCGAAGAGCCAGGGGACGGATCCGAAGAAGTCTGCAACATGGAAGGATTGCGAAAAGCAACTCGACTACATTGCCGGCCTCGGTTTCGATACGGTTTATCTTGTTCCGATTCATCCGATTGGCGTCACCAACCGCAAGGGTGCAAACAACGCGCTCCATGCCATGGTCGATAAGAAGGGCAATCCGCTGGAACCGGGATGCCCTTACGCTGTCGGTAACAAGAACGGCGGCCATTACGATGTCGATCCGGAACTCGGGACCATGAAAGATTTCGAACATTTTGCAAAGGCGGCTCGTGCTAAGGGGCTTCGCCTTGCGTTGGACATCGCGCTCAACTGCAGCCCGGACCATCCGTATGTGAAGTCGCACCCGGAATGGTTCTATCACGAACCGGATGGCAGCATCAAGTTTGCAGAAAACCCGCCCAAGAAGTACGAAGACATTTATCCGTTCGATTACTACAACGATAATTACAAGGCACTTTGGAAAGAAATCGAAAACATTATTTTGTTCTGGGCTGATAAAGGCGTTGAAATTTTCCGTATCGACAACCCGCATACGAAACCGTTCCCGTTCTGGGAATGGTTGATTGCTGATGTTAAGGAAAAGCGCCCGGAACTCGTGTTTCTTGCCGAAGCTTTTACCCGCCCGAAGATGATGCATCGCTTGGCGAAGTCTGGCTTTGACATGAGCTACACGTATTTCGCATGGCGCTCTGCCAAGTGGGAATTCGAGCAGTACTTGAAGGAACTCACGCAGTCTAATGCCAAGGAATACATGCGTGGCATCTTCTTCCCGACGACTCCGGATATCTTCCCGAAGTATCTTGCGTACAAAGGTGCAAACGCGTTTAAGCAGCGCTACTTCTTGGCCGCGACGCTTTCGAGCCTTACGGGTATGTACAATGGATATGAACTCTGCGAAAACATCCCGAGCCCGATCAAGGAAGAACTCGCCGACAGTGAAAAGTATCAGTACAAAGTACACAACTGGAGTGGCCCGGGTATTCA
This sequence comes from Fibrobacter sp., assembly GCF_017545445.1. Lineage (GTDB taxonomy): Bacteria > Fibrobacterota > Fibrobacteria > Fibrobacterales > Fibrobacteraceae > Fibrobacter. The sequence goes on from NZ_JAFWOM010000069.1 coordinate 154,826, forward strand.
AGACTTTGTTCGCCGTCTGAATGTCGCCCGTCAGGAACATGCCGCATTGCAGGAATACGATAACCTTGAATTCCATTACGCACAAAATGACCAACTGATGGCTTATTCCAAGAAGTCCGGCGATGACGTGATTCTCTGCGTATGCAACATGGATATGGACAACGTGCAAGAAGGTATCGTAGAGCTCGATATGGCAAAGCTTGGCCTCCAGAACGATTCGTTCTTCTTCTTGAAGGATATCGTGACGGACGAAAGCTATGTCTGGCGCGGCAACAAGAACTATGTGAAGCTTGACCCTGCAAAGGCACCTGGCCACATGTTCGTGTTGAAGAAGATTTAGTGATTAGTGGTTAGTAAACAGTGGTTGGGAATGCTTTTCCTGACCTCTTTTACTTGTCATGCCCGCCGGAGCCTGTCCTGAGCGAAGTCGAAGGATGTGGGCATCACTTTTTTAAAAAGGGGGGGGGCAAACGCCTGATAGCAATTGTGAACGCCCCGGAAGCTCCGTGCTCCTGGGCTTTTTTTATGCACTGTCACCTCGGCCTGTCACCCCGGATTTATTCCGGGGTCGCCTTACACCGTCTAAAACTCTTTTAAAAAACTTTTTTTGTGCCTTTTTTAGAGGATTAAATTTAATTTTAGACGAGGTATTGAAAGGATGATTATGAAAAAAATTTTATTGAGTTCTTTGTTGGCTGCGGGCGCTTGTGCAATGTTTAATGCTTGCTCTGATGATTCTCCATCTCCGCTTACTCCGCCTGTTACGGCTTCTTCATCGAGTGTTGTTTGGGAGGAACAAAGCAGTTTTTCTGTTGGGCTGAATTCAAGCAGTTCTAATCTGGTTTTGAGTTCCGCTGATGTTCCGCTTAGTTCCGCAACGAGCTCCAGCAATGTTGGCGACCTGCCGGCGAGTTCATCCTTAAATTCGTCATCTTGCTCTGCTGGCAATCCGACATCTAGCACGGCGGTCACCCCGACATCGAGCGGCGCGGTTCCGGGCTCCAGTGCCGAAGTGGTTCCCGAAAGCTCTAGCAGCAAGGAACCGGAACTCGATGCAAGTGGATTCCCGACGCTTGAATCTTATGGCCCGCCTTCGGCTGCGTACACCAAGGACATCAGTGCTACGGCGAAGCGTGGCTGGAATACGCGTTACTGGGACGCCTGCAAGCCGCACTGCTCCTGGCTTAGGGAAAGTGCTAACGATATAACCCGTGCGGACACGTCTTCCAACGAGGCGTATCTTGCCGAACTTGCCACTGCGCGTAACTGCAACGTCCACGATGTTGAAGTCCCCACCTTTACCCTGGGTGACGTGACGAAGTCCTGGTTCGGTTACAACGGGACCAGAAGCGCTTGCGGCGCCGAAAAGGAAAAAGGCGTGTTCACTTGTACGGACATGGCTCCAATTGCTGTGAATGATACTCTTTCTTATGCATACGTTGCGGGCACTGCCGATAGCAAGTGCGGCAAGTGCTATCACTTGCAGTACGACGGTCACTTTAAGGATGAGTTCGAGAATAACCCGCCCAAGGCGACCCATAAGGCGCTCAAGGGAAAACACCTGGTGGTGATGGCCTCCAATATCGGTAACGATGTGGCGGGCGGCAATGCCAATCTGCCTGCGGGCCAGTTTGACTTGATGGTTCCGGGCGGTGGCGTGGGTGCCTTTGACGCGCTCTCTACCCAGGTGAACAAGGGTGCCGGTTTTAACTGGGGGGCGGGCTTTGGCGGGTTTTTGACTGAATGCCAGAAAAACACGAACTGCGGCACCGAAGGCTCTCTGGAATGTTACCAGACCTGTGTCAAGGACATGTGTGACGCGGCTTTCGCTGACGCCGGCCTTCCGAATCTTTTGCGCGGTTGCCACTGGTTTGCTGACTGGTACATGGCTGCGGACAATCCGACCTACTACATCGAAGAGGTGGAATGCCCGCAATACTTGATTGACCATTACATGACCCGATTCAACACTACTCTGGAAAACAACTTCAAGAAGGTGACGGACTGGTCCACATTCAAGGAAGGCGACGTGCTCGACACGCTCCATTGCTGGAAGGCGGGCGAAGCTCCCCCAGAAAACGGCTGGACGAATCCGAGCGCCGGTTGCGATGTTAAATAAAGAAATAGAATGGATTCGTGGCTCCTCGCTTACTGCGAGGGGCTTTTTTGTAATACGTCATGTTATTTTTGGAAAAATCGCCAAGTGCCCTGGCACAAAAACGTCATGGCGGGCCCCGACCCGCCATCTGCCGGCCGGGGAGTCTCAAAGATTTCTGTTAATAGACTGTTGACATTGTGTAGCGCGGGCGGCATACATCCCGTTTCTATCGAAAAAAGTGAAAAAAAGTGAAATTTTTTCAGAATTACCCCTTGCAAATGTTCCTGAAAATTCTATAATTGGCGCCGTTCCTGAGAGACGAGGCCGAAACGAAGAAACGGAAGCCGAGAACAAAGGAAAATACGAAAGCCCGCGAGACTTTCGGGAATATTGAAGGAATCGGAGATGTGCTTAGTGACGGCCCAAGAAAATTTCTTGGAAGTCTTTTACGGAAAACAGGACAGACTATTTAAAAAATCAATGAAGAGTTTGATCCTGGCTCAGAACGAACGCTGGTGGCGTGTCTTATACATGCAAGTCGAGCGAGGCAGCAATGCCGAGCGGCGAACGGGTGAGTA
>NZ_JAFWOM010000070.1 GCF_017545445.1 Fibrobacter sp.
CAGGGTGACCGCAACCACTACGCTCAGTTGAACAGCCGCATCAGTGCACCGTGCAGGGCAAAGCTCCTCAAGGATGCGGATATCAAGGCCTACATCGATAGCCGATTCGAGAACTACGAGCCGAACGTCATTGAACAGTGCGCAAAGACTTGCCGCCGCAACTTCCGTCTGCTTTCACACCTCGTGATGTGGAGTCGCGAACTCATGCGCAACAACCAACGGGACACGCTCGACAATGAAATCATTGAAAGTGCGTCACAGATGCTGGTGGTAGCCCAATGACACCCGCAGACCGCCGCGCACAGGATTTCAAGGTCATCCACGGCCTTGCAAGGCTCCTCGGGCTGAACGACGAAGCGTACCGCGACATGCTTAACGACCGCTACCATGTCCAAAGTTCCAAGGAACTGAACCCGCAACAGCGCTTCCAGCTCATCAAGGAACTCCGCGAAAAGGTCCACGGCAACGTGCAGAAGTTCAACGACCTCGTGGAACGCAAGAAACACTTGGCGACACCCAGGCAGCTGAGGGCAATCGAGGCGATGTGGGCAAAGGTGAGCAGGGCGACGACCGCCGCAGACCGAAAGAAGGCCCTCGACGCGTTCGTCAAGCGTCTCACAGGCATCGACCACGTAAGATGGATAACGATGCATGACGCACAGACGCTCATCAGGGCAATCAAGACCATGGGGGCGATGACTCCCGACGAATTTAAACAACACACAACTCAAACCAAGTAGGTAACTTATGGCACAAAAAGACAAACAAGGCAACTGGCTCGATTCCAAGGGCCGCCCCGTCCCGGAAGAATACATCCGTCCCGAAGACAAGAAAAAGGACAAGCTCGTCGAATCCATCATCAAGAAGGTGCAGAAGCTCTCCGACAAGCTCGCGAGCGAAAAGGCCGACATCGTGGGTTCTATCGAAAAGTACCTCAAGGAACTTGCGAAGGACAACAAGGTCCGCGAAGGCTGGAAAGGCAACATCCTCCTCTACAACTTCTCGCAGAACCTCTGCATCGAACGCCGCATTGACGAGACCATCAGTTTCGACGAACGCCTACAGATGGTCAAGACTACCATCGACAAGTGGATTAACGACAAGCTCAAGGACACCGACCCGACGCTTTCCAAGGTCATCGCTCAGGCGTTCTCCGTTGACAAGCAGGGCCGCATCAATACGGCGATGCTCCTCAAGCTCAAGCGCATCGACATCCAGGACCACGAATGGAAAAAGGCCATGCAGCTCCTTGACGACTCCATCTTCGTGAAGTCCTCCAAGATGGCACTCCGCTTCCGCTCCAAGAACACCGATGTTCCCGAAGGTGGCTGGAACGAAATCAGCTTGAACTTCAACGACATCCAAGTTGACGCAGAGGAAGTCAAGAATGCCGAACAGTAAAGAGACGCTCGACTTCTTCCGCGACCAGCTCTCCCTCGAAGCGGACTACACGCACGGTTATGCAGTCGTCATCAGGCAATCGGCAGGCAAGGAACTCATGCGCGGCGTAGGCACAAGCCCCCACGCGGCAATGAACGACCTGCTTGCAAAGTGGGAGAAGGGATGAGCAAACAACAAATCTTTCCGCTGGTCCTCATCATCCTTGACATTGCGGCGGCCATCGTTTACGGCATCGTAGATATGGACATCCGCAAGGTCATCTACTGGGTAGCGGCGGCAGTCCTTACCATCACGGTCACGTTCTAGCCATTTTCGTGACCACAGCCCGTTGCAAAGACAGCCATGGAGTGGATGGCGCGGGGTGTAAGCCCCCGCACGGGTACTAACCAATCAACAAGGAACCATGCAGCGCACCAACAAGCTCATTATCGCCTTCACGGCACTCACGGCAGCCGAAATCTTAGGCTTCGCTATCGTCATCAACCTACTCAACAACTTCTAGCCATGAAATTCAAACGCATCCACATCAACATCGAACGCAAAATCTTCCTCCCGGACCGCACCATCGGCTGGATGAAAATATCACGCGAATACCTCGACACCGACCTCAAGACATGGCGGTCACGAGAATACGACCCGCAGGGCCATTTCGTCTGCTACACCATGGAACCCACAGTCCGCACGGGCCCGAAAGTTCCCGGAAAGACGGCAATCCCCGCAGGCACATACCAGTGCATCATTACGCACTCCAAACGCTTCCAGCGACCGCTCCCGCTCATTTTGAACGTGCCCGGATTTGCTGGGGTTCGCATCCACGGTGGAAACCGCCCGGAGGACACACAAGGTTGCATCCTTGCGGCCTTCAAACACGACGAAAAGTCGAACATCATCTATCAAAACGCCACGTCCAAGGTCATCGAGTACATGACCGAGGACTACAACGAAGCGACCCTCACCATCATCAACAAGAGATAAAATGAACTTAGCCATTCGCCCCGACATCCCGACATGGAAAGAATACATGGACCGCACCGACCTCTGGGAAATCCAGTACAAGATGCACATCGAAATCCAGTCTTCGCTCATCCCCGGAGTCCTCGTCTATGAAATCCACCCCGGCTATATCACTGATTTTCGCAGCGGCCCATCTGTCGTGAATCCGTTCATCCCGAAGATTGGCGATATCAAGCTCGCAATCGCGTGGATGATCCACGATGTGAACTATCACGGATTTCTCAGCAAGAAATTCTCCGACCAGCTCCTTCGCGAAATGCTGGAACACGCAGGCATCGGACCATTCAAGCGCAACGCGGTTTACTATGCAGTCAAGATCTGTGCCGGTTCGCACTACAACACCCTCGACGAAGACCAAGGCCCCATCTACAACCACAACAAAACGCTTGTGCGGATGCGATGGCTAGACAAAGGGCAAGTTCTCAAGAGCTTCAACGGCAAAAAACTCAAAATCAAGGCCCCGTAAGGGGTCTTTTTTAAAGGAGCCAAACATGCAAAAGACCTCAAAAAAGCGCACCGAAATGGGCAATTTCGACACGCTAAAGCACCGAATTAGGCACGGTTTCAAGGCCTACAGCCTCCATATAATCATCTTCCTTGGCAATCTGTTCGCGTTCGGCCTCATGATCGCCATAATCTTCAAGCTTCTTTCAACATTATCGAGGATAGCATAATGAAAGACATACTCATGAGCATGCACGGTAAATGGGCAGACCTCATTTATCAGGGCAAGAAAACACTGGAACTCCGCAAGACAGCCCCGAAAACAGGCGGCTATCTTGACGCTACCGTTTACATCTACAATACGGATGTCCGCAGCATCGATGGGCGTATGGTTGTAACGGAAGCATTCGAAATCAAAGAAATTACTGATGAAATCTGTGCTAAATCCTGCGTTTCCCGCGAAGAAATCATCAAGTACAAAGGCAACGGCAAACTTTACGGATGGGTAATTGAAGGAGCCGACGAATTTGAACCGAACTGGCTCCAGCTGGAAGACCTCGGAGCGACACGCCCGCCACAGTCCTGGCAATACATCAAGAGGTAACTTATGGAACACATCTTGAAAGTCACTAAAAAGAAATTTGAACCGCTGTTGAATGGCGACTTGACATTCGTCATCCGCAGGGCTGACCGCCTGTATTCCGTCGGTGACCGTCTCGTGCTCTTCGAAATGGATGGTGCACAAGAAACAGGCCGCTCGCTTATCGTCATCATCAAGTTCATAATGCACTCCGAGGACTCCGAAGGAATTAAGGACGATTACTGCGTTTTCAGCGTCAAACGCTCCGCAAAGAACTCCAGAACAAACGCAGGCAACCACCCGCAAAGCGAAGCCGAAGCCATAGAATACGCCGCCACAATCGGCAAGTCCGCAGACTGTGCAAAACGCTTCTACAACTACTACGCAATGACCGGCTGGAAGATGAAATCCGGCCTTCCGCTCTCCGACTGGCATGCCGCACTCAGGAACTGGAAGGACTACCAAGCCAACCAAAAGACCCCCGAACAAGCCGAAACAGATAGCCAGCTTGAACTCCTGCTCCCGCTGCTCCTCAAGAAAACCGCAGAGCTCGCCAAGAAATACAAAAAGCTCACTTTCAACGATCCACACATTGGCACAGTGCTCAACTTCTATGGTTTTGACCGCATGGAATACCCGTTCAACGCCTTTGAAGTCCATGAAATGGTCAAGCATTACGCCACATCAAAACGCATGGGAACAGGCATTGGAGACATGGATTCACCCAGCAATTACGGTAAAGACACGCTCTGCGTGCCAACAATCGAAGAGTTCTCGCAGATACTGCAAAAGAAAAAGACGAAAAGCAGCAACCCAAGCAAATAACACCAACCGCCAAAATTCTAGGGTCTCGGACAAAACCGAGGCTTTTTTTTGTCTCACAAAATGCGACAAACTCAAAAAACATGTCCGCACGAAATGTCCGCACCCCATTTTTCAATAAAAATTCAAAACGCCTTAAACGGCTCAAAAACGCCAATTCAATAAAATAAAAATGTCTCACCACTCGTGAGACATTTTCGCATCGAAAGAACACATGGCGAAATTTACGAAAAAACGGCAAAATCAAAAAACACACATTTATCGGGTAAAATGAGACAAGCAAACCCAATATAATCAAGGCTTCCGGCTTGATTTCCTCTTTTTAATCTTGTCTCATTTCTTCCGCTTTAGCATA
>NZ_JAFWOM010000071.1 GCF_017545445.1 Fibrobacter sp.
CAGAAGAACACGGGTTGTGGGCTGTTTTCCGGATGGAGAGTCGGCACTGATGCTTGTTTGTGCCAGGCTGAGATACGTTGCGACGAAAGAATGGGGCACCAAGAGGTACCTGAACATGAAGCACCTCTACGAGCATGAAAAGATGCAGGAATATGAAAAGGAAATGAAAAAGGCGAAGGTGGATGTAGCCTAGATCTGATATTGGGACAAACTATTTTTGCGAAAGACCCTTGACACTACCCTTTTGAGTTTTTTTGTGAAAAGTTCTTTCACTGTTTTTACTGGTGGACGCAGTAGCCTTCTTTGTATTCAACAGGTAAGCAGGAAATCAGCATATTTGATGGTGCTAAATTGAAAACTTTGTCTTTGAATTTGACGTATTTATATTCTGTTTTATTAGGAACTTTGAAGGTGAGGCTTCTGTAGCAGGTGCATTCGGACTTTGATTGTATGTTTGCGTATGATATAAACAGGGTATCTTGGGTTATGTTTAAGGCTACATCGGCAGAGATTTCGCAAAAATCGCGAATCGAAAGTGTTAAGTTTGTGCAACCGGCGCAATCACCGATATATACCGCATCATTCGGATTGTTGCGATTAAGATATATTTTAGAATCTTTGGCGGATTCTAAAGAGTCTTTGCATTGCATTCGGGTGACTGAAGAGTATAAAGTTGGATTTTTTTCTTCTGACGTTGTTGGCGCGGATGAGGTTGATTCATTACATCCGGCAACGAATAAAATTGATGCCAAAAGACAAAATTTGCTAATTGTGGCCTTCGTTATAATCATAAGCTTATCAAATTTGTAGATAAATTGTGTTTGTATAAATTTAATATATAAAAATTCTGTATTAAAATTCTGTAAACGCAAATAATTCCGCCTCGATGGGCGGGACTTTTGTTTTTTAAACTTTTATGCGTTTACTTCGACAGCTTCTCAGTAAGTCCCATGAGCATGTTCAAGCCTACTGCGTCCATGGCTGTGCTTGCGCCGCCCTTGGAGTCGCCCGTCATCATGATTTCCGGGACGAGCGGGTGTGCGGACTTGGCGAGCGCTTCTGCAACGCCGACTTTTGTCTTGTAGTCCCATTCGGCGCGTTCTTGCGGAGTCAAACCTGCGCTGACGAGAGCCCTGTTGGCGGCTGCTTCAGCTTCTTTTTCGGCTTTGATTTTCTTAGCAACTTCGAGAGCCCTCAACGCTTCGAGGCGGGCCACTTCCTGTTCCTTCTGAGCTTGGAGAACGGCCACGTCGCGTTCCTTTTCGGCCTGCGTCACAGCCTTGATCTTTTCCACTTCCTGATCGGCCTTGGCTTGTGCGATACGTGCCTTACCTTCGGCTTCGGCGGTGATGGCGGCCTGCTTTGCGGTTTCTGCTGCCGTAGCGTTTGATACGCGCTTCATTTCGCGGTCCTTCACGATGTCGAGCTGCTGTTGAGCTTTCTGATCGAGGCGGACGTTCTGGATTTCGAACTGCACCACTCTGATGCCGTAAAGACGGAGTGCGGAGGGCTTTGTCAAGATGCGGTTGCCATTCGAGTCCAGTTTCAGTTTCGTTACTTTGTATTCTTGCGTTTCGGCTTTCTTGATAATCTTTCCTTCGGAATCGAACTCGTCTTCGCCGGCTTTTTCGGTTAGCACTTCGATTGTGGTGAGGTATTCGCCTTCGGTGAGCTGGTCTTCGGCAATTCTTCTGAATTCAGCAATCTTTGTCACTTTGGCTTCTTCGGCGGTGAAGAGCGGTGCGGTTTTCCTAACAGCCGAAAGCACGGAGTTTCGGACAAGGTCATGCTTGAGTTTTTTGTCGGAACGTTGTTCGCGATGAATCTTCACGAGGTCATCGCAGTCCGTCGGGAGCTGGTATTTGAGGTAGCCGCTAATTTCGGCGTTTGCGTTTCGGGAAAGCGTTACGGAAATGTCGTCCTCGTCGTCGTCACCGCCTTCCCAGCCTTCGCCTTTGACTTTTTCGGTGGATGAATTGAAATAGAAGTCCTTGGTTCTGTCGTAGGAGTAGATGCTGGCAAATCCTTTGAAGTAGAACCCGGCGTGGTCGATACAGGAGAGCGTGCCGAACGGAGACTGCTTGACGAGCAGCTGTGTCGCGCTATTGTAGCCGATATTGCACTTGAACAAAACAATTGCGAGGATGACGATTCCCGCGACGATTCCCGCTTTCATGTAATTTTTTGGGGGTTGTGTTTTGGATTGTATGTTGGTAGGTGTTTTGGTTGGCGATTCCATTGGAAGTTCCTTCTTTTGTTTATGCGATAAATATAAATATAAAATGTGTTTCTTGTTGGCCCTTATAAGACCGACTTGTGCCGATGCCCTTGTTTAGTAAAAGCTTCTATGTCTATTTTATGTTGAAAAAATGGTTTTGCTTGTTTTTCCCACATGTAAAAACCATATATTTTGTTGTATTACATACTAAATCGGAAAAATGCGGTTTTTATATGTAAAAATGGGTGAAAAATTTCCCCAAAATGCATAAAAAACGCCCCACATTGCCTTATGGGGGTGAAAAATGAATCAAAACAGCCCTTTTGGATACAAAAATTACATATAAAACTCGCAAAAATCGCATTTTAGTATGTAATGAATAAAGTAATTGTTTTTCAATTACATACTAAAAGGAAGAAATTTGTTTTTAGTATGTAAAATATGCACTGAATTTGGCCAACAAACTCCATAATTTGGATGGAGTCTCCAAAATTGACCGGAATGATCGCGTGAACGCCAGTCCCGAAATCATAAAATCGCTGCACATCGAGGGTGCTCGTGTTGTTGAAAATTCAATTATATGCGATTCTACTTCGCGCGGTCGGTTGCGTAGGCTTTTTCGTTTTATGTCATACTGAACGGCGAAAAGCCGTGAAGTATCCAGTGATGTAATCTGAAAAATGCTTGGCTAGCGCACCACAAGCGCGGCGAGGGCGAGTTCCTGGCTCATGCGGGTGGGGCATTTGCCACTTTTCATTTCGTAATTGAGGTCGGCGAGGCGGCGCAGCACGCGAATAAGGAGCGGCTTACGCCAGCGGCGGCAGCATTCGGCGGCTTGGCCTTTCTTGACGAACATGTAGTAGTTCTTGCCGATTTTCTTGGCAGCTTCTTCGGGTGAAACGCCTTTTGCGGTAAGCGAGGCGTAGTTCAAGAGCGAGAGCGCGTAGCTGTAGAGCGTGTTGGAAATGCGGATGGCATCCACGCCGCTATTCAAAAGTTCGTTCAGCTTCTGGACGTAGGCTTTGGCGTCTTGCATCCCGAAGAACCCTTCGATTTCGTAAGTCGGGATGTCGCGCTGGGAGACGACCATCGTTTTCACGAGGTCGAGGGTAATCTTTTTGCAGTCCGGTGCGTAAAGGAGAATTTTATCGACTTCTTCGCACACGAGCTTGGTGTCGTTGCCGAGTGCTTCGGCGAGGTATTGCGATGCCGCAGGTTCTATCGCCTTGTTGAAGTGCGTCGGGACGACGGCGGAAATCCAGTCGGCCATTTCGTACTGCTTCGGCACGTCGTACTTTTCGACTTTGCAGACTTTCGAGAGCGCCTTGTAGAGTTCGCTACTGGCGAGGAGCGTTTCGAAGTCAAAGAGCACTTTGCCGCTTGCCGCATGGGGAATCCATTTGGCGATTGCCTTGCAATCGTCGGCTTTCATGGCTTCGGCCTTGCGTACGACGATGACCTGTTCCGGCGAGAACATCGACACGGAATCGCACGCTTCGATGATGACATCGGAGATGGAGGCGATGTTGGTGTCGGTGGCGTACAGCACCTGCTTGGCCATCGGATCAGAAATCCGGTCGCCAAGAGTTTCAGCGAGGAATTTCTCGATTCGCTTGTCCTTGCTGAACTGGTCTTTGCCGATGAGCGTTACGAACATGGAATGTTAGTTGGATTACTTGAAATCGATGATTTCGAACTGATTCTTGCCCTTCGGGGTCACGACTTCGACGACATCGCCACGCGTTTTGCCCATGAGGGCTGCACCAATCGGGCTCTTGAAGCTGATTTTGCCGTTGAGGGCGTCGGCTTCTTCGGGGGAGACGAGCTGGTAGACGATGTCGCGCTTGGTCTTCAAGTTCTTGGCCGTGACGGTAGCACCGAACTTGATGGTGTTGGAATTCGTATCAAAAGCAATCACCTGGGCACGGGCGAGCTGGTCCTGGAGTTTTGGCATTTCGATGTTGTCGATAGCGGCGAGGCGCTCCTTGGCGGCATGGTATTCTGCGTTTTCGCTCAAATCGCCTTGTGCACGGGCATCAACTAATTCTTGAAGTACGCGGGGACGTTCAACATTTTTTAAATTTTCAAGGTCCTTAACGAGCTTGTCGTAAGCCTCTTGTGTAAACATGATCTTTTCCATGCTCTATAAGGTAAAAATTTTAACGGGCGTTGCGAACCCCGAATCGCAAAGAAAGCTTCTTTTTTAGGAGATACTATGTACACTGTATTGGAAAAAGGCGGCGTTTGCTCCCCCAAGGGCTTTACCGCATCTGGAATTTGCGCCGGAATCAAGGCCAGCGGCAATGCCGATATGGCTCTTCTCAAGAGCGAAAAGGCTGCCCGCTGCTTCGCCGTTTTTACCACCAATAAGGTGAAGGCCGCCCCGGTCCTTTACGACAAGGCTGCCCTCGAACATGCCCACTTTGCCTCCGCCGTGATTGTGAACAGCGGTAACGCCAACGCTTGCACGGGCGAAAAGGGCTATGCCGATGCCGAACGCATGGCTGTGCTCACCGAAGAAGCCTTGAAGCTTACGCCGAAGAGTGTGCTTGTTTGCAGCACGGGTGTGATTGGCCACTTGATGCCGATGGACAAGATTGAAGCCGGCATCCCGAAGCTCGTGGAAAAACTCCACGAAGATGCTTCCGAAGAATTTGGCCGCGCTATCCTCACGACGGACCTTGCACTCAAGAGCCATGCCGTAGAAATCAAGACGGAAAAGGGCGTAGTGACAATCGGTGGCGCCTGCAAGGGCTCTGGCATGATCCACCCGAACATGGCGACGATGCTTGCCTTCATTACGACCGACCTTGCTTTGCCGATTGACTTCTTTGCTGAATTCCGTGCCGACATTGCAGATTCCTTCAACGCGATTACGGTTGATGGCGACACCAGTACGAACGACACTTGCATCATGCTTGCTAATGGCATGAGCGGCATCAAGTACGAAGACCTCTCGCTCAGCGAACAGGGCGAATTCCGAACAGCACTCATGCTTGTGATGCGGAGCCTCGCCAAGGATATCGTCCGCGACGGCGAAGGTGCTACGAAGCTCATTGAACTCCGCATCGAAAAAGCGGAAAGCCACGAAGAAGCTCTCCGCATGGCCCGTTTCATCGGAACGTCGAACCTCGCCAAGTGCGCTATGTTCGGTGAAGACCCGAACTGGGGACGTATCCTCAGCAGTGCTGGTTCTAGCGGCTGCAACATGGTCGCCGAACACACGGACCTCTACTTCGGTGAAGTCAAGGTGCTCGAAGGTGGCCGTCCGGTACAGCTGGATGAAAAACAAGTGGCTGCACTGCATGCCGTGGTTCGTCAGCGTGAATACAAAGTAACGCTCGTGCTGAACATCGGCCAAGCTTCTGCAAGCGCATTTACTTGCGACTTGAGCTACGGCTACGTGAAAATCAACGCAGAATATACGACCTAATCGGCTAGAGTTAATAAGAACTTTAAGAAGCCGATTATCTCGCACACACGCCTCGTTGATACGAGGCGTTTTATGCTCACGGCACAACGTAGTAGGAAGTAGGCAGTAGACAGTGTTTGTCTAAAACGGTCATTCTCGACCCTGGAGAGCTTTGCTCGATAGGGGAGGGAATCCAGTGATTATCTAATTAGAGTTGTCATTGCGAGGCGAGAGTCGCCGAAGCAATCTCTAGTGGCATTGTCATCCCGCACTTGTTGCGGGATCTCTTTTTTAAAATTCCTCGGTTATGCCGAGGATGTTTTATGTTAAGATGTTTTCAAGAATGTCGTTAAGGGGTTTGCGGAAGTGTGTTTCTTTCTGTGAACGGCTTTTTTGCAAAAATCCTGCTTTCGGACGGGATTTCTTGTATTTTTATAAAACAAAATTTTATGCAGCCGTTTATCATGTCTGCGAAGGCGGGCATCTCCGGTTTGATAATAGGATGGAATATGGATAACTTTAATTTCTACAGCCCCACGGAATTTGTATTTGGTAAAGACCGCGAAAACGAATGCGGTGAACTCGTTAAAAAGTATGGCGGCACGAAGGTGCTGATTCATTACGGTGGTGGCTCTGCGGTGCGTTCCGGTTTGATTGACCGCGTTAAGGCATCGCTCAATGCTGCGGGCGTTTCATTTGTGGAACTCGGTGGCGTGAAGCCGAATCCGCGTGATACCTTGATTTACAAGGGCATCGAAATGGTGCGTGCAAACGATGTTGATTTCATCCTTGCTGTGGGCGGAGGCTCCGTCATTGATAGCTCTAAGGGCATTGCTGTGGGCGCGCTCTACGATGGCGATTTCTGGGACTTTTATGCGAAAAAGTTGCCAGTCACGAAGGCTCTCCCGATTGGCGTGGTGCAGACGATTGCTGCCGCAGGTTCCGAAGGCAGTGGCGATTCTGTTGTGACAAAAGAAGAGGGGATGCTCAAACGCGACATTGGTTCTGACGTGATTCGCCCGAGATTTGCGGTGCAGAATCCGGCATTGCTCTGCACGTTGCCGCCTTACCAAACGGCTTGCGGCATTACGGACATCATGGCGCATGTGTTTGAACGCTACTTCACGAATACTATGGAAGTCGAAACGACGGATCGCCTTTGCGAAGCTTTACTCATCACGATGCTCAAGGAAGGGCCGCGCGCCATGGCCGAACCCGACAATTACGAAGTTCGTGCGAACATCATGTGGGCCGGTACGGTAGCACACAATGGCCTTGTGGGTTGCGGGCGCAGTCAGGACTGGAACAGCCACGCGATTGAACATGAACTCTCGGGACTTTACGACTGTGCTCATGGTGCTGGCCTCGCGGTGATAATGCCGGCATGGATGGAATACGTGGTTGACCATAATGTGATGCGTTTTGCTCAGATGGCAACCCGCGTGTTTGGCTGCCAGATGAACTTCGAAAACCCGAAAGCGACAGCGCTCGAGGGCATCAAGGCGTTCCGCCGCTTCTTGCATTCTATCGGCATGCCGATTAACTTCGCCGAACTCGGCGCGAAAGAAGAAGACATTCCGACGCTTGTCGAAAAGCTGAATCCGGGCGACGGCTGGGGATTCGTACCGCTCAAGGCCAAGGATGTGACCGCGATTTACGCCATTGCGGCTCATGCGAAGCTGTAGTTTTTCGATTTGGTAAGCCCTAAAATCCGAAAAAGTGCTACCAAATGTCGAAAAAATCGTAATTTGGTAATACAAAATTTGAATAAATTAATGAAAAATAACTGAATTATGAATTTATCTGTTCATTTTGTGTTACCAAAAATGTCAAAAAAGCTGATTTGGTAGCATAAAAAATGGATTCAAACTCAAGTTTTGTTTGAATAAAGTAAAAAATGTGTTACCAAAATGAGCAAAAAGTTGAATTTGGTAGCACAAAATCGCGAAAACAACGCCTTAAACAGTCTGTCTTTGCTGTTTTACCGCTATTCTTGCGAAAACAACGCCTCGGTTTTACCGAGGCGTTTTGCATTGGAACCTCTAGCCGCAGGCCACAGAGCTTTGCCTAATGACCACTGACCATCGACTATTGATCAATAACTAACTAGTCCTTCAAGCAGCGGAGGCTGGCACCGAATTCGGGGTCGAACTGTTCGAACTTGGCAAAGTCCTTGTCGTGGAAGAACACGAGAACTTCGCCTTCGCTTGTCCAGAAGTAGGCTTTTTTGCCGGCTTCTTCGAATTTGCGTTCTTTTATAGGTACGTCGCTCTTGGCAAAGTGCGCACCGCCAGCTTTTGCTCCGAATCCCAGGTCATCCTTGCCGTTACCGAAAATGGGAGAGTCCGGCTTGATCGGATCCCAGCCGTAGCCAGCCTTGAGGGCGACACCCGGTTTTTTACCGGCGACTTTGAGGAGCTTTTGCCATTCGGCTTTGCTTGGCATGTGGAAACCTTCGAGGCAGGCCTTCTTGGCGTTTTCAAAGTTATAGAGACGGCCCCAGTGATTGCACTGTGCACAAATTGCACCTGATGCGGTGGCGAAGTTCATGTTTTCTGCAGTCCAAAGCTGGTCGCCGATGACAATCCATTCGTAGGAATTTCCGTCACGCGGGTCCTTGTAGCTGCCGCTTGTGGCGGGGGAGCCGTCTTCATTGTACGTTTCGCCAAAAGCGATTTGCTTATTTTGTTTGTACGGGGCTTTGGAGGCAACCTTGCCATTCTTGTGGTAGCGGATGACCGTGCCTTCGATGTAGCCGTTTGCATAAGGCAGTTCCGACTGCGGCGTGCCGTCCTTGTAGAATTCCTTGGTAAGGCCTTCGCGGCGGTCATTTACGAAATTCGATTCTCGCTTGAGCGTACCGTCTTCGTAGTATTCCTTTTCGATGCCTTCCTTCTTGTCGTTGACATAGGTGGCTTCGAAGCGGACGTTCCCGTTCGGGTATTTTTCAACTCGAACATCGTCGCATGCGGTCAAGGCCAAAGAGCCAGCCGCGATGAATAGAATGAATGGAAGTTTCATGCGTACTCCTTATAGTGTGATTTTTCCCGCTGTCGCGAGAAGCCCAATCATGTATAGCATCCCATCGTAATAGCGCCAAAAACGGTAAGGCACGGAGAGCGCTGCAAGCTTTTTTACGAACGGCGTGATGAGCGGATCGTTCGTGGGCAGCACTTGCGTGGCGGCGGCATTCATGGCGATAAGCCCTGGAGTTGCGTTTCGGCCTTGGTGCGGATAGGGGCCTCCGTCGATGGCGTAATCCGAGAGGTAGGGGTCGCAGTTCAGGAAAAATTTCAGAATGCGTTCGCAGAGTTCTTTTTCTCTCTCGTCTCCACGGAAAATGGAGTAGTCGAGGCTCAAGTTTAGGGCGACACGCCAAGCGTCACCGCTGAAGTTGTTGCTTTCGGGGAACCAAGGCATGGCCTTGGGAGTACCGTCATATTCGGAGTAGTCGGGGCAGAGCCCAGTGACCGGGTGCGCTGTTTTCTGCAAAAAGTCAATGCTTGCCTGTGCGACCTCGAACCATGAGTTGTCGCCCGTAGCTTCTGCGAACATGCGGTAGAACGCCATGGTGTGGTAGCTGGGGTCGGTAAACTCGTTGCCATACACGGGCGAAAACTTGACGAGCTTGTTTTCGGGGTTGATGATGGGGCCGACAAGATCGCTTGGAGCTTTGTACTTGATGTCGGTGATGAGTTGCACTGCGTCGCGGCGGAGGTCGTCGCGGTTGAACCTTTGTGCTGCAATCAGGAGCGCTGCGGCAAAGTATTCTTCGCTATCTGGAGCGGAACCCGGATCGATCATGGAAAAATCAGTGGTGCTGACTTGCCATGAAAAATATCCCTTGTGCGGACCGTCGTTGTTGCGTATAAAACGTTTTGTAAAATTCCAAAGCTTGTCGAACGTCTCTTCGTGGTCGGTCAGGGCGGCAAGGAACATGCCGTAGCTCATGCCCTCGGAGCGGATTTCGTCGTGCCCGATATCGATAATGTAGGCCATGCTGTCGGAGGCCTCGAAATAGATTCGTTCATCTATCGGGTCTCCTTCAAAAAGTTTGCTATAGGCATTTTGAATAAGCTGGTCCGCAAAATTGGGACCATATCCAGCCTCTACAAATAAGTCGCGCGTCGGGTAGCGTTGCAACATCGTACTCATGTTCAAAAAATCCATCTCTATGATACCATTTAAAATAAATAAATTCGTATCTTTTGGTTGGAGGTTCTTATGTCTGATATATTGATTTTAGGTTATGGCCCGGCTGGAGTGTCAGCGGCTCTTTACGGTCTGCGAGCAGGACTTGACGTTCAACTTGTAGGGAAGGACGTAGGTGCGCTTGCAAAGGCTCATAAAATTGAAAATTATTTTGGTTTGAAAGAACCGATGACGGGGGCCGAACTCGCCGAAGTCGGGAAAAAACAGGCTCTTGCACTAGGTGCTGAAATTGTTGACGATGAGGTGACTGATCTCATGTTTGACGGTTTCGGTTTTGTGGCGACCGGCTTGAACGGAACGTACCGTGGAAAGGTCTGCGTGATGGCGACGGGTGCCGCTCGCAAGAAGACTCCGATTCCCGGCATGGCAGAAATGGAAGGCCACGGCGTGAGCTACTGCGCCGTTTGCGATGCGTTCTTTTATCGTAAAAAGGATGTCGCTGTGCTTGGGTCGGGCGAATACGCTTTGCACGAAGTAAATGAACTTTTGTCTGTAGCAGGTAGCGTTACGCTTTTGACGAACGGCATGGACGTGACTGCGACGTTCCCTGATAACGTAAAGGTTGATACCCGCAAGATTACGGGACTCAAGGGGGCGGGGCAATTTGAAGGCGTGCGATTTGATGATGGCCTTGAAGCCAATTTTGACGGCATGTTCGTGGCTATGGGCAGTGCGAACGCTACGGACTTGGCGCTCAAGGCAGGTGCCGCGTTCGATGCAGGGAAACTCGTGCTCGACAAGGATTTCCAGACAACAGTTCCGGGGCTTTTTGCTGCCGGCGACTGCACGGGCGGAACGCTCCAGGTCGCAGTAGCCGTGGGCGAGGGCGCCATCGCAGGCCTTGCCGCGATAAAGTACCTGAGGGAACATAGAACTTAGACGAAAGAACGGACCTGCGGTCCTACAGACGAGAGACGAATGAATATTAGACTTTTTTGTCTCTCGTCTCGGACTTTTTCCCTGCGTTGTCATCCCCGTGACCTGTGCTGAGCCTGTCGAAGTAAGGCGGGGATCTCCTTACACGGTTCCCTTCGCGTTTGTCATCCCGGACTCCGTTCACTTTGACTACTTGCAGCTATGCTGCTTAGTAGTCATGGTCCGCGAAAGGGGACGGGATCTCCTTACACAGAACCCCTCGCAGATACGGCTCTTATTGCATTCACTCATACCCCATATCTCTAACCACTAACCACTGCCTACTGCGGCCCTGCCACCCTTTCGTCTATAGTCTCTCGTCTAAAAATGCGTCGCATTACTTTACTTACGAATCCAGATAAATGCAATTTGCATTGTCCGCTGTGTTTTTTGAACCAGTGCTCACAAGTCTGTCGCAAGTTTGGCATGGGTGAGATGCCTTACGCAGTCGCACGTGCAGCGATTGAAAAGTATGCCGCGGAACTCGATGCATCGGGCAAACGCATTTTGCAAGAAGTCATTCCTTCGACGATGGGGGAGCCGCTGCTCTATTCGCATTTCGACGAACTGCTTGAACTATGCCGCACGCTTGGGATTCCGCTGAACTTGACGACGAATGGAACGTTTCCCGGAAAGTGGGGGAACGAAGCCGGAATGGCTACGCTGCTACATGCGTGTAGCGACATAAAGGTGAGCCATTTGGCATCGGAACAATTTGACGGCTGGAAAGCGAACGTCGAAAAGTTGCTGAACGTACGGAATTCTATTTCGGACGAGACGCTTGTAAAATCAACACCGAATAAGAAAAATGCAAAAATTGCGACGATTTCGTTGCAAGTGACTTTGCATCGAAAAAACTTGAAAACCGTGCCGGAACTCATAACGTGGGCTTCATCAATCGGGGTTGACCGTATCAAGTGGAATCCCGTTGTGTTCTTAAGCGTTGCTCCGCAAGAACTCCGTGAAATGTTTGAAATTGATGAATCTCTGCTAGAACCGCTGCGTAAAGAGCTAAAAACGGGAGTGTTTTCTGCCTTGAATGTGAAGTATGATGGTAGTTTGTTCTTTGAAAATGCTACTGACCATTGCGCCGTTGGTGGAAAACGTGGTTCTTGCCCGTTTGCAGATGAAGTTTGGGTTTGGCCTGATGGTCATGAAGACCATTGCCCAAATCCAGAAAAACGCTATGTAAATAAAAAAACTGTGTGTTATTTTGTTTAGTTTTATTATATTATTTGCAGTGGAGGTGTGTAAATGAAAAAAGTTTTAGTTTATTTGTTTATTGCAGCTGCTTTTTGTTTTGCTCAAACAAGTGAAAATGATGGCAGTCTCGTTGAAAAATCGGTACAAACAGAATCCGTTGATGGACTTAAAAACATGTTTGACTATAATTACGATGCGGATAGTGCTAGATTTTATGTGGAAAAAGCTTACAAGCATAGGTATAAAGAGGATAAACAAAGAAATACTTCTACGGTTTTCTTTATTGTTGGCGGTGCGTTAGCCATAGGTGGGGGTGCTTTAATTACTTATGGTGCTTTAAATTTGGATAGCGATCGCGAGTTTGCAAAACAACATCCTGATGATGGAGCTCCGACTGCTTCGGGATTAGCAATTGTTTTTGGTTCGATATCTGCTGTAGTTGGTGGTGCTGGTGTAGCGATGGGTTTTGTTTTTAGAAGGTTAGCGAAAAAGAATGGGGCTAAAGCTGAGATGTTTGAGCAAAAGGCTAGTCATTTCAAGAATCACCAAAGTGTTCGTTTAGATGTTGCACCGATTGTGGACCCTGTTTGTGGTCGGCTTGGCGCGATAGCAGTGCTTGGATTTTGATGTAATGATTTCGAGCAAAATGCTGTGTAAACAAAAAATTTGCATAACTGGAGCTATTTTTTACATTTGAGAGTGGTTTAATAGCGTGTAGCTCCCCAAAAAATTACGAAATTTTACATCATTTGTGTCTGATAAGAATATAAATTTCACCAAAAATTTTTTTGTGATTATTTGCACACGAAAAAGATTTTTGTGTAGAAAATTGCTGTGATTATAGTCACAAAATCCGCGCCGTTGCTGAATTTCATTACGATTTGTTGTTATTTTATTTTTCTTTTTACAACGAAAAATTTTCATTTTTTTTGATTTATTGATTTTTTGAAAATTTTATGCTATATTGAGTTATAGAACTTGGAGGGGCACTTGCGAAAAAAATTGCAAGTGTCCTTATTGTTTAACATAAAACCTATTCCAACTTGGAATACTAGGACTTGGAGTAAAAAAATCATTACTAATTTGTTTCATATCGTCCATTTGGGAATATTTCTTGTTATTTTAAGTGTAATTAAAAAGATTGGGTTGTCATGAGATTATTTGATGAACATGTGGTGCTTCGCTTTGCTATCCTGTTAGCATGCATCTTATTTGCAGAAACGATCCCTAGTATTCTGAATTTTAACGATCGGGTTTTTAGCTTTGTACCCTATTTTATGGCTATTATATTTTTAGCCTATGTTGCTCTTTTTTACAAATTCCCATCGGACCGCAATAAAAAAATTCGCAACGATGTGGAAATTCCGGAGCCTAAGGTTGTTGAACCTATTCGCGATTTGAAAAAAGATCTCCTTGAAAAAGACGAAATGTTCCAGATGATGATTGATGTCGCATCGGATGGATTCTGGACTTTTGATGTGGCGACGGGGAAGGTTTATTGGTCGAACCGTATTGCCAAACTGCTTGCCGCTGAAACTTCTACCCTTGAAGATTCGTTTGAACCCCTGAAAAATCGTGTTATCGAAAGCGATTGGAATGTTTTCCGTGAGCAACTCAACAAGGCTTTGCAGGCGGCTGGGACGTTCTCTTGCAATTTAACGTTGCTCGATGCCGCCAAGAATAATGTGAAACTTGTGATTAGCGGTCGTGTCCAGTGCAACGAAACTGGGCACCCGATTCGTGTGATTGGTTCCTTAGCGGAATCGGCGGTTCATAAGTCTAGCGAATTTGAAAATTACAATAATGTTTATCAAGATGCTCTGACGGGCGTTTATAACCGCAAGTATTTCCTCGAAAAGCTTAAAAACGATGTTGATATGGCGGCAAAACGCCCCGATTATGTTTTTGCGGTCGCTCTCTTGGATATTGATAGCTTTGGCGCCATTAATGCTTCTTATTCCATCAAGATTGGTGATAACGTTCTCCGTACGATTGCGGACCGTCTTAAATCCGTTGACCGTCCGGACGATTGTGTCGCTCGTATTGGGCCGGACGTGTTTGCGATTATTTTGCATAACATCCAGAGCCGCGATCCGAATGACGACTTGATTCCGCTTGTTCGCAATATTCATAATAAGGTAAAAGCGCCGATTCCTCTGGAAGGCAAGGATTTGTACATCAGCGTTTCGATGTCCATTGTCATCAATCAGGATGTCGATTGTGTTGAGGATATTCTTGCAAACGCGAACGCGAGCCTTCGCGATATGAAGAAGGGTATCAACCATGGCGGTATCCAGTTCTTTAGCGGCGGCATTCGCGAAAAGGCGATGAAGCTTTACAAGCTCGAATTCGAAATTCGCAGGGCTATCCAGGCTCAAGAATTTGTGCTGATGTACCAGCCGATTGTCGATATTAGGGCGGGCAACAAGATTGTGGGCTTTGAAGCGCTTGTGCGCTGGAACCAGTCGGAACGCGGCATCATTTCACCGGCGGAATTCATCCCGATTGCAGAAGAAACGGGGCTTATTGTGCCGATGGGCGCGCTCATCTTGCGAATGGCGTGCAAGCAGACGAAGCAATGGGTCGATATGGGATTCAAGGACATCCAGGTGGCGGTGAACTTCTCCGCAAAACAGTTCTCGATGGATTCCATGGTCGAAGACGTGCGTCGCGTGCTGACGGAAACGAATTTGAATCCGCGTAACTTGAAGCTTGAAATCACGGAATATACTGCAATGAGCGAAGCCGACAAGACGATTGAAATTATGCGAGCCCTTTCGAACATGGGCATCCAGATTTCGATTGATGACTTTGGCACGGGCTATAGTTCGCTTTCGTACTTGAAGCGTTATCCGGTGCATACGCTCAAGATGGACAAGTATTTCGTGGATCACGTGGCGGATAATGAAGAAGATGCTTCGTTTGCCCGCATGGTGATTGGCATTGCAAGGTCTTTGAATTTGGATCTTATTGCAGAAGGTGTCGAAACCAAGGAGCAGCTGGACTTCCTTTATCGTGAAGGTTGCCGCTTGATTCAAGGGTTCTACTTCAGCAAGCCGCTCAATACTGAAATGGCTCTAGAGTACATGAGGGATCATTACTACGTCCCGACTCAAGGAACGATGTCGGAAAAAGCTGAAGTTGTAGAAGTAAAGGCCTAAAAGCAAAAGTTGTCCCCGATTGTCATTCTGGACTCTTTTGAACTGTCATCCCAGACTCCGTTCCGGGATCTCCTTTTTATGAAGAATTGGAGTCGCCTGCTGTTTTGAACAGTCATCCCTGACACATTTGACTTGTCATCCCGGACCCCGTTCCGGGATCTCCTTTTTTATTATAATATAGATGCGTTTTGGAATAAACGTTGTCAATGCGAACGTCGCGAAAAACGCCTTCGTCTATTATACGCCGTAACACTTCTTTGTGTTTTCGCGGCAGTGCTTGTAGATATCCTCTACGGGCACGTTTTTTATTTCGGCGAGTTTGTCGGCGATGAACGGAATATAGCCGGAATGGTATGGCTTGCCTCGGAAGGGGACGGGTGCCATGTAAGGGGAGTCTGTCTCCAGGAGCATTTGTTCTAACGGAACGAGCGCTGCTGCGTCGCGGACGCTTTGGGCGTTGTTGAACGTGACGATTCCCGTGAATCCGACGAAGATGTTCGCGTCTAGCGCAAGGAGCTGTTCGACGAATTCTGGCGTGCCGGTAAAGCAATGAACGTGAACGTTGCGGTTGTGCAAACTGGCCGTACGAAGTACGGCTAGGGCGTCGTCATCGGCTTCGCGGAGGTGGAGTACGAGAGGCTTGCCGCTTTCGATGCCGAGCTGCAAATGGCGTTCAAAAAGTTTAACTTGTGCTGCTTTTGTCTCTGCTCCGTAATGGTAATCGAGACCGAATTCTCCGCAGGCGACGCACTTCGGATGCTTCAAAAATTCAAGCATTCGAGCTTCGTCTTCGGCGGTCTCTGTTTCGACGTATTCGGGATGGATGCCGTAAGCGGTATAGACGTTATCGTATTTTTCGCTGAGCGTGCGTGCGTAATCGAAATCTGCTGGGTCGCAAGCGACGTGGATAAACGCTTCGGGTTGTGTAATTTTGGAGGCTGCCGCTTTTTCTTTGGCAGAACTGAGAACGCTGGCGAAGCTTGATGTGCGGAATCGCTCGAGTAGCGTGTTGAATGATTCGCCCGCATGGCGTTCGTAAGAATCAATATGACAATGAGTATCGATGAACATTGTTTAGTAGGAAGTAGACAGTAGGAAGTGATTTGCTATCGGAATGGTCATCCTCGAAGCGAAGCGTAGGGAATCCATTATTTCTCGTATCTGTGTTTACGACGGAATCCTACGTAAATTTATAAACCTTATGGATCCCCTCCCTAACGGACGAGGATGACGAATTGTAGGGTTTTAATAACTGACTTCTAATATCTCGTAAATGATCTTTCCGCGGGGGGCTTGGACTTCTACGGTGTCGCCGGCTTTTTTGCCTTGCAAGGCTTCGCCGATGGGGGACTTCATGCTGATGCGGCCCTGGAGTGGGTCGATTTCCTTGTCGCCGACGATGCTATAGACTTTTTCGCGTTTGGTCTTCTTGTCGAGCATCTTGACTGTGACGCCAAAGCGGATGGAACCGTCCTTGGTGGCTGCGTTTTC
>NZ_JAFWOM010000072.1 GCF_017545445.1 Fibrobacter sp.
CAGAAGAACACGGGTTGTGGGCTGTTTTCCGGATGGAGAGTCGGCACTGATGCTTGTTTGTGCCAGGCTGAGATACGTTGCGACGAAAGAATGGGGCACCAAGAGGTACCTGAACATGAAGCACCTCTACGAGCATGAAAAAGAAAACGAGCTTAAACGGGAACTGGAGAAAAACGGCAAGAAGGAAAATGTAGCCTAAATCTGATGTTGGGACAAACTATTTTTGCGAAAGACCCTTGACACTACCTGCCACTGATCTGTTAGCATAGTAATCCATGAACTTCGGGCGAGAAATTCCGGCATGAGCATGTGTCTTTTCCCAAAGTTTTTTCGGGGAATCTTTCAAAATGCCAAGCACTTCAACCATCGCAACCACCTTCATTTCAGGCGCGGTTGAATAAATCAGAATTCGGTCAACTTTGCGTTTCGCGACACTTCTGCGAAACTCATATTTCTTTGAGCCTTCGAAAATCTTGCGAACGTATTCAGGCTTGATGGAAAGGAGAATTGTGGACAAAATCAGTCTTCTTTAAAATTTTTTGTAACTTTCCAATAGCCGTTTTTATCAGCACCAACACGGACAATCTGGTTTTGCTGTTTCAGTAACTGCAAATCTCTTTTGATTGTTTTTTCAGTAACACCAAATTCTTCGGCAAGCCTTTGGGCGGACATATGAGGATCTTTGGTAAGAACGGCAATAATCTTTTCCCGTCTATTTTTTACAGGGACATTTACAGGGACATTTACAGGGACATTTTTGCGATCCTGAGGCTTTTTGTAATCAACATGCAGATATCGATTTTTTAGTTCGTTGTGTTCGCCCATCAACAAGTTACGGAAGAACTTTTCAAGATACTCCGGCTCCTCTTTGATTTTCTTTTCCACATTTTTGTAGTTGGCACGAACTAGTGCATTCCTGAAATACCACGAATTCTTGGCAAAAATGTCGTTCCCCACCTTGAATCCCATGGAACGCAGGTACTTGATGGTAAAAACCGCAGTCGTACGCGTATTACCCTCGCCAAAAGCATGAATTTGCCACAGACGCGATACAAAAGACGACAAATGACGGACAATTTCGTCCATACTCAAATCGCTGTAATTGAACTCCCGTTCGCGTTCAAAATCATAATCCAAAGCCATCCGCAATTCAAACGAAGCTCCGTACATCACGGAATCCCCGTTCAGCACCCACTCCTTTTTCGAAATGTTGTATTTGCGGATTTCTCCAGCATGTTTGAAAACCCGATCAAAAAGACGCTTGTGAATAGCTATCAAAAAAGACGGAGAAAAGCTAAACGCCTTTTCACTCAAAACTTGTGCGATGCGGGCAGAAACCTTATCCGCTTCTTCCGTTTCGTCCTGGTCTTCCGTCCGTTCAGTCTTCGATTCATAATAAGAATCAATGAGAGCCTGAGCCTTGTTCAGGGAAATCTCGCCCTCAATGTTTTTCTTGGCGATTTCAAGCAAATAATCCGAAGGAGTCAGGCCATCGACTTGCTGCAAGCCGATAGCCGTAGACCATGCGTAGGACTTTTCCCGCTTGGTGGGCTCGACCTGACGGATGTATTCTTCAAAATCCAGTTCTGACGGTTTCTTTCGCATCGGAGTTCCCTGTGATTATAAATTTTATTCGAACTACCTTTCAAAAATCAAACGAAAATCACATTCTTTTCTGTATAACTTTAATTTTTTTACCATCCTCTTGATAGCTAGATATGATTTCCTTTTCACTTAATATAGCACACAATTCTTTATTCATACTTGTATTTGGAAGTTTTTCTCGTTTTCCATCACGTTTGATACAGATACGATAGGATTCATCCAATTTGTTGTTTACCAAGTCTATTATTTCATTGTCCTTCAAATTACGTCCTTGCAAACACAAAAGTTTTAGAACATTATCTGCATCATCCATATTAGCAACAACAGACGCAATAGGCACTTGAACTTTTCCTTCTAAATTTAGTTCTATTATTTTTCGTCCTAACCACGTCAAAGCATCATCTTGTTGACTTACCGCATACCAAATATCAAAATCACTTGATAACAGCTTATTTTTCTGTTCTTTACTTAATTCCTTGCTATCCAAGAACATTTTCATATCATCAAAAGTGATTTTTATTTTCAACTCACTCCATTTCTCCGCAAAATCATCAAAATATGTAACAATAAATTTCGGAAGTAAATCTGCATAATTGCTTTTTATTCCAAAATAATTCTCTGAAGTCAACTGAAGCAATCGTAATTCTATAAGACAATTTATCTTTTCATATTCAACAGATTCGAACGACATGTTGCCAAATTTCCAATGACATACTTTCATCAGTTTAAAAAAACATTCAGAAGACAAAGCACTCTCATGTATTATTTTTTTGTAGAAATCTAACATGAAATCATAATTTTCATTTTTGTCTTTTAATTCATCTTCCGTTAAAGGATTTTCTTTCACCAATTCAGTAATAATCTGATCATCATTCAGATAATCAACTAGGCTGTCTGCCAATTGTTTTCCATCAATCTTGAAAATTTCAATAACATTAGACCATGTGGGACTCACCTTTTTATACTTATATAACAAATTTCGAATATCTACTGATTTTTCATCGCCATCTGCAAATTTTATTTCTGATGATTTGACTTTTGTTATATCAGAAATTACGCAGTCATTTTTTTCTATTAATTCAATTTTTGTTTCTGTAAGCAATATATTATCATTCAACAACTCGACAAAAGCATCTTCAGATTCGGCTATTGATCCATCTGTAGAAAGAACTACTTCCTTAACAAAAGTTTCAATATTTTGGACAACATACGTCTTTACATTTTGATTTTGCAATTTGGATATTTGAGTAAAATAATTCTTAATCGGCATTTCAACAGCATCGGCAAATGCATTTTTGATTATGATATCAAAATTTTGTTTTGATATTATATAAGCGTTGTTATCCAATATAATATTGTAAATAGGATATTTTATAGTGTCTTCTAAAAGATTAAATTTCAGACCATAATAATTAATTTTAGAAGAAACTTTTTCTTTTTCAATGTTGTCGAGATGCAAGAAGGAAACATCTCTCTTTAAATAAGACAAGATATTTTCTTCTGTTTTTTCAAAATCAACATATATAAAGAAGTAGTACAGTATACTTATTTCTTCATTATCAAAGATTACATTAATCCAATTATTTTCATGTCCCAAAAACTTATACAAGCCTTGATACAGCCTCGATAAACAATTTGAACCGGCACTAAATTTGCTTAAGAAAAAATCATCATGACTTAATAGTTTATAATTCCGTAGTGTTTCTAAAAAATCTTTTAAATGATAATCATCTGTAATTAATATGTAAGACAGCATTGAATTATTTAGAATAGCCGACAAACTCCATTCTATATCTTTAATCCTCTTAATCACTTTATCAACACTACTTAATATCAATTCAAAATTTGGCGATTGTTGATTTTTTATCAAAAGTAAATATTGTGTTTCATGTACACTTAAAGAATTTGCATAAAAATTTGAAATGTATTCAAAATAGTTTTCATCAATATATCCACGCCGCAATAGATAAATGACAAAATTATTGAATTTTTCGTCTTGTTTTTCTAAATGACATGTAAATTTTTCGGGAGAAACTGTTTCCAGTAATTTTTTTATATTTTTCTTACTGCATTCAGACAAGTCAAAATTCTTTTCTTTTAATTTGTTTCTTAAAAGATTTAATTTACCATCAACTTTAGATTTTATCATCTCCTCGCGTTTGTCGTATGAGTATCTTGAGTCCACCTCTTTCTCTATATTTGAGAAGTTATATGAAAATAGGCCTTTCTCATATCCCCAACTACCATAATAACCGTTTCGTTGTGTGTATTGAAGACACTCTAATGATGAATTCTTTTTTATTTTATCAAATTCTTCATCAGAAGTAAAATCGTCAGCATTTAGGGAGATAAAACTATCATCGGGCTTTTTAGAAAAAATTTTCGATATATATATTATTCGTAATTCTTTTTTATCAATA
>NZ_JAFWOM010000073.1 GCF_017545445.1 Fibrobacter sp.
CGCCGCCTGTGGGCAGCTTGCGTACAAAAAGGAAGGTAAAGAATGTTAACGCAGAACCTCCCGGAATTCTGGGACAACCTCTATGCCGAAGGCAAGGACTACTGGAATTTCAAGAAGGCGACACCGGCCCTGCTTGAATTCTTCAAGCACCCCTCATGCCCCGCAACCGGTTCTGTACTGATCCCCGGTGCTGGGTTTGGCTATGATGCGGAGGCTTGGGCTTTGCGTGGACATGACGTTCTCGCCGTCGATTTTGCCCCGACCGCAGTCGATGAACTGGACCACTTGAGCCGCAAGCACAAGAATTTGCGCTCGCTCGATCTCGACTTGTTCACGCTTTCGCCAAAGGATGCCAAGCGTGGCGGTCAGCAATTTGATATCATTTACGATTACGGCACATTTTCGGCAATCCATCCGGGCCGCCGCGACGAGTTCTTCGAAGTCTGCTATAAGATGATGAAGGACGACGGCGTGTTCATCTGCCTCATGTACCCGCTCACGAACGGCAAGACCATGCAAGGTCCACCGCACTGCATGAGCGAAGGCGAACTCATGGCACGCTTGGACGGCGTATTCGACATTGTCGAACGTATCAAGCCCACGAACAGCATTCCGGGCCGCGAAGGCAAGGAAGAATTCTGGCTCTTGAAGAAGTGCCTGTAGTTTAGAATAGAGAAAGCAAGCGTTCCTGCTGCACTCGGCTCCCACGTCATTGCACAAGTGCATGACAGGTTCGCCTCGGCAATAGGAACGCAAGCGTTCCTATTGCACTCGGCTCCCACGTCATTGCGAGGACCCTGTAAGGGGACGCGGCAATCCTGTTAAAACTTAGTACATCCAATTGTCGTGCCTACCACAATTTCAATTTGTCACCCCGGCCTCCGTTGCCGGGGTCTCTTTTTATAGACTTGGGACTTGTAAAAAAAGTGCGATGGGCTCCACAGGCGCACCATTTTTTTGTATTTTTAGCCCAGTTTTTTATAAGGATTTTAACTATGGCAAACGATTTATGCCCCTGCGGTTCCGGCAAAGCTTATTGCGACTGCTGCGAACCGATTATTAAAAAGATGACTCTCGCTCCGACTCCGGAAGCATTGATGCGTTCCCGCTACACGGCTTACGCCAAGCACGAAATTGCATGGCTCAAGGACTCCCTCGAAGCTACCCAGCGTGACGACTTTGATGAACCGAGCGTCGAAGCTTGGAGCCGCGAATCCGAATGGCTCGGCATCGAAATCAAGCAGACCAAGACCGAAGATGAAAAGAACATCGGCTGGGTCGAATTTGTCGCCCGCTTCAAGCAAGGCAACATCACCCGCAACCACCACGAACTTGGCGAATTCCACAAGGTCGGCGGTGCATGGTATTTCTATGACGGTCGTGCAGTGAAGCAGGAAACAGTCCGCCACCAAGGCCCGGACGTCGGTCGTAACGACCCGTGCCCGTGCGGTTCCGGCAAGAAGTACAAGAAGTGCTGCGGAGCGAATAAGTAAGAAGTAGGCAGTAGGAAGTAGACGGTAGACAGTATTAATTGGCGGCTTTGCCGCGATTATAGAACTTCCGACTTCCTACTTCTAACTTCCTACCAATCACTAACCCCTACAACCTAAAACCTAATACCTAAAAATGTTCAAAATTTTTGTAGATGGCGAAGCAGGAACGACCGGCCTGCAAATTTACGAACGCTTAGCCAAGCGCAACGATCTGGAAATCCTCAAGATCAATCCGGAACTCCGCAAGGACGTGAACGAACGCCAGAAGATGATCAACGAATCTGACGTGACGTTCCTTTGCCTGCCGGATGCAGCCTCCATCGAAAGTGCCGCCCTCTGCACAAACCCGAACACGCGCATCATCGACGCCTCTACGGCTCACCGCGTGAACCCGGCTTGGACATACGGCATGCCGGAGCTCTGCCTCGCCCAACGCGAAGCGATTTCCAAGAGCAAGCGCATTGCAAACCCCGGTTGCCACGCCTCCGGCTTTATCCTTGGTGTCCATCCGCTCGTTGCATCGGGAATCCTCCCGAAGAGCGCTAACCTCGCCGCTTACAGCATCACCGGTTACTCCGGCGGCGGCAAGAAGCTCATTGCCGAATACGAAGCTGAAGAAAACTTGAGCCACAAGGCCGGCGAATCGAAAGCAATCATGGCTCCCGCCCCGTACGCACTAGCGCTCGCCCACAAGCACCTCCCCGAAATGAAGAAGGTCTGCGGCCTTGAAAACGTTCCGTTCTTCAACCCGGTACTTGGCCCCTACTACAAAGGTATGGCCGTGACGGTCGCCATCTTCCCGAACATGCTCACGAAGAAGGTCGGCCCGCAAGACTTGACCGAAATCCTCGCCAAGCATTATGAAGGTTCGAAGTTTGTGAAGGTTTTGCCTTACGAAGCTGCTCCGGTGCTGTTCAATGGTCGCTTGGACCCGACTGTTTGCAACGACACGAACAACGCCCGCATCCAGGTTTTCGGCAACGAAAACATCATGCAGGTCACGACGATTATCGACAACCTCGGTAAGGGTGCTAGCGGCGCCGCTATTCAGAACATGAATATCGCGCTCGGCCTCGACGAAACAATCGGTTTGGTTTAATCCACGAACAGTCAATCAAATTTCAAAAAAGCGCCAAAGCTCCATGAGTTTTGGCGTTTTTTGTTTTTGGAGATGCAAAAATTACGCGACCAAATCCATAAGGTCAAAGTACATCAGCCTTGTATGCGGATCGTCATCTTCAGAATTCATAAACCGAAAGCCATTCTTTTCATAGAAAGGAACGGCGTTCAAATACGCATCAACCGTCAAAAAACGACACCCAGTCTTATTGTCCATCACAAACATAGACTTGATGTAATTGAGGATTATTGTCCCAATTCGCTGTTTTTTAGCCGAGACATCAACGCCCAAGCGGCACAGCTTGACCGCAGGATAGCTTTTTAAACGTTTTTCGTTCGGGAAACCGCTCTTTTTGCGGAATCGGTTGATTTCTGTTTTATCCTTGAAATTGTCCAATGCCACCCTGTCATTTGCAAGGCTGCAATAAGCCAACATTTTACCAGAATCTGCATCAGCACAAGCATAACTCACAGAGAGCAAATGCTTTTGGAATGCAAACGCACGATTTAGAATAAAATCATCTAAATCGCGATCGCCACAATTAAAGTTTTTGACAGAATAAGATGGTCTTATCCAAATAAAACTTAATTTTTCAATATCTATACCTTCTTGAACCATGGATCAATACCTCCATTAGCTTCTTCTCGAGCACGCTGTTCAGCCATACCACGTTCGTAAGCCTTTTTCATAAACTCGTAATCGCGCAAGCGCTGGGCACGAGCTTCTGGAGTTTCCGGTCGGCGAATCTTCATGTTTTCAAGAAAACGACGAGCATCCTCGCCATAGAGAATCGGAGTTTCACGAATCGGTCTAGCCATAGCATTGTCCTTTTTGAATCATATAATAACGCATATATAAACTCTGGAGCATCACTAGACTGGTGAAACCCGGCAACACACTACTAAGGTGGTTCCTATAATATAAAATGATGCAACTTCAAAAACAAGGGGTCGTCCGTCGGACGGTTTACTTTGTCAACAACCGTTTGCAAGAATCGAAAGAATTTACAAAAGAGAAAGCGAGCACAAAGCATCGTCAAAGTCAAAGCCATAGCTAATGTAACATGTTTTAGCTTAATTGGAATAGCCGATGCCGGAATAAATTCGGCATGACAAATCACAAATGTGTTTGTCGAGCACATCCC
>NZ_JAFWOM010000074.1 GCF_017545445.1 Fibrobacter sp.
CGTTAGCCTTAAGAATAATTTCCATAGTCTAGTTCCTCCTATTAGCGCATGCTGTCCGAAACGAACGGGAGAATAGCCATCTGACGGGCACGCTTGATAGCTTCGTTCAGCATACGCTGATACTTAGCGGAAGTGCCAGAAATGCGGCGCGGAATGATCTTGCCACGTTCAGAGATAAAGCGACGGAGAGTCTTTTCGTCCTTGTAGTCAATGAACTTGACGTTGTTCTCAGTGAACCAGCAAGTCTTCTTGCGGCGAATACGAGTAGCCTGCTTCTTATCTTCAAAAGCCATTATTCAGCCTCCCCTTCTTCTGCGTCAACCGGAATGATTTCTTCGGTTGTCTGTGCCTGAGTCTGGTCATAAACGATTTCGCTCATCGGATAATCAGCGAGGGTCATCCAACGGAGAACGTTTTCGTTAAGCTTGAGAGCGGCTTCCATAGCAGCGACTGTTGCAGCTTCTGCCTTGTAGTAGAAGATGACATAGTAGCCGTGCTGGCGCTTGTTGATCGTGTAAGCGAGCTTGCGCTTGCCCCAGTCGTCACGGCGGAGAATTTCGCCGTTGCCGCTGGTGATGTTATTGCCGATGGTCTCGACTTCAGCCTTGATAGCGTCGTCAGAGATCATAGCGTCGATGATCACCATCGTTTCGTATTGTCTCATAATGAGTCCCTTTGGTCTATCGCCCAGGTACCACCATTGGTCCTGGGAGGGTTCCGATTAAATCGGTACGGCAAATATAGAAAAAACGTTTTTCGATGTCAAACCGGAAGCGGCAGTCCTAGCTATATGCCGAATTGCAAACCGAGGAAACCGGCCAAGGCCCATTCATTCACATCGCGGTTGAAATATCGCTGAAAAACCATTTCAAAAGAAATCCACGTTGACCGGAGATTCTTGTTCGCCCAAGGCCATACCTCATGCAAGTTGAAAGCAATTCCCGGAGTGAACGTCACTAGTTGCGTCCATGAGAAATTGAATTCATAACTTGCCCCGCCAATGAGTCCAAAATACCGTGACAGAACAACGCCCATGCCCACTTCAACGCCAAGCGTAAAGCCATCTAGCGAAAACATCTTTTCGCAATTACGCCCCTTGTCAGAAGAACTCGAAGTGTTTCCTGTAGAATTCTGATTACCATCATCATCTATCGGTTCTGCAGACGGATCCGCAACAGCCCCATCATTTGAATTTAACGAAGTCACACTACCAGAATCGCTGGGATTATCTTTATGAACACCTTCACGAATTTCCTTGCGGAATTCCGAAAGGTCCGTAGATTCCAGTCCAAGCAAAGCCGCGATGTAAAAGTCCGCCCCCGCGAAACTCTTGTGGAACCGAGTATTCAAGCGGTAGCGCTGGTACAAAAGCATCACATCCCGGTCTAACGTTCCGCCAAAAAAGCGAACGTCAAAGCCGCCAGTGATGTAGTCCTTGTAATGAAATTCCAACTGCCCTTGCCACACGCCCAAGCAATCGCAATCCTTCGACGCATTGAAAAGTCCAGCACCAATGCCCACAGAAAATCCTTTGCCCAAAAAAGCAGACTGGTGCGGCAAAGGAATGTTGTAGCAATCTTTATTTTGTTTTAATTCAGCCGTATCAGGAGTAACGACATAAACGGTATCGACAACCGTGTCCCGTACAACAACAACGTTATTCGGAACTTCTGCAAGAGAGGGTGTTACGGTTTCTGGAATAGCCGCTTCTAATATTGGAGATTCTTGACTAGCCACAACGGACGGGGCCGACTTTATCGACTTAACCGTTGTTGTTTTTGATTTTTTTGTTTTTTGCGATTTAGCCCCAGCCTTGGCCGTAGCCTTTGGAGCAACAACAGCAGTTTGCGCTTTTTTCGTCTGTTTGCCACTTTGAACAGAACCGGAGCTTTTTGCTTCGGCATAGACGTTCAGAATCAGCAAAAGAACTAAAAAAAGAATTCGCACGACTGTAATTTAATAAATAGTGGTGAGTAGTTAATGGTCAGTGGCCCGTCTCCACCTGTTGAATCAGAGCATTTTCTTTTTCACCACATTTTTTTGCAACTTCATAAGAAGAAAGCGCAGTAAATATTTCGCGAGGAGGCATGAGATCAAGCATCATTTTTTCAATAGCCATAGCGCCTCGCATTCCAAGGATGGAAGCATTACTCAACCCCAATTGACGACTGGTTTTGCGTTTATAATCTTTCATCGCGATTCTAACAGAATAACCATCCCAAATTTCATCAGAATAATATTCCTGTTCGTATTTTTCTATAGCATTTTTTAACGCTTTAGCAGCGGCTGATGCTTTTTCGGAATTCAGCGGCAGCCATTGGGTAGAATCGATATTAGACTCCACACTACACATGTGATAGGCGGCACGATAAAAAACGGAGTCGTTCCGTTCCCTGATTGTTATGATGCGAGAATCATTCCCCCAAGCATCTTCCAGAACCATTTCTATTTCGTAATCAGCGTTCTGCGCCTCATCCAATTCAACATCCTGCAGCGGTTCATCGACAATTTCTGCAAACGGGTAAAAGACAGGAGGATAAACAAGTGCAAATACAATCACAGAATACGTTAGCAGCGGCATTATGGGAACAAGAACCCAATGCAATTTTTTCGATGCATTGAACATATTTCCCAAAGCCATTCCAATAAAGTAAGGAATAAACACCAAGACACAATGATTAGTAAATAACGCTTGTGTTAACGAAAAGCCCACCAGCAAGACAGCCGGAAAAATATAAGCAACGGCCAACCACAACTTTTTTCTTGGAGAATTTCTACGAAGGCAACAAAATACGAAAGCCAAAAAGAAGAAAACGGCAACTTCAGCCAAATTGTCTATTTTGCAAAATGAATACGAAAAATCGCGCCAAAGCTGATAAAGGAATTGAGAGGTTTCAATCATTTTTGTTGTTCCTGAATTTCTTATAAAGTACAATATACACAAAAGCTCTCAGCAAAAAGCCGAGAGCCTTGTAAAATGTTTTTTTTAAAGCCAAGCGATCCTTTCCTTCAACTTCAGCATTTGGAAAAGGAGGGTCTGTGAGCGAAAAACGCCTCGTATCAACGAGGCGTGATCGCGAGAGAATCCGCCAACCGTCATATTCAAGTTAGATTCTAGCGGATTCGGTCTCATATTTGGGGAGGGCGGAGCCTTCCCTAGTCGCAGGAAACTTACGTTTAGTAAGTTCCTAATAAGTGACGCACGCGGTCCATCATGATCTTAGCCTTCGCGCGGGCGCGTTCCTTACCATAAGCGAGAATCTTTTCGATTTCGTCGGTATGGTCGAGCAAGTAGAAGTACTTTTCGCGGGCGGCACCGAGATGTTCTTCGAGAACGTTCTGGAGTTCCTGCTTGGCGTGGCCCCAGCCCATGCCACCAGCGCGATAGCGGGCCGCGAGAGCTTCGGTCTGTTCCGGCGTCGCAAAGAGTTTGTACAACTTAAACACATTGCAGGTATCCGGATCCTTCGGTTCTTCGATGCCCTGGGAGTTCGTCACAATTTTGCCGAGACGCTTCTTGAGAGCCTTCGGTTCGAGGAAGATATCGATGTAGTTGTCATAAGACTTGCTCATCTTACGACCGTCGAGCCCCGGGATAACGCCCGTGGATTCCTGGAAAACCGGTTCCGGAATGGTGAACACGTCTTCACCAAAATGCTTGTTGAACTTGATAGCGATGTCGCGAGCAAATTCAACGTGCTGTTTTTGATCCTTGCCCACCGGCACGATGTCTGCACTAAACATAAGGATGTCGGCATCCATGAGGCACGGGTAGCAGTAAAGGCCCATGTTTACGTTGGAATCGACATCGACACCAGCGGCGGTGTTGGCTTCGACCTTTGCCTTGTAAGCGTGTGCGCGGTTCATGAAACCCTTCGGCGTAAAGCAGCTGAGAGCCCAGCTGAGTTCGAAAATTTCAGGGATATCACTCTGCTTGTAGAAGAGCGATTCTTCGGGATTGAGACCGAGAGCAAGCCAGGTGGCCGCGACCTTGTAGATGTTCGCACGCATTTCGGCGCCGTTCTGCACAGTCGTCAAAGCATGATAGTCCGCAATGAAATAGACCGTGTCGTAAGTCTTTGTAAGTTCAAGAGCTGGACGGATAGCGCCCACATAATTGCCGAGATGGGGCGTGCCCGTCGGCTTAATACCGGTAAGAGAAATTTTTTTCATGGGCTACAATTTAGGAAAATTTTAAGGATTCCCTAAAACCAATAGCCAATACCGAGCTGGATTTTGTTGAGCAAAAAATACGACCCCGCAAAATCGTCATTGAACTCGTATAATTTTTCAACTGATTCCGTACCAGACTCTTTATCCATACGGCTGCTCCATCCGGAAACCTTATAACAGTCACACTTTTTATCGACGGTCACAACATCAGTCAACTGGTACGACAAACGAACATCGACAAAAAGTCCAAACGAAAATACATGTCCAATCCCAACTGAAATTCCAGCTCCGAAAATACGGTCTTTTTGACATTTATCCGTACGATGTTCTTTGGGCAAGAAAAATTCGCTTTTTCTCATGAGTTTAAAATCAAAAACGGGACCTGTTTCG
Organism: Fibrobacter sp.; assembly: GCF_017545445.1. GTDB lineage: Bacteria > Fibrobacterota > Fibrobacteria > Fibrobacterales > Fibrobacteraceae > Fibrobacter. The sequence continues at coordinate 4,564 of NZ_JAFWOM010000074.1, forward strand.
AAATAGACAATATCTGCAATATGCGCTTGGACAAACAATGGAATTTCCAAATAAAGAAGATAATCTTTATTTTCGCCATCCCAATAAGCATCTTTGCAACCATCACAACTTAGCCCAAATACCTGATTATCCGAAACAAAATAACGATAGTCCATTCCTACGCCAGCATGCAAATATAACCACGGTAAAAAACGGTACGACGCATCAAACGAAAACGTTGCACCAACGCCAACCCCACTAGCGAAAACACCCCAAGATGCATCCGTAATTTCACCAACGCTATTCAAACTCAAGCGAGTTCCAAAACGTAGCGGATTATCCATAGCCAAGTCTGAGGCCGCATTTGCAAGCTGCGGCATGCACAGCAAAATTGCACAAATTTTTATTTTATTAAACAACATTTTCCTCCTAACACTTTTTTATCATTCATTTTATTCGCGAAGTAATCTATAATTCATTCCTTTCGCGACCAAGAATTCCGTTGATGCAATCTTCAAATTCACGGGCATTTTGCTTTCTAATCCCATACGCCCCCGATTCCATTTCATTTAAATAAGGTGCATTTTCTTCACTGCACTGTTCTTGTGTAATATTTGGAATTTCGCGGCTAAACCCATTGCAAACAACATTACCCGACGTTAATGTTACAGACACACTGTCCATTATTTTCGCATAATTCAATTTCAAATCGAAAGCATGTCCATCATAATCAAACTTCATTCTCTTATTCGTTTTTTCTTGAATTACAATTCCATAAGTCTTAGCAAAATATTCGACATCACCACCATAAAACGGAGTTTCAATCTGAATCGAGTTTTGGTTATCCAAGAACATGAACAATTCATCGACAAAAATCGAATTCATGTAATCATAGTCCGCAATATCTGCAATACGGTATTCAAACTTATTTCCATCAATCTTGAAAAACGAGTCATAGCCATCAGCGCCACAGGACCTACTCCCTTCCCTATACCTACATTGAGTCAATCGCCATGAGCCTCCCAACTTACCCGAAGTTCCACCCACCAAAATAAGAGTTTCATCAAATTCTTCTTGATGGACTTCATACGGATTTGGCACATAATGCCTCGTAAGCATCAAAGTATCACCTTGGAAACTATAAACAAAAGCCATAGAATCTCCGTAATAGAAGCTCGGATCATACATAAACGCTTCACCTTTCTTGACACATCCACCAAAACCTTCGGCTATAAGCGTTACCGAATCTTTCGATTCATCAACGAGCACTTTACCTGTATAAACCACACGAGCCGATTTAAATGCATTTTGCGCATCAACATTTCCAGAATCAGCACTTGAAGATACATTGCTTTCAAGAATCCCCTGGATGCATTTTTCAAATTCAGGACGATTATCTTTTTGATATCTCGACGCATGTGCATCTGAATCCGAATCTTCTGCGTAAAATTCCATATAAGGTGCATTTTCTTCGCGGCATAATTCAGGCGGGACGTTTTTCTTCCTGCTGTAATTGCCAACGCATGTCGTTCCATTAGACGAGAGCGTCACCGCCATGCTATCGCTATAACGGACAAAATCTAATTTCAGGTCAAACGTGCGACCTTCATGCGTAAACTTCATGCTCTTATTCGTTTTTTCTTGAACTGTAATCCCATATTTCTCTGGTCTATTGTTGTTAGTACGTGAATAAAAAACATCATCGAACATAATGGAGCTTTTATTGCTCAAGAATCGGAATACTTGACCTACAAAATCCGAGTTCATATAATCATAGTTTGGCAAATCACCAGCACGGAATTCTACGTTGTCTCCATCGATTTTAATAAACTTTTCATAAGCATCGTTATTACAGTAATGAACTCCATCGAGATAAAAGCACGGTTGCGAACGCCAAGTGCCATCCAACACGCCAGAGGTTCCGCCAACGAACTGAACCGTCTCAAGCTCTTTTGTATTTTTATCTTCGTAAATAGAAGAAAGCTGTAAAGTATCATTACGGAAATTATAGGCCAAGCGACTTGTATCTGCAGAATAATAGTCTGGATTATAGAAAATCGTTCCATTACGCTTCAAGCAGCCCCCGAAAACTTCAGTTACAAATGTTACAGAATCCTTAGATTCATCAACATGTGCCTTGCCCATTCCCGTCACACGAGCCGAGGCAAAAGCTGTTTGCACATCAACAAATTCGCCTTCATCATAAGATGTATTTCCATCTTCGGTAAAGCCGGTACACCCTGTCAACAATGTAGAGCTTGCAAGAATCGCAGAGAACGCGAAAACCGTTGCACAAGCAATCCCCATGGGAAATATATTTTGCATCAAGTCGATTTTTTTCATTTTTCATCTCCAACTTTTTTGCTCAAAGGAAAGAGCTGTAAATTCATTCGATAAACGCGATCGTAACTTTTCACGTTCGACACAATCTCCGCCACTTTTTTGCGGAATGCGTCGAGTTCGGCGGCCAAGCGTTCATACGCTTCTCGGTCGAGGCCCATCGTCATTCCAGAGATGTGGCGATATTCTCGCGAATAACGTTCAAGAGCGTCGGCGGCCAAATGAGCATATTGCTTTTGCATATTGACGACCGTTGCCGAAACCACTTCACGGGAACTCGAAACGCCTCCGCTTGTTTGCACGTAATTTCCACTTTCATCTTTTTTCAAAAGCCCAAGCGATTCCTGAAGTTCCAAAGACTCACGAGCTTCCGCAGCAGAAATTGCAGGAACAAGCGTATGCCCCATTTCGAGCGGAGTCGCCCCCTTCATAATCGGGGCAAGTTCCCTAAGCGCAGGATTCGCCCATGACGAAAAATACGCAAACGATTTAGCTTCTAGAAATTCGACGCGGTTTTCGCTAGCAATTTTCATCATCCGTTCAAACGAAACGCGGCGAACATCAGGCTGTTGCGAATCGCAAAATTCAACCATCGCACGAAAATACTCCGCCTGAGCATCAGACAAATTCATTGCGTGCAAGACTTTTTCAACGCCTACTTTCGAGAGTCGCGTTTTGCCATCGCAAACAAGCTTCAAAAATCCCGACGAAGAAAAGCCCGCAAGTTTAGCAAACTCGCGCCACGTAAATGCGGAACACTTTTTACGGCTCTCGTAAAAATCTCGCACATACTCGCGGTAATCTCTATATTCAAAAATCGTTTTCATATTTCGTCTTATCTATATACAAAGATAAAACATCCACAATAAAAAAGCAACCTCAATGAAACAAAAATTACCAGATTATTCAAAAATCAAGTATTTTTTTACTCAATTATCAAATTTTTATTTTAGTACATGAAACAAACTGTTTCATAAATGCCATCTTGAGGCAAAAGAGCAAATGTAATAGATTAATACGAGAGAACGGAATCGATAAATTTCTTTTCGAGGAAAACGTCAAAATCAGCCGGATTCATGACGCTCAAATTCGAATTTTTACAATAAACCAAGCAATTGCCGTTACTCCCGCCCAACCAGTCCATTTCCTTGAACATGAGCGTCACTTTATCATCGATAGCGTAATCAATGATGTCGTATTCGAAAGCGTCCAAGCCCTCATCATTTTTAGAATAGGGATGGAACAGCATTGCATTGTACTTAGGTTTAAATTTATCGACAAACGCATTTTCTGCTTTCACCGAAAGCGTTTCGATAGACGGAAGCCTTTTTTCGTTCAACGGTGCTAGGAATTCGTTTATCGATGTCGCATTCCCCACCAAAAGACTATTATCCCTTTCATCAACGTCAAAGAACAATAGAACAATGTCATCCTGAACATCTTCGTATTCTTCAATTTCTGATTCAAGAATTTCTAGAAACGATTCACGATCTTTATGCAATTTCAAAGAATTTTCATGAACAACTTTTCCGATGTACATGATTTCATAATCCCAAAAGAAATTTTTCGCTTTATCAAAATTCGGGATTCGGAGCAGTTTGTTCGTATATAGGTACAAAAGTTTTTCAGGAGCAAGCCAACCCGCAAAAGCATTGTCATTCAAATGTTTTTTCAATTCTTTTTCATTGGCTTTTTCTAATACTTTTTTTTCAACCTCATAGAAACAGATTCCACGAGCGCTTGCGACATTGCCTTTCTTGATAATTATGTTATTTTCAATATCAAAAACAAGTTTTTTATTACCACACGTTTTAAAGAAATCTTGATTTGTGGGAATGGAAATACTCGTATGGCCGCACGTATTTACGAGATCAAGATTAATTTTATCATTCACGACATTAATATTGCTAAAATAGATTCGAGGTTTTTTAGCAATCATATACGCATGAGCTTTTCTTATCGCTCTATTAATATCGTCATCATTCTTAGCCCACGCAATATCGGATACAGATAGCGGGCTACACGCCAATTTCAATACTGTCGAAAGTACTTTCATACCACACTCGCTAAATATCCATACACCATACCAAACATAAAACTTTTTTAAAAAATTCCGTAGCTCCAAAAACTGCAAGAAATTGCTTTATATTTCTTATGTTTTGATGACGTTTTACAAAACAGGGCGAAACCGCAGTTTCGCCATTTGCTTTTTTACAGAATTTGAAAATATCTATTTTTGAATGTTTTTAGCAATGTCTGTCGCCATATTTGCAGACATCATTCATCAACGTTCTTGACGCAACGAACCGCGTTATAAGTGTTCTTGTAAACTTCCTTTTTTTCCATCACTTCGCCATAAACAACGTGCGACTCGTCCAAGACATAGACATAAGCCCTGAGATTCCTGAAAGACTTATTGGTTTCATAAACAGGATCGGCGGTCCACAAGTAAGCTGTTTCATTGACAACAGAATTGTGGTTAGCTCCGATAGCCTCGTCTTTTTCGTCATAACGGCCAGCAGCTACCAACGAGAATCCATATTCATCATCGCCAGGATTACTCCAACCCACTTTAGCCTTCAGCGCATGGACTTTGTCCCAGCCGCCAATGGCGTTTAACAGTTCTTCAAAATCGAGAATAATCGGCAAATGCCAGCCTTCTGGGCAAATACCGCGAACCGGCTCCTGACTAAAAAGCTTATCCAAGAACGAATAATCAAAAGAACCGGAATCCATGGCGGCGGCCCAAGAATAAAGCATACCATACGTTTTCTTCAATTCAGCTTCATCGGTTTCCACCGACACGGAACGTCCCTTGAGTACCGGAGTCTTGGCGGAATCTGCATAATTGAGATTTTCGGCCATCCAAGTTTGCTTGCCAATCGTTACGGTTTTATACACCTGTCCATCGCGAGCATCTGTAAATTCGCCTTTTTTCACAGACGATGGTTCCACCGGTCCGTGAATATGTTCATAATTTTCCACACAACGTACAGACAATCCATGACTTTTTGATTCATAGTCAACATCACTACGCGAGCCATAAACGGAACAATAAGCCATCGCCGTTGAATCGCTATCTTCATGCGTAGTCCAAAAAAAGGCATTTTTCGTACTCAGTCCTTTTTCTCCATTGCTATACTGATAATACATGCCTGACGGAAGAAGCGTAAAGCCGTAAATGTTCACGTCAATAGAATCCGACCAAGAAAAGAAGCGACCACTTCTGAAAAGATTATGTCCATATTTATAAAATAAACTAGCTTCTTCATTTTCGAGAACGTGCCAGCCTTCAGGACAAATTCCTTTAAAGTTGTCAGTAATTTTACATATTTTTCCATAACCGCAACCGGATTTTACGGAATCCATGGCGGCAGCAAACGTGTAAAGACGCCCGTACAAATCACAGTTTTCCTGAGCACACCAAGTATTGGCGGTATCGCCCAAATCATAATTCAAGTTCTCGGCCATAAAATTATACGGCCCCAGCTTGATGGTCTTATAAATCTTGTTGTCGCGGCTATCGACGAGTTCGCCATAGGTAAGCCCCGGATTGAGGTAATCCCACGCGGTCTCTACAGAACTGGAGCTTTCCAGACTGCTAGAACTCTCGACGCTGCTGGAATGAGCCGAACTGCTGGAACTTTGCTCGCGAGACGATGATAAAGCTTCGCTGCAAGAACTTTCAGCAACGGAGCTCGACGATATTTCTAGCGGAGGCATCGACGTGCTTTCTTCACCGCAAGCGATTACAATAAAGGAGATAGATAAAATGCCCGTACTCAAAATACGGGCAAAAAACTTATGGAAGAAATTTTTATTCATACAACAAATTACTTCAAAGTATCAATTAAAGAACACCTTTGCTGCTAGGCACACCCTTCACGTTACGCGAAGGAGCGACTGCCATAGCGACAGCACGGGCGAACGCCTTGAAAATGGATTCCAGACAGTGATGGTTATCGTTGCCATAGAACAGTTCCACATGCAAATTCATGCGGGCGTTTTCGCAAAGGCTTTTGAAGAAATGCTCGAACATGCTCGCTTCGATTCCGCCTGCGGTCGCAGCCGGGAGTTTCACATTCCAGACAAAACCGATGCGGTTGCTGAAATCGATGCACACGCGAGAAAGAGCCTCGTCCATTGGAACAAAGTAAAACCCGTAACGTTCAATTCCCTTCTTGTCGCCAAGACATTCCACAAGAGCTTGACCCAGTACAATCGCGATATCTTCCATGCTGTGGTGCATATCTACTTCGGTATCGCCCTTGCACGTCAGATCCAGATGGAATCCGCCATGAACTTGGAACAAATTCAGCATGTGGTCCAGAAAGCCTGACCCTGAATTGATTTTGCCTCTTGTGGCATCATCCAAATTCAAAAACAGTTCAATATCGGTTTCACTAGTCTTGCGAGAAATCTTAGAAGAACGCATCTTAAAAATCCTTATTGAAGAACGCGACCGTCAAAAACGCTAAAGCGAACTACACGGCCAAATTTCGGCGTCGGGATTGGAGTTTCCACGCCGTTCAAGTACATTTTGCCAATCGCACGCGGTTCGCCAATGACGATATACAGCGTTCCGCTTGCCGTATAGACAAGCTTGTTATCGACAGTCGCAATGTTCGCTTCTTTTACAAAATCATCGTCATCTTCGTCACGCTTGATGCCGACCCAAGAACGAGTTTCGCCAGAACCCACGAGCTCGATTTTCGTGCGGCCATTATCCGAAACCGGCCCCGTCGGAGCCTTCACCGTGTCCTTCTTGGAAGATGCGGAAATGAAAATCGTTGCAGAAGCCGGGAGATTCTCGGACTTTTTCATCGCGTTATCGACGATAGCCTGTGTGACCTTTTCGTTTTTTTCATCCTTGATGGAATCGACCGGAACCGCTTCGGCACCTTCAGGCATATCCTGATTCAATTCTGGAGTATCTTCAGAAGCGACTGCCGCCGGAGGATTAACGTTAGCATCAGAAGCATTTTCGTTAATGGTCACAAAATGAAGCCCGACAAAGAGCAACACAGCAATAAGAAGAATCGCAATGGGCACAGCCTTGCTGCGCGGTTTTTTCTCGTCTTCTGTCATCGGGGCGATGTTCTGCATGAGTGGTTCTGCGTCATTTTCTGCATAACTAGAGCCAACTTCTTGAGCGTAAGCCTTAAGAAGAGTCTTGACATCCAAACCCAGCTTACCGCTTATAGAGTTCAAATAGCTACGAACGTAAGCTTCCACCGGAAAAGCTTTCCAGTTGCTAGCTTCGATATTAAGAAGAATCCTCGTCGGAATCTTTGTACGTTCCGAAAGATCTTCAACAGAAAGCCCTTGAGATTCACGAACCCTGACAAGATATTCACCAAGACGTTCGTTAGGATTTTTTTCGTCCATTTGAACCATTACCTATACCCTATTTTTAACCCATCCAGCATTTCCAGCGTACGTGCAACAGGCAATCCAACCACGTTGTAGTAGCAGCCGTTGATGGACTTGATCAAGCGCGCGCCATTCGTCTGAATTCCGTATGCACCAGCCTTATCCATCGAGTCCTTAGAATTTACATAATCTTTAAGCTCTTGTAAGGAACAATTTCTAAAAAAGACCTCTGTTTTCTCCTCTGACGAACAAAGGACTTCCCCATTTCGAGCAACCGCCACTCCAGTAATGACAAAATGGCTTCGGTTATTCAATTTGTTCAGCATATTGAGGGCATCGTCTTCTGATTTTGGCTTGCCAAGCGGAACGTTATCCAAAAAGACAAGCGTGTCAAAGCCAAGGACGTAAGCATCACGCTCCAAGCGGGATACAGACAAAGCCTTAATGCAGGCGTTTTCACGTGGAAAATCAAGCGGATTGGAGCTTGTCGGCTTTTCGTCTTCATTCGAGACGACCACGCGGAAGTTGACACCCAGCTGTTTTAAAATTTCAGAACGACGCGGCGAACCGCTAGCGAGAATAATTTGGTCTTTAGTCATTGGTTGTTTTTAGGTTATAGGTTTTAGGTCGTAGGGATTAGGCCGCAGGCGACCGCGCCCATTCCCCACAACCTCTCTCGTCTTTGGATTATCGCTTCTCCCCACAGAGGATAACTCAACTAAGGCAATAAATTGCCAAGTTTCGTATAGCTCTAATCCCAAATGCTGGACTCGGTCATGCCCATGCAAGCATGGTCGCGACTCTCGTCCTACGCATTTGTCGTCTTTCGTCTTTCGTCTCTCGTCTATCAGCGAAGCGGTCTTAATCATAGTACTTCGTGTCGGTGCTGCCTGCGTTCAGCTTGATGTCCGGCAAGTCTCGCACATAAACAGAGAAGCTCCAACCGGCGGCAGGCCCCGTAGGCGTCCACGAGAAATCGAGTTGCCAACAATGCAACACACGCTTGAACGTAAACTCATGCGAAACGAAACGGCCTTCGTTGTAATCGTAACGCGTACTGTACGATACGTCCCAGTTGACGGTCGGCTGGAACGTCGCCGAAATCCCCGTCGAATGGTTTATGTTATCCTTAAATAAATTCTTTGCGACTCGCGTACTGCTGAACGAATAACGGTAATCCAAGCTCAAGGACCACTTCAGCATTTCGTACTTTTCCATCTGCGACGGAAGCCCGCCGTTAAACGAACCGCTCCAGTGGAAACTCTTCGAAAGTTCGTAACCCCAATATGTGAGTTCCGGGAATCGAACTTTATTCGGATTCGATTCGTACTTGTGATAGAAGCTATGGCGAGTATTGATGGTGAACATGTAATCTTGCAAAATCTGGAATCCGAACGAAGACGAAATATCGGAGAAATTCAGTGAATCCGCCGCAAAGTTGTACGAGAAGCTATGCCTTGTAGTGAGCAAACGGCGAGTCCCGTATTGATCTTCAACCATCTTCGCTTTCTTAGTCGAATCGCCGCGAGTCGTATCGACATGGCCCGCCACCTTGAGGTATTTGATGTCAAAGTCGTTGCTCAAGCTGAACCCGATTGTCTGCTGCTTTTGCTGGTACGTCGATTGTCCCAAGAGCGGGTGCGGAGCGAACGTCTTGACCGTATCAATTTCGGGTGCGTACGTGTAAGAAATGCTCGGAGAAAGCACGTGACGAATACCCGTAAACCGCCCTATTTCGGGAACCCAAATGCCGTAAAGTTTCGTGTCGGCAGTCAAGCTGTAGCTGTGATTGTAAGCGACATCGCCAAAAGTTCCTTCGCTCGGATTAAAGCTCATGTAGCGTTTTCTTTTGTACAAAGAATCATTCGGATTCCGCCAAGATGTACCCGTCCAATACCCCGAGAACGTCGCCCTCGGCGTGATGTTGATAACGTTAAAAAGACGGCCCGAATAATCCAACGTGTAAGTTCCCGAATATCCTACATAATGCGCAGTCGTATCTTCGTCCAACGTTTCATCCCTATCGCGACGCATGTAGTAGTTAAAGCGGTTCGTAAAACTGTAGTTGAACTTTTCAAGGAACGACTGGAACGAGCCGTCTTCTGCGGCGACCTCGCCTTCTTCCAATTCAAAATTGAAAAGGTTTCCGCTCATGCGATACTGGATATCGGGCAAGTTGCGTTCGAGCATGCCAGTCGTGAGGTTATGGCTCTGCGAGATCTTGACCGTTAAACTCTTGTTGTTGCCGAACTTTCCAGAATACGCCAAAGAAGCGTTCGCCTGCTGGTTCAAAATTGTGCTCGCCTCTAGCGAGTTGTTCTTACGCACATTCTTGCTGCTGACAAAAGAGCCTTGACCGCTCAACGTATGCTTTGCATCGGGAGTCAAATTCTGATTGTGCAAGAAAGAAATGTCATAACCGCTGTTGCTAAAATCGAATTCTTGCAAATAGCTGGTGTATCTCAAATACCCGTCTAGCAAATAACGTTTTCTGTAGCGAATTTCGCCAGACAACGTAGAGCGTTCAAAGCGAGCCTCGTCACCTTCGATAATGTCGCCCGAAATCGTCGCATCCCAGTAATCGTTCGCGGCATAGTAAAAACCGATGTTACGCAAGTAAAAACCCTGCTTTTGGTCGCCACCGAACTTAGGCGTCAAAAGGCCCGACTTGCGACCGCTCTTGAGAGGCGCCACGATCATCGGGAGAACCGCCACCGGCACGTCGGCAATGTTCAGCACCACCGGGCGAGCCGTAATCGTCTCTTTGGGCTTCACCACCATGCGTCGTCCGTAAAAGTAGAAGTGCTGATGCGTCGTATCGTTACACGTACTGAAATCGCCACGGGCAATCTGGATTCGCGTATCCGGCAAACGCCGGACTTCCATGCCGTTCAGTTGCTGATTGTCCTGGAACGTGGTCGCGTAATACACCTCGCCTATTTTCGACTTGAGGTTGTACTTGAGACGCATCCCCGAAAGCGAGGGGTTCTTAGTTTCGCGGAGCACGGGATTTCCGCTAGCCGCCAAAATCTGATTTTTCTGGTCCATCCAAATCGTGTCGGATTCCAGCGTCGCGGTGCGATACTTGAGCTGTGCGGAATTATTCAAGTTGAAGGTCGATGTTTCCACATCATATACCAAGTCAACCGCACGGTACTCAATCGTATCCACGCCCGTCGTGTCGTTCATCCAATCGACTTCCGTCGTGTCCTCTACAGGCTGTTCGCGTTCTTCAAGTTCAAAGCGGGTCATCTCCTCGCCATAAGAGCAAGGAGCAAAGACCGCAGCGACCAAAAAAGCAAAAACGGCCCACAAATAACGATGGGTTGCGGATAAAATCACGGTGCAACAAAATAGAAAAATATGAAAACGAGAAAAAAATTTCTCATAAAAAAGACGACCCCGGCACTATGGCCGGGGTGACATATTCGAAATTGTTATAAAAAGCGAGAGTTACTTCAGCACAGCGTTTGCACCGCTAATGCTGCCATTGTGGTCAATGGAAATAACGTAGCGGCCAGACGGAATCTGAGAGCCATCCCAAGAAAGCGTGTTGACACCAGCCTTTGCATCGTCGAGCTTGAGCTTTGCCACCTGTTCGCCATCAGCATTCAAGATGGTAACGGTTGCACGGCCTGGAGACTTGAGCGTAAACCAAACCGACTTGCGGTTGAAGAGGCGGAGGCTTGCGTCACCAGTACGAACGGCAGTCTGCTTTGAAATCTTCGGAGTGGACTTGACCTTTTCCACATAAATTCCATTGACGTTTGCAGAAGCGACAGAGACATCCTTCTTGATGAGAGTGCCGAAGTTGAGCACAGCAACCAACTGTTTTTCGTTTTCGGCAGCGCTAGCGTACGTTTCAAGTTCTTGCACGTTCACGCGGTCCTTGTCGCCGTACCAGCTCGTGACAGCCTTGCCGTCCAAGTCCTTCACGGTAATCTGCGCACGACGGATAACGGTGGAATAAGTTTCACCATTGCTGATGTAAGAGATTTCGAGCGGCTTGTTGACCTGACCACGGAGCTTAGCCTTCGAAAATTCAATATCCTGACCCTTGAGGCTCACACCGTCAACAGCAGTGATAACATCACCAGCCTGCAAATTGGTTTCGGCAGCCGGAGTGCCCGGAATAACTTCGGCCACATGAACGCCGTCCTTCACCTGATAAATGGTGATGCCAACGCCACCAAAGGATTCGTCAGCCATAAGCGGAGCGGCCATCATCGCAGCAATCAGAGAAGCCTTAACAAAACTATTCATGATATTCTCCTTAAATTTTACCTATCATAATATATAATAAAAAAAATCATATTACAACCGTAAAGCCCCCTAAAAAAAGCCTTTTTTCAATCCATAAAAACCTTTTTCTTATATTTTTTTTCATGCATAATCGATTTATCAGAACATTTTTCGTCTTAACGGAGTTTTTCTTCTTCGCCCAAGCTTCTGCAAGAATGCTTGCCCCCTTTGAAATTCCCGAATTTGACGACCCCGTCCCCACCGAGGTTCGCACCACACGTTCCTCGCCCACCCCCACGAAATACGCCTTAGAAAAGTATCCGTTTTCTAGCGATTACAAAGAAGCTTACCGCTACCGCACAAACGTACCCAACGCGCGAATCGTATCATTCATAAACAACGTAGAAAACGAAACGCTCCGCATCAACAGCCCTGAAAAATACCTGAAAGCACTATGCCAAATGATAAATTTTTCGACGAAAAACCCGTTTGAAAAAGTCAAAATGGTCTATGACGCGACAACACTTTTGCTCGATTACGATACAGAAGCCGTAAAACTCCCGTTCATTCCCGTTCAAACTTGGGAACAAATTCTAGTTTCCCGAAAAACCGTCTGCGAAGGATATGCCGATTTTTTCAAGAAAATTTGCGACATGCTAAACATCCCCTGCGAAAAAGTTCCCGGTTTTGCGCAAGGCGGATTGCTCCCTTTAACGCCCAACAAAGACTTAACCGCAAACCACGCTTGGAATATTGTGCAAATTAACAATTTTTGGTATAACATAGACTGCACTTGGGGGTCCAGTTCAGCCGACGTGCTGACGCAAACACAAAAAAAGAAATACTCTACAGATTGGCTATTCCTCAATGGCGATTACTTTAGATACACGCATTTCCCCTCCGATTCCAATTTTCAACTAGCAAGTCCTAAAATCAACGAAGAACAATTCAAGACCTTGCCACGACTGGAACCAAGCTTTTTCGACAAGCTCAAACTTATAACGCCATTAAAATCAGTCAACGACATCGAAAGCACGTTTAAAATAAAGTTGCAAAAAAAAGACGATACGAAAATTCAAGTTTTATTCTACGATTACAACAGCGGATACGCCGTACAAAACAAGACTTTACAGAATCAAAAAGACGATACGCTTTCAGTCACGTTCAACGCACCGCAGGCCGGAACTTATTTAGGCACGGTCATGTACAATCTCGAAGGAAACGCCTACAGAGGCTGCGCTTACTTCTTTGTACAAGCTAAAAATTCAAACAATATTCAATATCCCGTTCCGCTGAAATCTTCAGCAAAAGACGTTGAAATCATTTCGCCGCTCGTCGCATTGCAAGCCGATTCCACATACGATTTCAAAGTCAAGGTTTCGAATAAAAAATACCTCATCCTTTCTTGCAATGGAAAAATAACGCGAATGAAATCCGAAGGCAACGGAACATTCACGCAACGACTCACAATCCCACGCAATACCCAAAGCGTCACGATAAGTGCCTCCGATACTGAATACGGGCAGTACGAAGGTCTCGTGAAATACTTTATCGAGAATTAAAACGCACTGTCATCCCGCACTCCGTTGCGGGATCGGTTGTGGTTATGAAAAAGCCGACCCCAGCATTCCGCAACTAGTGCGGGACAGGCTCAAACCGGAGTGACAAAGTCATGAGATTCTTCGGCTTCGTTACACTACGCTCAGAATGACACTAGCCCTCACGGCTCATAGCCCATTGCTCACGGCTCTTTCACGCAGCGGATGGGAGCCAAGTCATCAGCATCTATATTATAAATATAGATATAGTCGTAAGACAAGCCAAACACAACAACGTCACCTGTTTTTGAGGAATTATAAGCCCAGTATATAGCATTTCCCGATCCATTTTTAGCATTTGGCTTTTTGCTCGTTCCCAAAGGCAAGAAAGACGTTCCATACGTATTGCATTCAAAGCCACTGCAAATAGAACCGATTTGCGACACGAACTGTTGGCTAAAGCAGTTTTGCAAGTACATGGAAAGATGGTCGTATCCTTTTTTCAACGAATTGACAACATTCGAATCAGGCAGAATCCAACCCGCAGGGCAAGCGTTTTTCGCGGCCTCCTTCGAATAGAAACGGCCCGCAATTTCGCACCCTTCTTGAACAGAAACGCTTTGCGAAGCATTTTCCGTTACATACCTCAAGTTCTCGGCCATCCAAGTGTAACCATTGACTTCGACCGTCCTATAAGTTGCGCCATCGCGGTCGTCCGTCAACGTACCGTATTGAACGTTCGGATTAAAGTAATACTCCTTCGGAAAATCGCAACTCCAGTTTCTTGAATAACTCCATTTGCCGTTATAGCAGATGTAATCTTCGTTCAAGCCTTCTTTCCAATCACGGACTCTCTTGTTGTCCGTATCGCAAGGAGCATCGTAAAAATCCACCCAAGAGTTCTGATAACAGACGTATGACATATTCGTATCAACGACACCTTGAATGGTTTTACCTTCCGCATCGCAAGATCTATCGCCTATGTCCGCTTCCCTTTGTGTCGCCGTGTCCCAGCCTGTATCGCGGCAGATATAAAAGATTCTCCCCTTATAATCCTTGGTTCCACTATCCACAATTTTCCCGACACGGTCGCAAGGAATATTCGTCGTTGAAATTTCCATTTGATCCGCAATTTTCCACTTTGAATTTTTGCACAAGTAATACTTGGTGGTGTCTGTCGGGCTTTTCACGAGCATGGCCGAATCGCCGCAAGCGAGGTCTTGTACTTCAAAGTCCATTTTCGTAGCGACATTCCAGCCATCGGCCTTACATATATAGTAACGTTCGTTTACAGACGCACTCTTGATGACCTTCCCGACTTTATCGCAAGGGACATCCTTGGTATCTTGATCAAAACTACTCAAAAATGTCCAACCGCGAATATCGCAAAAATACAATGTATCGCTGATGATGTTTTTTAGGCCGGCTCGCTGGACAGTACCAAACATTTTATCGTCGCAATAAGGCAGCCCTATGCATTTTCGATAGAGATTGCTGAATATGTAAGTAGGCGGCACTTCCTCGGAACCAGTCGCGGCACACCCACGTTGGGCGGCATTACTCGCCCATACACGGGCCCTTATATAAACTAAATCCGTCGTAGCTTCGCCCCAGCCTGGTTTCAAAGAAACATTCCATATGCCACAATATTCAGAAGGGTCTAACGTTCCTGTTTCAGAAAACGACTTGATAAAACTGGCGACAAAAACAGTGTCACGAGAGAAGAAATAGTTCAAAGCGTATTCTACATTAGACCTCGTAAATCTGGCATAGCCGTTTTGCAGCGGACTTTCGTGAAACAACGTGTCCAGCCCCAAAGCCGCAACAAATTCTTCCTTTGCCTTTTTTTCGGCATCAGCCGCTGCGACTCCGTTTGAAACAAGCTTTGCGGTTCGTGCTTTGATAATCTGCGTATAAGGGAAAATCGCAAGAGAGGATGAATCTACTGTGAAGCCGCCCTCCATGCCAGAGGTTCCCCACGCCCCCGCACCCCCAGCAGCCCCAGCGGCACCTCCGGCAAAACCACCACCTCCGCCACATCCAAAGCTATAGGACATATCCTCATCTAAAAAGTCGAGGTAATTCGAATTGGAAGGGACTTGTTTGTCGTTGCCGCTAGAAGGAGTCGCTCCAGAAGAACTGGACAATACCTTTCCATCACTTGAGCCAGGCTTTCCAGATGAACTGGACAAGGATGATTTTTCAGTCGCAGACGAAAGCTTGGACGCACCGGAAGATAGCTTCTTTTCGCCGGGCTTTTCAACAGAAGACGACTGCACTTCAACGCTCGACGAACTTTCATCCTCCGCAAGAAAGCCGTCATCGACCTCGGCTATGTTTTCGGACTCCGAGCATGCGATTAACGCCGCAACGGACAACAAATATGCAATTTTTTTCATATTTCCTCCCCCAAAAAGCACACCACAACTGACACATAATTAAAATACATTTAAATAATTTACCGTATTGTAAAAAGAAATCAACTTTCAGAATAAACGTTGAGATGCACTCATTAATGGGAAAAAAATTGATAAGATTTTCAAAAAAAAAATCCCCGAAATCATCAAGATTTCAGGGAAAATGTCATTATTTTATAATGCGAAACAACGTTCTAAACGACCATTACTTATTTTACGAATGCCGCATTTTTTGCCATGTCGCATTTCATATATCTAAGGTCCTGCAACAGATTCGGGTCTAGACCTCCTGAAAGCGCAACCGCTTCCTGCATGATCTGCAAGCCCTCATTCTTCTGTCCGAGACGGTAAACAGCCAAGGCCCGGCCACCCATCGCATAAGCATCCGCGCCATTGATTTCCAGAGCCTTCTCGTTTGCTTCAAGGCAAGATTCATAATTGCCACACATGAATTCGCTATACCCCAAAGCCCTGTAAACCGCCGCATTATGGGGTTCCAGTTCCTGGGCCCGTTTCAAAGCAAAAGAAGCCTCTTGATGGTCACCCTGCGCAATCAGCGATTCAGCCAAATTCAGCAAGGAAGAAGCATTATCGCACTTGGAATATTTCGCCTGCTTTTCTTTAAGCGTGAGATTGTAGGCACAATATTCATTTTCCTCATAAATGCTCCCCTTCATCGTAAGACGAGTGTTCGGGCAGCCTCCGAGGCACTTGGATCCGTAAACACAGTTTTTGCATGAACCAGAAAGCTGTTCCTTTTTCATTTGGCGTCTCCACGCAAAGGCGTTTTCATCTTCCCAAATGTCGCGCAACTTTCTTTCGCGGATATTTCCTTCAATGAACTCCTTTGAGCGGATTGAAGTACAGCCTAGAATGTGACCGTCATGCAAGATACCGAAGCTACGAACGCCCGCATTGCAGCCATCCCACAACGAATAGCTACTAGATTTATAAGAGATACGTCTTGCTTCTAGATCTTTTTTAGAGTAGTATCCGATACAGTCCGCAGGATAAATACGTATTCTCCCCTCTTTTGCTGTATTGTAGCAAAAATCAATAATATCTCTGATTTGCTTCGGCTCTAGTAGCCAGTCCGGGCGCTCCTTCAAATTACCCATAGGCAGACCGATCTGAACCTGCCATGTTTTAACACCCATGCCAATAAGTTCTTCCTTCAAAGCAGGGAGAATATCTATGTTCTGCTTTGTGATCGTTGTAATCGCGCCAGTTTCAATTCCTAGATCCGTCATGGCGTGGAAAGCACGCTTTGCATGTTCAAAAGCGCCTTTTTTCCTGATTTTATCATGAATTTCCGGTGTCCCGTCTATGCTGATCGCGACCGTCGATATCCCGTTTTCTTTTAATCTTCGGGCCATTTTTTCATCAAGAAGCCAACCGTTCGTGATGACGTTCACCTTAACGCCATTCCCGGACAGCCGCTTCACCAATTCTGGAGTATCCGATCTCGTAAGGGGTTCGCCACCAGACAAGGTTATCCATTTCAGTCCAAGATCCGCAACCTGATCGCACAAATCAAGAGCTTCTTCAGTACTCAACTGTCCCGGGAGAGCACCCTCACAAGACGAACCACAATGCCCACAACGAAAGTTGCAGCCCATTGTAACTTCCCAAACAGCGGTAACTGGTTTATAATCAATATTTGCCATAAAAAACCTCCAAACTACCGGCAAAAATGTTTACCGGCAGATATTTTAGTCCTATATTCACAGATTTTTATTAAAGAAATAATGAGCATACGCCTAAATGGATGGCGTACGCCCACCGCAATAATCGTATTAAATCTTAAGATTTCTGATTATCGCACTTGAATCCGTACATAACCGCAGCGTCCTGTGCTCCGCAAGGATAACCGTACTTCAGAGTTAAATTGCGATCAACGCAAGGATAACCATACTTCACATTCACTGCATCCTGAGCGCCACACGGATAGCCGTACTTCAGAAGCACATCCTGATCGCCACAGGGGTAACCATACTTCACGTTCACAGCATCCTGAACGCCACAGGGATAACCGTATTTCACGACCGGATCCTGCTGATTATTTGCGCACGGATAGCCATACTTCACGTTCACGGCATCCTGAACGCCGCAAGGATAACCGTATTTCACGACCGGGTCCTGCTGATTATTTGCGCACGGATAGCCATACTTCACATTCACGGCATCCTGAACGCCGCAGGGATAACCGTATTTCACGACTGGGTCCTGCTGATTATTTGCGCACGGATAGCCATACTTCACGTTCACGGCATCCTGCACACCGCAAGGATAACCGTATTTCAGGGTCACATCCTGATTTGCGGGGAAACCATACAACACGAGCGGATTAAACGTTCCACAGTTATAGCCATACATCGCATTCACAACAGAGTCTTGCACTTCTTTGGGCGAAGGAAAGCCATAAGGCGGCATCGAGTTGCAGACATCCCTGAACATCGGTTCACAGTTTTCGCTGAGCTTTACAAATTCTTCAGAATCACTCGGAATAACTTTCACCATCACGGTATGTTTCTGTTTCGAAACTTCCATGGTTGCAAAACTAATCATCGTGAATTCGATTTCCGCCTTATCCTCTGGTGCTGCAATTGCAACAAATTCAAATTTCTGGATAACAGGCGCAACCATTCGAGCATACGTCGAAGGCGACATTGTCGTATCTAACAGAGCTATACCTTTCGATAGCCCAGTCAAGCTCCACCCAAAGCCAGAAGAACCAAGCATCGACTGCAGTTCAACAGTGAACTTTTTCCCCTGTAATACAACCATTTCATTTGCCATAAAGGACCTCCATTTTATTGTGAAAACGGTTTTTCTCCCACCCCGATCAACTTATTTTTTTAGGATTTCAACACAAAAAAAGTGCATCAAAGCAAAAGCCACAGATGCACAAAAATCTTAAAATCTGTATTTTTTACGCTTGTAAAGCTGAAGCAAAAGCGTTGTACAAACGCCCAATACAAAACCAAGAATGGCTATTACCATATACAAGCCATTTCCTGCGGGCAGAATAAACGCCCCATACTCGATTTGGTTCACAGGCACTTCTGAACCTGAAAAAACTCCAATTACGCAAAAAAGAGCAATTAGACAAAAACTCGCTGAGGCAGCCAAGAGATTTGTAACCACTCTTTGATGCCTACGTCTAATCGTTTTGGCGCGTCGATTTATTTCTTTTAACGCATCTTCAGTTGTATATTTCACTTTTTGTTCCTTAGCCCCAATAATCTTTCATTTTATTAATTACAAAATCCGTGTATTTTACTCTTTGTTTTTTGTAAAAAAAATTTTCAGCAGACTAGTCCCTCGGCTCGGTGGTTCGACAAAAGGTCACTGAGCCTGCCGAAGTGCACCAACCTTAATTCGGGCTAAAGGCAAGAATGACTAAGGGATACTTATTCCGTCATTTCGCGAGATTCTTCGTACGACGGACGATCGTCTTCGTAATCTTTGAGAGTCTTGTCGCCAGGAACAATGACAAGACCAAGCGTTACAGGTTCACCTTTCAAGTTGATGTAGGCTTCCAGATAAAGCGTCGTCGAGAGGCGGATGAGGCGAAGGTCCATCATCGTGCCGCCCTTGTGAATGCTCATCGGATTGCGATTGAAGAAGAGAAATTTTTTATTGATGTATTCAAAGCGGTCTTCTTTGTAATTGATGGACCATTCCGTGGTGCCGTCGTTTTCTTGACGGTACGTGCAGCGGTCGTTGTCGATATCGCATTCAAAACTTGCGCTTTCTTGATAGCGTTTATTCCATTCGCGGCTAAACGCGCAAGACTGCACGCGAGAACCGCCATTGCGCTGTTTGTTCAGCTGGTCGTTTATAACAACATAATCCATCTTTAAATTCTTGACTTGATCATAGACGTTCATGAGAATGATATACGCTTCGATGTCCTTGGGGCACTTGCCGGTAAGATTCACATCTTCGTGAGCCTTCAAGAGCGTTTGTTGTAAATCAATATCAATGGCATCCGGGATTTCGCTTTTCTTAATTTTGTCAAGCGTTTCCTTAGGCGGCACATAGACAATCTTGTCTCCTTTCTTGACGGCGTAACCGAGCTGGTCGCGGACGTAATCCAAGCATTGCTGCACATGAACGTGAACCGTATTCGAGCCACCCGAAACAAAGTCCGCACCAATGCGAACATTCCATTCGTCAGCGGTATTCGTTGCATTCTTATCGAGTTCGCAGAACTGGTCTTCTCGCGTACCATCGACAAAAACCATGTTGACATGCAGTTTCGTCACAAGGGCTTCTTCCTTATTGAGCGCACTGCCCAAGCTCCAGAATTTCGGGTTCAAACGAAGCACTTCAGCAAAAGCCTTGTCGCCATCAAATGACGGCAAAAGAGAATCGTTACGGGCATTCTTTTCTTGCAACAGTTCAGAATACGATGTTTTGACATCCATGTTATTGAAGGCGTTTCTAGCCACCGCCGAAAACGCAGACGTTGCAAGCAACGAGCACACAAAGATCACTGATAAACGTAACATAGAAAACATTTCCCTCTCCTATTTTTTTACAATCTTTTTCACGATAAAGTTTAGCAAATACAAAACGACTCCGCCAGCAATAATCGTAGGCCCTACGACAAAATTCATCTGGCACGCCACCAAAAGCCCAAGCACCACAAGTACAAGCGAAACCACGACCGAAACCATCATCATCTGGAACAAGTTTTTCGCATAACATTCCGCGATGTAAGCGGGAATCGTGAGGAGCGCAATCACGAGAATCATGCCCACCGCCTGCACGGCAATCACAACCGTAAGGGCAATCAAAGCAATCAAAAGCATGTAATAATTCAACACTGGAATACCGCGAACGCGAGCAAATTCTGGGTCGTACGAAATCGAAAGGAAGTTGCGGTAGCAGACGGAAACAGCAACCAAAATGAACACGAGCAAAGCCCCCATCCACCAGAGAAGTTCCGTTGGTACAGTCAAAAGGCTACCGAACAAGAAACTCATCATCTCACCGCTGTAACCAGGCGTCAAATCCGTCAAAATCACGCCCAGCGCCATGCCTGCCGCCCAAATAATGCCAATAAACGTATCCGCATGTTTGCGGTCGCGCCACGTCAGCATTCCCATGAGCATCGCGCAGGCAAGAGCAAAGCCCAACGACCCAAGCATCGGCGAAAAACCGATAAAACATGCGAGCCCAACCCCGCCAAACGAAGCGTGAGCCACACCGCCCGAAAGCGATGTGAGTCGATTCACGACGACGTACGTCCCCATGACACCGCATGCAACGGCCACAAGCACCGCTGCTATCAGGGCGTTCTGCATAAAATCCATGGAAAATAAGTCGAGCATGTTGTTAGGTGTTAGGTGTTAGGTTGTAGGTTTTAGGGGTTAGTGGTTGGTGGTTAGTGGTTAAGGGGTTGTGGTTAGTGGTTAAGGGGTTGTGGTTAGTGGTTAGTGGTTAGGATTGCAATAGGAACGTTCTTTTTACTTTCCTGTTTACTGCATACTGTTTACTAACCACTTATAACATTCCTGTTTACGGCCTGATGGCCTAACCACTGCATACTAATCACTAGACAATCAATTCCTCTTTTAAATTTAGTAAATGCGGGATGTGAAAATCCACCCAGCTGGGGGCTTGGATGTTCGGATTCACAAGAATCGTAGTCCAACCGCGTTCATGAGCGGGTTCAAGATTGCGGAGCGAATCTTCGAGCAGCACAATTTGCGACTTATCCAACGAATCCTTCGCCAAAACGCCTCGCGATTCCAGCCATTTTTCAATCTTTTCATAGGCACTCGCATGCGGCTTGCCTTCCCAATTCATCAGTTTCAAATCAAAAACATCTTCAATTGCGCAGTCAATTTGCATGTGAGCCATGCCCGCACGGCTCCAGTCGCCCCGCCCATTCGTAAACACGTAGCGGTGACCCGCCAGCGATTTGAGCAAAGTAAGTTTTTCTGGAGCGACCTTCGGGTAAATCAAAAACTCCGGCTCATGGATAAAGTCAAAGAAATCTTCGGGATTGGTATGGTGCAAGGCCATAAGCCCCGAAAGCGTTGTACCGAAGCGTTCCAAATAATCGGTACGAACCTTGTGTGCCGTTTCAAAATCGCAGCCCACCACTTTTTGCACAAATAGCGAAATGCGGTGGTCGAGCGAATTTAAGACAAAGCGTTCTTCTTCGCCATAGAGCGTCAAATCGTAATCGAACAGCCAAATTTTCGAGGAATCGTTTCTTATGCCGACGTTCAAAGCCACACCTTCACAAAAGCCTAGTAGCCCATCGCAAGACCGCCGATTTGGCGAGCCAAATACGTCGCATAATTGTCGGTCATGCCGCTCACAAAGTCGAGCACCTGGTGGTAAGCTTCGGCAGTTGTCACACTTTGGCCGATTTTCGCTTGCCCGATAAGCCGCACAATGCGATTCGCACGGTACGAATTGCGGTCATTTTGGCGGTAATCATAGACACCGTTGATAAACGCATCAAGCACCGTGCTGAGCGTCGTGTAGCTACCGACTTCAAGTTCCGTCTTGCGGCGGTCGGGGTAAATGCGTTCCACGCCAAGACGTTTTGCAATGCGGATGCCTTCCATCGTATCAGAACGGGAAAGATCAATCAAATGCTTATCGAGCGTCCCTTCCATGATGCGGTCGTAATTCTTGACAAAGAGAACGGCCACATCATCAATCAGGTTTTGAATAGCCCGTCCACGAATGCTGCTGAGAAAGTCCCTAAAATTCTGCCCATTTTCATTAAACTCGCGGTCGATATCCACTTCGGGGCCGCACAAATAGCTAAACATATTGCGCACATCACCGAACGTCAAGATTCCAAGTTCAATAGCATCTTCGACATCTAGAATCGAATAGCAAATGTCGTCAGCGGCCTCCATCAAATAAACTAAAGGATGACGTGCCCATATGCCATTCCCCACTTCAGGGATTCCCAAAATTTCAGCAGTTTCACGATAAAGCTCCGCTTCCGTCCTGAACAAGCTCGTCGGATTTCCATAATACGCCAATCGCGGATACTTTATCATCGAGCCAATCGTAGCATACGTGAGACGCATTCCGCCATCGAGAAAATGATATTCCAGCTTGCTCAAAATGCGATGGCCTTGCGCATTGCCGTCAAAATTTTCAAAGTCCGCAACTTCCTTGTCGCTCATTTCGGACATTGGCGCGGAATGACGATTTTTGCGGAACCATTCGCGGATAGCCGCCTCCCCTGCGTGGCCAAACGGCGGGTTACCAATATCGTGAGCAAGGCACGCTGACTGCACAATCGTTCCGAACTGGTATTCGTTCACGTACTTGGGCAAATGCTTTTTAATCAAGTGATACACCGTAATCGCAAGGCTACGGCCAACACTCGAGACTTCCAAACTGTGCGTCAAACGGCTATGAACGTGGTCGTTCACCGAGAACGGATGAACTTGCGTCTTGCGGCCAAGGCGACGGAATGCGGTCGAAAAAACAATGCGGTCGTAATCGCGATGAAAGTCGGAACGGTTCGGGTCCGGATCAGCCGGGTGACCGTAACGCGTTGCAGAAAGAAGCGTATCCCATTGTAGCATGAGCTACAATTTAGCATAAGGCGAGAGTCGCGACAACTGTGCGAAGCACAATTGGCATGACCAAGCCGAGCTAAATGCACGCGTAGCGTGCCATATAGCAATTAGACCATCAGCTATGGGGTCGCACCTTCGGTGCTTTGAGCTATGGGGTATGGGCTTTTTATAATGCTGTTCCGACGGCGACAAAGTGTAACGCATTTGACCATGACTACCGCTCTCCGCCATTAATGATTTGACAGAAACCTAGTCTCTATCAGTTTCCTTTGAGCTTAAGTTTCGGTTGTTTTTTATTCTGGATGACAATATTCGAAGAGTTTTTGGACGCGGGAGTGCCGTTGACTTTGTATGGACAATAATTATCTATACGCAGATTACGATGATTCATAGAATTTTCGTTTATCCTTGAGCCCGTACAAGAAATGGAATCTGAACCATCATTACAACGATAATCATCGTAATCACAATCGTAACCTATACCAGTCCATAAAGATCTATCAAAGAATACGCCCCCTCCAAAATTCCAGTTTTCATCATCCTGGTACCTACAATAAATAGCGGAAATATTGCTCTCCAAGAAAAAAAAACGGTAACATAATGCTTTATAGGCCAAATATTTTTGATAGACAAACAAATTAACAAGAATATTAAAATATTTCAATGTCGAATCATACGCATACAAAAATTTTTTATAATTATTATCAGTATTCATTTTAAAAGGAGTATCTTGAGAAATATCAAAGTACTCAAAATCCTCTTTGGCAAAGTTTCCATTCAAGAACTTCGACGTATCCAACGCTCCATTTCCAAAGTTTTCTTTGGGAATCCAAATGGAATCATTAGTAACGCAATCAAGTGGAGTTTTTTCAAACGCATAGGTATAATTCACAACACGCATACCATAATCCATGTCATATTTTAATCCCCCGTAACACCTCCAATATGAATAAATATATAATCCGTTTTGACTTTCGTTAGCATCCAGATGCTCTAGAGAATCCTTTCCAAAAAATAGCGATCATTTACGCCAAGCATGGTAAAATTATCCCAGGTTTTACCCCAAACAATTGCTGAAAGACATAAAAGCAATAAAACTACTTTTTTTTTTCACATTCCTTTCTTGTATGGCGGGAACCTTGGACTTTTTCTTTGTTGCTATTTAATATAATTTTAAAAAAAAATATATTGACAGCAACTTGCTAATTTGCTAGTAAATTTCGTGTAAATTTTTCGTATAAGTCACTGGATCCATCCTCCTTACAGTCGTCAGGATGACGCCCCTAAGCTCTAAGTTCTAAGCTCTACCCACTAAACCTCATACCCCATACATTTACTGGATGGGGCAAGCCCCAACCTCTTTGGCTCGGTCATCCCCATGCAAGCATGGTCGCGACTCTCGCCTTTTGAGGTTGTCTATCGGCTGACGCCTCCAGGATGACGGAGAAAAATTGCAGTTTGTCGTTTACTGTACAGAGCCAGCGTCAACCCAGACGAATTTGCTTGCATCAAGCTTTTGTTCACCATCAAAGCGGTAGGCGGCCAAACGTCCGTCACCACGGTAACCAGCGACACTGTAATCCAAGCAGCAAACGTTATCCCGAACAAGTTCAGGCACCCCCGTCAACCAATAATGCCCAAAGAAAACAGGACGTTCATTTTCGCCATAGAAATCGCGTTCATGGATTTCTTGAGGCACTTCATGCGGGGGCAGTTCCACGCCAGGCTGAAAACTCAGTTGTTGCAAGTTCGCATTTTTCGGGTCCATCCACCAGCGGATTCGCGTGCGTTTGCGAAGCACGCCTTCCCCATCGCGGAACGTCAAGCCATCCGGCAAGCTCATTTCAGGGCCTTTCAAGAACAAATTTATCGGATCAAAAATAGAATCTTCGTATTCATGGTATTGGTCGTTTGCCCGCGCAATCAGTTCATCGAAATTTCCATCCGCAAAAGAACGGATTTTTGCAGCATTGAGCATTTCTGCACTTTTAAAATCGAAACAGGCATGCTGCGCACGGAACAAATCCGTTTCCAAATAAAACGGGAGAGTCTTCAAGAAATCGAGCATTTCGAAGAACTCCGTCTTACGTCCGCGATAGCTTTCGACGGTTTTGACATGAATCGCTACTTTGTTAAAAGAGTGCTCCCTCAAGTAACCGCCATGAATCGCTTCAATATGATGCCCACCGACTCCATTCTCGTGCCAAAAGCTGAGTGCATTGAATTCGTGATTGCCCATCAACGCCACGGCGGCCCCCGCATCGCGCATGGCTCGCACGAGATTCACCGCCTCGCGAACTTGACTGTCGCGATCGATGTAATCTCCTAAGAAAACAACGGTTCGTGCATTGCCGGGATAGCAATAAGTCCCATTACGTTCTTCGTAGCCAAGCTTTTTAAGGAGCGCTACGAGTTCATCGCAATGCCCATGAATATCACCGATAAAATCAATGGAAGAATTCATCGTATAGCTTTATTACACGGCAATCGGAGCCTTGATCGTCGGCCACGGATCGTAACCCACGAGTTCAAAATCTTCGAACTTGAATTCAAACAAATCATTCACGTCTGGATTGACCTTCATCGTCGGGAGTGCACGCGGTGTACGCGAGAGCTGTTCGCGAGCTTGGTCAAAGTGGTTGCTGTACAAATGCAAATCGCCAAAAGTATGGACAAACTCGCCGGCTTCGTAACCGCAAACCTGAGCAAGCATCATCGTCAAAAGCGAATAAGATGCAATGTTGAACGGCACCCCGAGGAACATGTCAGCACTGCGCTGGTACAGCTGGCAACTGAGCTTGCGTTTGCCGCTAGCCCCAACACCGCCCACGTAGAACTGGAACAGGCAGTGGCAAGGCGGCAAAGCCATTTTATCGACTTCCGCAACGTTCCACGCACAAACCAAGTGACGACGCGAATCGGGATTGTTCTTGAGGCTGTTAATGAGATTTGCTATCTGATCGATATGTCCACCATCGGGAGTCGGCCAGCTGCGCCACTGGTGGCCATAGACCGGTCCCAAGTCACCATTTTCGTCCGCCCATTCGTCCCAAATCGTAACCTTGTTGTCGTGCAGATACTTGATGTTCGTATCGCCCTTCAAAAACCACAGCAGCTCGTGAATAATGCTGCGGAGGTGAAGTTTCTTGGTCGTTAAGCACGGAAAGCCTTTGGAAAGGTCAAAACGGGTCTGGCGGCCAAACACAGAACGAGTGCCGGTGCCAGTGCGGTCGGAACGATCTACACCGTTGTCGATAATATCTTGAAGAAGGTCTAAATATTGCTGCATGACGGTAATTATATAAAAGTAAGAAGCAGACAGTAGGCAGTGGTTAGTGGTTAGTGGTTAGTAAACAGGGCTATGGGCACGGTCGCCTACGGCTCCCTTTGGGCTATGGGGTATGCGTTGCTAAGCGATTTCGTCGTTTCCGAATAAATCTACGCGCTTGTATTGCTTGGCGACTTTGCCTTCCACTTCAGCGGCGTTTTGTAAAAGGAGTTTATTCAAAGCTTGCAGAATCAAGTCCTGCGTATGCTTGGGCACAGGCTTTTTGCCAAGGCGAGCCTTCTGTACCATCTTGTGGTTCAAATTTGCAGGGAGCATTTCCACTAGGTCATGGTTGCTAAAATTGTTCGAAGTCAGAATTTCATCAAGTTTTGTCATATTGCAAATGTAGAAATTCAAGAACAACAGACCCCGGCACGGAGGCCGGGGTGACAGTGTAAGCTATTTGCCGTTCATTCGTTGGCGGGGTGACAAACGAAAAAAAGCCCCAGGCTAACGCCCGGGGCTTTGGATTTAAGACTTTAGTGTCAGGTCTTATTCACCAACGTAGTTGCTTTCGCACTTCATACCGTCATTTTCCGGTGTGACGAAGTGCATTTCAATACGACGGTTCATTTCGCGACCATCTGCCGTGTTGTTATCGTCAACCGGGCAGGTAGAGCCGAGACCGATAGCCTTAATGCGGTTCTTGGCAACGCCGAACTTCGTGAGCTGCTTCATAACGGCCTTAGCACGGCGGTCAGAGAGCTTGAGGTTCTTCTTAGCCTTACCGCGGTTGTCGGTATGACCCTGGATCACAATCTTGAGATCCTTGTATGCTTCGTCTTCCTTGAGCTTCTGAGCGACGCCCTTAAGGATTCTCTTAGCGTTAGCATTGACGGTAGCAGAACCGCTCTTGAAGGAGATACCTTCGAGCTTTTCGACCTTCTTCTTCGGGCAGCCGAATCCGTCATCACCAGCTTCAGCCGGGCAGCGGTCCATACCAGAGCAGACACCTTCGAAGAGGTTGAACATATTTCTTTCGGTGACCCAAGCATCGCAGACGCCGTCCTTATCGAGGTCCGGATCCGGGAGCGGGCAACCATCGTTTGCAGGCACGCCGTGTTCGAGCGGGCACTTGTCGAGACCCTTACAGGTCTTGGAGATGAACCATTCCTTAGCAACAGATTCGTCTTCGGCAGCCTTTTCGAAGTAGTAGCCGAGCTTCTTCTGGACAACCCATTCGTCGCAAACGCCGTCGCCGTCGCTGTCCGGATCATCCCACGGACAACCCTTATTGCCAGCAGCACCAGCTTCACCCGGACACATATCGTAGCCCTTGCAGACGCCGGCATACTGATCGAGCTTGTTCTTGTCAGTGACCCACGGAGAGCAGAGACCATCGCCATCCGGATCCGGATTGTCTTCCGGGCAACCGTTGTTCATGAGCGTACCAGCTTCAGCCGGGCACTGGTCGATGCCAGAGCAAATATCCTTGAACTGATCCTGCATACCCTTCTGGCTAACCCAGGATTCGCAGACGCCGTCCTTATCCGGGTCCGGATCATCCGTCGGGCAACCATTGGAGCTGCTGCCCTTTTCGTTCGGGCACTGGTCAACACCAGAGCAGATATTGCTGTAATCGTTAGCAACACCCTTTTCAGAAACCCATGCATCGCAAACGCCATCTTCGTCAGTATCCGGATTACCCATCGGGCAACCAGAGTTCAAACGGTGACCAAAATCATCCGGGCAACGGTCATCGGCATCAGGCACGCCATCGCCATCACGATCCTGCGGAAGCAGGAAGCCGGACCAAGTCAAGCCGCCGAACAAAGCATACTGCGGATTGATGCGAAGCTGAGAAGCGTTGACACCAAAAGGCTGTTCTTGGTTTTGCTTGACATGGACAAAATTCAAGTAATTATCGTTACCCACATAGAAAGAACCACCGAGCTGGATGTCGAGCCCCACCGGCAGATGGAATACGAGACCAGCCGTAAGCTGCTTCATGTCCAGCTTCTGGTCAACCGGATTGCCCATAGCATCACGATTCC
The DNA here is from genome assembly GCF_017545445.1 of Fibrobacter sp. Lineage (GTDB taxonomy): Bacteria > Fibrobacterota > Fibrobacteria > Fibrobacterales > Fibrobacteraceae > Fibrobacter. Next base: position 33,346 of record NZ_JAFWOM010000074.1, read on the forward strand.
ACTGGAAAGCCTTGGTCTGGATATTCATGTACAATTCAGCAAAGACGGAAAGGAAGTCAAGAGGATAGACTTCGAGAGCGCCACTGAAAAACGGGAAGTTTTCGAACTTGATGCCCTGATACTTACCCATGGACATCTTGTAACCACCGTTCAAATGAACAAGGAGGGGGAACACGTCAATCTTGGAAAGATCCAAAGTGATAGCGCCGCCAATAGTCATGTCGCCCTTCTTGGCGCCATAAGCATAGGCAACACCCATTGGAGCCTGCTGACCGTTTATATAATTGAACGGAGCAGTACCAATGTATTCCGGTTCACGAACCCAGATACCTTGCTGATTTTCCTTGGAGGTATTGAAAGTATATCTGAAGAACACAGCCACATCGACCGGAATATCGGACGGAATCGGAGCACGGACCTTCAAGTTCGCAGCCAAATTGCCAACATAGCCCTTCTTTGTTCCAGAAAGCGGATCTCCATTGCATTCAGGGGCGCCACAAAGAGCATTGCCATTGAACTGGTCATAATAAACCGGCAACGTCACACCGAGGTCAATGATGTCGAAAAGACCGATAGCAAAGCCTACATAGGCGCTAATGCCAATGTAGTTCGCAACTTCAGACTTCTGATTTGCATATTCATTTTCCAAGGCATAAGGATAAGCTTTAGCTTCGTCTTTTGGACGGAACATATTGTTTCCGAATGCAAAATCGCCCAAAGCATTAAATACAAGCTTGGAATGCCCAAGCGACTGAGCCGACTGTGTCTTGTTGACACCGACGAAACCAGTCTTGTTTATCGTCTGGGCATGCTGGTCTGCAAAGGCGGAAACCGCCAGTGCAAAGGCCAAACCCATTGCTACTCGTTTCATAGAGTCTCCTTGTTTTGAACCAACCTTGAATAGACAGGTTCTTATCGTATAGTAATGTTTAGTAGAAATATAACACTTTAATAAAAAGTCTGCACTTCAAATTGTGCAAAAAGATTGATAAATAATACATAAAAATTGCAAAATTTTCGTTTCATTTCTTTTTTTTTACACAAATTCACTTAAAGAAGGTACTTTCGAATATTTCAGGGTACCGACGACAAAGACTTGTAAACCCGCTTTTACCAATTATGATGTGATCGAGAACTGGAATTTGCAAAATTTTTCCCGACGCGCAAAGCACCCGCGTGATAGACATGTCCTCAGGACTTGGCTCCAGCGAACCCGACGGGTGATTGTGAATAAAGATGACAGAAACAGCGCGATCTTCGATGGCAAGCGCAAATGCCTCGCGAGGGTGAACCGGAGTCTGGTTGACAAGCCCTGTCGTGAGTTCATGCACCCGAATAACATAATTCGCGGAATTCAAGGAAACGACCACCAAATGTTCCTGCGGCTCGTACTTCATATACGCCACACGCGACAGAACATCTTCGGGAGTAGAAACAGGAATCGCCTTGTCGCTCAAGATAAAGCGACCAGAAAGTTCCAAGCAGGCAAGAATCTGCGAAGCTTTGACCTTCCCCAGCCCGCGAATACTCCTAAGACGTTCCAAGGAAGGGACCGACGTTTCCGTCGAAAGGAACTGCGCAAGCCGCCGCGAAAGCTCAAAAACATCACAATCGTGACAACCGCTCCCCAAAATAATCGCAAGCAATTCTTCGTTGCTCAGCGCACTAACCCCAGAATATTCAAGTTTTTCGCGGGGCATCAAATGGAATTCGGGAAGATTGAAAAGAGCAACCTGATTATGGTTCATCCGCATTTTCTCCTAAAAAAAGTGGTTCTATTATATAAACACGCTTTTTTCAGGATTTTGGACCAAAAATGAATATAAAGGGAACTATGAATTATTTACACTAAAAATACAACAAAAAAAAGCCCCTTTAATTCCGTAGTAAGTAGGACTATGTGAATTTTTTCGAGAACATATGATGACGTTCGGCAATGCGCACACCCCAAGTCCTGCACACCGATTGTATTTTTTACAACGCAATAGCGCAAAGATCAACAGCTTTGATTAGTCGACTTCAATTACGAATCGGCAAAAATTCTAAAAAAGAACTTGAACGAGTCAACAAATTTCCATCCTACAATAAAGATATGCCTATTAAAACAGAAAAACTGTTTGACAAGGACTTTATCAAAGATGTATCTTTGACTAGAAATTTCAAAAAAAGGTTTTGATATGATTTTTAACTCATTCAATTTCATTATTATTTTTCCATTCATTTTTTTGCTTTATTATGTAATACCAGCAAAATTTGACAGATTAAGAAACTCCTTTTTACTTGTTACAAGCTATTTGCTTTACTTAAATTGGAAACCTGTATATGCACTTATTCTAATCGGAGTTACGTTCTTTACATATTTAGGAGCTAAAATACTTGGAAAACAAAGAAACAAACGCAAATTTATATTGTCATTTTTTGTAATCCTAACATTGTTGCCTTTACTTTTCTTCAAATATTTTAATTTTGTAAATGAAATCATTTTTCATGTATTATCCATCATTGGATTACAATTCAAACTTGTTGGGCTAAATTGGGCAGTCCCCATAGGCATCTCCTTCTTCACGTTTCAAGCTTTGGGATATTTATGGGATGTTTACTATCAAAAAATAGAACCTGAAAAAAATTTTTTAGTTTATAGTCTTTTTATTTCATTTTTCCCATCAATTCTTTCTGGCCCAATCAACAAAGCATCTCTAATACTACCTCAGTTACATAATTTGCGCAAACAGTTTGATTATCCCAAAATTGTAGAAGGCTTAAAATATCTCTTATGGGGAATGTTTATGAAAACTGTTGTTGCTGACAGAGCTGGACTTTATGTGGATACAATTCTCCCTAACTACATAAATTATACGGGAGTATCTTGTTTAGTTGCTGTTTTTTTCTATACCATTCAAATTTATTCTGATTTCGCGGGTTATTCATTAATGGCGATTGGTGTTGGCAAAACACTAGGTTTTGAATTAACAGAAAATTTCCGCAGACCATATTTTTCTTTCAGCGTAACGGATTTTTGGAGACGTTGGCACATTTCGCTATCAACTTGGTTAAAAGATTATGTTTACATCCCGCTAGGGGGAAGTAGATGTTCCAAGCCAAGAAATTACCTAAACATCCTAATAACATTCCTTGTTAGCGGAATTTGGCATGGAGCTAACTGGACTTTTATTATTTGGGGACTTTTACATGGGATTTTTCAAATCATTGAAAAAATACTTGGGCAGCAAACATGCAATTACAAACGACTTGGAAAATCTATCAAGATTGTCACAACATTTATTCTGATCAGTTTTGCTTGGATATTCTTTAGAATGCCAACATTGTCCGATGCGTTGGGCGTTGTAAAACGAATATTAGACATAAGTCTCCCGAAAACCATTTATACCGGCAGTATTACTGTATTCTCGTTTATGATTTTAGGAACAACGATATTATTTATAAAAGATTTCGCAGATGAATTCCTACCAGGAAAATTTAAATTTTTCAATAATTCAAATATTTTTATTCGCTGGTTGTCGTATATAGTATGCATGATATCTATTATGCTTGCCGGAGTATTTAGTGCAGATCAATTTATTTATGCGAACTTTTAGTTGATAGGATTGAAAATGGTTCAAATTAAATTTATTCGTAAATTAACTCTTTTTGTAACTCTCTTAGTTGTCCTAGATTTTTCTCTTGGATACATCTTTAAATATATGTCCGTTCACTCAAAAGGTGGATATGTAGCTCATCACAATCATATTATCGATAAAACTCACGAAGATGTTTTAATATTTGGTTCTTCAAGGGCTATACACCATTACAATCCTGAAATAATATCCAAAAGTTTAAACATGACCTGTTATAATGCAGGCCAAGATGGAAATGGCATCATTTTATTCTATGGTTGGTGGAAACTCATAAGTCAACGGTACCATCCCAAGTTGATTATTTACGATATCACAACTGGATTTGATTTACAAAAAAATGATAACCATAAGTATCTTGGTTGGTTGAAGGAATTGTACGACAGGAATCCAATTCCAGAAATATTTGAAGCAGTTGATAGAACAGAAAGAGTAAAAATGCTAAGCAGAACTTATCGATATAATTCAAAATTTCAACAGATCGCTGCAGATTATTTTCATCCAATATACAAGGTAAAGGGGAATGGATTCTTACCTCTAGCCGGAGTATTAGACACCATGAAAATTGCGAAAAATAAATCTGAAAATAGAATTCAATTTGACTCCTTAAAAATTAATTATCTGGCTAAATTCATCGAAAATATCGGTGATAGTCAGATTATTTTCGTCCATTCGCCCATATGGTATGGTCTTGATACGGCGTGGTTGCGACCGATAAGAGAATTGTGCGCAAAAAACAATATTAGATTCCTTGATTACTCAAATGATTTCGAATTCGTTCATAACAACAACTTGTTCAAAGACGGAAGCCATTTGAATGCAGAAGGAGCTGATCTTTTTACGGAAAAACTGGTTAAAGACTTAAAAAAGTTAAATTTTTCAATTGATGAAAAACATCCTCAGCTTGAACTTTTTCTCACCCCTTGATAAAGTATAAAACGCCATCGAAGGAGAGAGTCTGCTTTGAGCCAATGGACACGATGAGATCTCACTTGCGAGACTCGTCGCGGAAGTCCATTAGTTCACGCAACGTTGTGGACGCCCTTTCGTTGCGCGCCTTGGTAGACTCATTTTTCACTTAGGCGAGCAGAAACACTATCCAGCCTTCCCCCCACAATAACCGGAAAGGCCCCCAAATATTTTATTGTCTCAACAAAAATTCCGCCCTATTCAATAATATCATTCACACCTTTTTCATTGATGACCTTCGCAGGAACCCCAGCAATAGTCACATTTGACATTGGAAAACTCTTATTCACCACAGCATTTGCACCAATGGCAACATAATCACCAATGACAATACCACCAAAAATTTTTGCACCAGGAGCAATATAAACATGATCACCAATAACGGGGAAACACTCCCTTTTTCGAGCATCAGCACCAATATTGACCCCAACATGAATTTTGCAGAAGTCCCCGATTTTCGCATGGGAATTGATAATTATGGGTCCAGTATGTGCAATGCACAATCCCTTACCAACAACATTAATAGGAATGCTAAATCCAGTGAGTAATCCAAGTTTAAATTTTTTGTATCGACAATATGCACCAAACAACTTATTTAAAATTCCACCTTTTGAATTACTATAATATTCACATTTACGAAGCAATATTTCGTATTTCCAAACAACATCATACATTTTAGGGGCTTTACCTTTTCTCCCCAAAGCATTTTTATCGGCTTCTAAATATTCTTGTAAATCAGCTTTATTCTTTATCATGTAAAGACCTCCATTTAGCTGTTAAATAACGTATTTTCAATAGAAATATCTATTTTTCAAATATAATTATAAAATTCTACATCAAACAAACATCTTTATTTTTCTTTTTACCCTTCCCAAAATTTTCCTTATTTGTTTATGCAATCTAGCCATTGCAGATGGAAACGGACAATACATCTTTATCAATTCGTCAAGAGAGTAATTATCTAAATTAGCGAAGAATTCAGCTCTTTTGGGATGCTGCTTGCTAGAACGCACAATACAAGGATTACCAGCAATAGCATATTCTAGCTTGGATTCGCATTGAACCACCTTGTCAGCTACGGAATCGAAGAGTTCAATGCCGAAGGAAGTATTCAGCAAGACAACGGAAGTTCCCTTGTTGTCGTTCATTTCTGGATGGTATTTTGAAATTCCCCAATAGTCGCCCAAAGTAATGTCCGCTATTCGAGGCAGTTTGCGGTAGCGACATTCTCCACAAGAGACATTCTGACAAATGCGGCTCTTGAACAGGTGCATATATTTCGAACGGTTTAGAGGCACAGCAACTGATCTTCCAGACTCGAACTGATGCAGCAGCGCATAGCCGCTCCAGCCTTCCGACTTGTCGCGGAAATTGATACAATCCAAAACAGAATTATCCGTTTTCTCCATTTCGCGGACATATTTCTCAAAAACATTCACGCTTGGCATGCCATGACACACAATATCCACCGTAACCAAATCGACAGAATCGGATACTTTGCCAAGTACAGCATAAAGCCCAGCCACCTGGCAAGGAGTTCCCGAGAACAGCACTTTTCGCCCCACCTTGAGCAATGCACGGACTTTCTTGTAGATCAACCCAACATTGGCCTGCACATACTTAGAACCACGCAATTTCACCAAGTCAACCTTATTGTCAACAATAATGAATCCAAAACGGGTTGGAGCAATTCTTGCAACACCTACCACAACACCACCGTCATCCAAAACACGTTCAGCCAAAACGGTGAAAATCCCTCCGCTGGAAGACTGCAAACGGATAGACTCATCCTTCGCATAAGCAGCCACCGTTTTAGGCAAAATATTCGCGACATTTGGATTTTCGACAGCCTTATTCCATGGACACACCCGTTCGCAAGCGCCGCATTCGACGCATTTTTTCACATCAATCACAGGGCGATAGAAGCCCTCAGCATCTAATTGCATGGAAATCGCACTACGAGCACAGGCATTGGCACAAGCCGCACAGGAAGAACAGTTCTGGACGGGGATATTCATACTAGACTCGCTTCAAAAATTTCTTTATAGGCTTCAAAATCAAGTCTCTTTCATAAGCATTCATTGAAAATGCAAAAAATAACGGCAAGTAAACAATCAAATAAAAAACAATGCCCACGATAAGTTTAACAACAGTATCAAGATCGTATTGTTGCAAAACATAGTACGTCAACACGGTCAACACACCAGGAACAATAGACATCTTAATAATTTCCTTCCAGAACCCAATAATATCTATATTTTGCTTGACTTGGTAATACACATTCATCACTAAAATTTGCCCTAAAACAAGAGCTCCTGCAATAGCACAAGCACAGCCAATTCCACCAAAGTACTTAGACAAAGGGATCTGGGCACCAAGGCTCACTAGCGAAATGCATAAATACAAAAGCGATCTAAATTTCATCTGGTTACGAGCCTGCAAAATAGTAATTCCCAAATTTTGAATGAGCGGCACAGTCAAAGGAACAAAGAACAACATGGAAATAATATAAGCATCGTCATAGCCCTCCCCCGCCCAAAGATGAATGAACTGACGACCAAACAGAAAAAAGCCCGAAAGAACCAAAACCATCACACAATATTGAATTCTCCCCGTTTTTATAAATAAATCTGAGATAGCCGTGCCATTGGATTCCCGCACAGCCATTGCTGTGACTTTTGGTAAAAAAACACCACTGATGGCAGAAGAAAAACTCATGTACATGTGTTCCAATTGAATTGCAACGGCAAAAACGGCAACCGCAGCAGTTCCCACAAACGCACCTAATACAAATTGGCCAGTACTCCAATAAATACGATCCATAATAGCATTCAAGAATATCCAAAAAGAATAAATCGAAACCTCTTTCAGAAAGCCCCACTGGAACCTGGCAAATTTTAATTTGATTTTCAAATAATGCTTACAATACCAATAATTCAACCCAAGCGTCAATATGTTAAAAACAGTCGTGACAACAACCATAGCAACAGCTTTATAACCAAAATTCAGCAGGACAATCATCGTCACTGTATTCAAAATAATTCGAAAAATCAAAACAACTTTTTGGAAAACAAATTGTTCATAAGCTGTAATAACAGATCCAAACAAACTAAAAGGGAATGAAATCGCCAAATTAAAAATCATCAAAGCAAGAATAAACTTCGTTCGTTCAAGTTCGTTGGCAGTCATAGCTGCATCGAAAATATTCTCGGCGTTCAAATATAAAATACCACCAGCCATCAAGGCAATTATTCCTATACCACAATACAATAAAAAGAACATACCAAACATTTCGTATTGTTCTTTGCATTTGTTTTCTGCACGAAATTTTGCAGTATAACGAACAATTGCATTTCCAAAGCCCAAATCAAGTACCATCAAATACGCAACAATCGATGCGGCAATAGAGTAAAGGCCATACTCCGATTTGCCCATCATACGAAGCATAAATGGCGTGTAAAGAAGCCCAACAAGGTTATGAAGAGCAAGCACGACATACGAAAGCAAAGCACCTATTTTCAGCTGTGATTGCATACTATTTTTGGGGTAAAGATTCCATTAACGACACCATCAATTCTCTATTTTTCAAAATGACCGAATCAATGTCATTCCAATCTATCAAATTGAATAAATCATCCAACGAATTAGAATAAATACGGTTTTCTAAAGAAAATAAATTCATAATATTCTCGATGCGTTCATTAAGGGAAGAAAGCACACCGACAACAGGAAATACCATAAAACGTTTATGATGAATAATTGAAAGTGCAGTCCCATGATAAGAATTTGTTATAACAAAATCCGCATTAGCCATCAAAGACAACCATTCTTCAACGGGGGCATAAATTTTAGGAAAGCCATCCTCCCTCCCCTGACTTGCAACATATTTTACATCAAGATTATTCTTTTGAGCAAACTCAAAAATTTGTTCTACCTTGATAGGAATTTCTGCACCTAATAAATATAAAAATATATATGGACGTTTTTTTGTTAATGGAGATGAATAAGACTTGTATTTTTCGGAAGACATTAAAAAAGTGGGATCTAGAACAAGATGAGCGTCAAAACGTCCTGCTTTTTGACAAAGTTCAAGTCCAGATTTTTCACGAACAGTAATAAAAGAATAAGATGCCAATACATTTCGGACACTATTTACGAAAGCATCTGTAATCGGTTTATGTCCAATACTAGGAGCAATGCTAAAACGAACACACTCCTTTGGAGCAAATTCCAAATAATAAAAATAAGGAGACTCACTCCATGTTTGATCACTACCTACACAATAAGCATCAAACTTGTAATTTCGAAAAAAAGAACCATCATCTTCAATAATATTAAAATATTGCCTACGAAAATTTTCAAAATACCTAGGATGCTTTTTTTCCATTCGATTAGAAACAGAATGCCACGATCTAATTATTTTCCCTTTTTGTTGAGCTATAGAACTCAAATTATCTCGTTTAATTATTTTTTTTACAAAATGATAAAATGGCGCGACCAATCGTTTCCATAACGGAATTTTCTTTTTTATACGAAGTAAAAAGCATTCACAATCAAAATCTCTTAAAAATTCTTGCGTAGCCAAATACTGCAGAACCTGACCATAATTATCTATAGTATTAGAATAAGTTACAACGCCAACTTTCAGCATTACAGTTCCTTTTTAACATTCAAATCCTTAAAAATTTCATCCCAACGATGCATAATATTGGGAAGTTCATAGTATTTAGATCTTTCAATTGCATTTTTTTGCAACATGAGACGATAATTATCATCAGTGATTACTTTACAAAGAGCATCCGCAATCGCATTTTCATCATCAATCGGGCAAATAATCCCTTGTGTATCATCCGCAATAATTTCTCGCTGACGTCCTTTATAATCACAAGCAATACAAGCACAGCCTTGGCTCATAGCTTCAATCAGAACCATTCCAAAGCCCTCATAGCGACTGCTTAAAACAAAAACTTCAGCGAGTTCATACTGTTTTTTAATCTCAACAAAGCCCAAAAAATCAACGCGATTTTTTATTTTTAACTCATCACATATCCTTATCAAGGTTGATTTATCACCACCACCCGCAATTTTTAACTTCCATTGCGGAAACTTATCACAAACTTTAGACCATGCTTTTAATAGCAAGTCAAATCCTTTACAATGCCATATATCCAATCGCCCAGCCGCTAAAATAACTTTTTCTTTCTGCGGAATACTTGGTTGAGGAACAAATGTTAAAGGGTTCGGCAACACATAAACTTTTTTCATGAAAGAAGCATCCATCTTCTCAATGAGTACACGTCGATCAGCTTCAGTCAATACAGTTAAAAAATCATAATTCCTACTTACTATAAATTTTTCTGAATATTGTTGCGATGTAAAAGGAGCATATTCCGGACGTTCAAAAGCATTATGGGCTGTAACGATAACAGGAATATTATATTTACATATATTTACAGCAGCTTTCAATCTTTTAAACGAAGTCGTTGAAATTGTAATAATTACATCAGGTTTTTCTTCTTTTATTATTCTCGATGTAAGCCAATCCCTTATAGACGAAGGGATTATATTGTATATTTTGTCACAATACGTACTTGAAAAAAATTTTTCTTTTAATTTTCGTGGCATTATTCTCTGCCACAAATCATATACTTTCGACTGTCGCATTACCTTTATGTTTGGAGGCAGATTATAATCTAACCTAGAACAAAAAGACCCCAGTACAACACTAACTGAATTACCATTGTTAGCAAAACCTTGAGCCCATAAAGAAGCGACTCGCTCTGATCCACCATTGCTTAAAGACCAAGCGTATATAAGAATTTTCATAATACTCTACCTTTACCCATTACCAACTCATAAATCTATAAGGCATTATTCCATAATGACCAATAATGGCCCATCTGTAAATATAAAATGTAAAATAAGTAACAACAATAGGATAAATTAAAAATTGAAATGGGAAATTAGCATTTTTTCTTCTTATAAATTCATAAAACAAAGCTATAAAGATAATTTCGCCAAACGCCGTATATTGCGTGAAACGTTCAATATCAGAATAAATATACCTCGCTTGTGATACAACTAGATCAAAAATCATTAGATAAAACAAAGAAATAATGTTTTGCCCATATATTTTCATTAAATTTTTTAAATAAAAACCAAAAATAAATAATAAAGGCAAACGTATAAGTATATTTCCATAGCCCCATGAATCAGACATTTCATAATGAGCATATCGCCCATCGGCAACTGAAGATATGACCCCCCCCAAAAGCCCTGTTTTTAGAGCAAAAAACAACAAAAATACAGAAATAATTGAAATCAACTTAAATGCTATATTGCTAAACTTATCCCAATATCCGCCACGAACTGGCCTACATATAAAATAAACAGGAATATTTAGTATTGCAGAATTATGGAAACCAAAAGCTAACAGAGAATACAACCAATACCCCCCCCCTTTTTGATCTTTATCTAGTAAATATGAATAGGCACAAAACGATGCAGAAATAGCCAATCCATTACGTACCATACTTGTACTTCTCAACATAATTACAGAAAAATAAATCAAAAAGATAATGGCAACGTTATAACCCTTTAAATGAAGTTTTCGTAAAAAAATGAAAATGAAAATATATTGAATAACAGAAGATAAAATAATAAATGGCTGAATACCTCCAAGATGATAAGATATGAACATAACTAATCTTGAAAGAGGTTCAAGAGCAATGCCCCCAGTAACGTAAAAAAAATAAAATTTAGCCCCAAATTTTGCAAATTCAATATGTCCCGCATACCTAACCAAATCCTGTCCTACATCAGGACTACGAAAAGCATACAAACAAAGGCAAGGCAAAAGTCCTATTAAAAGATAAAGAAACTCATCTTTACCTTTAAGCAAATCATATTGGTAAAGGAACACAAATGCAAATACTAGTGCACCTCCAAATAAAAAATAAGAATACCAGTCCCACTCAACCATCTAAGACCACCTTAAAAAAATTCTGTATTCCATCTTACAATATGACCTCCAACCACTTATCCGCAATCACATTCATTTGAAATAGAGCTGGACTTATTTTATAGTTTTCTTTCCCTAAAGTTACACATTTAAAAAGCAGAACACTTAACTGTTCTTCATTATTGCAATCAAATAGACTTTCATCATTCAACAACATCTTAGGCCCACCACAAGGGCAATCTGTCGATATGCACGGAATACCTAAAGCCATCGCTTCCATCAAAGAATTTGGCATACCTTCAAAATCCGAACTTAAAACAAAAAGTTTCGCGGTCTTAATCGTATCTGCAACATTTTTTACGGCACCGGGCAAAAAAATTCTATTTTGCATCTTCAAGTCAGAAACAAGCTGCTCTAATTCAGCACGCAACTCACCCTCGCCATAAATATAGAGATTGTCCTCTATTTTATCAGCGACTTTCGCAAAAGCTTTAATCAACAGTTTATGATTTTTTTGCGGAGCAAGCCGTCCCGTTGTAACAACGTCATGCCTTTTGCCTTCAAATTGGGTATTGTAAAAAATATCATCAACAGGATTTAATATAATGTTTGATTTCTGCTGTATTTTTTTTGAAAACCAACGTTGAGCATCTTCGGTTTGAAACACAACATGATCTGCAAATCGAAAAAGCGTCTTGGCAAAAAAGCGAAAAATGGCATTAGGGTATTCTCGATTTGGATCATTTCTGACAGAAATCACAGTTTTATGAAGCATTCCAAGACTTGCGATAACCGCCCTAAAATTCGGCTCCGCCATAAACGAAACTAAAGAGTCGGGTTTTTCTTTCTTGATTAGAGTTCTCAGAGCACAAGTGAGTTTAACATTCCGAACAATAAAATTACCTACAGCATTTTCAAATAAAGAAATTCTCCGAACCTTTTCCGATAACGAATATTCCCAGGAATCTCTAAATGAAGTCACAAGCACTACTTCATGTCCACATTCAGCAATATGATTGGCGAGATTAGCCATTACACGCTGAGCTCCACCATGATGAAGAGCATTTATATAGAACATGATTTTTTTCACTTAAGCAACCTCATTTCCAATCATCAGCAGCATCTTAGGATTCTATTCACACAAACATATACCTTAAGACCCAGCAAGTTTCTGATAAAAACTTGTAAGTTCTTTTACGGTATATTGAATGTCATATCCGGCCTTCCTTATAGCTTCAGTATGATCCAATCGCTCCGGTTTGCCATTTATAATCTCGTCAGCCCAGTATGCAGCATCTTTGTCCAGAGAAATGTAGTTAATTTTTCTATCAAAATCAACTTCTTTTGTTACCGTATCAGAGGAAAAACAAGGCAATCCAGCAGCCTGCACCTCCACTAATGTAACAGGCAGTCCTTCAAATAACGACGGAAAAACAAAGACATCAAATGCGGACAGCAATTCGTTAACATCTGCACGAGAACCAGTAAAAATCACGCTATCGTCTAATTTGAGTTCCGCAGCCTTTTCTTTTACAGAATCCATCAAATCACCAGTCCCGACAAGCATCAAAACTGAATCTGGACGCTTTTTATGAATTTCTGCAAATATATCAACAAGAAACGAATGGTTTTTCTGTGGATGGAACCGTCCTACATGCCCTACGACTAATTCATTCTTAAGATTAAATTCGTCTCTAATTTTCTTTCGAGACATTTCTGAATAAGCATATTTTTCAACATCTATGGCATTGTTCAACACATGATAGTTCGATTGTTTCGTAATTTCTTCACCGAACAGCCATTTTCCGGCAACATCGGAACAAGCAAAATAGTAATCAACATTTTTACGCAAACCACGCTGCAAACAGAACTTCACTACAGCCTTCAAGCCCTTCCCTGAAGATGTATTATGGCTATGAATAATAGTCTTTAAACCAGCGTTCTTTGCAATTGGCAAATAAAGCGAAGCGTAGCTGCGAACATGCGAATGAAGGATCTTGTATTCAGGATGATCTTTGAAAAATTGCTTCCAAGCTTTACGTATTTCAAATAAATTGTACCCCTTGAACGTCGGCATACAATAGATTTTGCCACCCAATTCCTTTACAACAGATTCATAATACAATTGATCAGGATGATCGACGATATAATCAAACTGAACTTTTGATTTATCAATCGCTTTATGAAGGTTTATAATCATAGCTTGGGAACCGCCTACATTAAGGCTCCCTATCATGTGCAAAATTCTAATTGATTCAGACATTTTGAAACACCTTCATATCGGTAGCACGTTTTTGCACAATTACGCTATTTGCAGGATATTCACCTTTCAAAACACAACCAGCACCAACTACACAATTATCACCAATTTTAGTGCCACGAAGAATTACAGCGTTAGCACCAATCCACACGTTATTACCTATTATTACTGGTGAAGTTTTATACCTTAATGCAGAAAGCCCGTTCCGATCCCTAAAATCATGATCATGGTCGTAAATTTGAACATTTGGACTTAATTGGACATCATTTCCAATAATAATTTTTTCATGACAAGCTATCATGTTGTTAGAATTTACCGATGTATTATTTCCAATAACACATTCGGCCCCCTTACGAACACGTATTTTGGCGCCATCGCGCATTTTAAAATTTTGACCGATATAAAGCTTTCCACCTGAAATGGTTATTTCAGAAAAAGGAGAAACTAAACTGATTATGGGTCCCTTAAAATTGACTGGATGAAACAACTTATTTAAAGCCATTTTTAAGAATCCACATGGGACACATACCGCAGCTCTTGCAAATCTATTCATCCCACATTCTCCATTTCATTCAAGTAAGCATCCACGACAATTCGCCTGTCAAATTCGCGTTCGACCTTAGCGCGACCGGCAAGCCCCATCTGCATTTTCTGTTCGTGCGAAAGAGCAAGGAACTTTTCAATCTTATCGATAAGGTCCTGACTATCACGCTGTTTTACCATAAACCCGTTCACACCGTCTTCGACGACCTCGCGACAACCACTGCGGTCCGTAGTGATGATAGGACGTGCACTAGCACAGCTTTCCAAGAGCACGTTGCTAATGCCTTCTGGGTAAAAACTCGGATGAATCGTGCAATGAACATTCTTGAGAATTTCACGAACATTGCGAACCATGCCATGGTAAACGATAACGCCTTGTTTTGTGAGTTCTTCCAATTGGGATTGGTATTCCTGTTCGCAGAAACCGCAAATGTGGAACGTCGTTTTTGGATTGCTTCGCTCCGCTCGCAATGACGTATGGTCAAGTGATTCGACAGGGAGATCCCCACCATCGTGGGGATGACAATGTGCAAAAAAATGCTTCGCGGCATCCAAATAGTGCTCAATGCCTTTTTCACGCATGATGCGGCTAATGAACACGAAATGGATTCCATCGTCTTCGGATGGATACGGAAGGGGCGAAAAACGTTCAAGGTTTACACCGCTGCCAGGAAGTATAGCGTGTTTATCCGTGTATAGGTTTCGATCTATAAAGAACTGACGATTTTCCGTATTCTGGAAAAAAATCCGTTGTACTTTTTTAAAGCCTACCTTGTACAAAGCCACTGTTATTTTCTGAGCAATGCCTGGATTTTCTACAGCTGTCCCGAGTCCCGTAATGTTAGCGACAAAGGGGACTCCACAAAAACGTGCTGCCAAGGCTCCATAAATATTCGGCTTGATGGTATATCCAAAAATAATGTCCGGCTTTACCTTTTTTACAAGAAGGATATACTTGAGCAACAACATTCCATCAGCGATAGGATTCATGCCATGACGAGCAATTTTTATTTCGTGATACTTGCTGCCGAGTTTTACAAGGTCATCTATGCGTTCGCCGTAGGGACTGCTGATGTGAACTTCATGACCATCTGCTACCAACCGTTCCACCAATTCAAGACGAAAATTGTAAATCACCACATCGTGGTTGACAAGGAAAAGGACGGTCTTTCGCTGCATCACTTCTCCGTCTTCGCAATAGCCTCTTCGAGGCTGTACTTCTGGTACGGTTCCCTATAAACGCTCATTTCCTGATCGTACGCGAGATTGCCGAAAGCCTTGTTCACAAGTCCCGTAACATGGCTCATAAGCTTCAGAGCCCAGCCGAATCCGGGAATAAGCACGCAACATTTGTTGTGCGCCTTGGCAATAAGCGAGATGACTTCGCTAGTATTGCTGTACTGCGGATTCTGCGGCCAGAATGTACCGCGTTCGCCGTTTTCAATCATCAGGCGGACGAATTCCACGAGGTTCCCGATGTAGAGCATGCTACGCTTGTTCGCGACTTTCGGGAAAACAGGGAGTTTTTGTGCAAGCTTGCTCAAAAGCGGATAGTTGCCCTTGCTGCCCTTGCCAAAAATCATGGGCGGGCGAAGAATCACGACTTTGAACGTATCGCAGTCAAGTGGGCGCAACCCGTTTTCAGCCTGGACTTTACTGTCGCCGTAACAGTTCGCGGGATTCACCGGGGTGTCGCGTGTGATGAGCTTTTCTTTGCCGATGGGGGCACTGTCGCCATACACGATGGCGCTGCTCATGAATACGAACTGTTTCACGCCGGCTTCTTTTGCCTTGGTCGCGCACTCCACGGTGAGGTTCGTGTTGACAGCGTAGTAGAGTTTTGCACGTTCTTCGCTGATTTTTCCGTTGTCGCTGTGGGCGATTCCAGCCACGTGATAGACGGCATCGTACTTGCTGAAATCAAAGCTACGCCAAGCGTCACCAATCATGTCGAGCGTATCGACTTCGTACTTGCCGGCAAATTCGGGCTGAGCGAGGTAGTCGGCAAAGCTCATGCCGATGTAGCTGTTTGCGCCTGTTATCAAGATTCTGATCATAAGACCTCCCTGGATCCTTCGCTTCGCTCAGGATGACGCGTGGAGAGAGACTGCTTAGATTCTTCGACTCTGCTTGCGCTGCGCTCAGAATGACGCTCGGCTTCTTGCTTGTGCATTTCGCCAGTGCCGCCTTCGACAACGCCATCGCTCTTGAGCACGCTGATAAACGTCCCGAAGAAGCACTTGCAGTCGAACAAGAAGCTTTGGCGTTTCACATATTCGCCATCGAGGGCAGCCTTTACAGGGATTTCCAGTTCGTCACGTCCGTTAATCTGAGCCCAGCCGGTGAGGCCAACGGGCACATCGTTTGCGCCGTACTTGTCGCGTTCTTCGATCAAGTCGTACTGATTCCAAAGGGCCGGACGAGGACCGATGATGCTCATGGTTCCTTCGAAGATGTTGAACATCTGCGGGAGTTCGTCAAGACTCGTCTTGCGGAGGAATCCGCCAACCTTCGTAATCCATTTCTTGGGATCGCTGAGTTCATGCGTCGGAGCGTCTTTCGGCGTGTCAGTACGCATGGTGCGGAACTTGTAAATGTTGAAATGTTTCTTGTGGAGACCGACGCGTTTCTGCTTGAAAAGAACAGGTCCCTTGCTATCGAGCTTGATGGCGACAGCAATCGCGAGCATCGGAATGGCAAGAACGATGATGCCAAATCCAGAAAGCACAATGTCTATGATACGCTTGAAAAAAATTGTATAGAGAGTCTTATGCATTAAGAGTACCTTTTTCACGAGTAAAAACCGAGCCGCACGCAACATGGGTTCCGGCAGGAACCTCAGCAAGAGTTTCTACAACGGCATTGCAATCCACATGTGAATATTCACCAACGGTCGCATTGTGACGGATGACAGCGCCACTGGCAACAAACGACGCCCCGCCGATAACAGCTCCAGTTTGAATAGTCGCAAGGGGTTCTACGCAGCACCCCTTCTGGAGTTTTGCGGACGGACTTACATAAGCAGTCGGATGAATTAATGTCGCCAGAGAAAAGCCATTAGCAAGCAGCTGTTCCGTAAGCTTGCGACGAAGAGCCGGGTTGCCAATAGCAACGAATCCAAACCGGAAATTGGTAGCGAATCGTTCGATGTCAGAGAGCGAACCGATTACGTGATTGCATTTCGAAACAACACCATCGCCCTGTTCTTCGCAAAGATCAGCACCTGTCGTTTTAAGAAAAGAGTCGTCAAGGAAAGCTATACGGTCGAAAGCACCCATAGATTTGGCAATTTCCGCCGCCATCACGCCGTATTGACCAGCACCGAGAACAAGAAGATCGCCTTTTCCAAGCGAACCATCCGCTGCTTTCGGAGTTGGATTCTCGTCGTTTCGCACTTACCGCAACCCTCGGTTTTACTCTAGCCATTTTTGTATGTCTTAGGCCGCAGTTTGCGGTTTTTTACATAGAAAAAATAGCCAGAAATGGAACATTTTCGTAAATATTAGTAAAAATTTCGTAGGTTGTGAAGGGCTATGGCCTATAAAGTGACTCGAATCATACGCAAACGAATACGGCTTCAATGGGATTTTTGAGGCCGATTGGACCTGCCGATCTACTTTTTTATGACCTTTATAAAGCCTTTTTTCTCAGTATCCAAAAGCGCTCTTTGCACGTAGCTCAGCCCTTTGGATTTTTCGGCAGCTTGAGCTTGTGTCCGGAGAGCTAGTTCATTTTGCAGCAATGTTTCAAATTTCGACATAAGTTCAGTTGCTGTGCAACCGAAAGCATCAGCGAGGTCACAGAACGATTTCAAAGAAAAGTTGCGTTTGCCTTTTGCGATTAGCCCAATATGCTGACGGCTAATTCCACTTTCCAGCGCAAGTCTCTTTTTAGTCGTAGATGTATCTCTCAACATCTGCGCCAATAGTTCAACTTCCGCTTTCTGGATGACTTCAATGTCATAACGCATTTTTCAATTTTATGAAGAATATTCAAAAACACGTGCAAACAATAGTTTCCATTTTTTAGGGCTCACGAAATTAGACGACTTTCGAGAAAATCGGAACCGAGCCTATTATTAGTTTGTAAGAAATTCATTATTGCTGAAAATTTAGGTATATCATTTCCCTTTTTTACACCATTTTGGGGCAATTGGGCATTCGTAAGTACCTTCTTTTTGGGAAAAAACGATAAATAAAATTCACAATTGATTTCTTTTAATTACATTTCTTTTTCAAATGATTAAAGACGAGAAATATATACTGGTTGATAGCGAAGAATCGCTCGCGAACTTGCTTCTGGATTTGGAGCAGTACGACATGGCCGCGGTCGATACCGAAGCGGATTCCATGTACCATTACACGGCTCGTCTCTGCCTCATCCAGATTACCATTGGCGAGCATCATTATATAGTAGATCCGCTGTGTGGGCTGGACCTTGCGCCACTGTTCAAAGCCCGCGCCATGCAGACGCTAATTTTCCATGGCGCAGATTACGACCTCAGACTGTTGTGGCAGACCTACGGTTTTTCGCCGAAAAGTATTTTCGATACGATGCTCGCCGCAAAGCTTTTGGGCGAACAGCATCTTGGGCTTGCCGACTTGGTCAAGGAATATTTTGGAGACGAACTCAAAAAAGAGAACCAGAGAGCCGACTGGACCATTAGACCGCTTTCGCTGGATATGTGCGAATACGCCATCCACGATACATTCTACCTTCATGAACTTTGTGCGATTTTAGCGGAAAAACTGCAACAGGCTGGCCGCATGAGCTGGCTCACCGAGCAGTGCAACGCGCTTATCGAACACGCAAAGCACCCGAATACACCCAAGAAGGATCCGTGGCGAATCACGGGGTCGAGTATCTGCGGTCCACGTGCACTGAACATTCTCAAGCATTTGTGGGAATGGCGAGAAAAACAGGCCGAAGAATTGGACCGCCCGCCTTACAAGGTCATGCAGGCAGAACTGATGCTCGCAATTGTCAATGCACAGCAATCGCATTTCCCGGAAGTTGACGAGAAGTTCCTGCCCAAGCTTCCCCGCAACTTCAAAGGCGACCGTCTAGAGTCGTTCCTCAACATGTTGCGTACGGCAGTCGCCGTTCCCGAAAGCGAATGGCCCATGCGGCTCCCCAAGGCTCCACCACCGCCGGTCATCCCGCATTCAGACTTGCTCAACGCGCTCAAGACATGGCGTGACGAAAAAGCCGAAGAGTTGAAAATCGACGCGGCGCTCCTTGCGAACAAGGCGCAGTTGATTTGGCTTGCAGCCCCTGGCGACCTTCCGTGGGAAACTCGTTACGAAGAAGCGCACTTGATGCACTGGCAGCAGAGCATTTGGAGCGAAATTCTGCGAGACAAATTGCCTACGGCAAAGCGCATCGGCGACGATTCGAGCGACGAAGAGTAAAACAACGAAGAATCGTCAAGGACAAAGGAAATAAATGGCAGCGTCCATCGTTATCGTAATTCTTGTTTTTTTGATTTTCGGAAGCAGTTCCATCGTGGAGTCCGTCTTGAAAATGCGCCGCATGAAAAAAGGCGACGACATCATCAAGGAGCCGTGGCAAGAGATCCATGACATTCCGGGCTATCACGATGCCAGAAACATCGCCGCATTTTATCCGCTCAAGGGCGAGCCGAATATCATGCCGATTCTTGAGGAACTCGCTATTGAAGGGCGCCTCCTCCTCCCTCGGTGCGAGGGTGACGGCATCATGAATTTTTACAAAATAGAGAACCTCAAGAAGGACTTGGTCAAGGGGCACTTTGGCATTATGGAACCTCGCGAAGGCCTTGAAAAGTTCGAGGGAGACATCCCTGTATTCTTGGTTCCCGGCGTAAAGTTCAATTGGGACGGAAGCAGGCAGGGGCACGGCAAGGGGTACTATGATAGATACCTTGCAAAGTATCCGAATGCATTCAAAGCGGGCATCATGACTCCGGCGCAGCTTTCAAAGGAGCCGTTGGAACAGAAAGAAACCGACGTGAAGATGCACACGGTAATTGCTTGTAGAGAAAAGTACTGATAAACAACCGATCCCGGCACAGTGGCCGGGATGACAACAACAACCGATCCCGGCACAGTGGCCGGGATGACACATTGATAAGCACAGCGCGGCAGCTCAAAGCGGTGCGGCAGCAGAATGGCAATGCTAAAAGAATTCGCAAATTCTAAATTTGTAAGTCAGAAATTAAACTTCTGAGTTACGAGAATTAATGAGTCATCCTGAGCGGAAGGCGAAGCCTGTAGTCGAAGGATCCAGAGCATTATCTACTAATCATTTCTCTAATGACCAAAGACTAATGACCAATGACCATTCTCTAGTAACTAAAATCCTTTTTCACGGAGATTCACAAAATGAGTTTCAATAATGACGATAGCCGTCGCGGTTTTGGCAACGATCGCAAGCGTAACTTTGGACGTACCGCACGCCCCACATTTGACGAAGCAAAGTTCAATCGCGAACACCCGGACGACGAACCGGTCCGCACAGAACGTCGCGAATTTAATAGCGAGCGTCGCGGAGGCATCGGAAGCCAGGCGCATCTCCGCCGTGACCGGGATGATTTTAAAAATCGCCCTAGCCGCTTCGCTAGTGAACGCAAAGACTTCGACTCGAATCGCGAACGCAATTTCGGCGGCGAACGCAGCGAACGTCGTGAATTTTCCGCTGACCGCCGCAGTTTCGAGGAACGTGCAGACCGCCGCTTCGACGACCGCCGCAGTTTCAATAGCGACCGCGCCGCACAAGATAACGTCGTACCCGCAGTCGGAGATGCCGATGCCGCACCGCAGGTCGCCGTCGGCGGCATCAAGGAAGTCGAAGAACTCCTGAATAAAACTCCGCTCCAAGTGCACCGCGTGCTCTTCATGCACAAGTCCGGCAACCCGAAACTCTACGAACTCCAGAAGCTCGCGAAACGTGCTCACGTGCATGTGCAGCAAGTCGATTCCAAGATTCTCGACAGCTACGCCCGCCCGAACCACGGCGTTGTAGCCCTCATGAACGAGAAGGAACTCCTGAACTGGATGGACGTGCGCGAAGAATTTTTCAAGGCCCGCGATACCGGAGAAAAGAAGCTCATCGCCGTGGCCACGAACATCGAAGACCCGCGCAACCTCGGCGCCTGCATCCGTAGCAGTCTCGCGTTGGGAGTTGACATTTTGCTTCTTCCCGCGAAGGGAATGTGCGGCATCACGCCGAGCGTCGCCCGCACCTCTGCAGGAGCCCTCGAAAAGCTCCGCATCTGCCGTCCGGACAACCTCGAAGGCGCCATCGGCGAACTCAAGATGGCCGGTTACCAGATTCTCGGGCTCGACGCAGACACCGAAACAAACCTCGCCGGATTCGACTTTGCCGACCACGTAGTGCTCGCCGTCGGTGGAGAAGACGTGGGTCTCCCCCCGTTCATCAAGAAGCAGTGCGATGCAGTGCTCCGTATCCCGATGAAGCCCGAAGCCCATTCCTATAACGCGTCCGTGGCACTTTCCCTCGGTTTGTACGAATACGCCCGCTTGCGGATCAAA
Source organism: Fibrobacter sp. (assembly GCF_017545445.1). Lineage (GTDB taxonomy): Bacteria > Fibrobacterota > Fibrobacteria > Fibrobacterales > Fibrobacteraceae > Fibrobacter. The sequence continues at coordinate 55,243 of NZ_JAFWOM010000074.1, forward strand.
GCGTAATTGCCTTTTTTCGCAAAATTTTACAGCTGTTGTAAAGATGTAAACACAAACTACATGTAAACTTAAATAAACGCACCTATTTAATTAGAGTGCGTTTATTTTTTTATGAGATGGATAAGGAGTGTGGATTTTCTTATGTTCAAAAAAATCATTCTATCAAGTTGCTTCGCGGCAAGTTTATCTCTAGCACAGACCTACGACTTGCCTATCATTTTCGTTGATACCAAGAAGCAATGCCTTGACAACAAAGTCACCGAAAAGATTCCCGCAACAATGAAGGTCTTGGACGGTGCAACAAACAACGTGGCCGACAGCGCCAAGGGAACCTTCTACGACATCGGCATCAAGGTCCGTGGCCAGTCTTCTGCCATGTTCCCCAAGCCCGGCTACAGCATCGAAGTTCGAGAATACAAAGACAAAGACACCTCCAGCGTCGATGTCAGCCTTTTCGGACTCCCGCCCGCTGACGACTGGGTTTTGCACGGCCCTTACGTTGACAAGAGCATGTTGCGAAATTCCCTCGCCTACTGGCTCTTTAGGCAGGCCGGCCGCTACGCCCCGCGCACCAAGCACTTTGACCTATACATCAACGGCGTTTATCGCGGCGTCTATGTGCTTGTCGAAAAAATCAAACGCGGCAAGTACCGCGTGGACATCAGCAAGCTCAAAGAAACTGATATCGCGGGTGACAGCCTTACCGGCGGCTACCTTTGGGCATTCGACAAAGTCGGCACCAACACTGGCGGCGGCGGCAGCAACAACCAGGGCGGTATCGAGGCCGAAGGTTTCAACACCTCCGACGGCTTGAACGTCATTTTGCACTACCCCAAGAAAGCGAACATCCAAAAGCAGCAGGAAGAATACCTGAAAAAATACTTGAACGATCTCGAAGCACTGTTCAAGAACGGCAAGAAAGGCGATGGATTCGAGAAATACGTCGATCTCGGTTCTGCTGTTGACTACGTGTTACACCAGGAAGTCACCAACAACGGCGACTCCTACTGGTGCAGCTTCTTCTTGCACAAGCCCAAAGATAAGGGAGGCAAGAACGGCAAGGAATTCAAGGAAGGTAAAGTGACCTTGGGTCCGCCGTGGGACTTCAACCTCGCCATGAGCAATGGCGGCATGATGGGCTATGGCGGAGGCAACAGCTGGCAAATTGAAAGCAAAGGCGGCGGCGGTGGCGGTTTCGGTGGCGGTTTCGGCGGCGGCGGCATGGGTAGCCTGAAAGCTCCGAACTGGCTCATTGGACTGTGGAAGAGAAGCGATTACCAGGACGAACTGAAAAAGCGTTGGGCGGAACTCCGCAGCGGCGTGTGGCACACCAAGGTCATGGACGCATACCTAGATTCCATGAAGACTTACTTGACGAAAGCCGCCGACAGAAACTTCAAGCGCTGGCCGAACCTAG
>NZ_JAFWOM010000075.1 GCF_017545445.1 Fibrobacter sp.
CGCAGAACAGCGTACAGAGGCTTCTACGGGCGAAAACCTTCACAAGGTGGAACAATCTATCGCCGAGCAGGAAAAACAGCTGCAACAGCTCAAAAACGAGCAAATGCAGCTTTTGAGCCGTCAAAGGCTGGAACAGGCGGCAGAAAAGCGCCATGACCGCACCCCGGCGCAAATCGAGGCCATCAAGGAGCGCTGGGAAGAACGAAAGGTCAAGCGCAGAATCAGGGCCGTTTCCGAGGCGCGACACTCTCGCAGGACTTCGGAGGAAATCGCTGCAATTCGCAAGGAATTGCAGGAAAGACTCGATACGCGACAGACAGCGCACAGGCTTTTGCAGGACGCGAACGGCATCAAGGGCCTACCCGAAATGGGCGAACTGGAAAAAGCCTTGCAGAAGGGCGGCAAACAGGCGTACAGCGACATGAAAAAGTTCTCCCGAAAGCTCGAAACGAGTCTGGACACGTTGAAGGGCTGCACGTACCTTGCAGACCCGTTCCAGGCGGCAAGGGACTTCGACTATTCAACCGCCATCACCGTCAACGAATCCGTAAGAAAGAAGCTCGACGGCATGGGCAGCTCGCTCGCTGGCAAAAAGCACGACCTGGAATTTGAAATCGACTGGGTTGAAAAACACAAGAAGTATGCAAGCTGGAAGGTGGCACAGGATGCTTACAAGAAAGCTCTCGCCGAAGTGGAACGCCTCATCGACTGGGAAACGGAACTTGGCCGCGTGGACTCCATCAAGATATTCCTCAAGAACCACCCCAAGTCCGCAGTCCTCAAGAAGCTCACGACCGAAATGGACGCGCTTATCGCCAAGGGCGACAACGCCGCGAAAACGGAAATCAAGGAACTGCTCAAGAAAGCGGAAACGAGAAGGAAGGAAATTGAATACAAGGAAGGACTCGAACGCCTCAAGAAAATCAAGGCTGGCATCAAATCCGGCTCAAGCGTCCCGTTCTCGACAAGCATCAGCATCGACGACCTTCGCGCTCTCAAGGGCGACAAGCTGCCACCCACCCTCGGACACCTGGACACCGCCATCGAGAAGTACAAGAAAGGCCATAACTACGGCTCGGCGACAAAGAAGCACGCCGCAGAAATCGAGGCGACGATGCGCGAGCTGTTCCAGAAACACGACCTGGGGATGCACATTGACGACGACCTGCTTGAAAAGGTTTTCAACAGCCATTTCAAAAACACCTTCGAGACGGGAAGCTCCGGCGGATATTGCGGCCCTTCGCTCAATGCCGACGGCTCAATCAAGCAGAGCCATGCGCGTCTCTCCGCAGCACACAAGCTCTTTGACCTGGGTTCAACGGAAAAGGCGAACCAGCTCAATATCTCGCAGTACGAAAAGTACGGCAACCTTCTCGACCACGACAAGCTACGCGAGGCGACGACGCACAACCGCGCCACGCAATACGGAAATGTCGCGGTGCGTTTCAAGAAGGACAAGGTGACTTGCACATGGACAGCTGGCGACAGCCTCGGGGAAAGATACCAGCCAAGCCTCGTCACCGACCCGAAGGCAGTTTCCTATGACGACATGAGCGAAAGTAAGCTGCCAGTGAAGGGAACACAGACGAACGACATGACAAAGTTCCGCAGCGACAACATCAGCAGCTACCTTGAACTGCAATTCCATGGCGCCGTGACGATTGACTGCGTAGAATCGTTGACATTCCCTTACGACTTGAAGGACAGCGCAAAATCAAAATATCTCGGCTATGCCCAAAAGTGGAAAGGCATAGGAGCCGAGATATACTACGTGAAGAACGGGAAACTGGAGAAACTATAACTCTTTATTCTCTCCAAATAGCCGTATCTCGAACAGTTGAGTCTCTCAAGTTCGTGTATTCAACAAAAATCTTATCTCCATTGGAAACTTTTAGCTGTCCATCATAAGGCGTTTGACTGGTAAATTCAACAAAGCCATGTTGATTATAGCCCAAAGTTCCTCCAAAGTAATAAAGCTCAATATCACGACCAGTCATATCCGAACTAGACCATACATGAACGACTGCGGGAGACATTCCCAAACGATAATCGGTAAGCGTTATTACAGCCTTATCCTTGAATCCATAATAAACGGAGTCGCCAAACGTAAGGTAAGTCGTGTTCATAAGGTTCAAACGTGAATTATCCGATTGGGAAACGCCAGTTGAAGAATCATAATAGGTCACGTACATTACTCCGCCATCTTTCACTTGGAGAACTGTATCAATCGGAGATTTTTCAATAGATATTTTCGCTAATCCGTAGTATAAATCATTCACTTTCGGAATATGAAGTTTTACGCCGTTCTTGTCAACATCACTAGTCAATGTCACTTCTACAACTGAATCAAGATTATCTTCATCATAGACATAAACATAAATGTTTTCCATCATATTCCAAATATCCTGACCAAACTGGACATAACCTTGACGCGCCGTAAAGAATACGGAATTGGCTTGAACAGTTTGTTCAGGAGACTTGTCTGAATATTTTGCAGTCAGGCGGTCTCCATTTGCAACTTTAAGAACACTTCCATCCGGCTTGTTTTCAGTCGTCGATAATTTTATCTGCGCAGAAAAAACACCGCCAGCCCCCGACAAGCTAATTGCGGAGCAAGTTGCGCCGACGCAAAGATTTATTGATGCGGATGTTTCGTTTGTCAAATCTGCATCCGTCAAAACAATAGTCATTGTGGCTCCATCGCCAACATATTGCTTTTTGTCGAAAGTCAATGTTCCCGACGAAGATGCCGTGTAATTTGTCCAAATAACCTGTTCAGAGACTTCTGTTTCAGGATTCGGGTCTTTATATGAAATCGTAACCTTATCTCCATTAGTAACAGCGAGCTTAGAGGATTCTTTTTTACTGCTGAAATACAGGTCTGCGACATATTTCACGCCGGACTTTTTCGCCCACAAATCCAAGCCCTTTGTATCTGTATTACTTGATGCATGGAATTGAACACTATCCTCTTTTGTTATGAGGTCGAAATCGGAAATTTCTACCGAAAGCGGAGAAACAAATCCCTGGGGTTCTTTGTTTGAGAACGAAATAACAGCCAAGGAACCCGCGCCATCGGCACCATCTTTTCCATCGACACCATTCCTGATTGTTGCGGACGTTCCGTCAGGACAGGAAAGCGTATAGGAATTATCGTCGTTATCCTTAACCGTGCAGCTTGTTCCTGCGGAATTGGAGGAATCGTCGCCACAAGCAATAAAGATGGTAGCAATGAGCGAGAAGGGAAGCAAAAGTGCCTTTTTCATTTTCCGTCTCCTTGGTTATATAGCATCAAAATAAAAAAAATCCCGTTCTCTTTCGAGTTCGGGATTTCGTGGAGCCTCCCGGACTTGAACCGGGAACCAACGGGTTTACGTTCGTGATGCTTTCGCACCTCCGTGGACTATGTCTTCGCCATGCCCTTGCGGGTTTAGGCGTGGGAGGCTTGCGCGGTCATTAAGCAGGCTCTACTGCTCCGCTAGTCTCTACACCTTCCAGGGGTGTACCCCCGGCTCGGCTCGGCGTTGCCTTATGACCTCGCGGCCACTTAGGTTTCACCGATTTCTTCCCATTCGCATCCAGCCCTTTCAGACTGGTGCCACAATTTTTATGAGTCCGACGCTCTAACCGATTGAGCTAAGGCTCCGAGCGCAAAGATAGTAAAAATCGGATTTTTTCAAGTGAATAAATCATATTTTGTGCAAAAAAGAGACCGAAGGCGGCTCCTACTGCCGCCTGAGATTAGAGATACATCGCTTTCACTTGAGCCTTGATTTTTTCATCGGCATCGGACTTCGACAGGTAGTCACGTATCAGGTCGGGAAAATTGTAGGGCGCCCACTTGCACATATAGGCGGCGACCATGCGGAAGAAATCGGTCTCGACCTGCTTCTCGACGGTCAG
>NZ_JAFWOM010000076.1 GCF_017545445.1 Fibrobacter sp.
GTTCACGATCTTACCGTCGTGCATAATGAAGATACGGTCAGAAACGTAGTTTGCAAGACCGATATCGTGAGTCACGAACACCACGGTCATCTTCAGCTCGTCTTTCAACTTGCGGAGGTAATCGAGGATGTTTGCACGCACGCAGGCGTCCACCATGGAGGTCGCTTCGTCAGCGATAAGGACCTTCGGACGGAGCGCGAAGATACGGGCGAGAAGCATACGCTGCATCTGACCACCGGAGAGTTCGAACGGATACTTGCCTTCGATATCGGCAGGGGTAACGTTCACGGCCATGAGGCCTTCGTCAACGCGGCGACGGACTTCTTCCTTGGACGGCTTGTCCTTCAAGATGTTGAGAGCGTCTTCGAGCTGGCTACGGATAGTGAAGAACTGGTTGAAGCAGCCGAACGGGTCCTGGAACACGGACTGAACTTCGTTCCAGTGGTCCTTCAGGTTCTTGATCGGCTTGTCGCGATAGAGGAACTGACCGCGAGTCGGCTGGTAAAGACCGAGCATGATCTTTGCAAGCACGGACTTGCCGCAACCGGAACCACCCACGATGGAGATGAACTCTTCGTCGTAGATGTCAAAGGAAACGTCCTTGACGGCAGTCTTCAGGCTCTTGCCGGCACCGAAGTCCTTGCTGATGCGCTTGGCAGAAAAAACAATAGGCTTATCACTTTGCATAATCGCACCTCACGTCACGATCGCCGACAATGCGGAGATTCTGGGTATTCTTCTTGCAGTCCGGGCATGCCTTGCTGCAACGCGGAGCGAAGCGGCAGCCCACAATCTTGTTCTTGAGGCTAGGAGGAGCACCTTCGATAGCCACCGGATGGCGGCCACGCTGGCTTGCCTCGGTACTGAGCATAGCGCCCATCAAGGCCTGCGTGTACGGATGACGCGGATCCTTGACGACCTGTTCTGCAGTACCCTTTTCCACGATTTCGCCCGCGTACATGATGGCGATGTTGTCGGCCACGTGGTAGAGGAGCGGAAGTTCGTGGGTAATGAAGATCATCGTGGAGAAGATGCCCTTGTCGAGCAAGTCAAAGATCATCTTGATCACTTCTTTCTGCGTGGAAACGTCCAAAGCAGAAGTCGGTTCGTCAGCGATAACCATTTGCGGGTTCAAGAGCGTGGAAATACCGATAACAGAACGCTGGCGTTCACCGGCGGTAAGCTGGATCGGGAAAGAGTTCAACACGCGCTTCGTGTCCATGCCGAACAAGTCAAAGCGTTCGCAAAGGCGATCATAGACTTCGTTCTTGTCGATTGCCTTGCCCGGCTGCTGGTGGGCAGCAATCACGTCGGCAGCAATATCCTTGATCTTGCGGACCGGGTTCAGAGCGTTGAAAGCGCCTTGAGGAATCATGGAGACCTTCTGAGCGAGGACGTTTGCACGCACGTCTTCGATAGAACGGTTCATGAGGGATTCCATCTTGTCGCCGCTCTTGACGCGGACGTCACCGGATTCCGGATAAAGCGGAGGAATGCACATACCCATAAGGCCAGAGACGAGCGTCGATTTACCGCAACCCGATTCACCGGCGATACCGAGAATTTCCCCCTGCTTCATGGAGAAGGACACGTCTGTAACAGCGTGAGTCTTGTCTCCAAAACGGCCGAGGTAGTAAAGACCCAAGTGGTCAACTTCAAAAACATTATCAGACATTTTTTATACCTCTTACTTGCGCAGACGCGGGTTGAAGACGCCTTCCATAGAAGTGTTAATCAAGTACAGAGCAAACACCGTGAGGGTAACGACAATCGTTGCCGGGATGAATGCGATCCAGATGGAGTCGGAGAGAGCACCGTTGTCCTTAGCCTGGTTCAAGATGATGCCGAGGCTGGTGGAATCGACAGGGCCAAGACCGATCATGGAGATGGAAGCTTCGGAAAGGATTCCGGAAGACACCTGCATGATGAACACCATGAACACGTACGAGAGCAAGTACGGAAGCACATGCTTGATCACAATCGTGAGTGTCGATGCACCGTTGATGCGGGCAAGGGCGATGTGGTCGCGGCTACGGAGAGAAGATGCCTGGGCGCGAACGGCACGGGCAGACCAGCTCCAAGCGGTAAGACCGATGATGAGACCAATCAAAGTGAGGGAACGGCCATCCTTAACAGCGGAGCTGATAAGAACGAGAATCACGAACTGCGGAATCACGATGAAGATGTTGGTGAGCATGTTCAATACTTCATCAACCCAGCCACCGCGGAAACCGCCGAACAGACCGATAAGCACACCGATTGTCGTAGCAATGATACCTGCAACGAAGCCCACATAGAGAGAGCTGCGAAGGCCTGCAATCAAGAGAGAAACGTAGTCACGGCCAAGGTGGTCCGTGCCGAGCCAGTGGGCAGAGCTAGAACCTGCGTACGGGCCTGCGACAATGTCACGAGCGTGAGTATCTACGTTGTAGAAAAGAGGTCCAAAGATGGCGATGAGGAGCGTGAGCACGAAGATGGACACGCCAATCACGAACATCGGGGACTTGAGAAGGTTTCTTAAAAGCTTACCCATGATTACTTACCTCCCATCTGGAGACCGGCCTTGACACGCGGGTCAAAGACAGCGATCAAAACGTCAACTGCAAAGTTTGCAACGAGAACGCAAGTAGAAATCATCAAGGTGCAACCCTGGATTGTTGCGTAGTCGTTCTTCTGAATGGCATTGAGCATTGCCATACCGAGACCCGGATAAGAGAAGATCATTTCGGTAATGAGAGCGCCACCCACCATGGCACCGAGGCTCTGGGCAAGGCCAGTGAGCTGCGGGAGCATAGCGTTGCGGAACACGTAGCTGATGATCTTACCTTCGCGCAGCCCGAGCCACTTTGCATACTTCATGTAATCAGTACCGAGTTCGTAAATGGACATGGAACGCATACCCGTTGCCTGACCCGAAAGAAGAATCGGGAACACCGAGAAGAACGGGAGCACGTAGTACCAGCTGACGCTCTTGAAGCAAGACCAGCTGAACGTGAGTTCTGGAATGTCCGGGCTGTAGGCGCCCATAGCCGGGAACCAGCCGAGCGTGATGGAGAAGAACGCCACCAAAAGCATACCGAACACGAAGAACGGCACACCGTTGAGGAACATGGCGCACGGGAAGAATACTTTGTCAAAAATGCCGCGCTTGTATGCAGCGAAAGCACCAAGGAGGTTACCCACAATCCAACCGAGGAGAATCGTCGGAGCCTGGATAGCGAGCGTCCACGGGAGGGACTTCTTGATAACATTTGTCACAGGTTCGTTGTTCTGGTAAGAGAGACCGAGGTCACCGTGGAACACCTTGCCGATATAACTAAAGAACTGAGAAACAGCGGACGAGAGCTTCGGGTCGGTTTTCATGACCGGCTGTTCGACCATGACGGTGTCGAGACGTTCGGCCTGGACCTTTTCCATGACAGGGACTTTATCAGCAGCAGAGACTTCGGCCTTTGCTCCCTTCTTGCCCTTCTTGGCCATCTTCATCTTCTTAGCTTTCTTGGCCTTCTTGCCTTTCTTGCCCTTGTGGTCGGCAGGAGATTTTTCGACAAACACCGGATTGCCAGCTTCGTCGAGTTTCTGGCGTTCGACCATCACCGGCTGACCGGCCTCGTCGAAGAGCTTGACAGCATTCACGACCGGCTGGCCGTTGTCGTCGAGCTTCGGAACCTTCTGCATCACAGGATTGCCGTTAGCATCTGTTTCCGGTTCGTAAATAACGTTACCCTGGTCGTCCAATTCAGCCATGCCAAAGGACACAAGGAGTTCAGCCTTTTTCTTCTGAGCTTCAGTCGGAGAAAGGCCCTTGCCGGCTTGACCCATGATGATGTCAACCGGGTTGTTGTCGCCGAGACGCGGCAACGCGAAGTTGAGTGCCACTGCGCAGACGAAGGTCAGCAAGTACCAGAACGCCTTCTGCAGGACATAACGTAGCATAGGATATTGTTTA
>NZ_JAFWOM010000077.1 GCF_017545445.1 Fibrobacter sp.
TCGCCCTCCACACGCTCGGCGTGAAAGACCCTGCGGCAGAAAAAGCAGTCGTCAAGGCAGTCGAAGTTCTCGGCGACAGTGCCGATGCAGCCGCACTTATCCCGGAAGCACTCAAGTATTTGTAAATTAGACGAAAGATAGGTATTAGGTAACAGGTGACAGGTATTAGGAGAGAAAAATCGCGGCTGAGCCGCCTTATAATGGATGCGTGAAACGCATGATAATTGTCCTAACTCTTAAAACCTATAACCTAACCACGAACCACTGCCTACTAACCACCAACCACTGTTTACTAACCACTGTTTACCAACCACTGTTTACCAACCACTGTTTACCAACCACTGACAACCCCATGGACGATCAACGCATTATTTCTCCGCAGAAAAGTTCCTTTGACGAAAGCGATTCCGACCGCAATTTGCGACCGCCTAGCTTAAGCGAATTTACGGGACAAGACGACATCAAGGAAAGCCTTTCTATCGCCATCGAAGCGGCAAAGCACCGTGGCGACGCGCTCGACCATTGCCTTTTTGCGGGCCCTCCGGGCCTTGGAAAGACAACGCTTTCGAGCATTATCGCCAAAGAAATGGGCGTGAACATCCACATCACGAGCGGCCCTGTGCTCGAAAAGGCAAGCGACCTTGCGGGCCTCCTCACGAGCTTGCAAGAAAACGACATTCTATTCATCGACGAGATACACCGCCTGAACCGCGTTGTTGAAGAATACCTCTACCCCGCCATGGAAGATTTCAGGCTCGACATCATGCTCGATTCCGGCCCTGCGGCAAGGAGCGTGAACCTCCCGCTCAAGCATTTCACGCTCGTAGGCGCCACCACCCGCAGCGGGCTCTTGACAGGGCCTCTCCGCGACCGCTTCGGCTTGCAGTACCGCTTGGAACTGTACAACGCAAAAGATATCGTCAAAATTCTCATGCGTAGCGCCCGCATTCTGGGCGTTGAGCTCACCGAAGAGGCGGCCAACATTCTCGGTGGCCGCTGCCGCGGAACGCCCCGTATCGCAAACCGCGTTTTAAGGCGTTGCAGAGACGTTGCACAAGTGCGGGGAACAGGTGTTATCGACGAACGAAGCGCCCTCAAGACGCTCGACATGCTCGGCATCGACAGCGAAGGGCTGGACCCGACGGACCGCAAGATTCTCGCGATGATGATCGACAAGTTCGGCGGCGGTCCCGTGGGTCTTGGAACCATCAGTGCGGCCATGGGCGAAGAACCCGACACGCTCGAAGAAGTCTATGAACCCTACCTCATCCAAAAAGGCTTGATTTCGCGAACGCCGCGTGGCCGAGTCGCTACCGTGAACGCCTACAAGATGCTGCACAAAGCCATTCCCAAGAACATGTTCAGCGAGCAGATAGAATTGGAACTGTGAGTTTAGTTATTGGTCATTAGTTATTAGTCATTAGAGATTTCACTGGATCCTTCGACTACGTGCTACGCACTTCGCTCAGGATGATGGCTTCTGCATGGATTCTATCGGCACTCCGTGCCTCCAGAATGACGAAGAAAAACCGATCCCGGCACCCCGGAACTTGTCCGGGGCAGGCTCTGGCCGGGATGACACGCGCTTCCCTGACCACAGACCACTGTCTACTGTTTACTAACCACTAATCACTGATCACAGGCTCCTCTACCTGAATTCCGGAGCGATTGTCAAAATCATGCTTATGCCGTGCCACCCGTGGAACGCAAACTGCATGCGGAACAGGTACATATCCGGCTTGCGAACGCGAACACCGAACCCCCACGAGTTGTACAAGTTCTTTTTCGACCAGTGATTAATCTTGTCGCTAATCATTGCGTATTCGTCAAAAACGACACCATCGACAAGCCTATCAATCGGCCAACGGTATTCCGCCGAAAATCCCATGATAAAAGGACTTGCCCAAGAGCCCGAATAACCGCGCAACGGGTATCTAGCATTCAAACCTGGATAAGCCGTGTAAGGAGCACCACCTTTTTCCATTTCCCACATTCCCAAGAAACGGTATTGGAACGCGAGTACGCGACGTTCAAATAGCGTTTCCACCAGATTTTCCGGACGCCACACACGAAGAGCCTCGTTCAACGAAAAGTCCGTATAGAACTTTCTCGTCTTGCGAGCCTCTTTTGCCGAAAGTACATATTTTTCAGCTTTGCCGATAAAGAAATACGTCTGGTAGAACAGTTCGGCCCTCACGTAGTCGTGATTTTTTCCGCCATCGACCAACTGAGCATGAGCAAGCCCCGCCTTTGAAAAATCATCAGCGTCTATACCGGCATATTTCCCCACGAACACGTACGACCCCTTGATGCTCAAGCGATGACCTCTCGAAGGCGCATACGGAAAATCCAAATTATCAAAAACCAAATTCACATAGACTGGAATTTCGAAATGGTTCTGGTAAAGCCCTCGATCCACAATCGGGAACTTGGGGTCGTCTAACACCGTATCTTTTGTATCCGTGAAATCAACGATATGAAAATCTATTTCGGCACCCAAGCTGAAGTTGAGATTTCGCGATTCGGTAAGCGGAAATCCGAGCATCGTTTCAACAAATACCGTCGTATCAGCCTGAGCGAACGACTCCCTCGTCCCTGGGATGACAAAAGAATTATCCCTATCCAGATAGGCGGCGGCAATCACTGCACCATACAGGCTTTTACCGAAAAGAGACTGCTTGGAATAACGCAATTTCAAATCAATATCGCTGTTCGCATAAAAGTGGCCTTCGGCAACAGCGTAATCCCCTTGCAAAAAGAGATTCCTATGGCGATAGCACCCACCAAGCATCGTGGTGGATCCCGGCTTCAAGTTGAAAGACGGATAAATAAGGATGTTGCGTTTTTCGCCAAACGTAATCAAATCCACAGCCTTCTCTGCAACACCGTTATCGATAGCGTAATGCAGCGGAGCCGAAACCGGATAGACCAACATTCCAAAGAACGGCTGGATGATATGGATAAACGGCCACGATAGGACTTCGGTGAACGACATGCCGGACGAAGAGTCCTGAACCGCCTCAGGAGCATCCTTGGCGTACGTAGGCAATGACAGCACACTTACAAGCAACAGTATCGTCAAAAAACGAATCATTCCACTGCAAATTATAATTATATTGAGTATGATGTTTGTACTTTTTTCAAAAATTATCAAAAAATTAGCAACCTATCCCAAAATAATCCTTTTGGTTTTCTTGGCGGTAGGCCTTTTGAGCATCCACCCCATCATGAACCTGCGATGGGATTTGCAGTTACAAGACACAATTACCAGTGCTCGCGAACCTAGCAACGTCCAAAAGATTGAAGATGAATTCGGCGGGCTAGGAAGCCTCATCGTGATTTTGGAATCGGGCGACTCCAGCGCAAACTACCGCATCGCGCGGAACCTCGCCCAAAAGATGCAGAGGAACCCTGCGGTCCATTTCGCCGATTTCGAAACGGACATCGACTTTTACAAAAAGAACAAGTTCCTTTACGCAAGCGAAAATGATATCGATATCATGGTGCAACGCATCAAGGAACTCAAACGCGACTACATCTTGAAAAACAACCCACTGTTCATCGACTTGAAGAGCGCGATAGATTCCATCACCAGATCGACAGCAGAAGAACGCGAACAGCTTTTGAGCGATCTCGAACAAAAATATTTCGACAAACTCGCCGTGAGCCATTCCAACAAGGCAGGAACCATCCGCATTGTGGAAATTTATCCGATGCATTCAATTTCGGACTTGAAAGCAAACAGGCGGCTTCTGGGCAACGTAAAAGATGTCCTTGAAACAGAAGCAAAACCAAGCGGCATGCATATCCATTTTGCCGGTAAAGTTTATGAATCCATCCAGACGGGCAAGCGACTGCTGCCCGAAGCGAAGATGGTCGGCATCGTAACGGCCTCCCTGATTTTGTTGCTTCTCATTCTCCACTTTTTCAGACAACCTCAGCTTATCTTTATTTCGGCGCTCCCCATTGCCACTCCTATCGTGACGACGATGGCTTGTTCGTACTTGTTCTATGGCCGCATAAACCTCTTTACATTGCTGCTTGCCATCGTGCTTCCTGGGCAGGCTCTGCAAATTATCAACCACGTATTGAACCGCTATTTCCTTGAACGCGAACAAAACTTGAGCCCGCAGCTCTGCATCGAAAGCGCTCTCCTCGGCATCGGCCCTTCGACCGCCGTTTCAAGTTTCACCTTTGCGACGCTTTTTGCATGCCTCATTCTGATTCCGCTTCCCGGACTTCAAGAGTTGGGAGTTCTCGGTTCCACAGGATGTATTTTGAACTGGGCCATCACGCTCCTTTTCTCAGCAGCGCTTTTGCAGGTCACGCAACGTAAAAAGCCTTTCACGGTCACGCATGCGCAAATCCATTCCGACTACAAGATGTCCATGCTCTCGAACCGCGTGAACTGGGTCATCTTCTCCATCATCATCGCAGCAAGCCTTGTGGGACTTTACATTGGCGGTACGCGTGTTCACATCAAAAACGATTTTTCAGCGACGGAAATCAACTACAAGGATTCGCATATTGATTCGGTCATTGCAGAAACTGGATTTTTGAACAAGACTCCAGTCATCGTCATGCTCCCCGATCGTAACGAAAGCGAAAAGTTGCTGGAACAGTTCAACAAGCTCAAGGACGAAGGCAAAATTTCGTCCGTCAATTCCATTTTCACGCTGGCTCAGTTCTCTCCGAATCTACAGCAGAAAAAAATGGACAAGCTACGCGAACTGCATAACTTGGTGTCCAAGGAATTCCGCGAAGCACTCTCGAAAAGCGAACGCGAAAATCTCGAAAAAGTGGAACAGGCATTAATGTTCGACGAAAGCGACGAGTTTGAACCGCCGGAATACATCGCCAAGAAATTCCGCGACAAGCAGGGCGATCAAGGGCGTTTCGCGTTCATTTTCACGGACATTCAAGAAAATCTCGGAAACGAATGCAGCAAGCTGAACAAGGAACTCCATCAAATCGAAGGGATCAAGAACGGCTCGTATCTAATCGCAGGCACACCTATCACGCGGGCGATATTCCTAGACCGCATTACAAACAATATAAGCAGGCCATTGCAATTTGGTGGATTTTTGGCATTTCTATTCGTGTTAGTTTACTACAACCGATTCAGCCGAGCTGTTTTCACCGCATTGCCTTCTGTATTTGCGGCAAGCTGGTTCCTCGCCTCGCTCAACGCGTTTGACGTACAAATTTCTGCATACAGTGCCCTCACCTTCCCCCTCCTCATCGGGGCTAGCATTGACGGTTCGTTGCAGTTTTTTACGGCGTATTACGAGAAACAAGTCGGTACGGCACTCACAATTTTAAAAAGCAAATTCTTTACCATTTTCCTTTCGCAGATGGCAGCCCTCATCGGCACTTTCGGCATGCTGATTTCATCGCATCCGGGGCTTCGCAGCATGGGGCATGTCACGCTGATGGGAATGATTTGCATCTTCATCGCACAATTCACCATTTTCCCCCTCATTGCAGGGTCGCTCGACCAATACCGTCTGAAACAGCAAAAGAAAAAGGAAGCTAAATAATGAAGCCGCTTTCCGACAGAACGCAAAATATTGCAGCATCGCTCACCGTCGCCATCGACACGATGGCAAAACAAATGATTGCAGAAGGAAAGGACGTTGTAAGCCTCGGCGCAGGCGAACCCGATTTCGGAACGCCCACGCCAATACAAGACGCAGCCATCGCAGCTATCCGCGAAGGGAAAACGCGTTACACAGCCCCCGTCGGGATTCTGGATGTCCGCAAAGCAGTCGCCAAAAAATTGGAAGAAGAAAACGGACTCCACTACGATCCTTCACAAATTATCTTGACAAGCGGTGCAAAGCACGCCGTGTTCAACGCCTTGGCCGCCCTCATCAATCCGGGCGACGAAGTGGTTATCCCTGCTCCGTACTGGGTCACTTATCCGGAACTTGTCAAATGGCTTGGCGGCACGCCCGTGTTTGTCGAAGCAGGAATTGAAAAAGATTTCAAGATTGACGCCGAGGATTTGCGTAAGGCATGCACGCCTCGCACCAAAGCGATTCTTTTGAACAACCCGTGCAACCCGACCGGAGCCGTCTATAGCAAGAGCGAACTCGAAGCTCTCGCCAAAGAAATCGTCCAACAGGACATCTACTGCATTTCGGACGAAGTTTATGAATACTTTGTTTATGGTACAAAATTTACGAGTGCAGCGGTATTCCCCGGAATGGCGGAACGCACCATCGTCATCAACGGTTTTTCGAAATCGCATTGCATGACCGGCTGGAGAATCGGCTACGATGCAGCCCCTGCACCGATTGCAAAAATCATCGGCAAGATTCAAGGGCAAGCTACGCACCACCCGAGCAACGTGGCACAATACGCCGCCCTCGGCGCACTCAACATGGACAAGAGCAATGTACACGCGATGCAGGCGGCTTTCCGCAAACGCAGAGACTACATGCTAAAGCGCACTTCGTTCCTCGCGACAAAGCCCCGTGCCCCCGAAGGTGCATTTTACCTGTTCGCCCCCGTGAACGATTACTACGGCAAAAAGACTCCCGACGGTCGCGTGATTACGGGCTCTATCGACTTTTGCAGCGCACTTTTAGAATCCAAAGGGCTTGCGATTGTGCCGGGTGCCGCATTCGGCGACGACACCTGCGTGCGATTTTCGTATGCCGCAAGCGACGAAAATCTCGCCAAGGCCTGCGACCGCTTCGAAGCGTTCGTCAAAGAACTTTCGTAACGGGAAATCGCGATGTTTCCATTCCGTCTCGTCAATCCAGATCCGTCAAAGCCGTTTACGATTGGACGCAAATCGGATAACGTTCTGCAATTCGACAACCTGATGGTTTCGAGGTATCATGCGGTTTTGAATTTTGCAGACGGCAAATGGATTTTGCAGAGTTTGACCCAGAACAGCATCACCATGCTGAACGGGAAAGACGTAAAGACGGCTGCGATAAACGACGGCGACGTGATTCTCATCGGGCCAAGGCAGCTGAGAGCAACACTTCGCGGCACGGACCTCACGCTCCTCGTGATGGAACGCGAGACTTCAAGCGACATGCAGACGGTTTCGCTTACCGCGGAATGGAGGGATGTTGCAATTCCCGGAATTTCTGTCGGGGCAAGAGCAAGACTTTGTACAGAACGAAGTAAAAGTGCGAATGAAAACCGTCACGAAAATGTTAATGTAAACAGCCGCGAAGACCGGGCTGTGACTGCCGAAATTAGATTTGCAAAAGCAATCGTTGACGAGAGCGGCAAACGCACACGCTCCATCACGCTAAAGAACGGGAGCGTGAACCGCTTTGAATCCGCAATCGTAGGCTTACGTAACAACGACATGCTCATAGAATCGTCATCGACCGGCTTTGACGTTTTCGCGCAAAACGTGAACGTTTTCGCAGGCAAAAAACAGTTATTGAAAGGGGTCGATTTTGAACTCCCCGCCGGAGAAATCCTCGCCATCATCGGACGTTCTGGACAAGGGAAATCAACGCTATTGAAGCTACTCCAAGGCATCAACAGTTGCGACAAGCAAAGCGTTGTCCGCATCGGCGGGGTCGATTACCGCAAAAGCGAAATCCGCAGACGCATTGCAATTTTGCCGCAAGACCCGCCGCTCCGCCCAGAGCTCACCGTCGAAGAAACAATCCTTGACGGAGCACGTTCTTCGATGGACATCAAGGTGCACAAGGCAGACGCTCGCACGCGACTCGAAAAGTTCTGCGAACTTTTCGGGCTGAGCGCCCGCAAGCAGAACCTAGTGAAAACGCTCAGCGGCGGCGAAATGCGCCGCGTCGCCCTCGCCCGCGAACTCATGGGCAACCCCGGCCTCGTGATTCTCGACGAACCGCTTTCGGGGCTGGACCCGTACAATTCGCGCATTCTCTGCACGCACCTCAAGCAGCTTGCGTTCCTCGGCCACACCATCATTCTCACGACCCACAGCTACGAAGCGTTGCAAATTGCAAATAAAGTTCTCGTACTGCACCAAGGCGAAGAAGCGTTCTTCGGCACGGTCCAAGCGGCGTACGCCCATTTCAACACCAACGACCCGCAAACGCTCCTCACAAGCATCAGCCAAAGCAAGGCTGCCGCATGGCGAGAAACGTACAAGCACGAACAAAAGATTCGCGAAAGCAAGTACTATTTCGAACGCACAAGGCTCCCCCACAATTTTGCATACACCGTCGGCATCACCGCAAAACAGTGGTTCCGCGACAAAGGCCGCATCGCAGCACTCTTTTTGCAACCCGCGATTATCGGTTTTTTGCTTTCGCAGATATTCTCCGAAAAATCTTCTTCTTGGACAGTCGCATTCGCCATTATACTTTGTGCAAACTGGTTTGCGTTGTCGCTTTCCATCCGTGAAATCGTGCAAGAAAAAGAAATCCTCCGCGACAAGTTCCGCCGAGGCGTATCGGCCCTTTCGACGCTCACCGCAAAATTCACGCTCCCGGTCCTGTTTACGTTATTACAAACAGCGATTGTCTATGCGTTCATCAACATGCGGCTCACCGTAAGTCCGAATTTCGCTCTCATCGCAGCTTCGTTTGCATGCATCGCCATCCCCGCAACCGCCGTAGGTCTTTTCGCAAGCACGCTCGCCAAGAACACAAGCCAGGCAAACGCCTTCTTGCCGCTCCTCATCATTCCGCAAGTCGCCCTCGCCGGAGCACTAGTTCCGCTTGACCAAATGCAGCCCATCGGACGCGCTCTTTCGACCGTTGTCTGGTCGCGTTACAACCAAGCATCGCTTTTGAACATCTTGCTAGAACGAAAAGACGATATTTTAAACACGGTTCTAACCCTCGCCATCGCTTTAGCTTTCTATATTGTATCTGCAATATTACTAAACAAATTAAAGAAACCAAGATGATCCATCCCGAACAACCGCAAACCTTTCCGCGTCCATTTAACGAAAACTATGAACTCTTGGGAACACTCGGCAAAGGCGGAATGGGCTACGTTTATAAGGCCCTTGACAAAAAACTGAAACGCGAAGTGGCATTCAAGATTCTCGACTCGACATCCGATGTCGAAGCCATCAAGCGTTTTTACCTCGAAGCACAGGCGATGAAAGAACTGGACCACCAGAACATCGTCCACGTGTTCGACTTTGGCCAGCAAGGCAACCAGCTCTTTATCGCGATGACTTATGTGCAAGGGATTTCGCTTGCCGAAGTTTTGCAGAACAAGAGCAAACTCTCGTTCGAGGCCATCGAGGTCATCATCAAACAAATTGCACGCGGCCTCCTCTACGCGCACAGCAAAGGCATTGTCCACCGCGACGTGAAGCCCTCGAACATCATGCTCACCCGCGACAACCGCGTCTATATCATGGACTTCGGCATTTCGTACATACAAGAGATGGAAAAGGAACGCCTCACACGCACCGGCATGACCATGGGCACGCCCGAATACATGTCCCCGGAACAATGCCACGGCGACGAAGTGACGCTCCAGTCCGACATCTACAGCATGGGCGTCATCTTGTTCGAAATGACATGCGGCCGTCTCCCGTTCGAAGGCAACCGCCCTGTAGAAATCGCACTCAAACATGTGCAGGAACCGCCTCCGTCGCCGGAACTTTTCCGCGAAGACATTCCCATAGGCCTTTCCGAGCTCATCCTCAAGTGCCTCAAGAAAAAACTGAACGAACGTTTCCACGACATGCAGGAGTTCTTGGACGAATGCGACCAAGTGTTCCCGCAGCACGACACCCCGCACCAGACGCCTTCCCTCGCCCGCAAAACCGGCAGCAGCCGTCGCCTTTCGCCTTCGATAACCGATGATGCCAAGGGCAGATTCCGTCTTTCTCCGCACAAACTCATCATCGTCGCGTTCTCGGTGCTGTTCCCGCTCATCGTCGTATTGCTGATGCTGCTCATGTTCACGCACAAGCCGATGAATACGTTGCACGAACTGGAATGGAATGAAATTTTGGGCAACCACGAGACGCAAGCCATCGAACCCGAAATCACAGGCGGCTACCCGCTCAAGAACTTGAACGACGGCGATTTGACGACCGCATGGCTCAGCAGCATGCCGCTAAAGCCGCTGAATCCGGTGCTCGCAATGTACTTCGACAAAAAAACACTAGTCATGAACATCGGCATCGCAATAGGTTATCAGAAATCTGTCGATGACGCGTTCGGCGACCGCTTCCGCATTTTCAAGAAGCCCCGCACGCTTACCGTCGAGACAAAGGACGGTTTCAAACAACGTCTCCGCCTCGAGAACATCAAGGGGATGCAGTACCCGAACATCCAAGCCGTAGAAACCACCGAACTGCGTTTCTACCTCGACGACGTGTATGAAGCGGACAACAACGACTATGCCATCTCGGAAATTCGACTGCTCGGCATGGAAGTGAAGTAGCGGAAGTAGGCGGTTGGAAGTAGACAGTAGATAGTGGTTAGTGGTTAGGGGAACTCGTGTCATCCAGAACCACTCTTTTTCGTCATCCTGACCCTGTAAGGGGAAGGATCCAGTTAAGTTTAGAGGTTGAAGCCAAGGAATAGAGATTTGAGGTTCACGGTCTGCGGTCTGGGTACACGTGTCATCCTGGAGGGAGGGCAACGACCGATAGGATCCAGTGAAGTTAAGAGGTATGAGGAAAAACTAGAGATCAGAGGAATCTAAAAAAATAAAAGGGGGAGCAAATGTTTTCGAAGAAATCACAAAATAAGCCTAAGGGGAACTTCATCGAGACGCAGGCCGTTGCGTACTTATTGCGTGAAGGCTATCAAGTCTTAGCCCGCAACTACGCATACCGCGGCGGAGAACTCGACATCGTTGCCCGCGATGGGGACAAGCTCGTCTTTGTCGAAGTCAAATCCGTGTGGAACAACCAGCAAGGAAATCCTGCGGCCCGCGTAAACGCACTCAAGCAAAAGAAAATTTGGCAAACAGCATGCCATTTTTTGGCAACACAGAAAGAATTCGCCCCCAAAGGATTTGAAGAACCCTGCCGCTTTGACGTCCTGAGTGCCCGCGTCTATCAAACCCCGCTCCAGTTTACGCACATCAAGAACGCCTTCGAAGGCACGCAAGTCATCCCCCACATTTAATACGGCTATATTTTTCGTCCTTCAATACTTTCGCCAAAACTCCACTTTTTAACGACTTTTGGCGAAAATCATGCACGTTTTTCGCCAAAACTATACTTTTTATTGACTTTTGGCGAAAATTATTATAAATTAAAGGCATGGCATTCATCGGTAGAAATTCAGAAATTTCCTTATTGGAACAATATACAGCATCAAGCAATGCTGAATTCATAGCCCTTTACGGCAGACGCCGTGTAGGAAAAACCTATCTAATCAATCAAACATTCAAAGATAGATTAGCCTTCTCAATGACAGGAGTCCTCGAAGGCAACAAAAACGAACAAATAGACGCCTTCATGGACGCCATGGACATTTTCGGATATTCTTGCCCAGAACGCCCCAAAAATTGGATGGCAGCATTCACCCAGCTTCGTAAAGCTTTATCGACGAAAGTCAAAGAAAAAGTTCCTTGCATTGTCTTTATTGACGAAATTCCAAGCCTAGACACACAAACTTCGGGATTTACCAAGGCTCTCGGCCATTTTTGGAACAGCTGGGCATCGAACCAAGACAATTTCAAACTCATTGTTTGCGGATCAGCAACCTCCTGGATGATAAAGAATCTGATTGACAGCAAAGGTGGTCTCCATAACAGAATCACGCACGAAATTAAGCTAGAACCATTCCCCCTAAAAGAAACCGAAGAATACCTAGAATCAAAGGGTTTTACATGGTCACGCCAGCTAATTCTGCAAGCATACATGTTTACAGGCGGAGTCGCCTACTATCTAAGCCTTTTCAACACAAACGAAAGTTTTGCACAAAATATCGACAGGCTATACTTTTCAGAAAACGGAGAAATGCGCCGTGAATACAGGAGGCTTTTCAAGACGTTATTCAATGCAGCAGAGCCCTACATGCGACTTGTCGAAATTCTAGCCCAGAAAAAGCAAGGCTTGACACGCAAAGAAATTATCAAGGCCATGAAAGCTGAAAAAGGCGGCACGCTTTCGGAACAGTTGCAGAATCTCAAAGAATGCGGTTTCATTCGAAAATACATGGTTCGCGAAAAAAAAGTCATTAAAGAAAACGGCAGCATCTATCAACTTGTAGATCCATTTACGTTGTTCCACTTATACTTCGAAAGTAAGGCAAAACGAGATTCCCGTTTTTGGGAAAATCATCTGAACACGTCCGTAATAAACACATGGCTAGGCTTATCATTCGAAAAAGTATGCTTGCTCCATACAAAACAAATTAAGGAAGCACTCAAGATCGATGGAATTTCTACACAGCAATATTCTTGGCGTAGCAAAAATTCAGATCCGGCAGTTCAAATAGATATGATTATTGACCGTGCTGATGGAATGATAAACTTGTGCGAAATAAAATATTCAGAAGCGGATTACACCTTAACCGAATCAGAATACAAAAAAATCGAAAATAGAGCAACAGCATTCGCAAGCGAAACAGGGACTCGCAAGGGAATTTTCAAGACCCTTATTACAGCAAGTCCCATCAAGAAAAACCAATACTCCGAATCCATCCCTGTAAAACTCACGGCAGATTGTTTATTCAAAGATTAATTTTTTTATCATTTTACATTTCGCACGCCTCAAACGATACTATTATTAGCATATGGAGTTTATTATGATCGGAGCAATTATCGGCGATACAGTCGGTTCTATTTACGAATTCGACAACTACAAAGCTAAGGATTTCGAGCTGTTCCCTGACGGGGTCTCGCCCACGGACGATAGCATTCTCTCGTTTGCCACGGCGGACTGGATTATGCGCGGGGGCGAAGCGTGGAAGTATTATGTCGATTACGCGAGCAAGTACGAAAGCCCTGTGGGCGGCTACGGTGGCGGATTTATCAATTATGTCGCCAAGGCTCGTCGCAACGGATTTGGCACGCCATACAACAGTTGCGGTAACGGTTCTGCCATGCGCGTTTCGCCGGTGGGTTGGGCGTTCAACACCAAGGAAGAGGTGCTCGCCAAGGCTAAGGAATCTGCCGAAAGCACGCATAACCACCCCGAAGGGATTAAGGGGGCGCAGGCGACAGCACTTGCGATTTTCATGGCTCGCATGGGGGCTAGCAAGGATGAAATCAAGACGACCATCGAAAGCGAGTTCGGCTATAATCTGAATTTCACGATTGACGAACTGCGTCCGGCCTACAGCTGGTCTTATCCGGGAGCAGCACTTTGCCAAGGGACTGTTCCGCAAGCCATCCGCTGCGTCTTGGAAGCGACGGACTACGAAGACGCTATCAGAAACGCAGTGTCCCTCGGCGGGGATAGCGATACGCTCGCCTGCATTACAGGGGGCATCGCCGAAGCGGTTTTCGGCATTCCGAAAAAGATCTATACGGTCGGCATGAACATTCTCAAATACTACTTTCCGGAACCGCACAAGCTCGTGACGGAATTCGAGAACAAGTACGGGAATCGGATTTTGCAATAAACATTGCCGGGATTCCTCCCAAATGGTCAATTTTTCAGCGATTAGCCTCAAAAACACACTATTTCGTTCGGAAAAATGTATATTCTATACACAAAACCGAACGAAACGATGTAATTCATAAAAAAAAGCAAATTCCTTGCAGTCTATAAAAAGTCGTATTCATTCAAGACTTTCGCCAAAGCTCCACTTTTTATCAACTTTTGGCGAAAACTTTAATTTTTTCTAATTTTCAAGCATGTTCCATCCGATTCGTCATTTCATTACGATTACCAAGCACAGGAACGAAGTGATTCGGCTTTGCATCAAGGCCGGTATCGGGTTGCAGGGGCTGTTCCACGATTTGTCGAAGTACAGCCCGACCGAATTTATTCCGGGTGCAAAGTATTACACGGGCAAGGAATCGCCGAACAACGGCGAGCGTCGCGACACGGGCTACAGCCTCGCATGGATGCACCACAAAGGCCGTAACAAGCACCACTTTGAATTCTGGTACGATTACGATATGAAGACAAAGAAAATCGTACCGATGGACATGCCGGACCGCTACATCAAGGAAATGTTCTGCGACCGCGTGGCCGCCTCCAAGACGTACAACAGAGAGACCTACACGCAAGAATCGCCGCTCCTTTATTTGACGAAAAGCGCGGCCCACGAGAAGATGACGGAGACTACCTATAAAAAATTACTGTTCCTGTTGCAAAAGCTGGCCAAGGACGGCGAAAAAGAAACGCTTCGGTTCATGCGGCATTGCAAGGAACTGCCGACGGAATAACTATATTTAATCGTACCGCGAATGTTCGCGGCATCCCCACTTTGCGAGATCACTTGAACGGAAAGGCAAATTATGGAACTTGGAAGAATCAACCGCGCACGCGTCGAATCCATCACGCCGCAAGGCTACTACTTGGAACTTGAAACCGGCGGAAGCGTGCTCCTCCCCGGCAACCGCAACAAATTCACGCTCGTCGAAGGCGAAATCATCGACGTGTTCATTTATACGGACTCCGAAGACCGCCCGATAGCAACGCTTGACAAGCCGCTCGCGCAAGTGGGCGAATTCGCAGTGCTCACAGTCAAGGAAGTGAACCGCGTCGGAGCATTCTTGGACTGGGGCCTGAACAAAGACTTGTTCCTCCCCTTCAAGCAGCAACTCGGCGAATTGCAGAAAGGCGACCGCTGCGTTGTCTTTGTTCTCGAAGATGAAAAGAGCGGACGCATCATCGCCACAGAAAAGATCAAGAGCTTTATCGATCCAGATACAAACGACTTGCACATCGGCCAGCGCGTAGAACTCGCCGCTTACGAAGTCACGCCCGACTACGTCGATTGCCTCGTGGATTACCGCTACACGGGCCGCCTCATGATGACGCCCGGCATGGAACGCATCTACATTGGCGATACGATGCCCGGATTCATCCAGCGTTTCACGAGCGACGGCAAAATCACGCTCAA
>NZ_JAFWOM010000013.1 GCF_017545445.1 Fibrobacter sp.
ACAAGCCCAAAAAGCGCAAGAAAAAATCTGTCGGGATTCTCGCGGATTCTTTAAGTGCGGATTCTTTAAATGCTGTCGCGGATACAAGCGCTGTACAAGATACCGCAAAAGTGGATTCTGCAAAGGTAGATTCTGCAAAAGTTGCCGCCGATAGCGCAAATGTCGCCGATTCAACAAAAGCTAACGTCGCAGATTCGTTAGGCAGTGCCAAAGATACAGCAGGAGTCGCGGCAGATTCGCTGAACAAGAATGTCGCAGATTCGTTAACTAAGAACGTCGCGGCAGATACCGCAAAAGCGCCTGTAATGAAGCTCGCGCCTGCCGCCCCAGCTACGCCAGCAAAGCAGCCCGAAGAGAAAACTGTTGAAACGACTGTTGAAGCCGCGGCAGAAAAAGACACGCCTGCCGCACCTGCAACAAATGTCAAATCTAAAGGGGACTGATGATTTTTTTGCCAGGGGAAAAACTGCGTTACGCCGAAACGCATTTTAAATTTAAGCTACCCTGGTCGCTCCTTTACAAGCCATGGCCCGAAATCATTTTCGATTCGCCCTTCCAGTTTGTGCCGGGAGTCGAACCCACGCTGTGGATAGTCGTACGCGATGCAGACCGATTCCCGACAACGCTCAAGACAGCAGAGATTGTTCTGAAACGCACCGCTGAACGTGACGGGATGTATTTTGAAAATGCGCAAGATTTAAACAGTGCGAAACAACAAGATTTAGACAATGCGTCGCAATCGGACATCGTCATTAGCAAGGACTTGAGTCTCGACGTTCACGAACAAATGCAGTTCATCCCATTCCCGCTCGGCGAAATTCCGGCAGGCACGTACGAAGCTTATTGCAAGCTGACCGTAGAACGTGACGGCAAAATGCAAACTTTTGAACGTTGGAACTTGCCGCGTTTAAAGCAAGCACCGCTCCGCTTCAAAGTTTTGAACGAATTTCCGCCCATCGCTCCCGGCTACGTTGCAGGCGAAATGCATTGCCACACGCACTACTCCGCAGACCATGTGGAATACGGTGCCACGCCCGAAGTCTTGCAGCAAGCGGCAAAAGCGGTCGGCCTCGATTTTGTGAGCTGCACCGACCACGCTTACGATTTCGCATTCACGCAAGAAGACTACACCAAAGAAGCGGAATCTCCCGTTCCAAGATTTCAAAAGTTGCGTGAAGAGATTGCGGCGCTTCCAAGTAAAGACGAAAGCGGAAAACCGATGCCACTCCTGCTCGCTGGCGAAGAAGTCTCTGCAGGGAACAGCAAAGGCGAAAACGTTCACGTGACGGTCCTTGCACCCGACGGTTACCTGCCGGGGCTTGGCGACTGCGGACGCTACTGGCTCGAAAACAGGCCCACGCGGAGCATCAAGCAGATTCTGAATGACACCGACGCCCACTGCTTTGCCGCCCACCCCTTCCAGCAAATGGGGCTTTTGGAAAAGTTCGTTTTCCGCAGAGGCTACTGGAAGCCCGAAGATTTAAATATTGCGAACAAAAGCACAAAAAAGAATCACGCGATTCGCGGACTCCAGTTTTGGAACGGTAGCCGCGACGAAGGGTTCAAGCTCGGTCGAGAATTTTGGATAAACGAGTTAGGTAAAGGCAATTACTTGCTGCCCATCGGCGGAAACGACGCCCATGGTGATTTGAACGACATGACCGCCGTTGACTTGCCGCTACTCTCGCTCAAGCACACGAGAGCGCACATTTTCGGAAACGTCCGCACAGTGATTAGAGTAGGAAGTTGGAAGTTGGAAGTAGGAAGTGACGCAAAGCAAGAATCTCCGTTAATGCGTCATCCTCGACCAACGGGAGGGGATCCACATAACGATTCTGTCACCCCACCCCAGGTCCCTGAGCTTGCCGAAGGGCTGGGTCACCTTACGCATTCACTCTCTCTCGATGTCATTAACGCAGCCTTCGCCGCCGACAATTGCTACATCACCGACGGCCCAGCCCTGTGGTGGGAACGCGACCGCAACGGAATCACGTTCCACGCCCGCAGCAACAGGGATACCGGCGGCGGATTCCGCTACATCCGCATTTACGGTCGCCGCATGCTCTCCAACGGAAAACTCGCTCCCGACGAAGAAGTATTGATAGGGAGCCTCGTCGCCGCCCCCGACCACGCCGACATTCCGGTGGCTACGTTCGACTTCGCATACGTCCGTGCTGAATGCGAAACTGCGACAGGCAAATTCGCGCTCACATCCGCCGCACAATTGCTTGACCAGCGTTTCAAAAAAACGCTTTGAACCATTGCTTTTGAAACGCTTGCATGTTATTTTTTGAACAAGTGAGGAGGCTATTGTTTTTGGTTTTTAGTGAAATTTGTTTTTTTGAATTTGATTTTGATTCTTTGGGAAAGCTTGAAGCAGATTTCCTTTTTTGGCACGCGGTTTGCTTTTAACTAGAAAACCCACATCAGGAAAGTCGCCATGCCACACTTTATGTCGCCAATGATTCGCCGCAGGCCATCCACTGAGGATTCGCGTGTGTCACCGTCTGCAAATCCAGAAGCAGCCGCCCCCACGCCATCTCAAGAATCCGCACCGCCAAATCAGGCAACGACAGCGACATTCGAAGAACCTCAGCCGCCGCCAGACATCCGCATCAGCGAGGGCGCATTCAAACAAATCCGCGACGAAAGCCTCGTCCTTCTATCGCAAGGAATCTCGCATCGCATCGAACGCTCCGAAGAAGGACCGTTCCAAATTTTCGTCGAGCCGGACAAGCGACGTACCGCGCAATTCCAAATCCGCCTTTACCATTACGAAAATCCGCCTCGCAGCGAGCCTCCAGCTCTACCGCTAAAATTCAGTTTTCAGCCGCTGTGGGTCCTCCTCATTCCTATCGTTTGTACGTTATTAGACTTTTCAGACGCATTCATTCAAATGCACAACGCAGGCATCGCCGATGCCTCTAAAATCCTACGCGGAGAATGGTGGCGAACCATCACCGCCATGACGCTCCACGGAGACGCTCGCCATCTCGCCGGGAATCTCGTTTCGGGATACCTCGCCTTGAGTCTTCTGCATTATCGCATTTCGCTAGCAAAGCTAGTGCCGTTCCTCGCCGTTGGAGCTGCGGTTGCTAATTTCTTCGTCGCACTTACGGTACAGACAAACTTCCGTTCGCTCGGCTTTTCAGGATTCGTATTTGCAGTCATTGGCTGCCTCGCCGTTATCGAGTTCCGCCTCATGCCTCGCGAAACGCACGGCATGCTCCGCCGATTCGCACCACTCTGCGGTGCAGCCTCGCTCGCCGTGTTCTTAGGCCTCGGCGAAAACGCAGACATCCTTGGGCATCTTTACGGATTCATCGCAGGCATTTTCTGCGGTTTCATCCCCAAAAAGAAAACGCTCCGCTGGGGAGCGCCAACTGCAATGACCGATATTTTCTGGGTCATCGCCTACTACGCATTGTTCGTCATCGGCTGGACATTAGCGATTTAGTATTACTAATCTATTCCAATTCCATAATTTTTTTATAAAAAATTTTTTCAAGCATTTTTTTGTCTTCCAAATTCATTTTCTCATAACGTTCCATCATTTGCTTAGACCGCTTAAGGCATTCGCTTTCAATCGACGGGTTTTCTAGCAACTGCTTTTTACCACACGTCGAATCATTGCGGTCCTCAACAAACTTTTTCAGCGAATCGCTACATTCACCACAATCGGATGGTAAAATAGGAGGCAACATTTCCCCAACAGTTTTGTCATTTTCCTTTCTACGAGCTTCCAATGCTTCCATTTTTTCCATAAACATAAAGAATTTCTCAGCCGCAAGCACTCGAGCTTCATCATATTTTTCCTCACCCACTTTTTGCGACAGAGCCCTTTCTTCTTCACAGGCTTCATTGACTCTTCGCTCACACAAAATACTCAAATAGAGTGCATCATCCGCAATTTTTTTCGTTGAATCACTGTTGCCGGCACAGGCAAAAAACATTGAGGCGATAACGCAAAACAATAGTTTTTTCATCTTCCTACTCCTTTATATTGTACGGAAAGATACAAAATCCGCTATAAGGTTATTTTTGTGATTTCTTACTTTTCTATAAGTTTTTGCATCACGAATGCTTGAAGCTTTTCCTGATCAGACACACTCAATTTTTTTTCGCGTTCCGACAGCAATTTTTCTCTTTTTTTGCACTCACCTTCATCCAACTGCTGATTCTTACATTTAGCAAACAACTCAAAGGATTCTTCAGCAAATTTTTTTACCGTATCACCTGGATTTGCAAGTGAAGCACGTTCTTCTCGGAGTTTTACACGCTCCTCATCTATCTTTAAAAAGATTCTGCAATGCTTCCGATAATTTTTCCAAATTTTTATTCTTTCCCATCTCCAAAACAAACTTTGCTGCAGTAAGATTGAGAACCTTTTCCTGATCATCCTCGCTTAATTTAGCCATACTTTCAGACAATAAAGCTTTCTGTTTTTTACAGTTTTCATCAACATTCCCCACTTGAGGACAAGCAAGAAGATTATGCAGTTTTTCGTCTGCTAATTCGTCCAACAATTCATCGTTAGCAGCAATAGTAAACGACATTGCAGCAATAATGCAAAACAAAAATATTTTCATCAACCCTTCCAATTACGTTGTTCTATAATAAAAATATAAAAAAAGCCCGACCAAGTCGAGCTTGAAAAGATTCCTAAAAAAAATCGACCTCGGAACAGAGACCGAGGTGACAAATGGAAAATACTAATGACCATTGACTAATGACCATTAGCTAATAACTAAAATTAAAGAGCGGCGATAAACTTTTTAGCCTTGTCCGCAAAAGCGCGGTTGTCGCCATAGACCTTGAGAAGACGTTCGGCGGTAGCCTTGGCCTTGTCGCTTGCGCCAAGCTGCTGATACACGAGCGTGAGCTTCCACATGGCATCGGCAACCATCGGGACCTCGTCTGCCGGTTCGTCCTTCTGGTAGCGGTCTTCCTTGTCGCCTGTACGCTTGCCAAACTCAGCAATGTACTTTTCGAGGAAGTTTGCTGCAGCAGAGAAATCGCCCTTTTCCATCTTCACTGCGGCAAGACCATGCATGGCAGCCGAACGCACGAGAGCGACAGAACCCGCATTGTCAAGCGTCGTCTGGAAGAGAATCGCTGCACCGACCAAATCCTTCTTTTCGAACTTGATGTTACCAGCGAGGAGAGAAGCCTTTGCAAGAGCAAGGCCTTCAAGCTTGCCAGATGCAATCTTGGATTCGAATTCGACCAAGGCGCTGTCCTTTTCGCCCGCATAGAGATAAGTCAAGCCCACGCCAATGAGTTCGCTCTGTTCAGCGGCTGCAGCCTTGCGAGCCTCCTTGAACTGGATGATTCCCGCAATGATTGCAACGAGAACGACGAACGCCACAACAATTGTTGTACCGTGCTTGACAAAGAACGCCTTAAGTTCAGAATTATTGTTATTAGATTCGTTAGCCATTATTGAGCTTCCATGTTAAAATTTTTCGTAAGACAATTTTAGAAAAAAAAATAAAAGTTGTCAGTAAATCTTGACAGGATTTCATTGTTTTACTATATTTGTCCGCGTTCGCCACTCTAGCTCAGCTGGTAGAGCAGCTGATTCGTAATCAGCAGGTCGGCAGTTCAAATCTGCTGGGTGGCTCGAAAGACTCCTCGGACGTAAATCCGGGGAGTTTTTTTTTTTTTATAGGCCATTGTTTTGCTGAGTTATATATTTTATAACGAAATGTGCTTGAGATTGTAAAAATGAAATTTTTTTTTGCATTATTGTTCTGCTTTGTCGGTTTTGTTCATGCTGTATCTTTGCCAGATGAACCTTGTTGCGATAATTGGTATTCCGATACACATCGGTCTTTGTTTAACATAAATGTTGCTGTTTCAAAAAGCGAATCCCATTTTATAATTATTTTATATGGGATTATGCCACTTCTGAAAATTTTAAGCTGTCCGTTAAAAGCGAGGCTTTATCTTTTCGACTTGTTAAAGATAGGGATTCTTACCAGTTTTCAATGACTGAACCTATATATGCACTTGCAGCATCTTTAGGAGTTCTTGTCAGCTACCATTATTGGGGTTTGACGGTGTTATATGCGACTACGTTGTTGTTTAATCCAAGCGTTGAATTATTTCCTTTTCCGCAATATGTTCCGTTGTCGTTTTCTTTAGGGTACCACTTCGATTTCTTTTGGTTCTGCAAACACCCTGCGTTTTTCTTTGAACCACATGCCGATTTAAATGCTGAAATTAAATTTTTAAGAATATCAGCATCTGTTGGTTATTTGGTCAGCGATGTCTATGACTTGAAACAAGGCTTCAGATTCCATGTAGGGCTTGGAGTTTTTGATTTCTAGTAAAAATTACACTTTCATTGAATCCACAATATTTACGATAATTTAACAGATTGACAATAATCAATCGCGAGTGCATGTTGTAAATTGTTGAAACAATGGCAATGGATTTGGTCATCCTGAGCAAGGGTGAAGTAGTCTGCTTTGGATGTGTCATCCTGAGCGAACCCTGGAGCGCAAAGCGCGATAGGGGAAGTCGAAGGATCCAGTGATTTTTTTCTAATTTGCAACAAATGAGTCCTGTTATGAAATTCCGAAAACATATCTTATTCACGCTGCTTTTTGCTTCCATTTTGCTATTTGTCGCTTGTGGCGAACGTGTTGAAGAACATAAAGAATCTTATGATTGCGGAAAACCAAAATCTAAAACAACATATAGCAGTGATTTTGTTGGCGATTGTGAAATACGTTGCTTCAATAGAGAGCGCGAGTACGAAAACGATCAATTGATAGAGGAAAAAATTTACCAAGGCAATAGAATTTTTTCATATAAGAGTTGGTATTTGAATGGAAATCAAAAATATGACAAAAATGCTTCTAATGGGTGGTTTGATTTTTGTGATGGTATCAGATTGTTCCCTCATCGAGAATGCGAAAATGATTCTTTAGGTGACGGTTATGAAAAATGGGGGTATGAAAATGGACAAATGAAGGAGGAAAAATATTATAAAAATGGTAAAGATAGCCTATGGAGATCTTGGAAAGAAAATGGACAACTGGAATTTGAACGATCTTACAAAAATGGTAAGAAAAACGGAATTTGGAAAAAATGGTATGATGATGGACAATTAGAAGAATTGGCTTATTATGAAGCCGGAGAGCATGACCGTTTTTGGAAAAAGTGGTATCCAGATGGCAAAAAAGCATTAGAAGGATATTACAAAAATGGCCGGGAGAATGGAATTTGGAAAAAGTGGTATGGTGATGGACAATTGGAAGAATTGGCTTATTATAAAGCCGGAGTGCATGACCGTTTCTGGAAAAGGTGGTATCCAGAAGGAAAAATGGAATTTGAAAGATATTACAAAAATGGCCGTAAAAATGGAATTTGGAAAGAGTGGGAATTCGATGAAAAAAAGTTGATAAAAATGGAAAGCTATAAAAATGGAATGCGAGATGGAGTTTGGAGAGAATGGAGTGGATGGGGTTGGTTAATAAGAGATGAAAAATACAAAGCAGGTAAGCCTGTTGGAATTTGGAGAGAGTGGCATGAAAATGGTCTGTTGAAAAGGAAAGGAAAATACAAAGCAGGTAAGTCTGTTAGTAGTTGGAGAGAATGGGATGAAAATGGCAAATTAAGCACTATAGAAAACTGTAATGCTGATAAATGTGCTGTGAAAACGTGGTATGAAAAAGGAGTTTTAAGAAGCGAAGGAATTCTCAAATCAGGGGAAAAAAATTGGAATTTGGAAAGAATGGCATGAAAATGGAAAATTGGCTCGTAAAGGAATTTTCAAATCAGATGAAAAAATTGGAATTTGGAAAGAATGGCATGAAAATGGACAATTAGCTAGTAAAGGAAAATATAAAGATGGTCTGCAATATGACTTGTGGAAATATTGGCATGAAAATGGGCAATTGGCTAGTGAAGGAAAATATAAAGATGGTCAGAAATATGATGTATGGAAATTTTGGTATGATAATGGACAATTGGAAGGTGAAGAACGTTATGAAAAAAACGTGAAAAATGGATTGAGTAAGGAGTGGTATCGAAATGGACGATTGAAAAAAGAAGGCTCATATAAAGAGGGGCTAGTTGCTTTGCGTCTTTATCGTAAAAAATGTATCAAGCGAGTAGTGGATCATCATCTTTATTGTGGAATTGCCGAGAAACACGGCGTTTGGAAAGAATGGTACGAGAATGGTAAATTGAAAGAGGAAGGAAATTATAAAGACGATAAGCGAGACGGATTTTGGAAAGAATGGTACGAAAATGGCAACTTGAAAAAGGAAGAAAATTATAAGGATCATTCGCGAGAAGGTGTTTGGAAAGAATGGTACGAAAATGGCAACTTGAAAAAGGAAGAAAATTATAAGGATCGTTCACGAGAAGGTGTTTGGAAAGAATGGTACGAAAATGGCAACTTGAAAGAGAAGGGAAATTATAACCTAGATGGTATGCGATACGGAGCTTGGAAGGAATGGTATGAAAATGGCAACTTGAAAAAGGAAGGAAATTATAAAAACGATAAGCGAGATGGTGTTTGGAAAGAATGGAATGAAAATGGACAGTTATGGTATGAAGGCTCTTATGCTTTTGATTTGAAGGATGGTGTATGGAAGGTATATCATGAAAATGGTCAATTGGCGTTCGAAGGATCGTATAAATTAGGCAAGCCGGACGGCATCTGGAAGGAATGGGATGAAAACGGAAAATTGAAAAGAGAAGGATATTACGAATCAAATAAACAAGTTTGGCAAAAATGGGATGAAGTCGGGAATCCTTAATCTTCAAACGTGTCATCCTGAGCGAACCCTGGAGCGCAAAGCGCGATAGGGGAAGTCGAAGGATCCAGTGAAATTTTCTAAAAATTATTAATTTACAACAAACAAGTCCTGTTATGAAATTCCGAAAACATGTCTTATTTACGTTGCTTTTTGCTTCCGTTTTGCTCTTTGTCGCTTGTGGCGAAGAAGAACGTAAGGAATATTACGGTAACGGTGCGTTAAAATCCATCACGACATATCGTGATAGTGTAAAAAATGGTCAGTACATCTCGTATTACGAGAATGGAAAAGTTTGGGCAAAGGGCCAATATAAAAATGACGAGAAAGATGGGGCTTGGAATACATATCGCGAAAATGGGAAAATCGCAGAAGAAGTAAATTATAAATCGGGTCAAGTAGATGGAGAATGGAAAACTTGGTATGAAAAAGGAAAATTACGTAGTGTAAAATATTACAAAGAGAATTTGGAAGATGGCTCTTGGAAAGAATGGTTTGAAAACGGTCAACAGAAAACTGAGGTGAAATACGAAGCTGGTGTTTGTGACGCATGTTTTTGCAAATATAAAGCCGATTATGATAAAGTTTGTTTTGAAAAAGAATGGTATGAAAATGGACAATTGAAGGAATGGCGTTATAAAACTGAAGATAATGAAAAATGCATTGTGAAAACGTGGCATGAAAATGGATCGTTGCAAGAAGAAGTAAATTATAAATCGGGTCAACTAGATGGAGAATGGAAGGAATGGTATGAAAACGGACAAATAAAAACGAAAAAAAATTATAAAAATGGACAATTAAAAACGGAAATAAATTATAAGAATGGTAAATTATTAGCTTATAAGAAATTTTCTAAAGATGGACTTCCGCTACAAGAAGTAGTGGCGTCGGAAGGATGGGAAAAACGTTGCAAAAAGAAGCGTCCTTGGGGTGGGTTTAGAAATGATTGTGAAAATTATTTTAATGGAAATGGTTTTGAAAAAGTATGGTATCGAAATGGCCAATTGAAATTTGAAAGATATTACAAATCTGGCAAGCGTGATAGCGTTTGGAATATATGGTACGAAAATGGAAATTTGAAAAAAGAAGAATTTTATAGAGAGGGTAAAGAAGATAGCACTTGGAGAGAGTGGTTCTCAAATGGACAATTATCATCGGCTCGCTCTTATAAATTTGGCAAGCCTGAAGGAACGTGGAAAGAATGGCTTGAAAATGGCAAGTTAAAAAAATTGGAAAATTATAAATCTGGTGAGTTTCATGGCACACGGAAGGTGTGGTTTGAAGATGGCAAATTAAAAGAATTGGGAAATTATAAATCTGGTGAGTTTCATGGCACACAGAAGGTGTGGCATGAAAATGGCAAGTTAAAAAAATTGGAAAATTATAAATCTGGTGAGTTACACGGCATTCAGAAGGTGTGGCATGAAAATGGCAAATTGAAATTGCTAGTACAATATAAAAATGATGAACCGTATGGAATTTGGAAAGAATATCATGAAAATGGTCGGTTAGCTGTTGATGGAAATTACATATTTGGTAAGCAAGAAGGAATTTATAAAGAATGGTATTCAAATGGAAAGTTGAAAGAAAAAGGATTTTATAAAAATGGTGAACTGCATGGTGCTTGGAATAGATGGCATGAAAATGGCCGATTAGCAACTGAAAAAAATTATATATCCGGTAAGCTAGAAGGTGTTGTCAAATATTGGTATGATAACGGACAAATGGAAAAAACGGGCGTCTGTGAAAATGGTGAAAGAATAGGTATTTGGAAAATTTGGCATAAATCAGGACGATTGAAAGAAATGGGAGCGTATGAGGAGGATTACAAAAAAGGTGTTTGGAAAGAATGGGATGAAAACGGAAAATTGATAAAAGAACAATATAAGAATGATAAGGAAAAGATGAAAAAGGAAATGAAAAAACTGCTGAAGGAACTTCGTAAAAATGTCTTAAAAAGGATTTTATAAAAATGGTGAACTGCATGGTGCTTGGAATAGATGGCATGAAAATGGAAAGTTGCTTGAAAAACATCAATTTAAAAAAGACTTGTTTCCAAAGCGTCCATGGATCAAAATGATGGTGCGCTAAAACCCATCACGACATATTGTAATGGTGTACAAAATGGAGAGTTTTTTATGGAATATCATATTCCTTCAAGTAATGTTTATTCTAAATAAATGGTATTTTGCAACAAACGAGTTCGATTATGAAATTTCGAAAACTTATCTTATTCACGCTGCTTTTTGCCTCTGTTTTGCTATTTGTCGCTTGCGACAAAGAAGAACATTCCGACAAAGATAATCGCAAGGAATATTACGACGCTTGCGAAAAAGAAGGACATAAGGAATATTACGATAATGGTGCGTTACGATCCATCACGACATATTGTAATGATGTCCAAGAGGTCATTTCTTTTTATGAAAATGGAAAAGTGTGGGCGAAGGGTCAATATAAAGATGGGCTACTGGATGGTATTAGGAGGGAATGGCATGAAAACGGACAAATAAGGCTAAAAGAATATTATAAAGCAGGTAAACGAGATGGTGATTGGATTGAATGGTATGCTGATGGAAAAATGAACGTGTATAGAAAATATAAAGATGGAACTTTGTATGTGTTTAGAGTGTGGCTTGAGAATGGAAATCTTAGATTTGATAAAACTTTTTCTAATGGCGAGTGCCCAACAAAAATTGGCTATCGAGGTCATTCTTATGCATATAAAGATTGTTCAAATCATTCTGTAGGCGATGGCTTTGAAAAAAGGTGGCATAACAATGGTCGTTTGGAATATGAAGAGTATTTTAAGGATGGAAAAAGAGATGGTGCTTGGAAAACATGGTATGAAAGTGGGCTGTTAGAATCAGTGGAATATTACAAAGCCGGTAAGAAAGATAGCGTTTGGGAAGCATGGTATAAAAATGGACAACAGCGATCGAAAGAAATTTATAAAGACGACAAACTAGAGGGTGTTCGTAAAACGTGGTTTGAGAATGGAAAGTTAGAATCAGAAGAATCCTATGCAAATGGTGAAAAAGAGGGCGCTTCTAAAGTTTGGTATGAGAATGGTCGATTGAAGGAATATGGAGTTTATAAGAATGGGGATGTGTATGAACATAAAGTCTGGTATGAAAACGGTCGTCTAGAAAAGTTTGAAAAAATCCCTTCCGTAGGAGTGGGCTTTGAAAAAACGTGGTTTGAGAATGGAAGATTAAAATCAGAAAAACCCTATGCAAATGGTGAAAAAGAGGGTGTTTCTAAAATTTGGTATGAGAATGGTCGATTGAAGGAAAAAGGAATTTATAAGAATGGAAAAATGTATGAACTTAAAATCTGGTATGGAAACGGTCGTCTGGAAAAACAAGAAAAATTTCCTGAAGGTAAAAGTAGTTCTCCATTTTTCCTCCTATTTAAAAAAGGAATGTGTCACTCTATTGATGGGTTTGAAGGTGATGGTTATGTGAAATCGTGGTATTATGAAAATGGACAATTAATGTATGAAGGTGCCTATAAATCAAGCAAGAAAGTTGGCGTATGGAAAGTCTATCATGAAAATGGACGATTGGCATTTGAAGGCTCATATAAAAATGGCGAACCAGATGGAATTTGGAAAGAATGGGATGAAAACGGAATGTTGAAAAATGAGGGTACGTATAAATTCGATGGATATGATGGTGATCGTTACATTGGAGAAGACCGTACTTGGACAAAGTGGAATAGAATTGGCGGATATGAATGTTCTTTAAAACCAGACCCAAAAGCAAAATATATATGATCTAAACTTTCATCGCATCGACTTGATTCACGATTGTAGTAACGGCTTCGATGTACTTGTTGATGTTTGATACGATCACATCGTTGTCCCTAGTCATATTAGGGATGCGCACGCCCGGGAACATCTCGTAAACTTGATCGTGACTCTCGGGATAATTGCCGGTCGAAAGGTAATAGACGCCATAAAGCAGGGGGAGGAGTGTCGTTGCGGAACGCACGTAAATCCCGTGCGGATTGCGTTCTTCCTTGAGGTAGAGGAAGGCTCGGCGTAAATGCACGAGCAGTCCGCGCAGTTCGCGTTCACATTCCATACGCAGTTCCGCGAGGTTCGGGCTGAAATCTGCAAGCGGAGTTTCGCCGCAAAGCGTCACGTTCTTGCTCTTGATGTGCAAAAATTCCAGCGGGAACACGTCTTGCGAAGTCTTGATTTCAAAACGGCTGAATGCATGATTGAACATGATGTTATCGTGCTTCGCCTTTGATGTGAGCTTTTGCAACGGGAGCAAGTCCTGTGCGGAATTGGACTTCAAGATGAAGCTGACGGTCCACGGGGATTCCAGCGCAGAAAACCCTTCCATAAGGCAATCGCCGTGAACGAAAGCCGAAACGAGATTGTCGCCGAGTGCTTCTTCAAAGAGCTTCGGCCATTCTGAATTTTGAAATTCTGCAACGCTTAAAATCTTTCTCATAAAGGAACCTCTCAATTACCAGCTTCCGCCGGAGCCGCCACCGCCAAAGCTGCCTCCGCCGAATCCACCGCCGAATCCGCCTCCGCCAAAACCACCGAACCCTCCGCCGAATCCACCGCGGTGGTGGCCGCGACTGCTGTTGCTGAGTGCATTTCCGAGCAAGAACCAAAGGCAACCGTTTCCGCGTCCGCCGCCGTTCTTCGCAACGAGCAGGAACAGAATCACAAAAATAATGAGTCCGAGTCCGGACGAATCGTCGTCTTCTTGCGGGAGCTGGTCGGTGTTGACGTCAAGCGTGATACCTTTTTCCTTGGCGACGACTTGCGCGATTTCCCATGCGAGCTGCATCACGCCTTGGCCGTATTTTTCAACCTTGAACGCTGGGACAATTGTCTTTTGCTGGAGCCGTTCCACGAGCACGTCAGGCAGGTAGCCTTCTGCACCGTAACCGACTTCGACGCTTCGCCTGCGTTGCTTCATTGCTGCAAAAATGAGGATGCCTTCGTTTGATTTTCCGCCAACGCCCCAGCTTTCTGCAATCTTCAAGGCGTAATCCCTAAAGTCCGCATAGCCGATATCGTGAATGAGAGCAACAGCAAGCCCGACTCCAGCCTTTTTGTAAAGCTGTTCGGCGAGTTCGTTTACAAACTGCACTTCTTGCTTGGTGAGTAAGCGGTCTTCGTCATAGACGTAGCTGTTTTGCGGACGTTTGGGGAGTCCCTTTTTGTTCACGCTAAAACCTGCCGCAACAGGGATGGCGAGCAGCAAGACGAACAGCAATGTTAAAATTTTTCTTTGCATATAAAAAAGCCGCTTTGCTGCGGCTTCGTAAAGATAAAAAACAACAGACCCCGGAATAAATCCGGGGTGACAATGCTAGGCTTTATTGTTGAATGTTATTTCCCGCAATAGGGTTCGAGTTGCTTTTGGAGCGGTGAAAAGTCTGTTTTCTTGATAGCACTCAAAGTCGCGTCGGTTTCGTTTTTGCCTGCACCTTTTGACATCGAGAAAAAGTCAACTCCGGCACCCTTGATGGAAATGGATACATCATAGGATTTCAGTGAACCGAGCTTGTTTCTGATATCGGAACTGACTTCCACATTCAACGGAGGAGAAACCGTATCGTCGTTTGTCGTATAGATGGACTTCTTTGAAAGTGCGTTGTCAATAGCCTTGCAGATATTCGAAGGCAAGTTGCACTGGACGCTCACTTCGCAACGGGAACGGATGACGCGGTAAGGAACTTCCAACGCATTCATCATGCCAGTCTTTTTCAAGAGTTCGTAGGGGAAGTTCGGTTCCACGATAATGACGTAAGGACCTTTTTCAAAGTTCACGTTACGCAAGCTAAACGTGACGGTGCCGTCGTCTTGCGTGCGGCGTTCCGCGAGAGTCTTGCTTTGGCGAGCGATCAGCGGGAAACTGGGGACCGGTCCCAAGGAATCCTTGACGATAACATCCCAGGCAGGCATTTCGGGGCGTCCGATTTCAAGGTCCGCTTTTGCCGTCGTTTCAAAGGTCAGGCGAGAAAGCCTTTCGACGAGAATCTTTTCGAAGTCGGCAAGCCCGTGCTGCAAACGGTAGCTGTCGTCAATGGGATAAACATCTGCGAGCTGTGCCAAATAGAAGTTGTATTCGTTGACTTTTTCTTTGGCGGCATCGAGATCGTTTATGGAATTGATATAAATGCGGTCGCTAAACGCTTGTTTGGAAGATTTTTCGAGATCCGCAATTTCTTGCTTGAGCGTGTTCAAGCGGAAACGGAGGTCCGCTGTGAATTCGTCCATGTCGAGAGTCGCTGTTGCTTTGTACCCTTTTCCTTTTTCCATCTTGACAGGAACGACCTTGACGCCCTTCAGGACAACATTGCTTTTAACAGTATTGTTCGCCCTGTAAGTTTCACCGAGCGTGCTTTCCCCGTTGTAGATGTCTTCGTATTTGGTCTGTTTCTGTGTTGCAGAAATCTTGGACTTGACCTGTTTTGCAACACCTGCAATAGCCGAGTTGTTCGCTTCTTCTTGCGAAATCTTTGAGGTCGCCGTGTATGTCACGATTTTCCCCGCCATTGCAGGGATTACCGCGATGCACGCACAAAGGATAATGGCTTTGATATTCATTACTAGTACAGCTCCATCAAAATCAACTTACGAGTAATATTGTTTTTCTTTGTATCGGCGAGAGGCTTGAGAATCTGCCTGATTTTAGAATAAACTTCTTGTGCGTCTTTGTACTTAACTGCGCTTGCGTAAATGACAAAGTCCAAAGTCTTTGCGGTCATCACGTTCACCTTTACAGAACTGAAGTTGCTCTTGAGTCCCTTCATAATAGCGTCGTGCAAGTCTTCGGTCTGGCTGTCGGAGTATTCGCCTTTGATGTTTATGACAACCTTGTACTGGTTGCCCTTGGAGAGGTCGTTCTTCCAATAGCTGAGAATCTTGGTTTCGAGGCCGGGCATGGCCTTGCGGACTGCGGCACCGAGATTAGACGCGATATTGATTTTGGACGTGTGACCGTTGTTACGGACGGTCGAGGTCTGGGAGCCGAGCAAACGGGCGGTCGAGGCTTCGTATGCGGAAAGCTCTACAGAGACTTCGTCGTTCGTCACTTCTTGCTTGAACTTGATATAGACATCTGCGTCCAAGGCGATACCAGCGAGGTAGGAGAGGTCGTCTTCCGTGTTCGCAATATCGTTTTGCATTTGAAGAATTTCGTTCAGCGTTTCCTGGCCTTCGACGGACTTGACCTCGTAGTTCTTCTTGGTGAGGTAGCTGTGGATAGCTTCTTGCACGGAGTGCGAGTTGTTATCGACAGCAATTTCCTGAGCTTCACCCTTGGAACTCATTGCAGGCGTTACCACAATCATAGGCTGCGTGTAGTCCTGAATCACTTCCCTCGCTTCGTCGAGGTTCGTTTTCGGGCTTTGGTCGATGTTGATCGAAGCTGCAGCTGCACTTGCGTTCGTAGAGGCCGTCGATGCCGTAGCTGTAGATTTCTTGCTGACCGGAGCCGTATTGTCATCGAGTTCGTCATAGGCGCTTGCGGCATGTTGGCGCGTGATGGCGGCTTTTTTGCTGCGTGCGTCGGCATCGCTGCGTTTTGCGGCTTGCGGCGCGGAACAGGCTGTTTCGGCCAGGAGAAGAGCTAAGCAGAGAGATGGAATCAAGTGTCTCATATTACAATATCTCTTTAAAGGTTTCCTAGAATAATTTTATACAGATAATATACAATGTTTTGTCTTCAGAAGTAAACAAATAATACGAAATGTAAAATACTTTTTTTAGAACTTGCTATCAAAGAAAAAAATGGATATATATATCCATAAGGGTACGAATATCAAAAATGCTGTGAAAAGAAATTTTTTCGGCAATGATATACCGGTGTTTAGGTAGATTCTTCACATGTGTGAGGTTGAATATGAGCGAAAAATGGATCTGGCTGCCCGATTGGGCCTCAAATCTCGGGATTTGGGAAGATGATCTGATGGACGTAGCTCCTTCAGCAAACCATATCTATGTGCAGTACAGCCAGTTGGCTGAATTTTTGGAACATCCGATGGATATTCCAGAACTCAAGAAATCATCGACTGTCGTGGCATGGGGACTGGGGGCTTTGTCGCTCCTGTGTTCCGGGTCTGGGCCCCAAAAGGGGCAAAAGTGGATTCTGCTTTCGCCTTATGCCGATTTTTGTGACGAAATCGGGAACTGGACCGTGCCGAACCTTCATTTCATGGCGCACCAGCTTTTAACGACCACGGAACCTGCGCTCAAATCGTTCATGGAACTGTTCGAAGAAGATTTTGGCGACTGGCAAGACGACTGGTTCGACGAGGCCAAGAAGTACGATGCGGAGTCGCTTTCGAAAGGACTTATGTATCTGGCTGAACATCGTGTAGAATCTGTTATCCCGAATAGCGAAAAGATTCAAGTGCTTTACGGGCGACTGGACACAGCCGTTCAACCAGAATGGACCTTAAAGCTCAAGGAATTCCTGCCCAAGGCAGAATTCAAGGAACGCCCCAAAGCAGGACACTGGCCCCCGATGCTGTTGCTTTGATCAAGTAGACAGTGGTTAGTAGGCAGCCCTTCGACAGGCTCAGGGACCTGACTAGGTTGGTGAGCTTGCCGAACCATGCCGCGATTATAAAAACTTCCTACTTCCTACCGCCTACTTCCTACTAATTCCTAATCGCTTGCTCCTGTAACCTTTTTTCCAGCTTTGCTACTGCGAATACGGCTACGAGATAAATCGCTAGGAACCATAAGAGAAATTCTTCGAAAAGCTCTCCTATGATTGTATAGAACGTGCTCCTTGTCTTGAGGGGCATTTTTCTTTGTATGACGCGGGTTTCAAAGATTTCTGTATTCTGGTCGTAGTGGCCGTACTGGTCGATGAATGCGGAGACGCCGCTGTTTGCCAGGCGTGCAACGGGGTAACCGTAAGAGACCGCCAAGTGGCGGACGATGTTCAGGTGCTGGTAGGGGGCGGTGCTTCGACCGAACCAGCCGTCATTCGTGATGTTCACCATGAGGCGAGATCCTGCTTGGATGGCGTCGCGGACGAGGTCTCCGAAGATGGCGTCGTAGCAGATGTAGGGAGTCCAGTTGTAAGGTCCATAGACGGGCGTTTCTTTGCCGGGAACAAAGTCGCCTTCGCCAAGATCCACGTAGTTCAGGATGGGGAACACCTCGTCGAAGGGGATGCGTTCGCTAAAAGGAACGAGGTGCTTTTTGATGTAACGCTTTGGGAAACGGTGGTCGCCCGGAGTAAAGAGGAACGAGGCGTTGTAGATTTCGAAACGGCGCGGATTGTTGAGGTCTTTGGAAACTTGCTTGTAGTCCAGGGCTCCGGTAAGGATATTTACGTTTTTTTCGTCGGCCATTTGATGCAAACGGTCGATAACCTCTGGTTGAGTGCGGATGTGTGCCGGGACAGCGGTTTCTGCAAGCAAGATGATGCTTGTACCTGGCTTTGTGCTGTCCATGGCCATGCCGAAAGTTTTGTTTATGATGGCATCGAATCGTTCCTTGCTCCATTTGGCGCCTTGGGCGATGCTGGGCTGTACCATGGCTATTGTGGGATTCTCTTGTGCTTTGGTGTTATAGAATGGAGCTGCTTCAGGGGCCGAAAGAACATAGCAACCATGAATCAGAAGTGCGAGGAAAACGATGAAGGGTACTGTAAAGAGTATGAGTTTTTTTCTCCCTTTTTGTATAAAGGCGTATGCGACAATCTGGTTCGAGGCCATGATTAAAATAGTGTAGCCGAATACGCCGATAATGGAAAGCGCCTGAATGAGTTCAATGTGGTTGCCCAGTGTATAGCCGAGATGGTTCCACGGGAATGCGAAGTCGCCGTGGGTGCGGAACATTTCGATGGATGCAAAGAAGAGCGGAAATAATGCGAGTAAGTACTTTTTGGATTTGAACTTGAAATTTTTTATGGTAGTATAAGCGAATGCGGCGAGAACATTGAACAAGCTAAGGTATGCTATCAGGAGGAGGAGGCCAAGGAAGATGAGCTCTGATGGGGCAGTCTCCACGTTCATCACGTTCCTAATCCAGTAATAGTTGACGGAGTTATAGACCATGCTTGCCCAAAATGTCGCAAAGATGGCTGTTTCGCGGTTGAATCTGTTCAAGACGATGAACCACGGTACAAGCAAGACGAACATCGCAGGGCCAAGCGGGAGCGGCGGGAATGCGAAAGCGACGAACCCCCAAGAAATCGTTGCGAGAGCGAGTGCGATAAGAGGTTCTTTTTGCCTGAATAGCTTTATGTTCCAGCGGATGAACTTCGAAAACCAGTATAGTGCCATCGGGATAAATGTCACGACAATCTGGAAGAGTCCGGCATGTCCGTTTCCGCTTTTATCTCCGATGGTATAGTCTAAAGCAAGGAACGCAAAGACGATGATGCCGTAAGTGTTCATGAAACGCGAAAACGGGCTGCGAACGTTCTTTAGGAATAAAAACGGCAGTGCGGCAATAAGCGGCAACAACTGCGGACGTTGCATGTAAAGCCCTGGCGTGTCCGGTCGCAATAGGAACAGTACCAGTTCAATTGCAACAAGA
The DNA here is from genome assembly GCF_017545445.1 of Fibrobacter sp. Taxonomy (GTDB): domain Bacteria; phylum Fibrobacterota; class Fibrobacteria; order Fibrobacterales; family Fibrobacteraceae; genus Fibrobacter. The sequence goes on from NZ_JAFWOM010000013.1 coordinate 19,309, forward strand.
ACAGAAACGTAAACCTTGTATGCCTTCGGAAGAGATTTAAGCTTGTTTAGAAGTTGGTCAATGGTCATTGGTTATTAGTAGGAAGTAGGCAGTAGGAAGTGGTTAGTGGTTGGTGGTTAGTGGTTAGGATATATAATCGCGGCGAACCCGTTTAATAAAGACGTACGGAGTGCGAGTGTTGTTTCCTAATCCCTAAAACCTACAACCTATAACCTATCTCACAGTCCGCTTTTATCTTGGGGGTTGAACACGAGCACGAATTCACCTTTGGGCGGGTGCGCCTTGAAGTGTGCGGAGATTTCTGTCGGCGTTCCGATCAGGTGTTCTTCGAATTTCTTGGTGAGTTCTCGCATCAGAGCAATCTTGATGTCGCCAAAGACTTGCTTGATTTCTTCGACGAACTTGTCGATGTTGTGTGGACTTGCGTAAAAGATTTGAGTCGCTTCTTCGTCCTTCAGCTTTTCGAGCAAGTGGATACGCTGGGCGCTCTTCTTGGGCGAAAAGTATTGGAACGTAAAATGGTCGGTCGGCATGCCGCATGAGACAAGTGCCGTAATCATTGCACACGGGCCCGGGATGGCACGTACGTCAATCCCTTCGCGGACGCATTCACGCACGAGATTGAATGCGGGGTCGGCAACGCCGGGAGTGCCAGCATCGCTCACCAATGCAATGTCGCCTGTGTTCTTGAGAAATTCAACGTACTTCGGCGTGACTTTTTCTTTGTTGAAGTCGTGATAGGCTTCCATGGGCGTCGTGATGCCGTAATTGTCAAAGAGAATCCTCGAATGACGGGTGTCTTCGGCAAGGACGAGCGGAACTTCCTTGAGAATGCGAACCGCACGGTACGTGATGTCTTCCATGTTCCCGATAGGAGTCGCAACAATGTATAAAGTGTATGGCATATTCGATTTAGACGAAAGAACGGGCTTTGCCCTATAGACTATAGACGAAAGATAGTAATTAAAATTTGTCAATGGTCGTTAGTCATTAGTTGTTAGTTTTATAATCGCGCCGTAGGCGCCTAACTAACCTAATAATCGCTTACGCTGTTCATGTCCGTTTGTCTGTTTGCATTGAGTTCAAAGGTGAGGCGTTGCACGAGTTTGCGGTGCATTTCTTTGGAGGCTTTATTGACGAGGTCTGTACGGAACCATCCATAAAAAGTCGCCTTTACGTCTTGTTGCTCAATGAATTCTACATGCCGCGCAAGAGTCCCGTTGCAGAAAATACGTGCAGAAAGTGCGTAAGTCCAAGATTCGTTGACGGGGAGGATGGGCCAAAACGGAATCAAAACGGCGAGGTTCCAAGCGGAATGGGGTTCATTTTGCTGGACTGTTGCCTTGATAGTCGCTTCGCCGCGGCAAGCTTCACGCGGAAAGTCCTGCTCGCTTGCGGCTTTCGTATAGGCTTTTAGCAAGTCTTGCGAGAGTTCTAACGAGTCTCTCCCGTAAATGAAGGGGATGTTACCGAAAAAACTGTAATTTTCATCGGTCAGGGGAATCCCTTCGAGGTCGCCTTGCGTGAGCTTCATAGAGCATCCCGACAGAACGGATGCTAAAGCAAGGGCGAAGCAAAAAAAATAGATGTTGAAGCGCATGTGTCAAAGATATAAAAAAACGAACGTTATAAATTTTATTAAGATTGATGGTATGGAATTGCCTGCTTATTTTATTAGTGACGCACATTTGGGTATCGAGCCGCCGGGCGCGGTTCCTGATAGGGAACGAAAATTAATCCAGTTGCTTTCTTCGTGGAAAGGTAAGGCGAGTCATGTTGTTGTGATCGGTGACCTTTTTGAATTTTGGTACGAGTACAGCTATTATGTGGCCGCAGCACATCTTAATTTGTACCGAGTTTTTGCCGAACTGGTAGAATCGGGTGTTGAAGTTCATCTTTTGCAAGGTAATCATGACTTTGCATACGGGGATTTTTTCCCGAAAACGTTAGGCGTGGCTGTCCATAAATCCGTTATTCTTGAAATTCAAGGCAAACGAGTCTATTTGACTCATGGCGATGGCGTTGCTGCGTCCGATCGCGGCTACCGTTTTTTACGTCGAGTGCTCGATTTTCCGTTCAATCGGTTCCTTTTTAGGCAAATTCATCCGGATTGGGGGATGGGGCTCGCGCGTTTTGTTGGGCGGAACAGCCGTAAATATGGCGAAAACAAAACGATTAAAATAGATGAATATTTGGAATGGGGCGACCGCATTTTGGAAAAAGAGAAATGCGATTTCTGCATTCACGGTCATCACCATATTTCTGGCATTTGGAACAGGCCCAATGGTGTGATTGCATCTCCCGGAGAGTTTATAAAAAAGCCCGCCATCCTCCGGATGGAGAATGGCGAACTAAACTTACTGTCGCTTTAAAGCGGATTTAGTAGAAATTATTCACCGATATCTTCAGCTCGACCTTCTGATGCTTTAACCATCTTCTTGGAGGATTTTGAACCCCAAAGTGCAGAGACTAGGTCCATGCTTGAAAATTCTTGCCAATAATCTTCTACCCAGCACCAATGGTGGACTTCACCCTTTTCGTCGGTAATGCTCCAATTCTTCTTTACAGAGAAGGTCATCTTCTTGACCTGCGGTGTATAGTAAGGATCGGACGTTTTTTCCGGCTCAATGGTGATTGTCCAGGCTTTGCCTTCGGTACGCTTGTATATAGCGATATTCAATGCCAAAAACAAAACCATAGTAATGATGCCCCACTTAAAGTTCTTCTTCGTCAGCAGGTATATAAATAACAGAAGTAATAATATAGCGAGTGCTGCGAAGTTGTAGTGAGTTGGATAAAATACTTTGAATACATCAATCATTTTATCTGTTCTCCCTTTTGAACTTTATTGGATTCTTCGATTACTTTTTCTTGGCTGCTTTCTGCTGAGCAACGAGCGGTGCGACGCTGAACGTGAGGACGTTCTTATCAACCTGGCTTTCGGTACGGAAGCTCTTGAGCGGAAGAGCGATGCCGTGAGAAGAAAGCGTGCCCATGAACGAAGCGTTTGCATGGCTTGCAATGGTACGGACGTTGATGAAGCCCTTGTTCTTGCTGAACGTCAGCTTGAAGGTCTTCTTGGCTGCATCGTATTCGGCAACCATAGTCTTGTTTTCCTTGGTATTCAGAGCATTCTTGGTGTTGTGGTCAAAAATGATGGTACCACGGGTATCAATGGAGAGCATGGTCTTGTTGCCAACTGCGTTACGGCAGGCAAGAGTCGTCCATTCGCCTTTCTTCTTGGAACCCTTGGCGGTGAAGACATACTTGTTACCTTCCTTGACCAAAGTGTATGCACCGGTTGCAACTTCGAGACCGATGGCGTTGAATGCACCCTTGAAGTAAAGGAACTTGGACTTGGAGCCGATGATTCCGTTGATGAAGCGGAAAGAAGTAGCCTTCGGGGTCTTGATCGGCGTGATAGCGATGCGCTTGCCTGCAACATCGACTTCGACGTCAACATACGGACCGACATCGACGGTTCTGCCATCTTCTGTCTTAGTTTGAGTGGCGAGCTTGTCGAGCTTGAGCGTCTTGACAGCTTCTTCCGGGAATCTGATGAAACCACGGACATCCATTTTTACAATTACGTTTTCCATTTACACCTCTTTTGTTTGTTGTATTGTTGATAAAATAAAAACTTTTTCTACAAATGTCAATGTTTTTTTTCCAAAAAACAAGTACAAAGAAAAAAATAATTTTTTCGTAACCAATAACATTTGTTGTATAAAAAATAATAATAAAAAAGTAAAATGTTGCAACAAATGAAAAAAAATTTTTTTATTTGCGTTTTTTTACGTCAAAAATGGCCTCTGATAAGGATTTTTCACCCCGCGTTGATAAATTAACGTCCTTAAGTGCCAGTCCGATTTTGTGATTTCTATCACGGAATCGAGCCCGATCTGACAGAATCACGATGTTTTTTGTGGTAGAAATGTCTGTTTTTTCGATTTTTATGTCGGCTCGGACAAGGAATTTGGGGTATAGAATCCGGTATTTTTCGGAAATTACGTCTGCAATACTTAAAACAGGGTCTATTAAAATGACTAAATTGTCCGTTTTTACCTTTTTTGTGGCTAAAATGGCGCCTGTACCGCGCCCAGCGACGATTTCGGGTTCTTTGCCGTTTATTTGCGAGGCGCATTCATAAATCATTTGGGCGTCGGATTCAAAAGTTTCTTGAGAGGGCGTTCCTTTGTTGTTTCCGCTTCCGCGGTAGTTGAATGTGGCTGCGGCGTAACCGGGCAAGGAATCAAGTTCGGCCAAGAATTGGGCGGCATCTTCGTCGGCGTCGGGGTAGTAGAGTAAAACGTTATTATGTTCGTTTCCGATAACAAAACCTTCAAGAACTGTACCGTCGTCGAGTGTGCAGTTTATGTTTTTTGCATTTTCCGCGATAGCGGCCCTGGCTTCGTTGTGCGTAATGGCTCGCGGGAAGGCGTTGCGGCGTTCGGTCAAAGCCAGATAAAATACCATGCTTACATATATAATAAGGAGAATCCCTGTAAAACGTAGGATTCGACTGACTGTTCCCATGAATACATCTTTTATTTTCATAATAGATAAGATAGTAAAGTTAGATGGATGAGTATCGCTATTATATATAAAGACCGCAGCGAGGTGCTACGGTCTTTATATATAGTCTATGAAATGCGCTTGTTCGTGTGATTGAATATAGCTTCTTTTCGCTTATTCTTACTTTGCGAACGGTTCCATCACCTGCCAGAGCACGGCCTTGTGGGCGTGCAGGCGGTTTTCGGCTTCTTCGAAACTCATGTTCACGTCGAGGTTGTCCATCACGGAGTCCGTGATTTCTTCGCCGCGGTGAGCGGGCAAGCAGTGGCTGACCTTGCAGTGTGCTGGAGCGAGCTTTAAAAGTTCGTCGTTGATCTGGAACGGCAAGAAGTGAGACTGCTTTGTAGCCTTTTCGCCTTCTTGACCCATGGAAACCCAAACGTCGCTATAGAGAATGTCGGCGTCCTTGACAGCTTCCTTCGGGTCGTTGAATATGCGGTACTCACAGCCGTGATTCTTCAAAAGCGGCAAAGCTTCTTCGACAACGTTTTTGGGCTGTTCGAATCCCTTCGGACAAGCGAGTGTGAAGTTCATGCCGACCTTTGCGGCAAGAGCGAGGAACGAATTTGCGACGTTGTTGCCGTCACCAATGAAAGCGACCGTCTTCGGCTTGCCATCAGCGTTCTTGAATCCGCCGAGGTTTTCGTTAATCATTTGGGCAAAAGCGATAGCTTGGCACGGGTGGCAATCGTCGGTCAATGCGTTCACGACTGGGATGGAACCATATTCAGCAAGTTCTTCGACGAGCTGCTGCTTGAAGCAACGGACCACGATGGCGTTCACCCAGCGGCTAAGGCAGCGGGCGACGTCCTTGACGCTTTCGCGCTTGCCAAGACCGATCGAATCTGGGGAGAGCAATACGGCGTGGCCGCCGAGCTGGTTCATGCCCACCTGGAAAGTTGTAATAGTTCGCAAAGACGGTTTTTCGAAGAACATGCCGATGTTCTGACCGTGGAGACGGTCGGAGACCTTGCCCGCGTGGACTTCTTTCTTGAGCTGCGAGGCAATGGCGACGGTTTCGAGAATGCGTTCTTCACTCCAGTCCATGAGGCGGAGGAAGTGTTTGTTGCGATCTATCATTTCTTTTCCTTTGGGCGAAACCCTTTTTTACCAAGTTATTTTACAATTTTTTTTGTATAAAAACGTTTTTTTCGAGTGTTTCCTGTCACTTTCCTAAATGAAAAACGAAAAAACGGAGCTTTTACACTCCGTCTTTTACAGGAAATCACAAGAAAATGCTAACGGATATTAGCGAAGTTTCTTTTTGTGACGGTCACGACGACGGCGTTTCTTACGCTTGTGAGTCGCAATCTTCCTGCGCTTTCTTTTCTTTCCGCAAGGCATGTTGTATCTCCGTTAAAGGTTAAACTTAAAAATACGCATCCAAATAGAGAAAAAAAATTTTGATTTGTCAAGGGGTCGAGTGGGGATTTTTAGACGAAAGAACGCTCGCTTCGGGGCTACAGACGAAAGACGAGAGACGAAAGACGACAAATGCGGAGGGCGAGCGTTCGCGGGGGTGCTCGCACACCCATGACCGAGCCCAGCATTTGGTATATGAGCCGAAGGCGAATATACAAAGACGAGAGATTGAAGAGGTATTAGGTAATAGGTTGTAGGGGTTAGGGATTAGCAATGGGCATGCTCGTGAACTCGCTTTGGGGTCGCTCCGCTCTGGGCTATGGGCACGCTACGCTTTGGGGATGACTGCTTCGGGACCGTTCTAATCACAGATACGGCACTAACCGCAGACACGGCACCCCTCGCGTTGTCACCCCGGCCTAAGGTCCCTGAGCTACGTCGAAGGGCCGGGGTCAGATTGTACGGCACCAATTGCATACCTCTATTTTCATTATTTGCCACCCGGATAGCATTAATCCACCAGAAAGAAAAAACGTTAGTTTTTTCACAATCCGTGTGGCCTCTTTATGCAGTTCTATATGCTTACACGGCACTAACCGCAGACACGGCACCCCTCGCTTACACGGCTCCCATTACAGATACTGCACCAATCGCATTTCACCGCCAACTTCACGCATGGATCCTATCGGCTTCGCCTCCAGGATGACCTCATTGAAAACTGAGCTTTGTGCAGATATGGTTCCTATTACATTGTCTACTCGGCCTAATAAGCGATGCTTTGTGCTACGTCGAAGTGTGCCGGGGGCGGCTTTCTTTTTAAATAACGGATCCCGGAACGGTGTCCGGGATGACAGCTTTCTTCCTACATCCTACTGCCTACTAACCACTAATCACTGTCTACTTCCTACTTCCTACTCACTTACCATGTCCATCGCTTTCCTAATTAATGCGACCGCGCCGCCGTATTCCTTGGCTCGGGGACTTTCGTTGCTGAGCATGGCGCGGTACTTGCGCGCTCCGGGGAGCCCGGTAAACAGCCCGTAGAGATGCTTCACGAGAATGGTTGCGGGGCAGCCTTCGGCGGTCTGCTTTTCGACGTAGGGGAGGTAAGCTTCGAGGAGTGCCTTGCGTGTGGCGGGGCGGGCATTCCCTGCGATGATTTCTGCGGGGTCTGTGCTTTCGGGGCGAACATCGTTAAAGATGCGTGCGTCGGCATCGCGCAGGAACCACGGATTTTCGTAGGCTTCGCGACCAACCATCACGCCGTCGAGGTCTTGGAGTTGTTCTTCGATTTGGTCGAGTGTCTTGATGCCGCCGTTGATGCTGATGTTCAAGTCCGGTATTTCTGCTTTGAGACGGTGCACAAACTCATAATGGAGCGGCGGCACTTCGCGGTTTTCCTTGGGAGAAAGGCCTTTGAGCCATGCCTTGCGGGCGTGCACTATAAAGATGCGGCAACCGGCATCGCGTACGGTTTGGATAAAGTCTGTGAAAAATTCCCAGCTATCGAGGTCGTCAACGCCGATACGGCACTTGATGGAGACCGGGATTGATACGGCATCTTGCATGGCTTTGAAGCAATCCGCGACAATTTGCTTTTCCTTCATGAGGCATGCGCCGAATTTTCCGTTCTGCACGCGGTCGGAGGGGCAGCCGCAATTCAAGTTGACTTCGCTAAAGCCTGCGGCTTCAACAAGCTTTGATGCTTGGGCGAGTAATGTCGGGTTGCTTCCGCCTAGCTGCAATACGGCGGGGTGTTCAATCGGCTCGTGACCGAGGAACATGTCGGTGTTGTCGCAATGCAGAAGCCCTGTAGCGACAACCATTTCGCTGTACAGCAAAACATGCTTGGAGAGCAAACGCAAAAAGTAACGTTCGTGGCGGTCCGTGCAGTCGAGCATCGGAGCGATAGACAGTCTTCGGTTAAAGTCGATGTTCATGCACGTAAAAATAGAATTTTACGACTGCTTGGCGTTTTCAGTTTTTTTCTCGAGGTCTTCAGTCCAGATGACAACTTTGTTTCTGCCGGTTTCCTTTCCGTCGTAAAGAGCCTTGTCTGCAAGCTGGATGCAGCGTTCTGCACCGAGACTGCTATCATACTGGGCAACGCCAAGAGTTATTGTCGCCTTGATTTCTTGGTCGCCAAAGAAAATCGTCTGGTTTTCGATTTGCTTGCGGAAACGTTCTGCGACGAGAGCGGCGTCGTTCACTTCTGTTTCCGGCAGGAGCGTCAAGAATTCTTCGCCTCCGTAGCGTGCGAGAACATCGTACTTACGCAGCAAACTGCGGATAGTGCTAGAAACAGACTTGAGCACGGCATCGCCAGTGGCATGGCCATAAGTATCGTTGACATTCTTGAAATGGTCGATGTCGATAAAGATGATGCTGAACGGCTTCCCTGTACGGTTGGCGCGTTCCACTTCTTTTTCGATAGTCTTGTGCATGTCGCGACGGTTCGGCAGTTGCGTGAGTTCGTCTGTTCTCGAAATGATATCCAATTTCTTGTTTGCTTGTTCAAGCTCGTAAGTGCGTTCCTTGACTTCTTTTTCAAGCAAGTCCCTATGTTCGTTCAATTCCTTAATTTGTCGCTTGATAGTCGCGTGCATCTGGTTGAACACTTTGGCGAGCCGTCCAATTTCGTCTTGGCTTCTTTTTGACTTGAATTCTTCGATGTCAAGGTTTCCTTCCGTGATTTGCGAAATGTGGTCAATCAAGTTGTTCAACGGCTTGCAGACAATCAAAATCTGCCAAAGAGACACGAGCAAGATGGCTATAATCGAACTGTACAAAATAATGCGGCTGATATGCTTGACCGATGAAACCATGGCGTCAATTTCGCTTTTGGGCTGGAGAGAAATGAGTCCAAGATCGTTGCTCGAATTGAACGTCCTGTTGATGAGGTAGGTTTTTCCGTCTTCAAGTGTCACGAATTGAATGTTGTTCTTGATATCTTGTTTGATATTCATTTCTCCAAGGCCGAGTTCGGACATCTTGTGGACTCCGTCTAGCCAAGTGCGCATATCAGGGTGGTAGAGGATTTCTCCTTGACCGTTGCAAGCAATGAGAATTCCGTTCTGCCCTACTTTGTATTCTGAGAAGTATTTCCATAAACGGCGGATTGAAAAATTGGATACCAGTCGTCCGTCGCCGTGTGCTCGGTCGTTGATAACAACGCCGAATGCGCGCTTGGGTGTTCCGTCTGTATCACGGTACCATGGTGAAGCGGTGGTCTTGTGCGGCGAAATGCGGTTGAATTCGATAGGATAGCTGATTTTTGTCGAACCCAGCATGGCATTATTGCAGACAAGGTTGTAACTCCGGTCGAAAAGCGAGATGGATTCGCCAGAAATGAATAGAGACGATATGTTGTAGCTTTTAAGATATCCGGCCGCTATGAGTTTGTCCATGCTTTGGATTTCGGAAGTCTTTGCCAACAAAGACAGACGGCTTGCAAACTGTTCCATTTCGTTGTTGACCGTGTTTGCAAGCAGCTGCAACTGGGTATCATTGGTATCATAACTCAGCTTCAGCGTGGTCTTCATCTGTTTTTGCGTAAAGATGTAGGTTCCGATCGTTACGATCATGAGCATTGAAATAATCAAAAGTATTAAGCTCTTGATGATAATGCTGTTCGTAATGTTTGAAAATCTTAAACTACTCATAGCGGAATCTTTTTTGAAGTGTTGCTATCGGATTAGCGCTTCTTTTTGCGGGTGACGGCAAAGATGAATCCGACAAGCACGGCTATAGCGAAAATCCAAGGGGTAGGATTAAAGCCGGAGTCTTCCAGTTCTTCTGGAGTGGGAGCCGGCTGTTTCGTTATGTGAGGCGTGTTTTTCTTGGTTTCCTTTATGTTGAGCGCTTTGTGCCACGTTTCGCGGAACTCTGCAAAAGTCAAGCCGTCAGGAGTCCTGTTGTTCAGGCGCTTGTTTATGTCATTCGAATATTTCGTGAGGATTTCGTAAATCTTTTCTTCGGAATAAAGCGCTGGAATTTCGAGATGGTCCCAGATGGCGCTGAACATCGCGACAAGAATCTGTTCGATATCGCCCCATTCAGGAATAGCGGTGTAGGCGCGTCCTGTGCCGAGCATGGGAACGAGCGTCTTGTAGTCGTCATCCTTGGACCAGTTGGCGAGCACCTTCTTTGAAGCGGGGAGCATGCCGATCTGCTTGGTGTAGGCATCAAGGTTTTCGTCGTTGGTGAGATAAAGTAAAAGATCTAGAGCTTCCGGCTTTTTGTTGCCCGTCGGGATGGCGAGGTTGCTTCCGCCGATGAAGCAGATGGAACCTTCCGTGCCTTTCGGTATGGGGAGCGCCATGACACTGTCGTTACCGATTCTCGTGTTTAAAAGACCTCCCTTTTCTCCTTCGATTCTCGTCTGCATGATAACTTCGGAGGTGTTCACGATAAATGCGAGTTCGCCTGCATTAAAGTGCTGGACGATTTGAGCCGTGTTCATCTGCAAAGCATCGGTGCTGACTAGGGTGTCTAGAACGAAGCTCAAATACTTGGCAATGCCGTAAATGGTCTTTGGAGAAAGGACATTTGCTTTCCACTTGCCTTCCTGGTCTTTGGCGATAAAGTCACCGCCATTGCTCCACATCCACGGGGCGAAGTTGTGCGGAATGTTCCAGTCGATCTTGCTTGGGAACGCAAATGCACGTACCTTGGTGCCGTCGTCAAGTGTTTCGTGGCTGTCGTTTACTTTGCGGATGGCCTTTACAAAACCATCGAATGTTGCGATATCTTCAGGCTTGATATTGTTTTTCTTTAGGATGCGCTTGTTCGCCAAAATCGGGCGGATGTCGATAAACCACGGAACGGAATAAATGGTTGTGTCGGAATCGATATGCGTTGTGTTCCAACTTACAGGGACGAACCGGGAGGGGTCAATCTGCGGGAGCCATTCGTTCAAAGGCTTGATTTCGCCACGGGAGGCGAAGTACGGAACCCAAGTGGTGCCGAGCTGCAATACGTCCGGTGCGTCAATGCCGGAGGAAAGGGCTGTCGTGATGCGGTTCCAAGCTTCGCCCCAGTCCAAAACGACGACTTTCGTCTTGATGCCCGTTTTCTTGGTATAAAGGTGCAGTCTCTGTTCGAGTTTTTCTTGTGGCGATGCCCCGTTCGGCATAATCCAAACTGTCAAGCTATCTGGTTTGGCAGCCTGTTTTGCTTGTGGTGCCTTTGCTGCAAAAATGGTTGAAACAGCAATCATTGTTATAATGCTGATAAGCTTGGTTGCCACCTTCATTGGTTTACTCCTTTTCCAAATCGACAAAATGTATCTATCATGTATGATATTTGTAGATTTAATAAAAAGATAAAAGAAATCAAAATAAAAAGTTGTGAGGGAAATTCCAAAATGGGGGATAAATGCTTGCAGTTTGCGGAATTGTAAAGAAAAATGGACGGGTTTTGATGTGTAAAAGGCCTGCCGGGGGGCCTTTTCCGGGCTATTGGGAACTTCCGACGGAAAGTTTGGAAGGTGATGAAACGCTTGAAGATGCTTTAGAAAGAGTTTTTTTTGAACGGTTGACGGTCAATCTCTGGCAAGTGCAGCCTTTGGGCGCCGTGGATTGTGGCTTGTTTAAAGGCGATGTGAATGATGATAACGTTCGACTGTTGGGCTATGAAGTTGAGCTTGAAAAAAATTTCTTCCATATATATGGATACGACGATTTTCGCTGGGTGAAAGTTTCGAATTTGAAAAAAATGAGAGTTTTGGAACCATGTGTGACGATGCTCACGAAAAAGCTGTGAGCTATTGTAAATTTGCCGGTTACAATTTGTTGTGTTACTAGCAAAGAGAGTTAATGTTTCTTATATTTCGCTCAAAATCAAAACACTAAAATATAAGGAGTTTGTAAACATGAAAAAAGCAATCCTCGCTCTTATCTGTGCAGGTACCCTCGTTCTCTCTGGATGCCATGGTAGCTATGGCCTTACCAAGAAGTTGCTCCGCTGGAACGGCTCTTTGGGCAACAAGTGGCTCAACTCTTGCGTCCACTTCCTCTTGTGGGTTGTTCCTATTTATGAAATCAGTATCGGCCTTGTCGATTGGCTGGTCCTCAATACGGTTGAATTCTGGACGGGTTCCAATCCGCTTGCTTCTGACGACTCCTACTACCAGAAGGACGAAAAGGGCAACTCCGTTGCTGCAGTGAAGAACGAAGACGGTTCTCTCTCTGTGCAATACACGACTTCTAAGGGCGAAACCACGAACCTCACCCTCCAGCGTGACGAAAACGTTGTCCGTGCACTCGATGCCGAAGGCAACCTCGTAGCCCAGTACGAAATCGACAAGTAAGATATTTTTCTTACGACAAATTCTTTTGCCCCGCATTCGCGGGGCTTTTTTGTTATGTGTTAGGTTATAGGTTTTAGGTTGTAGGGATTAGGTTGGTATGGGCTATGGGGTGTGAGGTTATTGTAATTAGATTGCTCAAAACATTAAGTTTGTCTGCCTTGGCTAGAGCTGGAGTCTGCTTACACAGTACTAATCACATTGTCACCCCGGCCTCTTAGGTCCCTGAGCTCGGTTGGTGAGCCTGCCGAACCATGTCGAAGGGCCGGGGCCGGCTTACACGGAACTTATTACAGATACGGAACCTATTGCGATTGCTCATACCTCAAAGCCCGCTGTAGCGGGCGACCCCATACCCCATACCACTAACCACTGTTTATTGTTCACTGTAACTGGATCCTATCGGCTGACGTCTCTAGGATGACAACTTCGAATCTTTACCATCTACAGACAAATAACCAATGCTAACAACCAATAACCAATGACTAATGACTACTGACCAACAACCATTGACCAATTTACAACAATCTCTCGTCTATAGTCTATAATCTTAGACGCCTTCGGCGTCAGGTGCTGCGTTTCGGTCATGCCGATGAGTAAACTCATCGTCGCGACGCTCAACTTGCAACCTACTCGTCTCAAATTCAACACTCTCTCGTCTTTGCACATGTGCTAAATGCTAGGCTCAATCATGTAAAAACAAGTTTTTACGCGATATTCGCCTTACGCATTTATAGTCTCTCGTCTAAAATTTATATATACTTATAACATGCTGTGCTGGGTTGTTCATGGACGCTTTATCGGCGGGTTGAAACTTTTGTTCGCGATGCTTGTCGCGACGGTTTTTGTTGCATGCAATGGAAATGACATGAACCGTGGGGACGAGGCTCTCCGTATCGGCGATTACAAGCGGGCGGCGAAGAATTTCTCGAAAGTTCTGGACGCTCAACCGGCGAACAGGGATGCCCGCTACGGACTTGCGATTGCGTATTACGCCATAGCCGAGGACAAGGAACGCATAAAGGAAAATACGCTTCCTTTGTGGGAGCGCACTGTCCGCGAATTTAAGATTTTGTCTGCGGTCGATAGCAGTGAAAAAATAAAGCCCATGTACTCGACTTCGTTGTTTTACCTTGCTCGCGCCATGCTTTCGGCTAACGACCATGCCAAAGTGCTATCGCTTTTGGACAAGTCCATCCAGCTCGACCCGGAAAATTACTTTAGTTACAACCTCAAGGCCTTGATTCTTAGCGGTCAGGGTGATGTTGAAGAAGCGAAAAAAATTTATGCGTACATCGTGACGCGTGAACCGAAATTTGCATCGGCATACGTGAACCTCGGAAACCTTTACTGGAACGCTCGCGATTATGAATCTGCATGGGATATCTGGTCGATGGGCCACGAAGCTCTGCCGCAAGATGCGGTACTAGCCAAATGGACGCTCATTGCAGAAGATTCGCTCAAGGCGATGGTTTATTCGGGTAAATTATAAGCGGGTAAGCTATGGTCACCTCTAAAAATTCATTTTTAAAAATTTGGCTGCAACACTTCGTGCAGTTTCGTCACTCAAAGAGGCAAATACCTCCAGTATTCACCTCTTTTCGTTCCTGCCTGCACTTGGTTTCGCTCAAATTTTTTTGATCAAAGCAATTTTTAGAGGTTCCCTTATGAAAAAGTCCGAAAAGTCGCTCTTGGACTCCGTGGCGGGTGCTGTATTGCTGCATCGAGGCGGCGAAGCGTCTATTTACCTCTTGAATATCGGCGGGAGGCCTTTTGTACTCAAGTGGTATAACGACGGATTCTCGTTTGACGAAAACGTTGTTGAAAAAACGTACAAAGTGCATGTTCCGGGTTTGTACCGCATAGAAGAATGGGGCGAACGCGACGGAACGCCATACTTGATTTACGATTTTGTCGAGGGCGTTGTTTCGGACAAGTTAGGCAAAGTGCCTGTGGCGGTGGCGTTATTTGCACTCCGTCAGGTAACATCGACGCTTGTCGCTTTGCAAAAGCAGGGTGTTTCGCATGGGGACTTGAGTCCTGCGAATGTGATTTTTTCTGTGTCGAATGCAACCGCGGATCGCAAAACTGGTGCGAACAATGCGGATTCTGCGAATTTGCAGGCCGTCCTTATCGATTGCGGAATCGTCGGTCCGGGGGTGTTGGCGTATGCGGCTCCGGAACGTTTCCAAGGCAAGATTGCTGACGAAAAAAGCGATTTGTTCAGCCTCGGCCTTTTGCTGTACCGCTGGATTGCGGGCGAAGACCTTGTCTGTGCGGATGGCTATGAGCAGTTTGCCGAGCAGATGGCGAACATTGATAACGTGAACGTTACGGAAAAGCTTTACGCATCAGGCGATTTCAATACGCCGGAAGGGGAGCTGCTGCTTTCGGCACTGGAGCCTTTGTGGGCAGGGCTGCTCCGTTCTGATGTCGCGGAACGTGTCGAGGACTTGGACGAACTGGATGAGCTTTTGGAGATTGCGCTGGACAAGATTGTTCATGGCGAAGTGGCTCTTGTGACGCTTGTCACTCAGTTTACAGGCTCGATATTTTCTGCACGGATGGGCTTTGGATCGACGGGGGCTGGCTTGTCCGGGAATGCGGTACTAAAAGTTCCAAACCGTTTGGAAAAGGACCTCCCGTTTGTGGTTCGTAAGAAAAAAAATGGGCTAAAATGGGGCGTTTTGGGCGTTTTGATTCTTATATTAGCTTTGATAGTTCTGTTGCTTTCGAGCGGAACGATGCGTTTCGGAATCGATGCTACAGGGGACAAGCTGTTAAAGCGGTCAAGGAACATGGAATCTTCGGCTGAAAGCGAAGTTTCGCCTAATTTAAAGGTCGATAGTTTGCTTTTGGAACTCCCTGTGCCTGCTGCCGAATAACAGCGTAAATTACAGGGTTTTGTTATGAAATCGGAATCAATGCTCGCCACAGAAAAGATGCTTGATGTGGTCAAGACTCTTTTAGACGAGGAACAGCCCGAGGCTCTATTCCCGAAAATTCTGGATGTGGCCAAGGATGTTTTGCATGCGGATGCCGCTGTCTTGGACATCGGCGGTGAAGATCCGCTCCATTTTTCGAACCCTGAAAAAGTTTCTATTTCCATTTCGGCGGTGAAGCTTGCGAAAAACGAAAAGCGTGCCGTTGTGTGGAACCAGCTCGATGATGAATCAGCGGATTTGTCCAAGTCGATTGTGCAGAACCAGCTTACGAGTATCATGGTGTCGCCTTTCCGCACGCCAGATTCCGAGGCAGGGTACCTTTATTTGCAACGTGCCGCCCGCAAAGAGCCGTTTACCGAAGAAGATAGCGCACTGTTTGATTCGTTTGTGGCGGTCTGCGAAAAGTTCGCTTTTGCGGCCTACGACCGCTTGCGCGACAAGGAATCGCTCGATACGCTGAAAAATGTCGTCCGCAAAGACGGGATTGTTTATTCGTCCAAATCGATGATTGATGTGATTGCCATGGCGGATAAGCTTTCGCCGCTCCCGCTCCCGGTGATTATCCGTGGCGAGACGGGAACGGGCAAGGAAGTGATGGCGCGTTACATCCACAAGCATAGCCCACGTGCCGAGAAGCCGTTCATCGCGGTGAACTGCGGTGCCATCCCGGAACATTTGATGGAATCGCTCATGTTCGGGCATGCGAAGGGTTCGTTCACGGGGGCGATTGAAAACAAGAAAGGCTTTTTCGAAGAAGCCGACGGCGGTACGATTTTCCTCGACGAAATCGGCGAACTCCCGCTCAATATGCAAGTGAAGCTTTTGCGCGTGCTGCAAGAAAAGCATATCACGCGTGTGGGCGACAACCGCGAAATTCCGGTGAACGTGCGCGTGATCAGTGCAACGCACGTGGATTTGGAACAAGATGTTCGCGAAAAGCGATTCCGCGAAGATTTGTATTTCCGCATACAAGTGTTGCCGCTCGAACTCCCGCCGCTCCGTGACCGCGGTCAGGACGTGGTGCTTTTGGCGGAAAACTTTATACAACGTTACGGCGCGGAATACGGACGCGGGAAATTCCATCTGAGCCGCAATGCCGAAAAGGCTCTGCTCGGTTACCACTGGCCGGGCAATGTGCGTGAACTCGAAAACCGCGTGCAGAAGGGCCTTGTGCAGGCTGTTCATGGTGTCATCCAGCCCAAAGATTTGGGACTTGACGACATGCAGGTGCAGGCGAAGGAATCCCCGCGCACGCTCAAGGAAGCCCGCGAAGCGGTCGAACGCGAAGTGATTTCCCATGCTCTCAAGGATTCCCGTGCGAATTTGACGCTTGCGGCGACCATCCTTGGCATTGACCGTAAGGTGCTGCGTGAAATCATGGAACGTTTGAACTTGAAAAAAGAAGACTTTAAGGTGTAGCGATGTGGGGTAAATTGTCGATGCTTAACTTAAGGAGTGTGGTCATGAAAAAAATCGTAATGGCGTCTGCGGTGATGGCGGCGACCGCTATGGCAGGCGATTTGGATTCTCGTCCGGCGGCAAGCGTCCCGACGCCTGTTGAAGCCCGCGAGGCGTTACACAATGTTCCGAACATGTCGGAAAAAGAAAAAGGCGACTGGCAAAAGTTGCGTGAAGAACGGCGAGCCGCTCGTGAACAAATTCTTCAGGACTTGAGGAATAAAACCGCCGCCGAGAAGGGCGAAATGCGGGATGCTTCTGCGAAAGCTCCTGTTGCGGGCCTCCCTGCGGTCGAAAAGCATGTGCCTGAAGCTCCTATCGAAAGAAATGAAGATAAACTCAAGAAAGACCTTGTCCGTGAAAAGAAACTGGAAGAAAAGCAAGCCCAGAAAGGACCTCTGTGGAACCCTCCGTTTGGCCCGATGGGTCGCCCTGGAGACAAAAAAATAATGGAGCCTTTGCATCCGGGCGATCCGCGTTTGCGCGAAAAAAATCCGAAAGATAAACCGGTGGTAAAACCTATTATGCCTGTGTTCCCCAAGGGCTGGAATAAGGGTTAATTTCTGAGAATATAAATGTATCGTTTGTTTGGTTTTATCTTTTTGCTATTTGCAACTGCGCTTTTTGCCGAGACGCAGGAGGAAGCGTATTACCGTGCGATGAAATTCGAGGAATCGGGTGATATTCCTGCGGCTATTCAAGCATTTGAAGAAGCTGCGGCCTTGCCGGGCGAATATACTGAGGAAATTCAGGAAATTATCCGCGAATACAAGGCGGCGTTGGGAAATGGCGGCGAAGAATCGACGGACTCGACGGATGTTTTGTCCGAAGAAAAACCGTGGGAATTCCATGTTGCCGGGGAACTTGGTTTTTACGGCATGCACTACAAAGCGACCGGCATGGATGAAGGCGAGGTTGGCGGAGATCTTTTCCTGAACGTGAATCCGTATGTGGATTATGAATACGGAAATTGGCTGCACACGTTCTCTGCGTATGCTCAGGCGGATTATTTCTTGAACAACGATAAAATGACAATGCTCGATACGAACGACTGGAATGCCGCTCTTGGGCTTGAATATACGTTGTTTGGACGCGGCTTGCTTTTGGATGTGGGCTATGACTTCAATATTGAAGGAGAGGCTCTTTCGTCGGATTTTTTTGCATGGTTTGAAAAGGACTTGTACCGTTTTGAAAAACAGCGCGTGGGCGTTGTGGGGTGGGCGTACTACCAGACCTCAGGCCCTATGTCGTATGCGTTGTACGCTTCGTGGCATAGGACTGTACCCGAAGGCTTGAACGGAACGGTTTATGTGGGGGCAAAGCTCGATGGCGATTCTGTTACGCTTTGGCAAGAAAAACCTGTTAATGATTCTTTGACCGACGAAAAAAGTGTGGAATGGCTTGGTTCTGTAGCGAAATGGTTCGGCCCTGTATTGCGTTCCAGAATTTCGTACAAGTTTAAAAACCGCATTACAGTTGAAGCAAAGATGAACTTGTCTTACGGCTTTGCCGTCGGCACAACGGATCCAGATTACGAAAAAAGCAAGAAATTTTATGGGTTGTTGGGTGCGACCGTTTCGTGGAAACATTGGAAGATGAGTTATTATCTGGGACTGGAACGCAGTTATACGCGCTATTATTGGTATGGCATTTATAAGAGAGTGAATAACGAAAGCACTTCGCTGAATTGGCTAAAACTTGGCGTTAAGTGGGACTTTTAGTAGATACGGAAATTCCCGACTCTAATTGAGCCGGGAAATGTGTTTTGCTTTTTGTGTTATGATCTACTTGTTAAAAATTTGCTTAGACGCAGTGATTCCGACTCCCTTCACTCGGACAATGTACTGACCCTTGGCGACGTTCTGGAGGCTGAACGAATGTTCGCCTGCGCTGAGGTTGCCACGGTAGAGCGTTGCGACTCGCTTGCCGTTCATGTTAAATACATCGACGCTTGCAAAGCCGGAGGTGTTTGCCGTGAGCGAAACGTTGCCGTTCTTGACGCTCATGCCAGCCTTCTTTGCTGCGACCGACTTGATTGCAGATGTATTTACTGGCGTGCCATCTTTGTTATAAAGCTCAATACTCGTGACATGACCGACGCTTTGTTCGGCTGCGGTAAAGAGTTCTGTTTTCTTGTTGAATCCGTTAATGACAATACCGTTGTCCGTAACCATGTTGTCGAAGAGCACAAGGCCGTTGAACCCTGCGGCTCCGCCTACAACCAACGTCACAGAGAACATGTTATTCAAATCCATTGGCTTTTCGTTACCGTCAGCATCCGTGTATGTCGTGATGTCGAATTCGCAGGTGGCCTTAGTCCCGTCATTGAGCCAGCAACCATCCGAAGCCGACTGTTCCCAGGTCCAAGCCTTGTCCTTGGAACCGTCGCGTACAAAGGCAAGACCCACCCAGATGCCGTCATTGACTCCGCCGGAGCCTTTGTTTTCGATGGTAACGGCGATGCTTTTTGCACCCGTCAAATCTGGAATTTTTCTGTATTCGATGTTGGCGCCGCTGTCGTTAAACGCCTTGAATGTCACGCCCATGAGGAGGTCCACGTTTTCGGAATTTGCCTTGGCGGTGTCGGCACCGAACTTCGCGTTTGCGGTCGATGTCGGGCACACGTTTGTCGCTGCGGCAGCCTCGTTGTAGCTATCCCAGCCGGGCATCTTGTCGAGCGTGACAATGCGTTCGTCAGCGAGGTTCTTTTGCCATACGCCAGCCGCAGTCTGGCTCACGTAACCCCCGGACCATGATTCGTACCACGGCATCCACCAGCTCCACGTGGCTCCATCTTCGTACATCTTCTCGACGTCAGGAATTGGGCCGTTTTCACTGAGCGAAATAATCTTGTTTGTGCCGGCTTTGTTCGTGAGGTCGATGAATGCGGCGCTGTTGCTCTGGTTGTCATTTGCGTTATTATAAATGTCAACGCTCACAACATCATAATACGTTTCGCCCGGAGTCCAAGACATCGTGGCGGCATCCTTCGGGTTGAAGTCCCAAATGAGATTGTTCACACCGTTTGTGAATACCATGCGTTCGTAGAGCAACTGGTAGAGGGCGGCGAATTGCTTGCCGGTGTGCGTGCTCCACCAGAACCATTTTCCGCCGGATTCATGCAACGGACGGAAGATTGCTGCAATGCCTTCTTTTTGCAAATCAAGGAAGATTTTTGAAACGATGTCGATATCGCCGACAATCGCTTTATAAGCTGTGGATAAAGTATCCCAAGTGGTCGTGCCGGTGACAAAAGCTTCGGTAAAGTCGAATTCGGTGTATTTTTCGCGTTCGCCCTTCACGTAAAATTCTTCTTCTTCACCGGGGCGCCAGTGCCATGTAATTGCAGGAATGCCGCCTTTTTTCCATGTCGTTTTGGCAATGTCGATGACTTTTTCCGTATATTCTTGGAACCAGCCGTCGTTCTTGTTGCCGCCGGTGGCGTTCATCAAATCAACACCGACGAGTGCCGGGTACTTGCCCGATTTTTGGAACACAGCTTGAACATCTTCGTGCTTGGTGAAATCGCCCTTAGTGTATGCGTCCATGTTGCCGGTCATCACGCCGGAAACAGTCTTTTTGCCGAAGTTGTTGACGAGGAAGTTGTAGAGCTTGATGGCGGACGGAGTGGCGGTCTTTGTCACCGGAGCGTTGCAGAGATTGAACGATTTGGCTTCGTAACCCTTGATTTCGATGTAATCAACATCAATCCAGCCCCAGCTATTGGTAATAGCGACCGTGTTCTCACCAGCGGCGAAATTGAGAACGGTTTCGACATCGACGAATTTGCCCTTGTCTGTCACGTCAAAGGTAACAGCAGAGGAGGCTCCGCCGACTTCGACGTTGTTGATTTTAGAGCCACCGTAATTGTTCATGTAATGGATGACAACGGTATATTTTCCCGCTTTTTCAACGGAAACCTTCGAAAATGTGATGTTTCCGCCGTTCATCTTGACGTACTTGCCGCCAGAAGCGGCATCACTTGTGCCTAAAGCGGCATCGCCCGAAAGGGATGCGGCTTCGGCTTCGTACTGAACCGCAAAAGCGGAACATGCAGCGGACAAGCCACAAGCTAAGAAAAATTTTTTGAAATCCATGTTCACTCCTTATTCTGTGTTCTCAAAAATATATTGAAAAAAGCAAAAATGCAACAACATTTTTGCTTGAGAGAAAAAAATATGTTTAAGGGTGATTTTGGACTAAATTTACACGTTTTTGCGAACGACCGCACCAAAATAGAACGTTCTGGATTCGCTCGGCTTAATGACAATCAAATCGCGATGATGGTTTAAAGCATCGGGTTCTGCGGTCATCGGCTCGATGGCGATGCTCATGCGGTTAGGCGGCGTGTAAATCTGGATGGCGTTATATTGTTCTTTGCCAGCCGTCTGCCAAATGAGGAGTTTTTTAGCGCTGTTCTGGAGTTTCGCGATAGCTACAATGTTCTCAAAATTATCCGCATTTTTAAAGACGAGAGACGATTCGCCCTGGTTCAAGCAAAAGCAATCGTTGATGAATTCGTCACCGATGAGGCGGCCTTCTACAAAACGTGTATCCGGCTTGAATTCACCCGTCGGGATGTCCGCCTTGTCGAGAAGCGCGAGGTTCGTTTCGGGGAGTGTCATGGTGAGATTGTTGATTTTTTCGCCCAGTGTATAGTAAGGGTGCCAACCTTCGGAGTACGGAAGGTCGCTATTGCCGATGTTCGTGACCGTTGATTCGACGCTGTAGCTTTCGCCTGTGAACGTGATTTTCGTCACGGCGCGGAAAGGGAACGGGAACCCGACAAAGGCGCCCGGCCAATCAATGCCGAAAGTCGCGGTGCACTCGTCGCGGTCACTTTCGAAGCTGAGGAGTTTCCATTCCTTGTTCTGCAAAAAGCCGTGGAGAGCGTGCGGTGCCCAGCTCACGTTATTCACGAGCTGGTAATCGTTGCCGTTCCAGTTGAATTTGGCATAGGCCACGCGACCCGGGAACGGGGCGAGGCGGCAACCGGCGTTTGTATCGGGCCCGATTTTGAAGATGTCATCGCCTTCGCGGTAGCCAAAAAGAAGGTCGGCAAGCTCGCCTGTTTTGCTGTCGGGAACACGCCAAGCGTTAAGGCCTGCACCGTATCCGCTTAAAATTTCGAACTCAGCGCCGTCATCGCGCTGCAAAACATGACACTCGACAGTGCCAATGGGTCGGGAGATGATTTTAAATTTGCTCATTTTTTCTTCAGGGTGTAATGGTTAGTTCTAAGGAATTTAGAAAAACATCTCCTTAGCACAATGTTATTATTTTCTGTCTGTAATTAACCGCACACTGAGCCTTATGCGATGGACTGTGAACTATGGCCAATGTTACTGCAGCCAACTGCGATTATTCTCTAATGACCAATGAATAATGACCAATGACTAACCGCTAATTACTATCTTTCTGCTCATGGATTCCCAAACGATTGTAGCCCCGATGACGCCTGCCGGCGTGAGTGCCGTTGCAGCTCTCCGCGTAAGCGGTTCTAAAGTGCGTGAAGTCATACGCCTGCTGTTTGGAGAATCTGCTTTCAAGAACTTGAAGGCTCGCGAAGCAAAGCTTGCGACCGCAAGAGATTACCGCACGATGGTGGGCAGTGACCGTGCGACAGCCCAAGTCATCGACAGCCTCCTGTACATTTTCTTTGAAGCTCCGAATTCATACACGGGCGAAGACGTTCTGGAGCTTTACCCGCACGGAAACCCGATTATCGTCCGCGAACTTTTGCAAGTCATCAAAAGCGTGGAAGGTGTTCGTTTGGCCGAACCCGGCGAATACACGCGCCGTGCGTTTCTGAACGGACGCATGGACTTGGTGCAAGCGGAATCGGTCGCCGACGTGATTCACAGCGCGAACCGCGCGGAACTCAAGAACGCCCACCGTCTTTTGGGCGGAGCCCTTTCCAAAAAGGTCAAGACGCTCACGGAGCAAGTCATGGACATTTCGGCGCGCCTCGAACTCGATGTCGATTTCGCCGAAGAAGAAGCCGATCCGGATTACGCGACTTGGGGCACGAAGATTGGAGCGATCCGCGAAAGTGTAGAATCCATTTTGAAGAGTTTCAAGGGGAGTGCCGCCGTGCGTCGCTTGCCGCTCGTGGTTCTGTATGGCGCCCCGAACGCGGGCAAGTCCAGTCTCGTAAACGCGCTCCTCGGCGAAGACCGGATTCTCGTGAGCAATATTCCTGGGACGACTCGCGATTTTGTCGAAGTCCGCTTGTTCCTCGCAGGGGGCGAAATTCGCCTCGTCGATACCGCAGGCATTGCGGACAAGGCAACCGACGCTCTTGATGCGCTCAGCATGGAAAAAAGCCGCGAAATCCTCGCCGAAGCCGACATGAAAATCCTCGTCGTGGATGGGGGGGTAGACGACAAATGCGAAGAGCGAGCGTCGCAGCCATGCTTGCATGGATATGACCGAGCTCAGCATTTGGGATTAGAGCGAAGCGATAATCCAAAGACGAGAGACGAGAGTTGCGACCGCAATGTCATTTTGGAGGGAGGCGCAGACCGACCGATGGAATCTAAGAGCATGGACCCTATCACTGCGTTCCAGGGTGGCTATACGCCAGACTTTGTCGTCATTTCGAAGTCGGATTTGGGCGTGTCTTGGCAGGGCGGGGGTCTTCGTGTGTCCTCGAAGACGGGCGAAGGGCTGGACGCGCTCATGGAAGTGATGAACGCCCGCCTGTTCGCGAACCGCGACGATTCCGAAGACATTTGGATTACGAGCGAACGCGAAAAGACTTGCCTCGAAGAGGCGCTTGCTGGCATCGACCGCACGCTTTCGCTCATCCGCACGAATCCGGCGGTAGAACTGATAGCGTTCGAAATGCAGCTGGTGCGGCGGGCACTCCAAAGTATAACGGGCGAAATTTCGTCCGAAGATGTTTTACAAAAGATTTTTGCGGGGTTCTGCATTGGGAAATAGCTACATCGGCGTCATTCTCGCCATTTTCGCATTTGGCACGTACATGGTTCCGCTCAAGGCGTGGTCCAAATTTACATCGTGGGCATACCTCTCCTGCATGGCCTTGGGCATGTTCCTCGGGCAACTTTGCATTTCGTTTGCGACGGACACTTTCTGCGTTTTGCCGGTCGGCATCCTTTGCGGGTTCCTTTGGGTTTGCGCAGGAGCGTTCTGCTTTTGGGCGGTCAAGGTCGAACAGGACTTGACGGGGGCCGGGGTCCGCTCGATGGGCGTAAGCATCCTCGCTTCTTTTGTAACGGGCGTGCTCATTTTTTCGGAATCGACTGTACTTTACTTTTCGATTCCGGCAATTTTCCTTTTGCTTTTCGGACTGAGTCGCCTCGCGCCTCCTCAGGGCAACATCTTTAGAAACTGGCGTTCCCTTTTGGGCGGTCTTATTTTCGGCCTTTTCCTCATTCCGTATAAGTTTGCCGAAGTCCCTATACTCGAATTTATGAGTTCCTTTACGCTAGGCATTTTCGTTGCTGCAGAACTTTTAGTTGCCATTTTGAGCATCAAACGCCGCGCATTTTTCGAATATGGCCTTGCCCCCTCGCTGGCGTCCATGTTTATGGGGGTCCTATGGGTAATTGGGCAGCATGGCTGTTTTTGGGCCATAGACACAAAAGGCGCCTTGGGATACGCTGTGGGCTACCCGCTTACGCAGCTCAATTTGCTCGTGAACCTGCTTTGGGGCGTTGTCGTATTCCACGAATACCCGACTAAACCCGAACGGATCAAGCTCGCCATTGCGACTTCGGTCATTTTAGCGGGTGCGGTGCTCCTCGCCTTGTCTAAAATGTAAATTTTCAGGTACATTTTACGCCGTTATTACTTTATGTTGGCGTTCTGTCAACAAAAACTTGTAAAAAAAATCTTTTTTTATGGGGAATTTCCATATAGAAATATATGTTTATAACATGAGTTTGTGGAAATTCTTCATAACCAGTTCACTAATCGGTTCCGTTTCGGCGTGGGCCATTCCTGCAACACCCTTTCCAATTAATTCTACGCAACCCGATGGTTCCGTGGTGCAAATTCGAAAGATAGGAAACGAACACTTCAACTATACAATTACAGGTGAAGATAGTATTCTTGTTGTTCGCGATTCGAGCGGATACTGGAACTATGCCGATGAACATGGCAAGAAAACCGGTATAAGAGTTCACAACAAGTCCAAGCGTAGCGAAAAAGAGAGAAAATTCTTGCGAAATCGCGATTCCCGCCAAATTCTTGAAAAATTTCGCGAAAAAGGCCTAAAAAGGCTCCAAGAACAACGGGAACAAGAAACCTCTTCGCAACCCATGAAGGCAAATGCTTGGGGCGGTGGAACGACGCAAACTAAAAATACCAATACGCCAACCCGTCCGGCATTGAATTCCGTGAAAAAAGAAGGAGACGTCCGCGGGCTTGTCATCCTAGTGCAGTTTAGCGATGTAAAATTTAAGCGAGATAACGCCACAGAAGAATATTCGGATTACCTCAATAAAGAAGGCTATTCCAATTATTTTATGAGCGGAAGTGTTAGGGATTTCTTTATCAGCAATTCCATGGGAAAGTATCGCCCCACCTTTGACGTTGCAGGTCCGATAACGTTAAAAAAGACTCGTGATGAATATGGTTCCGCAATTGATCCGAACAACATTGCGGCAGGAGCGGTCAATGCCGTCAGCGAAGCTATGGATTCGTTGGTCGCTCAGGGTATGGATTTTACTCCCTACGACAGCGACAATGACAGAATAGTTGACTTTGTCTATATGATTTATGCGGGTGTCGGTTCGGCAGACACTGATGTGCAAACGGCCATTTGGCCTCATTCATACAACATTCCGAAGCGTCTGACCCGAAACATGTCCATGAGCCGTTATGCATGTTCTCCAGAACTTGACGGTCAAGCTTATATGTACCGCAAAACAACGGATGCATTGAATGGTATAGGTACTTTCTGTCATGAATTTTGCCATGTGCTAGGGCTTCAGGACCATTATGACGTGAATGTCAATGACTCGCGTACGAAAGTCCGTTTTACGCCGGGCCAATGGGATTTGATGGATGCAGGTTCTTACAACTGTCCGCAGAACAAATATCTATCCACTTCTTGCTCGCCTGCAAACTTGTCTGCATTTGAGCGTTTCAGTTTAGGCTGGCTTGAACCGAGACGTTTGGAAATTTCGGACACCACATTTGTTCTAAGGCCTGTTCAAGAAAATGATGGACTTGTGCTGACTTCGACAAATGATAATGAATATTACTTTATCGATTTTCGCTTGAAAGAAGATTTTGATGTCGGCCTACCGAATAAAGGGATGCTTATTTGGCATATAAATTATGATAAAAGAGCGTGGGCATACAACGAAGTCAATGTCGCAGACCCTATGCGAGTGGATTTGATCGAAGCTGACGGCAAAGCGGATGGTTATTCCATTGCAAACGATGCGTTCCCGGCAACCGTCAGGGACGGTGCTTTCCAGACAAGAATTGTCAACAGTTTCAATGGGTTTGTGACATGGAATGGTGACAGCCTTGGAATCGAACTTTATGACATGCAAATTGTTGGCGACAGCATGACATTCAAGACTCGCGGAAGCCGTGTCGCTCCGGATTTGCCGTCTTCTTCAAGTAGGGCTGTCGTTTCGTCTTCTAGCGTAAAATCATCATCTAGCGTTGCATCTTCGTCAAGTAGAAAGGCTTCGTCGTCTAGCGTTGCTTCGTCGTCAAGCGTAATAGTCTCGTCATCTTCGATGATCGTTCTTAGTAGTTCTACGGCAAGGTCATCATCTTCAATTGCATGGCCGCCGTTCTCCAGTTCGTCGCATCACAAGATTTCTTCGAGCAATTCTTCGTTCATTAATCCGGGAATGAGTTCTTCAAGCGAAGCTTTCCAGAATTTAATGAATACGAACGTTGCTACTGCGACTCGGTTCTTGGTTGAGGATGGAATCTTGAAGGTCTCAGCAAACATTGAAGGCCGTAAGACTTTGAATCTGTTCGATGCAAATGGTACTCTTTTAATGACTCGATCGTTTAAAGATGAAATTTGCGTAATTCAATTGAATAAATTGCGTGGAAAATCATTTGTTGTTGCGACGCTCAACATGAATGGTCGCATCCTAAAAACGCAAAAAATTAGAGTCAAATAGAAAAGGGGGCAAAAGCCCCTTTTTTTATAAGATTATTTGTCTTGATTCTACGGCAGTTCGCCGCCAATCAATTCCATTTGCTTCTTGTAGATGTCCTTGCAGGCATTTTCGCCGAGGTCGAGGAGCGTGTTGAGCATGTTGCGGTCGAAGCTTGCGTGTTCGCCGGTGCCCTGCACTTCGATAAAGTTCTTCGCGTCTTGCATTACGACGTTCATATCGACATCGGCGGCGGAATCTTCTACGTAGCAGAGGTCGCAAAGCGGGTTGCCGCTCACGACGCCCACAGAAATCGCGGTGATGCCGTGCTTTAAAATCTGTTGCGTGATGCCGAGGCGTTCCTTGATCTTCTTCACGGCAATGGCGAGGGCGACAAAGCCGCCGATGATGCTTGCCGTTCGTGTACCGCCATCGGCTTCGATCACATCGCAATCGACGACGATGGCGTTCTCGCCGAGCGCGGCGAGATCGGCTGCACCGCGCAGCGAACGGCCCACCAAGCGTTGGATTTCTTGCGTGCGACCGCTTGCGCCTTTGCGTTCGCGTTCCACGCGCTTGCCCGTGCTCTGCGGGAGCAAGCTGTATTCGGCGGTAATCCAGCCCGTGCCGCGACCGGCGAGCCAGTCCGGGACTTTCGGGAGGAGCGTTGCATTGCAGATGACGCGGGTGCGTCCCATTTCAATAAGGACGGAACCGTCGGCGCTAGAGATAAAGCCCGTGGTCATCTTGAGGTTGCGATATTCTTCAGGTTTTCTGTCAGTACGTGTGTAGGTCATAGTGATAAAATAGTGGTTAGTAAACAGTGGTTAGTGGTTGGTGGTTAAGACGAAAGAACGCTTTGCTGATAGACGAAAGACGAGAGTGGAAAAATCGTGGCTTCGCCACCTAATAAGAAACTATTGAACAGAATCTGTCTTTCGTCTATAGGCTCGCAGAGCCGTTCTTTCGTCTAATAAGATAGCTTCTCCGTTTTGCCTTTGTGGAAACTTCCTAGTCTATAAATAAAGTCCGTATATTCTTGCAGTTCCATGAGTGCTTCCACAACGTTCGGGTCTTTCGGGTTTCCTTCGAACGAAAGGTGGAAAATGTATTCCCACGGACGGTCGGGATGCGGACGGCTTTCAATTCGCGTGAGGTTCAAGTTGCGTTTGGCGAAACATCCGAGTGCTGCGTACAAAGCCCCCGCTCTCGAAGAATCGTTCAGCATAAAGAGCAGCGTGGTCTTGATATCCGATGCTTGCTCTTTGTCTGTAAAGTCCGGCAGCTCGATAGCCGTTTTCTGGATGGCGTAAAAGCGAGTGAAGTTCACGCCTGGAAAGTTTTCCAGCCCTTGCTTCAAAATGTCGAGACCGTAGAATTTTGCGGCGTAAGCGCTTGCTATTGCACCGACTTTCTTGTCGCCGCGTTTTGCGACTTCTTCGGCACTTCCTGCGGTATCGTAGAACGCGACGCTTTTGATGTCCGGGTGCTGCCCGAAAAAGCGGCTGCACTGCGCAAGCCCCTGCGGGTGGCTCAGCACTTCGCGGAGGTCTTCGAGCTTTGCGCCCGGCAAAGCGCAGAGCGTATGCTCAATCTGCAACTTGACTTCGGCGACAATCGGGTGCCGCCACTTGAAAAGCAGGTCGTAGTTGTCGTAAATGGAACCTGCCGTAGAATTTTCGATAGGGATGGCGCCACCGTCAATGGCTCCCGTCTCGATGCCCTGAAAAATTTGTTCGAAAGTATCCATCGGAATCACTTCGATGTTGTTCCCGAAGAGATGGTATGCGGCACTTTCACTGTAGGCTCCGCGACGCCCTTGAAATGCAATCTTTTTCATGAGAAGAAATATAAATAAGATGAGAGACGAAAGTCGAAAGACGAAAGAGAATGATGGTGGATTTGAATGGAATGGTTTGGAAGTAGGAAGGAAAATGAATATGAAATTTAGTGGTTGGTCATTAGTCGATAGTCATTGGTTATTAGTCAATGGTCATTAGTCATTAGTTATTGGTTGTTAGTCTTCATACACGGTAATTATCGCAGATACGATACCCATGACATTTTCCTAACACCTAATCCCTAATCCCTAAAACCTAACACCTAACTTCTACTTAAACCGCCTTGCGCCCTTGTATTTGGAAGACCAGTATTTATCGTCCATGGAAGTGATGACAACTCCATCGCTTGTACTTGCATGGATGAACCGGTTGCCTTTCAGGTAAATTCCGACGTGGCTGATTTTCCAGAAGTTCCCGAAAAAGACAAGGTCGCCTTCTTGCAATTTTGTGCGCCTGATGGAATAACCGCGTCCGTCATCGTAAATACGTTGTGCGTTATGGTCCAGCGAAATTCCGTAAAAGCCCTTATAGACTTGCATCACGTATCCAGAACAGTCTGTTTTCTTTTTGCTGGCGGCTCCATAGACGTATTTTGCCCCAAGCCATTCCTTGGCGTATTTCTCAAGATTCGTAGGCCTTGCTGCGGGCTTCGTTTCTTTTTTGACTTTGGTTGCAACTTCAACTTTCTTTGCAGGTTGTTTTGTGATTGTGCTGTCGGCAATTTTGGCCGCGGATTTTGTGCTGTCTTGCTTTTGGATTTGTTCAACAGAAGTTTTCTGTTCCTTGTTTCCGGTCGAATCGCTTGCCGCTACGGCTGTTTGCTTTTTTGAAACTTGCGATGTGGTGTCTTTGGCGTTCGTCTTTTTAGTGCTTGCGACATTGATGGAGTCTGCATCTGTAGCCTTCGAACTTACTGTCTTCGAGGCGGCTGCAAGTTTTTCTTCTATCACTAATTCTTCTTGCGGATTGACTGCGGTGGTATCGACTTTTGCGGGGGCCTTTTTGGCGACTCTGTATCGTTTGTAAGTGCCGCTCTTTCTGTCGTAGCCGGGGCGTACAGGAAAAGCACAGCTTGAGAGCATTCCCAAGCTGCATGCAATAACAATTCCCATAATAAGGCGATTACCAAAAGCCATCAGACATAATTTAATTAATTATGGCTTTGGAGAATAATTTTTAGCCTAAAAATCCGTGCGGCTTGAATCCGAGACCTTTCACGAGTTCGAAATCCTTGCAGCTGTTGACTCCTGCGGTGGTGAGCATGTCGTCTGTGATGGCGGCATTCGCGCCACTCTTGAATGCCCGCTTGCCGTCGTCGCCGAGTACACCGCGACCGCCCGCAAGACGGATGAACGCCTTCGGGTTGATGAATCGGTAAATCGCCACGATGCGGCAGAATTCGTCGTTCGTAAGCTTCGGCAAGTTTTCGTAGGGCGTTCCGGGAATCGCGTTCAGCACGTTCACCGGGGTCGATTTGACGCCAAGCTTGCGAAGGTCGAGGCACATGTCGATGCGGTCTTCCATTGTTTCGCCAAGGCCCATGATGCCGCCGCTGCAGATTTCGAGACCAGCCGCAAGAGCGTTCTGGAGTGCGCCAATCTTATCGTCGTAAGTGTGTGTCGTGCAAACGTCCGGAAAATGGCGGCGGTAGGTTTCCAAGTTGTTGTGGAAGCGGGTGAGGCCAGCTTCTTTGAGCTTGTCGAACTGTTCGCGATTCAAAAGCCCTGCCGAAAGGCAAACCGAAAGCTTCGTTTCTTTTTTCAGACGGCGGATGGCTTCGCTAATTTGTTCTACATCGCGGTTCGAAAGCGTGCGGCCCGAGGTCACGATGGAGTAACGCGGAATGCCTGCCGCTTCTTTCTTCTTGGCGTCTTCGACGATTTCGTCGGCGCTGAGCAACTTGTATTCGGGAGCGCCGGTGTGGTAGTAGCTGCTTTGGGCGCAGTACTTGCAGTTTTCGGAACAGCGACCGCTGCGGGCGTTCACGATGGAACAGAAGTCAAAGTCGTCGCCGTGGAACTTTTCGCGGATTTCGTCGGCGGCTTGCGTGAGTTCGTCGAGGTCTTCGCTCAAAAGTTGAATAGCATCCTCTCGTGTCGTTTCGTAACTTTCATTTAAAATCTTGTTTTTCAATTCTCGAACGAAAGACATTTTTAGCTCCATGTTGGATTTTTGGTGCAAATATAAAAAATTCCCAAAGGCGAAGCCTATTTTGAGAAACGTTGAGTGGCTGGATCCATAGGGCTTCGTGCTTAGGATGATGCTGAAAAACTAGTCTTTAAGGCAACGAACTGAGATGCCTATACACTTGTAGCTTGAGGATAAGTCCGCCCGATCGCTTCTGTAGAACAATGATAAGTTGTAATCTATTTTGCTGTCTTTCTCGGTGGAACTCCAGATAAACGCATTAGTGCCTTCGTTTATGCTTCTTTCTTCACAGGTTCTATTGCCGCTTGGAAGGGCTGTAAAGTGATAAGAGTTCTTGTCGCTACCTTGCATGTACCAATTTCCAGCTTTAATGAACTTCCCTGCAAAAGCAACACTTCCGACTGAGTTGATAAACGTCATCCATTCGGTTGAGTCTGGTAGGTGCCAGCCCTCAGGGCACACTCCGCGTACAGGGTGTTTGGGTGAACAAGCCGATTCGAAACCGCATCCTTTTCCGTTCACGTCCCTTGAGCCTGCACTATCCATTGCTGCTGCCCATGTGTAAAGACGACCGTACTGATCGCAATATTTAGAGGAATCGTTATAACAATAACTATTAGTGGATTCATAGTTCAGATTTTGGGCCATCCAGGTCTGCGTGCCGATGGTGACGGTTCTGTAAGTTTGTCCATCGCGTGAATCCGTCATGGAGTCCGTAACCACAGTCGATGGGTCTATACGGAATGTCACAGATGAAAGATTTATAGGGCCTGAATAAACACTGCTGCTGGATGCTTTTGAACTTTTGCGAGAATACACAAATGTGTAAGCCGACCTCGGAACAAGTCCGGGGGGACATTGTTGCAGAAATGTGTTTGGCGTTATGGCCCGATGGGCCTATAATAGCACAAATGCGTAGGTTGAGAGTCGCGGCCAAGCTTGCTTGGACATGACCGAGAGTCCGAGGGATGGGATTGGGTGTTCCTTTAAATTAAGCAAATTTTTTTGAAAGCGTATCACTTGAAAAATAAAAAGTGTTCCCAAGGTGTTCTTTTTCACACATTCTAAAAGGAACAGGCCGCGTTACACTGTATTTTTCAAAAAATAAGTGTTCCCAAAAAACTCAAAAAAAATTAGATTTACTGTTGATGAACGTATATGCCTACTACAATTATCGAAAGTACCTTCAGGACTACTACGAGTATCGTAAGTCCGTGCAGAGGTATTTCTCGTACCGGTCTTTTGCAAAGAAGGCTGGGTATTCCTCGTCTGGTCTTTATTTGGACCTGATTCGTGGTCGCAAGTCGCTCACGCAGCAGATGATCCCGAAGTTTATTGCCGCCCTAGGTCTTAACGAAAGGGAAGGCCGCTATTTCGCTTTGATGGTCGATTTTACGCATGCGACGACGGCTTCTTCCAAACAGCAGATTTTCGACCAGATGTCGGCGCTGCTCCCGCGTACTATCAAGAACTTGACCAAGAACCAGCAGGAATATTACAGCAAGTGGTATTACGTTGTCGCCCGCGAAGCTCTTGCCGTCTTGAAGATTAACGACAAGAACATTCAGGAACTTGCGCTCTTCTTGAATCCGAAAATATCTCTTCCGCAGGCAAAGCAGACGATCCAGCTCCTCCTCGATTTGGGACTTATAGAGCTCGGCGAAGATGGATTCTACCATTCCGTAAACAAGGCAATTACGAATGGCAGTGAAATCGCCCCGCTTTTCGTTCATCAGTTCCAAAAACAGATGATTGACTTGGGCAAAGATGCGTTAGATCACTACAGCACCGAACGCAGAAATGTATCTTGTATGACGATGAGTGTCTCGGCGCAGGGATTGGAACGCATCATCAGCAAGATTGACCTCTTCCGCAAGGAAATCGTGGATATTGTCCGTTCTGATGAGGGTGAATCCATGGTTTGCGAATTGAATATCCAATTCTTCCCGCTGAGTAAGGAGAAGCTTGCTCTTCCTCCGGAAACGGATGCAGAGGAGGGTGTTGATGAGATTGGATAAGATTTATATAGGGCTGTTTTCAGCGCTGTGTGCTTGCATGCTCGCTTGTACTGGCGAGAATGGAGGCGTGGCGGGTACTGTTACGGATACGGGCAATACGATTGCTACGGGTATTGTAACTCGTAGCGATGGTTCGCCTGCTGTTTCTGCTTTGGTTCGCATTGCTCGTGAGCCTGTTGCCGGGGATTCTCTCGCGAAGATTGATTATATCCAGACGAAGACGGACTCGCAGGGCGTGTATTCGTTCGATTCTGTGCTGGTGGATACGTTCCAGCTGGCGGTGATTGATGCCGAACATAAGGAAGTATCGTACAAGCCGCGTGCTATAAGGAATTCCGGTGCGATGGATAGCATCAAGCTGGAGAAGGCTGCGGTGTTCAGCAGTGTCCTTTACTATGAGAACGTGACCGAACCTTCTGTGGCGGTCGGGTCTCATTTCGAGGTGTTTATGCCGGGCACTCCGTTCTCGCAGAGCGTGTTTGCCGGGGATTCTTTCTCGATGCTGATTCCTGCCGGTTCTTGGTGGTTCGGGTTCTGTCCGGGCGATCCGCAGATTGTGGCTCGTCTTACGGATTCCGGCATTGCGGATTCGTTAATTTATCGTACATGGAATATGGACGGCAAGGTAAAATCGGGCGATACGCTTTCGAAGGGGCCGTTTATCTGGAGTACGACGATGGAAGTCGATTCCTTGATTAAGGAAGAGGAACGCAAAAAGAAAGAGAAAAAGCCTGCGTATTTGTCTGGCACTGTGAAGTGCAATGAAAAACTTTGTTCGAATGTACAGGTGGAAATGATTACGGACTTGTACGGCTTTAACTTTATCGATGGTGATTCCATCAGGTTTGTGGTACAGACGGTGACGGATAGTGATGGTCGTTGGTTCTTGCCGGTGCCGGATTCGATTCCGTATGATAGTCTTCGCATGGAATACCGGATGTTGGACAAGAACGGAAAGGTGACGTTGGCGGGAGTCAGCCGCTATGTGCTTGCGACAGAACTCAAAAAAGTCAAGGATACGCTTTCGGTGGGCATGACCGAGCTTGCCAAACCGTCTGTTCTGGTGAGCGGAGTTCTGGTAGTCATTGACGGACGAGATTCAACGCAATCCAGTAACTGTATGGCGAACAGCGTGGTTGTTGGCTTGAAGGGCACTAGCCATTTCGTAAGAGAAATGGTTTGCAACTTGCTGAAAATTGAAAACCTTCCGGCGGGTGGGCACGACATTGTTCTCTATTCTGGCGACCCGAAGGTGGTGAAATCGATTCAGGATGCTGGTGTTGACATGGATGATTATGTGACCATTACGCATGTGCAATTGCCCAAAAACGATACGCTTGCCCAACAATGGCTAACTTATGAACCGCCAACTTTGCAATCCATAAAATAATTTTCAAAATACCCCTTGCAGGAATTGAAATTATTTTCTAAAATTGGTGCGCACTGATGAGCTATGGTGTAACGGTAGCACAACAGATTCTGACTCTGTTTGTCTAGGTTCGAATCCTGGTAGCTCAACTAAAGACTCTTTGCTCTTACTCCTGAGCAGAGAGTTTTTTATTTTTAGGTCAATAGGCGTTAGGGATTAGGTGTTAGGTTGGAATTTGCGGCTACGCCGTTTGTTATAGTCGTGCGGAGCACGAGATAATATTCCTATATCCTGTAACCTACAACCTAATACCTATATTTACATCATGGAATTTTTCGATTATTTTGAAGAGATTTACGCGGAGCGCTGGCCGTCGCTTTTGGAATCGTTGAAGGGTGAAGGCTGTGCGACAAAGCTCCAGTTTGCGGAATCGCTCGAGCCATATTTTTTGGATGAAGCGTCTGTATTTGCTGCAAAAGCTCTTGGCGTGGAGTCTGGGATGGATGTGCTCGACATGTGCGCTGCTCCGGGCGGAAAGTCGCTTGTGATAGCTTCGATGCTCAAAGGGGAGGGGACGCTCCAGTGCAATGACCGTTCCCCGGATAGAAGACTCCGTTTGCAGCATGTGCTCGAAAATTCCTTGCCGGAGTCCTGGCGTTCGATTATCAACGTGACGGGTTACGACGGCGTGAAGTTCGGGATGCACAAGAAAGAATGTTACGATCGCATTTTGCTCGATGCTCCATGCTCGTCGGATAGGCATGTGCTCAATTCTCCGTCGCATCTTGAAGTATGGTCGGTCAAGCGCGTGAAGCGGCTTTCTGTGGAACAGGGGTCGCTTTTGGCGTCGGCGGTAGATGCTCTGCGCCCAGGGGGCGAGTTGATTTACGGGACTTGCGCGCTTTCGCCGCTTGAAAATGATGCCGTGGTGGCGAAAATTTTGAAAAAACGCAAGATGATGGAATTTGTTCGTATCGAAGAATTGCCGGAGGGTGCTGACCGTACGGAGCTCGGCGTTCATATTCTGCCGGACAAAGCTCATGGTTGCGGCCCCATTTACTGCGCGAAGATGAGAAAAAAAGTAAGTGGTTAGTAAACAGTGGTTAGTAGGCAGGAATGAATTTAGTGATTAGTATGCAGTGGTTAGGCCATTAGGCCGTAAACAGGGCGGCTTTGCCGCGATTATAAATCTTAACCTCTAACCACCAACCACTTTTAATTTACCTCCCTAATCACCACCCACTAATCACTAACCACTTAAAATGCTATATTTCCCATTGTAAATAGGAGAATGTTTTATGGCAGCCTTGAATCTTACAGCTAAATCTTTTGATGAAGTTATTTCTTGTGGTCAGCTTGTATTTGTTGACTTTTGGGCGACTTGGTGCCGTCCGTGCATGATGATGGGACCGGTCGTTGAAGATCTTGCGCAGGAATTTGACGGTCGTGCTGTTGTCGCGAAAATCAATGTCGATGACGAAGGGGTTTCGAATATCTGTGCACGTTTTGGCATCACGAATATCCCGAATATGAAACTGTTCAAGAACGGTGTCGAAGTGGGTAACGTTGTCGGCGCCGTGCCGAAGGCTACATTGAAGAACTTGATTGAAAAAAATCTGTAATAGGTTTTGAGTAGTGAGTCACGTCTAACCTCTAACCTCTGTAATATGCTCACGAAACGTTTAATTGTCTGTTTGGATGTCCGTAACCGCAAGGTCACGAAGGGTGTAAAGTTTAAGGGAAATATCGACATTGGCGATCCGGTTGAAATGGGAGCCCGTTACAGCGATGACGGTGTCGATGAACTTGTCTTTTACGATATTACGGCGAGTGCCGAGAATCGTCCGTGTGATATGGAAATGATTCGCCAGATTGCGAAGCGTGTGTTTATTCCGTTTGCCGTTGGCGGCGGTATCCGCAACTTGGACGACATGCATGAGGCTCTCCTCGCTGGCGCCGAGAAGGTGAGCGTGAACAGCCTTGCTGTGTTGCACCCGGAAATTATTGCCGAAGGTGCGAAGGCTTTTGGACGCCAATGCATTGTGCTCGGCATGGATGCGAAATTTGTGGGCGTTTCGGACAAGATTCCGAGCGGTTACGAAGTGTTCATTCGCGGTGGCCGTCAGGCGATGGGCATTGACGCTCTTGAATGGGCTAAGCGGGCCGAAGAGCTTGGTGTGGGCGAAATTTGTTTGAACTCCATTGATACCGATGGCGTGAAAAATGGTTACGAACTCACGATTACGGATATGATTGCAAAAGCGGTGCAGGTGCCCGTGATTGCTAGTGGCGGTGCGGGAACTCCGGCTCACATAGTCGATTTGTTCCGCAAGACGAGTGCCGATGCGGCTCTGGTTGCTTCTATGGTGCACTTTGGTGATTACACGGTGCCAGGAATTAAAGGCGAAATGCTTGCGGCGGGGATTCCTGTTCGCAAGAAAATGAACGGCGAGGTTTAGAGTGAATCCAGAAGTTGCCGTAAAGATTTTTGAAGCTGGCAAAAATGCCGGCGCTGACTTTGTTGAAATTTTTGAAGAAGAAACTCGCAGTTCAAGTCTTGGCTTGAAAGACCGTCAGATAGAAACGGCAACAGCGGGCACGGAATACGGCATTGGCGTTCGTCTTTTGTACGGAACGGAAGTGCTGTACGGCTTTACGAGTGACGATAGCGAAGAAGCTTTGTTGAAGCTCGTTAAAACGCTTGCGTTCGGGCGAATTGCATCTGCTGCCGGTGGCGTGGGGTCTGCTTCGAAACCTTTTGAATTTGCTCCCGAAAAACGCGTTTGCGATTTCAATCAAGCCGCTTACCAAGACCCGCGTGTGCTGGGTCAGTCGATGAAACAGGATTTCTTGTTCCGTGCGGATAAGGCGGCTCGTGAACTTTCTCCGAAAATTGCGCAGGTGGGGGCTAGCGTTACGGACAGTTGCACTTCCATTTCGCTTTTGAACAGCGAAGGTTTGCATCTTGAAATGACTCGCGGTCGCTTGCGTGTGAACGTGAACGTGACAGCGACTGACGGAACGGAACGCCTGACGACGCACGAAGCGCCGGGCGCTTTAGGCGGTTATGAACTTTTGGCAAATTACTCTCCAGAAGCTTTAGCGACAGTTTGTGGCGACCGCGTTTTGCGCATGCTAGATGCAGGCTACATCGCTGGCGGCCAGATGCCGGTGGTGATGGGCAACGGCTTTGGCGGCGTGATTTTCCACGAAGCTTGCGGCCATCCGCTGGAGACGGAATCGGTTCGTCGCCATGCAAGTCCGTTCTGCGGAAAGATTGGCGAAGCTATCGGGCAGCCGTGCCTTACCGCTATTGACGACGGCACGATGGACGGCGTGTGGGGGAGTCTCAAGTACGATGACGAGGGAACACTGACGCAGCGTACGACGCTGATTGAAAACGGCATTTTGAAAACGTACATGAGCGATCGCGTGGGGGCTGCTGAAGTCGGTATTGCCCGCACGGGAAGCGCTCGCCGCGAAAGCTACAAGTATGCACCTGTGAGCCGCATGCGCAATACGTTTATCGCTCCGGGCAAGGATTCGCTCGATTCCATGATTGCAAGCGTCGATAACGGACTTTATGCTGCGCGCATGGCCGGCGGTTCTGTGAACCCGGCGACGGGCGAGTTCAACTTTGCGGTCGATGAAGGTTATGTTATCCGCAACGGCAAGATTTGCGAACCCGTTCGCGGCGCAACGCTTATCGGTAAAGGTCATGAAATCATGCCGCGCATCAGCATGGTCGGGACGGATTTTGAACAGGCCGCAGGCGTTTGCGGAGCCTCGTCTGGACACGTACCGGTAACCGTCGGACAACCATCCATTAAGGTCGATCAAATTCTCGTCGGAGGACGATAATACAAGACTTAACTGGGTTGGGCTAAAGCCCCCAACTCTTTGGCTCGGTTATAAAAATGAGCCAGCTCATTTTTGCAACACTCGCCTTCTGAGTTGTCCTCACTTCGTTCGGAATGACAGTGCTCATAATGAAAAAAATGGAAAAGCCCTTCTAAGAGGAGGGCTTTGGTGTATTATGGGTTGTCGTTTAAATAAAGTACAAAACTATTTCGAATAAAACAAGTTTTTGCACTCAAAAAAAATAGCTCGGCTAATTAGCCGAGATTTACAACTTTAAAATAGGTTTTATGCCCAGTTTTCGGCCTTGAGTTCGCGGCCCCAGATTTCCTTGACCACGTCTTCGACCTTGCGGTTCTCAAAGAGCATCTGATAGACGGCTTCGACAATCGGCATTTCGACGCCAAGCTTTTTCGCGAGCGCGCGCGTGCTGCGGCAGGTCGGGACACCTTCGGCAATCATCTTCATGCCGGCAAGCACTTGGTCGAGCGTTTCGCCTTTGCCGATGTGTTCGCCCACGTAGCGGTTGCGGCTATGCTGCGAAAGGCACGTCACGATGAGGTCGCCCATGCCAGCGAGGCCTGCAAACGTTTCGGGCTTTGCTCCGAGCGCTCTGCCCAAGCGGCACATTTCCGCTTGACCGCGAGTGAGGATGGCAGCGCGAGTGTTGTCGCCAATCTTGAACTTGCCACTAGCTTCGAGTCCATAAAGCACGCCGGAGGCAATGGCAATCACGTTCTTGACAGAACCGCACAGTTCCACGCCGATGATATCCGTAGATGTATAGACGCGTAGGTAAGAGCAGCTCATCGCCTTCTGCACAATCTTTGCAGAATCTTCGTTCACGCAAGCAGCGACAATGGCTGTAAGCACGTGGCGGCTCACTTCTTCGGCGTGAGACGGGCCGCTAAAGGCTACCATTTTGTCTTCGGTAAGCCAAGGCACCTTTTCGAGAATGACTTCGCTCATGAGTTGATCGGAGCCTTCGAGAATGCCCTTCGTAGCGCAGACCACAATCGGTTCTTTGCCTTTTTCTGGAGTCCAGGAGCCGAGGTTTGCAGCGACACCCGCCATGAACTGAGACGGAACCACAATCAAAACCATATCGCAACCGTTCAGTGCGGCATGCATGTCGGTCGTGTATTTAAAATCAGCTGGGAAAATAACACCGGGGAGCTTGTCCTTGTACTGGTGTTCGGTAGAAAGCAAATCTACTTCTGCTTGTGAATTGGTCCAAAAAGTAAGTTCGTTCTTGTTTTCGTAAACAACCTGGCCGAGCGTAAGACCCCAGCCGCCAGTACCTAAAACTGTAATTTTCATAATATGGTTCCTAGTTAATAGTCATTAGTCAATGGTCATTAATCAGTGGTTAGTGGTTGGTGATTAGTGGTTAGGAAAGCAAAAAACGTTCTTTTTACATTCCTGTTTACTGCTTACTGTTTACTAATCACTAAATTCATCACTGCTTACTAGCTTCTGTTTACTAAAATCTACAATATTTTAACGAATTGTAGCTAACATTATTCAAAAAATGTAAGCATGCAAAGACCTTATCGCTGTCACCCCGTACTTGTTACGGGGTCGCCCATGATCATTACAAGAAGGTGATCCCGGAACGGAGTCCGGGATGACATTGCAATAGTCAAGAACAACAATGCGGTAAAAGCTGGAATACATTCCTACTTCCTACTTTTTTCGCTTGCTGCCAAATCCATTTTCTGTGCCGTTGAGGAGGCGCTTGATGTTCGACTTGTGCTTCACGATGATAAAAACAGCGACAACCACAGCTAGAATCATCTGTCCGAGGTTCACGCTTTCAAAGTAGTATTCCGGGCAAACGTAGCCAAAAATCGAGAGAACGCCGAGAAGAGCGCTCCCGAAAATGCTGCCAACCGAAACGTACTTTGTCGTAAACGTGAGAATTATCCAGAGCGCAAAAGCAGAAAGCACCGTGAGCGGCAATATGGCGAGGAACACGCCAAGTGCGGCAAGCACGCCTTTCCCGCCACGGAAGCCTGCAAAGCAAGTAAAGCTGTGGCCGAAAATCACAAGGAGACCGGCGACAAGCGGCACCCAAGCGCTGTAATCGGCACCGCCAGCGGCAACTTGAGCTTCACACATTTTTTGTGCGATAAACGGTCCAAAAAAGCCCTTCAACAAGTCCATGAAAACGACAGGCAACGCCGGTTTCCAGCCGAGCACGCGGAACGTATTCGTGAGGCCCGCATTCTTGGAGCCGTAGTCGCGGATATCGAAATCTTTACCTTTCGCGAGTTTTGCGATCCAGATGGCACTGGGGATCGATCCCAGCAGGTACGCTATTGGAAAGCTCAGTAAACTGTTCAAGTTCTTCGTCCTTTCTAAGAGTTAATTTTCTATCAAAGTTCAAGCGGAGCGGTGCACCCTGCAGCTGGAATTCGTCATAAAATTTCTTCAGCAGGTAACGCTTGTACGATTCATCGACGAGCTCCGGCGTACGCGTTTCCACAGCGATGACCGGCGGTTCCACCATGATCTGGCAGGCACGCGTCAGCATGACGACACGGCCATTGTGGCTTGGCGGAGCTTTTTCTTGCAAGAAGTTCGCAAAGCTTTCGGCAACGCGGTCACGGCCAAGTACGCGGCGGCAGTTGGCATAGACCGTCCGAATTGCCTGAATCACGCGGCCAACACGCTGGCCTTCCTTTGCACTGATCGAGAGAATCGGTACAAATTCAAGCATCGGTTCGCGTTCGAGCAATTCCTTAATCATGTGGTCGAAAGACTTGTCGTTCTTGTTCGGGAGAATATCCCACTTGTTCAAAACGACGACAAGACCCTTGCCTGCCTTGCGGATTTCCGTAATGATGCGGTAATCCTGAATTTCCATACCGCGGGTACAATCGACGACGAGTACGGACAAATCAGAACGGCGGATGCTTTCGAGCGTACGCATGTTGCTGAACACTTCGACTTCGTCTTCGACTTTCGCCTTTTTGCGAAGTCCTGCGGTATCGGTAACGACGAACTTTTGTCCGTCAACGATAAAGTCACAGTCGATGGAATCGCGGGTGGTTCCCGGAATGTCCGAAACGACAGCTCGTTCTTCGTTCAACAAGCGATTGAGGAGCGTACTCTTGCCTGCATTCGGTCGCCCGAGAATTGCAAAACGGATGGGGCGTTCCTCACGGCGTTCGCCACGAACCGGAGTCGGGAGCACCGAAACGACTTCGTCCAAAAGCGATAGGCAAGCATAGCCGGTCAAGGCACTAATCGTACGCGGTTGTCCAAAGCCGAGCTTGAGAAACTCGTAGCTCTCTTGACGGTCGCCTTGCAATTCGCTCTTGTTCGCTACAAGAATCACCTTCTTGTCGAGCTTGCGGATAAGGCGTGCAAACTGCTGGTCGAGCTTGGTAATGCCCACGCGGATATCGACCATGAAGAGCACGAGGTCCGCTTCGTTCACGGCATTAAAAATCTGTGCACGGACACTGTCCGCCAAAACGTCTATGGAATCATCGGGCAAGAATCCGCCCGTATCGACCACAGTAAATTCATGGCCCTTGTAAATCGCATTCTGGTAATGACGGTCGCGGGTAACACCATCGCGGTCGCTGACCACGGCAGCCCTGCGGCCTAGAATGCGGTTGAAGAGCGAGGACTTACCGACGTTCGGTCGTCCAATTATGCAAACTATAGGTAATTTCATCGAATGCAAATATAGAAAATAGGCGAGAAATTGTAGCTGTAAGCGTAAATGAGTGTAGTCGGGCCATGATGTCTTGGGTGGTCTAGAATGAATGGTTTTGAAATACAGTTGATACAGGATGTTGTGAAATTGTGGTTTTGCTTTGCTTTTTAGAATCTTCAATTTCATATCTTTGTTAGTGTAATGATAAATCCTCATCTCCTCCAAGCAGTCGCATGAGCAATCGTGCGGCTTTTTTTATACACAATTTTCTAAATTACCGTCATGAAGTTTAATATCAAGAGCATTTTTGCAGTCTGTTCCACATTGTTATTGGCTGGGACAGCAAACGCAGTCGGTTTTTACGGCAACCAAAGCGATATCAAGTGGAAAACAGCGGGCACGGAACATTTCCAATTTATTTATCCCATGGAATATTCGACGCATGCAGCCAAGGTTTCCGCCTACGCCGAAGCCGTGTATGATTCCGTCACGAGCCGTTATCACAAATCTCTCCCCGGTCGCGTGAGTGCGGTTTTAAACAACGCTCTTTACAGTAACGGAAGTGCGATTCCGAGCGAGAATGCAGTAAACCTTTGGCTCACGAACTGGGATTTTAAAATCCGCAGTAGCCACGGCTGGCTCTCGGACGTGATTACGCATGAATTCAGCCACCTCGTGAGCATCGAAAGCGGGAGTAAAATAGTCCCCAATCTTTACGGTTTCCAGTTCAGTTATACGGACTACTACAACGAACGTTCGCGAACCGACTTTATTACGATGATTCCGTTCACGTTGCAGCCGCTTTGGTTTGCAGAAGGAACTGCACAGTACGAGTCTTCGCGCATGGGTTTTGACGGCTGGGATACGCACCGAGACATGATTCTCCGTACGGCAGCTTTGAGCGATAGCCTCATGACGCTTCCGTATATGAATGACTTTTCGGACAATTCGCTCCTTGCAGAACTCGGACCTTACACACAAGGTTTCTCCCTCGTGCTCTACATCGTAAAGCACTATGGCGACGAAGCGATTCCGAACATTTGGAAGGAACTGGGGCGCCCTTACCGCGCAACGCTCAATGGTGCAATCCAAAAGGTTCTCGGTATCAGCGAAGCAGAGCTTTACGAAGCATGGAAAAAGGAAATTACCGAATACTATCAAGCGCAAAAGGATTCGCTCGGCGCACTGGTCGAAGGCATCAAGATTACCAAGGATGCGTTCTGGAATGATTTCCCGGTCGTGAGTGGAAAGAATTTGTATGGAGTCTCGAACTTTGGCGGTCCTTGGTTTGACGGAAGCGTTTTTAAAATACCGCTTGGAGACACGCTTCAGACGAGAGACGTGGTTCGACAAGCTCACCAACCGGGCAAGGTCACTGCTGGTACTGAGCAAGGCCGAAGCAAGCCTGTCGAAGTGCAACAATCTGAAAAAGATTCTGCTGGTGTGGAAGTTGGCGATATTGAAATTGAAGGCGCCGATAGCAATCTTATCGACATCGGTGATTTTGCAAAGTCTGGATTCAAGGCGAAAAAGCCTTGGTTCGACAAGGGCATTGACGTTTATGACGACAGCGTTCATGGGCCTATTCTCGCTTACATCAGTTACCAGAGCCGCGACAAGGATGGACATGCCCATTTCGATATTGCTTTAAGCGACACCAACAAAAATCAAGCATCGCTCACTCACCTTGCGGATGCCGTTTATCCGTCCTTCAACAAGCAGGGAACTGAAGTCGTCTTTGCAAGGCGTGAACCGTTCAGCACACGCTTTACCTTGAGCAAGGTTCTATTCAAGAGCGATTTGAAGAACTTTACCGCAGAAGATCCTGTCGATATTTTCAAACCCGATTCAACACTCCTTTACTACAACATTTACAGTCCGAAGTTCAGTCCGGACGGCAAGCGTGTGGCGTTTAGCTTCTTTGACGATGTGCAACGCGGAATTGCCATTGTCGATGCCGACGGCAAGAATTTCAAAGTCGTGAGCAATGCAAATTACGATGAACGCGATGTCGCTTGGATAGACGACAACAAAATTATCTTCGCAAGTAACAGGAACAACATTTTCAACTTGATTGAAAAAGATTTGAATACAGGCAAGGAACGCGTATTGACGAACGTTGTGGGCGGTGCGTTTACGCCGACGCTTGCAAACGATACAATTTTCTATACGCAGTACGACAAGGATGGTTTTTCGCTTTACAAGTTGCCATACGCGAAAGAAGCCGAACCCGTGTTCCGCGATAGCATTGTCGTGACTCTCCGCGATAGTGTTTTGCAAATCATCGATACTGTACAGGTGCCTTGCAGTGCTGCAAACAGCGACTCCGCTACAGTCACTAACAGCGTAACAGCAGACAAGAGCAACGTCGAAGTAAGCAAGAACGCTACAGACGGCAAGAACATCGCAGCAGGAACTGATTCTACAAATTGCACAGTTCCGCAAATCGTCACTCGCAAAGACGTGATTCAAGTCGAAGTTCGCGATACCGTCAAGGTTGCCGTGGCAGATACAACTCAAAAGGAAATCAAACTTTACGGTTTTATTCCGCAAAAACCACAAAAGAATCTAGAACTCATCGACCGCGAATTTGCAGGCACGGAGCGAAACTACAAGCCCATTCCGAACACGCCGTTGTTCGTCCCTATTTTCAGCCTTTCCGAAAACGCCCCGGCTCTGACCGTCTTTGGCGAAGGCGAAGTCAAAGCGAAACTCGGTCTCGCCGTCGTCATCAGCGACGCTCTCAAAAAGAACAATGTGCAGTTAGGTTTATTGCTTGAACTGGGCAAAGGAATAAACTACATCAACGGCGACGGTCTCAATCCCAGACAAGAAAAGGAATTCTTTATCGCATGGGATAACCACAGCACACCTCTTGACCTAGGCCTTTCGTACAGTTACGCGAACTACACCAACCAGGACACCATGCGCTACGAAAACGTAAAAGACCACGGAGGCGATAGCATAGGAACAAGCCGTTACGCATTTGCAACGCAGGCCATTACAGGAAACGCGGGCTACAGCATTTTCAAATCCATCGACACATTGCAAGCCGCCATCAGTTACGATTGGTCCAACGTGAATTTTTACGACGAAGCCATCGAATGGACGTACAATAAACGCTTTAGTGCAACGGTCGGGCTTGGACTTTATGGCGACCACGAAGGCGAAGAAGGTTCAGGAATTTCAGGGCAAGGCAATGGACTGTTCGCTTATTACCAATATGCC
The DNA here is from genome assembly GCF_017545445.1 of Fibrobacter sp. GTDB lineage: Bacteria > Fibrobacterota > Fibrobacteria > Fibrobacterales > Fibrobacteraceae > Fibrobacter. The sequence continues at coordinate 64,188 of NZ_JAFWOM010000013.1, forward strand.
AATAGCGACCTCAGCCGTCCTGGAGCACTTTATATCACTGAAAACGGACAAATAAAAACGCACTACAGAAATTTCACGCTCCATCAATTTGGTATAAACTTGTACGGAAGTGTGCAGACTCCGCTTTTAGGAGCACGCCTTGCCGCTGGCGGAAAAATTTCAAGCATATTCAACTGGAGTACAGACGACGTAAGCGACACGCTTGATTCGTACTACTACAATCCCGTATTCCTCGACGGTTATCCCTACCTCCGCAGTGCCGAAGACTATACCCGTGCAGGCACGAAAACTGCAATGGCGGAACTCCATTATATTTACCCCATTTACGACGACTGGCGGCATGACCTTTGGATTTTCTCGACGCGCAGTCTTTATGTTGATTTGTTCACGCAAATCGGAGCTGCATGGGATGGAGACTTCTTTACGGACAAGTTTACAAAGCATGGTTTCTGGGATCGTTCTGTCGGCTTGAACTTCCGCATGAGCAACAAGCTTTGGGGTAGTATTCCGTTCGATATTTCGCTCACGTTTGCTCGCGGGCTTGACCGCATTGGCGAAGACGATGATTGCCACGGCGGCACGAAACTTGACCCCATTCATTTGACGTTCTTGCCCAAGAGCATCCGCCCGACGAGAATCAAGTTTTCCATCGGGATGGGGTTCATCAATACATGGCAATAGCCATGTATTGATAGCAGCGTCAGCAGCTCGGTTATGTTCAAGCCTTTAGGCTTGACCGCAACTCTCGCCTTGGGACGCAGTTATAAATTCTTGGCAGTAGCCAAGAATTAACCGCTTCGCTGACGGCTCGGTCATGAGTAAGCAAGCTTACTCGCGACTCTCGCCTTGGGGCGAAGTCATCAATACATGGCAATAGCCATGCATTGATAGCTGCGTCGTCGGCTCGTGCTTATGCATTGAGCCTAATAGTTATAGCTTGGAGTTTTATTGTTTTCGCCGGGGAGCAACTGGCCGGGGCTTGTGCGTTGTGCGTCGCGGCCCTTGAAATTCGGATTGAGCTTTTTGAGGTCTCGCGATTTGACATCGGCCTGAACATCTAGCAAGTGCTTTTCCCATTCTTGAAGGGCGCCATCGAGTTCCAATCGCGCATTGAGCATCAATTCCTTGAGCTGCATGAGTTCCAGCATGCGTTCACGCTTCATCACCCAGAGTTCTTCTTCTTCGGGCATGCGTTCGATGTTGAACAAAAGATTCATATAATTTTTTTCAGCTTCGCGATATGCTTTGTACGTGTCCTCATAAACTAAATTACGGTCGTCGGCCATAGTCTGCTGTGACGAGACGTGAGTCGCGCAACCGATAAAATTACAAGCAACAGGAATAAGCAAGAAAAGTGAAATACGCATGTGTTTAAAGTACAAAAATAGTGGTCTGTGGTTAGAGGGTTTGAGGTATGGGGTCGCCCGATAAACGGGCTTTGGGGTATGAGCAATCGCGATAAGTGCCGTGTAAGCCGGTCCCGGAACGGGGTCCGGGATGACAGGAAGAAAGGGTTCTGTGTAAGCTGGCACCGGCACTGTGGCCGGGGTGATAAAAATGCAAATAAACTATTCTGAAGCTTCAGGCATTTCACGCTTGATGTTGTAGAGTCGTTCGTGCGTGACGTGGCTTGTAAACGTGACGGTATCCTTCGTTTCTGGATGAACCATCGTGTGTGTCCCGACCTTGACTTCTCGTTCCTGGCAAGGGAGGCCTGTTTCCGGTTCGATCATGACCTCGAACTCGGTGCGGTACTCGCCCTTGTGGTTGGACGTATAGGCCTTAAACTTTTCTGGCACAATGTTGCTGCCCACATGCTGTTCCCAAATAAAATACGGGAAGTTCTCGTTTTCGTGTAAATAGACGACGTAATCCAAGCACTTGCGGTGGTCGCGGCTCTGGAAGCCCTTAGTCACCACGGAGTCAATCTTAATCAACGCAAAGTTCAAGCGGCCTTGCTGCTTGAGAAGTTCTGTCACGTTCCCCTTGACCGGCACCACGCCTTTGAGCAAGTGGTCCATTTCCCAGCGGTGCTTTTCCAAGCGCTTGAGATGCGGCTTGTACTCGGGGTTCAAGAGTTGTTGGCGCCAGCGGGAAGGCATCGGGATATGGGCGAGCAGCGTATCGTAGCCGTCGTCAATTCCTGTGAGGCTCGTCACATTTCTATCGACTGCCGAAAGATCCACTTCCTTGATACGCCAAGCAAGTTCCGTCGGCATAAAATTCTTGAGGTATCCGCGAGACTTGTCGATGACGTAATTACGCTTGACGGTTGTCGTATCGCCCTTGGAAGAATAATTCAAGTCCGCATACGTCGCCGTAATCGTTCCCATTTTTTCTTCACCTTTGAGGTCCAATGTCGCATAGTAACTTTCGACATACAGTTCCAGGGTTACGGGAGCGCTTAATTTATAATCAACAGATACATCGGATTCGCTACAAGCACTAAGTATTGCAGCGACAAACATTCCACTCAAGAATTTTATTTTATTCATCAAATTAACCAGTTATTGATTGACAATAGACAATTGCTTTGAAGCAATCAAGCCCTTTTCGGAAGAGACTTCGACAACGACTGTTCCGGGAGCTTTGAGTTTCGTCATTTCGCGGGCAGTCGCATAGCCACCACGACGTGAACGAGCTTCAAGAGTAAACGCGTCCAGTTTATCGGATACACGGAAATCATGTTCCCACAGTTTTTCGCCTTTTTTGGCAAGCGTTCCTTCGTAGAACGCAAATTTCAGAGTATTGAAATCAAAACCTGTTCCGTAACGCAGCTGGATGATAAGTTCATCAGCCATCCTGAATACGCTACCCGTATCGGCAACATAACCCACGGCAGGGTTCCATTCACGGCCACAGGCGATAACCGGTTCAGATTTTGAGCACCCTGCAAACAGCCCACCCAAGGCTAAAGTTGCAAGCATCACGACTTTATGAGTTTTTTTCATTGGATCCCTCTCTTTTTTGCCCAACAGCTTCAATTAAGTTAGCAAAAAAATTAGCGGGAGAGTACAAACATCATCTCTAAATGAGGTGTTTGAGGGTAAAAAGCGAATCCTTCGGCATGAGAAAGGGAAAATCCGGCTTCGGCGAACTTGGCATAGTCACGAGCAAGGGTCACCGGGTCGCAAGAAACGTAAATAAGACGGTTCACGGAACTTTTTACAATGGCTTCAAGAGCATCTTTGGGGAGGCCTGTTCGTGGAGGATCCACAATGAGAGTGGCCGGGACATCGACAACGTTTTCGAGGAGCCAGTCTTCAGCCGGAGCGGAGACGTTTTCAATTACTGGAGAGCGAGATTCCGCAGTGCGAGCTGCCGCCGAAACAGACAAATTAGCTTTCGCGTGTTTGAGGCAGCCTTCTTCGCGTTCGACGGTCGTAATTTTTTTGAATTTATCTTGTAAAATACATGCAAAGAAACCCACTCCGCTGAACAAGTCAATTAGCCAATCGTTTGTCGCCTTGCCACTTGCAAGACCGTCGTCAACAGCTTTGCGGACGGCATCGACCAGTTCCGGTAAAAGTCCCAAGTTGCTCTGGAAAAACACGGAGGCATCGGCTTCGATTTTGCGGCCAGCAATTTCGACATGGCTTACGGCATGCGCATCGAATTCAGATTTGCGCATGCCTGGATAATAAAACGAGATTTCACCTTTTCCGTTGTCAAATAAGTTCACGTCCATATCGCGGGGACGGCTTAAATTGCGTTTGGAATCGCTGGGACCGTTCAGATTGCGATGGGATGCGTCGGAATTGCATGCGAGAAGCGATGCTGCTGGACCTCGTAAAAAATCGTTCAAAGCATCGGTCAGCACAGGGCAGTGCTCAAACGGAACGACATTGTTGCTTTCTTCGCCGCGAAATCCAAAGACTGCACGGCCATCAGGAGTTTTGTGATAAACGACGCGAGCGCGGTTTCTATAGCCCCAAGCGTTCCCAGTGTGGATGACAAAATCTTCGGGCAGTTCTGCATGGGCTAAACGCCTAAAATTTTCGCGTTCGACTTTTTCGAGGTATTCCGCCTGCTTATCGGAAGCGAGATGTTGCAAACTACAACCTCCGCATTTTCCGTAAAGCGGGCAACGCGGTTTGACGCGGTCTGGGCTCGGTTCTAAAATTTCAACAACCCGGCCCTTGATAAAGTCCTTTTTCCGAAACGTCGGGCGCACCTTGCAAAGTTCACCCGGCAAAGCGCCTGCAACAAACCAAACATGCCCATTTTCAAGACGCACAAAACCATCACCACCTTGCACCATCTTTTCGATGCGAAGCGTCAAACATTTGTCGCCTTGTAGTTTGTGACTGGACCTGCGATGGTCGTTTTTGCGGTCTGGGTTCAAGCGATTTTTTCTGCGAAATTCAACCATGAATGTAAAGTAGATTTTTAATGATATTTAAAACACCAGACCGCAGATTGCCGTGACAGAGTTACGAAGAAGTACTACTATCAACGATAATCACATCCAAGGATGATCCGACTAAGAGGGCGTCCTGCATATCAATAGCAACGACTTCCATCTCCGGCTTTTGGTATGCTTTCTTTTCGCGCATTTCGATTTTTTGATTGCTCATATTTGATCCTTAATGTGAATTAAAGTTTCGTATTGCGGGTATTAATTTGCGCCCCCACAGCAATAAGTATTATCAGGACAGATGCAACTATTCCCCAACAGCGCGGTTTCTTGCTGCAACTGTACAATTTCCATTTTGGGAGTGGAATATTCTTTTTTCTGTTCCAATTCGTTGTTCATTTTTGAATCCCTGTAGAATTATCTCAAAGATAGCAATTTTTTTAGTTCTTTTGGGGGATCCTATCGTATTCTGTCATCCCAGCCTTGTGCCAGGATCGACTTTCTTCTTACAATACTGGCCCCGGAACGGAGTCCGGGGTGACAAATGTGAGGTATGGGGTATGGGCGAACGTAATAGGTTCTGTATGGATCCTTCACTGTCGCTCAGGATGACATGCCTCGTTTTTTACAATTTGTTCGTAATCTAGCTTGATTTTGGTCCATTTTCCACAAAATCGCGTGTTAATATAAAGGATGGGGAACGGTTTTCTGTCTATGAGCCCGACATTTTCGGGTGTTTAACAACGGAAAAATATGGAAAATAATAACGCCGAAAATTATGATAACGCCGAAATTAACAACGCCGGGACAAATAATGGCCACGGCGAAATGATTGGCGAGGCCAAGACGTTCGAAGAATACAAGGGTGCCGGAGTTTTTGCCGACCTCCTTCTCGACAGGACGTTCAAGAAGGCCTTCAATCCCGACTCGCAGAACAAGGTCTGCCTGATTGCGCTTTTGAACGCCGTGCTTGAAGGCGAAATCGCGTCGCCGATTGTTGATGTGCAGTCCCGCAACAAGGAATACAGCGACGGTTCCAACGAAAACCGGACTACGGTCTTTGATTTGCACTGCATCGATACGGCTCAGCGACGATTCATCATCGAAGTGCAGATTCTTTATCAGGAAAACATCGTCAACCGTGCGATTTACTACGCTTCACAGATGATTATCGCACAGGGCGAACGTGGCCAAAAGTACAGTTACGAATTGAGCCCGGTCGTGACTGTCGTGTTCATGGAATTCAACGTATTCGCCGACGACCGTTACATCCGCCGCGCAAAGCTTCGCGAAGTCAATGGCGTAAGCATCAGCAACACGCTCAATTTCGCATTCGTGGAACTCCCGAAGTTCAACAAGCACTTGGACAAGCTGGAAACGACGCTCGACATGGGGCTTTACGCCCTCAAGAACATGAAAAACATGACGCAGATGCCCAAGCAGTACGAAAATTCGGTGTTCGCACGCTTGTTTTCGACTGCGAAATTGGCTAAATTATCGAAAGAGGAACAGCAAATGATCGACGAAGCACAGAAAGCCAAATGGGACGAATACGCCATCCATAAAGCCGCTATTGATACGGGTCGCAATCAAA